>NZ_JXLA01000006.1 GCF_001886185.1 Enterococcus raffinosus | reverse complement strand
CTATCAGTCCTATTTGACAAAGAGCCGAAAAAATATGTCATTCGCGAAAGAAACAAAGACAATAATCGAGAAGTTTTTGTAAAGATTACCGATGAAGCATCAAAAGCATTGGAAACGTGTGAGCAAGATTATACTCATTCAAAAAAAAGAGTTATATTGCCCCTAGATGAGGGGGAAACTCAAACATTGCTTGAATTATTAAAAAAATTAGTGAATTGAAAGAGGAAGTAACGATGTCTAAAGAACTAGTAAATAATGATTTTTCTGAAATTACATTTGGGAGAAAATCCGTTCGTGTATACGACGAAAGGGTTAAAATATCTCACGAAGAGATGCTAGAAATGATTCAAGAAGCAACTACAGCACCCTCTTCAGTGAACATGCAACCTTGGCGTTTTGTGATAGTTGAAAGTGTTGAGCAAAAAGAGAAATTGAAACCATTGATTCGTTTTAATACTAAACAAAATGATACCTCATCAGCCATGATACTGATTTTTGGGGATATGTTGTGTTACGAATTAGGTGAAGAAATTTATGATCAGGCTGTGGAAGAGGGTAAGATGCCTGTGGAAGTAAGAGATCAACAGTTATCGGCGATTATTCCTTATTATAAGAGCTTCACTAAAGAACAAATGAATGATGTAGTAAAAATTGATTCCAGTCTAGCTGCTATGCAGTTTATGCTAATTGCACGTTCACATGGGTATGAAACCAATCCAATCGGCGGCTTTGAAGCTGACCAGTTAGCTGAATCATTTGGGCTCAATAAAGACCGATATACACCAGTCATGATCTTGTCTATCGGTAAGGCGAAAGAAGCTGGATATACGTCTGTTCGATTGCCTGCTGAAAAAATTACAGAATTTAAATAAGTAATGAGGTTAAATAATGAAGATTATCCAAGCAACTTTCTACATTAATGATGATAAAAGAGCTGACTTTTTAGCGGATATTTTCCCTTTAATAACTTCTGCACGGTTAGAAGAAGGCTGCTTAAAATATGATCTATATGAGTCAGTTGAAAAAAAAACCAATTTGCCATGATTGAGAATTGGCAAAATCAAGAAGCGGTTGAACAGCATAACCAAAATCCGCTATTAATAAAACTATTCGGTAACATGCCTGAGTACGCTGAAAAGAAAACAGAATTAACTGTAACAGAAAAGGAGGACTAACATTGTCCATCATTTCAAAAATATTTATTCTTTTCGTTGCATTAGAATTTTTCTATATTATGTATTTAGAAACCTTTGCTACCACGTCAAATACAACTAGCAGAGTTTTTAATCTGACAAAAGAAAAATTGAAGGAAGAATCCTTAAATACCTTATTTAAGAATCAAGGAATCTACAATGGACTACTTGGACTTGGTTTGCTATATGGCTTGTTTTTTTCTAATGCTCCGATTGAAATTAGTCGAATATTCCTAATCTATATCATATTTGTTGCTTTGTATGGTAGTTTAACAAGTGACAAAAAAATTATCTTAACACAAGGCGGATTAGCTATTATCGCTCTTGTAACAACATTCTTTTAATTATTTGTCAAAAGCATAGGTCTCTATTTCCTGTGCTTTTTGCTTGTTTAGGAAATCATTCTCCATAAGCATAGCACAGTTGAGACACTATATGATAGTAAAATTTGTAATTATTACTCAATAATGTAAAGTTCATTCAATTTTGAAAGAGCTTTTTTGATATACTTGTTCTAAAGGAGTGGGGCGCATGGAAAACTATCAATTAGAAGATTACCTAGCAGCAAAGAAGTCCTTAGCTTCAACGTTGCACAAAATCGAACAAGCAATTATTTCACTAGAGGAAAAACAATCAGCTGGACGAAATATGAAGGCGCAAATCACTTTATCAAAAGAGCGCGTAAAGGCGCTAAGGCTGTCTCTTGCACTGATTGAAAGAGAAATTACAAGAATGACATAAAACAGAGGTAGAGCATACAAATGTTTTCTCTCTGTTTTTTTCTTTATCTAATAGGACAGCTTGTTGTCACATTACCATTGCTATAGTATGTTCGAAAGGAAGGAAATTTATGCAGATCGAACGGTTGGTAAGGATGATTTTTTACATTGTCAGCCACAAACAGGTGACTGCACGGGAGTTAGCTGATTATTTCGAGGTTTCGACACGAACAATTTATCGGGATATGAATACGTTGACGTTATCGGGAATCCCTGTTATTTCAAAAAAGGGAACGGGCGGAGGCATTTCACTGATGGACGGATATGCCCTAAATAAGTCCTTTTTAACTGCGGAAGAACAGGTTCAAGTGTATCAAGGGCTACAGATTCTTCAAGCATCAAATTATCCAGATGCCAAGGAGGCCCTGAACAAAATCGGAGCATTATTTGACCGGCCGTTATCAGAAGATTGGTTAGAGATTGATCTTAGTTATTGGGGGAGTAGCGACGATGAAAAAATCACGATTTCGGAATTACGACGTGCCATCACTATGAAGTATGTTTTGGCTTTTGAATATTTCAACTCTGAGTTGCAACAATCTAAAAGAAGAGTTGAACCATTCCGATTGGTTTTCAAATCTCATGCGTGGTATGTGGTTGGATTTTGTCATACGAATCAAGCAATTAGAGTTTTTCGCTTGTCGCGTATGAAAAGAATACAAGTTTTGACTGAAACCTTCGACCGAGTAATGTCCGAGACTTATTCATTAGATGAATCTGCCAATAATATGACATTTACATCATTCAAGTTGAAATTTTCTCCCGAAATGGCGCATCGTTTATTTGATGAGTTTAACGAACATCAGGTTAAGCGGTGTGCAGATGGAAATTTTTTAGTGAACGTCCAGTACCCATTGAATGAATGGACATACCACCGTCTGCTTTCTTATGGCTCTCACATGGAAGTTCTCGAACCGAAAGAAGCCCAGCGAGAATTGAAAAAACGTGCAATGAAAATCGCCGAAAAATATGATTAGGAGGAAGAAAATGGAAGAATGGTTATACGTCATGATGATTAAGAAGACGAAGGAATATCGTAAATTGAACCAAGCAGGGGTGGTTGCACATGTTGAGAACATCCGTAAATTAGATACTAAGGGGCACATTGAGCTTGCTGGTGCATTTAAAGGGTTTCCAGGTATGGCAGGAATGTTTTTACTTAAAGCAAAAAGCTATGAAGAAGCTGAAGAAATTTGTAAACAAGAGCCGCTAGTTATTGCTGGCTACGCTACTTATGAGTTACATCGTTTGCACATTGCGAATAAAGAGAATAACTATTTGTTATAGAAAGGGAGTTAATAATATGAATGAAGGTAGTATGTTGTTTGTTCGGATCGATTACAAAAATGGGGAAAAGGAGGTTAGCGAGCAGGTCGCCATGGAGTCAGCACAGTATTTGAAGCGATTATCAAAAGAACGCTACTTAACAGCGGGAGTATTCGGGGATATGTCAACCGAGGAAATTGATGGAGCGATGGTGATTTTTGAAGCAGAAAGTCTAGCAGAAGCCAAAGCAATCTCTGACGCCGATCCAGTATTTCAAGACGATCTTTACCGCTACGAGTTAAAACAATGGCATGTAGTGGTCACCCACGAAAAGTAATAAAAAAGAAACGACATTCTCGCAGTCGTTTCTTTTTTATTAGAATGATTGGAAAAGCGTCAGCATTTCTATGGTTCTTTTTTTGGTAGGTTCATTTAAGGCTTCTAATTCTTTGGTAACACGGTTTGAAGGGACACTTTTCAATAGAAGCAACCGATAAATCAATCGCAAGTCTTGACGACGAACTTTAGGAAAATGCTGCATCAATACCTGATTAAAATCTGCATTCATTTGATTAATCCCGATTAGTGGTTCTTTTTGGACAGTATAGTTTGTTAGGAAACGGTCCAAATCTTGCATCGCTGATTCGGATTTTTCAGGGACGAAGCCATTGGCCCAAGCAGCCGTAATTAAGACAAAGCTATCTATTTCAGATAGTCCTTTTTGAAAGGCGACCACTGTTGCGTCTAATACGCTTCCCTCTAGTTTTTCAAAGATTATCGGCTCATTTTGTTTGATTCGTAAGAAATAGTTAGTAAAGCCATCACCGTTTAACAAGTTCAGTTCAATAGCTTTAAACCAATTATAGTGATAAGAATTCAAGTAAGAATAGTTTTTCTCTTGTGTTTTTCTTTGGATTTTTTTTAATTCATCATTGGATTTCATTTTTCTCCCGCTTTCTTTACTGTAAGTCATTGCTCATTATACTACTTTTGTCCAAGCCAATCTTTTTGTCTACTATTTTGATTAAGTTATACTGAGAACAGGTCATAATTTTGAAAGGATATTTTATGAATGAATTAATTAATACTTTTAGTGAAAGAAAAGACGATCTTTTATCGGCAATCTTTGAACATTTAGCAATTTCCTTGAGTGCTTTATTAATTGCCATAGTGATCGCAATTCCCTTAGCAATACTATTGAGTCAACGAAAAAAATTGGCGGAAGTCGTTTTGCAGATAACTAGTATTTTACAGACGATTCCATCCCTCGCTCTGTTGGGGTTACTAATTCCTTTCGTGGGTATCGGGACGGTACCGGCTTTAATCGCCTTGGTAGTTTACGCCTTGCTTCCCATTTTTCAAAATACTTATATTGGGCTCTCGGAAATTGACCCATCCATTGAAGAAGCAGCAGACGCCTTTGGAATGTCTCGGATGCGTAAGTTGATTCGCGTGGAGTTGCCAATGGCAATGCCTGTAATTATTTCCGGTGTACGCACAGCTCTTGTTTTGATTATCGGTACCGCGACTTTAGCTGCGTTGATTGGTGCTGGAGGACTGGGAACTTTTATCCTACTAGGGATTGATCGAAATGATCCAAACCTAACCTTGATTGGTGCGATTAGTTCCGCTTTGCTTGCTATTATCTTCAGCACACTGATTCGCTTTTTACAAAATCGCAGCGGAAAAGTAACTCTGATTGCTTTAGGAGTAATTTGTTTAAGTATCGGGGGGATTTTCTTTGCTCAGAATAATCCTATTGGAACTGAAACAGTAACGATTGCGGGGAAACTAGGCTCAGAACCGGACATTTTGATTAACATGTACAAGGAAGTTATCAAAGATGAAGACTCTTCCATTAACGTGGAATTGAAACCAAACTTCGGGAAAACAAGTTTCTTATTCAGTGCTGTGAAAAGTGATCAAATTGACATTTATCCTGAATTTACTGGGACAGTTTTAGAGAGTCTAGTAGAGGTTCCTAAAAATACTCCAGATAATCTAACACCGGAGAAAACTTATACAGAAGCCAATAAATTATTAGATTCGCAATTTGATATGCGCCTGTTAAAACCAATGGATTATGAAAATACCTATGCTTTGGCAATGAAGAAAAGCGAAGCCGAGAAACGCGGGATCACAAAAATTTCTCAACTTCAGGCACAACAAGATCAATTAAAAGCTGGATTTACTTTAGAATTTATTGATCGTCAAGATGGTTATCGTGGAATCCAAGACAAATATGGAGTAAAGCTAAGCTCTGTCCAGAGCATGGAGCCAGCATTACGATACCAAGCAATTAACACAGGCGACGTTGATGTGATTGATGCCTACTCTACGGATAGTGAGATTAAGCAGTATGATTTGATGACTTTGGAAGACGATCAGCATCTTTTCCCTCCTTATCAAGGGGCACCTTTAATGAAAAAAGAATTTGCGGAGAAGCATCCAAAAGTTGTTAAAGCACTGAATCGTTTAGCTGGTAAGATTACCGAAGATCAAATGATTGAAATGAATTATTTGGTTAATGTTAAAAAAGAGCAACCAGCTAAAGTCGCTCATGACTTCTTAGTGAAAGAGAAAATCATTGGGGAGGAGAAATAGATGGAATCAATTATTGAATTTAAAAATGTGAGTAAGGAATTTGAAGGCAATGTTGTCTTAAAAGATTTAAACCTTTCTGTAAAAAAAGGTGAAATTTTTGTTTTAGTTGGCCCTTCAGGCAGTGGGAAAACGACGTCTTTAAAAATGATCAACGGGTTAATCGAACCAACAGACGGCAACCTTTATTTTAAGGAAAAGCGAATTAAAGATTATAATATTCAGAAATTACGCTGGCAAATCGGCTATGTTCTGCAGCAAATTGCTCTTTTTCCAACAATGAGCGTCAAAGAGAATATCGAAGTAATTCCTGACATGCTTGGTTGGGATAAAGAACGTCGAAACAATCGTGTGGATGAGCTATTAAAAGAGGTCGATATGGACCCCGAGTTATTCAGGAATCGGATGCCAAGTGAATTATCCGGTGGGCAGCAGCAACGAATCGGAATTATTCGTGCTTTAGCCTCTGAGCCAGATATCGTTCTAATGGACGAACCATTCAGCGCTCTTGATCCGATTTCACGTGCGAGTCTACAAGACCTCGTCTTAGCACTGCACCAAAAACTAGGGAATACTGTCATTTTTGTCACACATAACATGAAAGAAGCTATGAAGATCGGTAGTCGTATTGCGGTCATGCACGAAGGAAAGCTGATTCAATGCGATACGCCTGAAGAAATCCAAAGGCATCCGGCCAATCATTTCGTTGAAGAATTTTTTGACGAAACGACGGATGAAGTCTATACGCAAACATTAGAAACATTATATAATGGCGGCTTTTATCAAAAAATGGCAACTAATCCATCTAATCTAACTACCTTGGATCTGGATACAAGCTTAAGTGAGGTTTTTGATTTATTGGCTGAAGAAGAATCCTTTATGCTTAAACATGATAAAAAAATCCTTGGTATCATCGAGCGAAGTGACGTTTTCCGCTTTTTAAGTCAGGAGGGATAATGATGAAAAAATATGATGCAATCGTGATTGGCAGTGGCCCAGCGGGAAATGCTGCGGCGTATGCCTTGAAGGAACAAGGAAAAACAACAGCGATTATTGAATCAGATTTATGGGGTGGAACGTGCCCGAACCGTGGCTGTGACCCTAAGAAGATGCTTATGAGTGGTGTAGAGGCACAAAAACGGATTGAAACAATGATCGGAAACGGCTTTGAAGAAACACCGAAAATCGTATGGGAAGATTTGATGGCCTTTAAGAAAAGCTATACGGATACCGTCCCACAAAATACCAAGAATGGGTTGGATGCTGCAGAAATAGATCGTTACCAAGGACAAGCGAGCTTTATAAACAAAACACAAATCGTTGTTGATGATCAAACGTTGACAGCTGAGCAATTTTTGATTGCGACAGGGCAACGACCAGCGGTGTTACCGATTGAAGGACAGGAGTTTTTACAAAGCAGTACCGATTTTCTTTCTTTAGACCACTTACCTGAAAAAATTGTCTTTATTGGTGCTGGATATATCGCCTTTGAATTAGCAGTTATCGCAAATGCCGCAGGTTCTGAGGTTCATATCATCCATCATAATGATCGACCTTTAAAAGAATTTGATGTCGAACTTGTTAATGACTTAGTTGAACATTTAAAACAAGCCGGCATTAACTTTCACTTTAATGTGAATACAAAGGCTATTGAGTTACTGCATCCCAACTATCGCGTTACTGGAGAAAACTTTGAGTTAGTCGCAGATATGGTTATTGGTGCGACCGGACGAAATCCAAATGTTGAAGGATTAAATCTGGAGAATGCAGGTGTATCGTACGATAAAAGAGGAATTAAAGTTGATGACCATTTGCGTACGACACAGCAGCATATTTTTGCCTGTGGGGATGTAATTACAAAAAGCCAACCGAAGCTTACACCTGTGGCGGGTTTCGAAGCAGCTTATGTGGCGAAAGCAATGAATGGAGAGACTAAGGCAATCGACTATCCATTGATCCCAACCATCGTTTTTGGCGATCAGCGATTAGCTCGAATAGGTTTGAGTGAAAGAGAACTTGCGGACCATGCAGAAAACTATCATTCAGAAACAACAGATTTATCAAGCTGGTATACGTATCATCGAATCAATGACCAAGGTGCAAAAATTAAGTTTGTTTACGATGAGAAAAACAGAATTGTTTCTATAAGTTGCTTGAGCCAACTTGCCGATGAGGTTATTAATTATCTTTTGATCGTGTTGATGAAAAAAATGACACATGAAGAAATTGAAAGGTACATTTTCGCCTATCCCAGTCCTGCCAGTGATCTTTCATATTTTATTTAAAACAGAGGGCAACCTCTGTTTTTTTTTACATAGATATGCTAAAGTTTACGAAAATACGTTCCCATGGTGAGATTATGAAAACGACATTGACACAAGAAATTGAAAAAGCATTATATTACTATTGTATTGAACTCGGCGGAATTGTTGTGGAAGAGGTAACCATGCCAGAAGATCAAGGAATCGTTGATACATTGGCCTGTTTCTTCAAACCGAGTAGTACAGAATGGCGTTGTTACGAGCTTAAAGTAACGAAAGCTGATTTTTACTCAAAGGCAAAGCTTTCCTTTATTGGTCATTACAATTATTTCGTATTAACAGATGAGCTTTATAAAAAAGTACAGGAGGATATTCCGAATGACATTGGTGTTTTAGTTTACCGACCTTATTTGGAAACGGAGGATTTACCAGCAGATGGCACTTTTTTTGTAGCGAAGAAGCCGTTAAGAAGAGAACTCCTAGTAGAGGAACTTGCTTTAACGCAACGTTTTATGGCTTCGCTGTTTAGAGAGGTGCAGAAAGCGAAACGAATGTCATATGGAACAAGTTTTTTCTCGACAGAACAGCTTTACAAAGAGCTTAAACGAAGACTAGACGATAAGGATAGTCTGCACGAGAAGAATTATTATCAGCGATTTATTGATGACGTGCAGACGGCACGAATTGATAGTTTAGAAGAAGAGCTTCGCGCCCTAGAACAAGATTATGAATTTTTACGTCAGCAGAGACAGGTGCGGCGACGGCCAACTGAGCCACTGGAGTGATTAAATGTATTATCCCTATTTAAGAGGAAAACAGTTTGATTTGTTAGCGGTCACTACTTTAATTAAGGAAGAACGGTGGTCAAAAAGGATTCGACCGATTATTGAGCCGGTTCGTGATTCAGCCACTTTAAAGAAAACCATCGAATTGTTTGATAAAAAAGATATTATTTGTTATTTAATTATGAATCCTCAGGTTGGAACGGCGAGACTTTTTGAAGAGAAGCGTTTTGAATGGTCATTGAAGAAAGAAAGCAGTGTAAAAAAAGCTGAAATTGTTACAAAGGACAATTCGTTTGAAGCAACTCTCCATTTATTCAATGAACATTCACCCAGGAAAAACGATCAATTTATGATAAAATCAAAGGATTTAACCGTTATTCCAGATCAGGGAAGGTTTAGAGTTTTAGATGTACCAAATAAAATTTTACTCAGAGAAGCATTTCAAACGAAAAAAAATGTTGCTAATTATAGCGAAAAAGTAGATGATTTCTATAGCGATGAACACCTTTTTATTGGGTCCGATTCAGTAGGTTTTAGTGACTACACGATCGAAGGTAGTCGTTATTTTGATAAGGGCGGTCCAAGTCGTGCAATTGCACTACACATTACCTATTTTGATGCGTATCTTAATTTAAGAGTGAAGCATTTTGTGTCTGATACTAATGAGAATGCACAAGATCAAAGCGGGAAATTTTTTGAAGCATTGGACAAACTAGCTAGCTGGTATTCGAGAAATCAAGATCAACTATTGTTAACACTTGGTTTAGAAGAGTTATTACATTACCGGAAAACCCAAAAATTCCCGGGTTTAGGAACGATAAAAAAATGGTCGTTGGCACATCATCTTGAATTAATTGGTGCTTTCTTGGAACAGGGCGATCATTGGCGGAGAGGATGGAAGAAAAATGGGATATGAAGATGAGGATTTTATCGTCAGACAGGCCAAACAAATGGGGGAACTTTTAGGCGGTATTATTGGAAAAAAAGATGCTGATGCGATTCTCTCGTTTGGGGAGGAGGCCCGAACGACTGAGTTAGAGGAAGCGAAATTTGTCTTTCGTCCAAGTACATTAGCAGATATACCGGCGATAGGCGTTATCATCAATGAGGCGAAGGAATACTTAAAGAAACAAGGCTCACCACAGTGGCAGAATGGTCATGAACCACATGAAACTGTCATTCGCGAGGATATCCGAAAAAAGGCCAGCTATGTGCTAACTTTAGAAGAGGAGATCGTCGGAACGATTGCTTTGATCGCGGAGACGGATCCTGTTTATGAGGCTATTGAAGGAACGTGGCAAGGAGAAGGCCCATATATTTCATTGCACCATGTGGCGATCAGTCAGAAGCATCGCGGAATCGGTCTAGGGAAAAGCTTATTAAACTTGGCAATTAAACAATCTCAAGTGCTAGGGTATGACGATATCCGTATAGATACATATCCTGCGAATCAGCCAATGCTAAGATTGATTGAAAAAAGTGGTTTTACCTATCGAGGCATGATACATTTCCCTTTTGAGCATGGTGAGCGCAAAGCTTTTCAATTACGCCAACGCTTGACGTAATTGAAAAAGCATTTCATTTAAAGAGGCTTCGCCATCAATCTCAATCAGATTTGGGAACTTTTTTAAACGCTCTAAACTTTTTTGATCCTCTTGAAAAATAGCTAGACGACGTTCTAAATCTTCAGCAGATGCACGTTTTTCAAGACGTGCGATCATAGTTTCCTTTGAGATATTGATCCAGATAGGAACCATCTGATCACCAAAGAGCCGATGTAAGTTGATGAAGCCGGTCGTAGTGATAGGATCATAGCAATCGCCCGCTTCTAATGCTTCACGCAACGTGTCTTTCGCAATACCGTAAAAATGTTCATCATACACATCGTATTCAGCGAATCGATCGTTTACTATCATTTGTTTAAATATTTTTTTTGACACAAAATAGTAATCTCGTCCCTCTTCTTCGCCGCTACGAGGCATACGCGTTGTATAAGAGATTACCTTTTGTTCAAGGGCGAAGGCTTTTTCAGCTAAACTAGTTTTTCCGGATCCACTAGGACCGATAAATAAGTAACAATGATTCATAAGTTCACACGTCCTTTTTTATAGTATAAAGAAAGAGGATGAAAGATGCTAGGGAGGAATCTTCTTATGGAAAGAAGTACACGGAATATGAAAAAAAGCAGTAAATTACCGATGATTGCTGTGGGCGTTATCATTTTGCTCATTGCGGGATTTTTTGGAGTGAGAACCTATCAGGCAAATCAAGAAAAAAAACAAGGGGAGAAAACGGTCCAATCGTTTGTTAAAGATTTACAAAAAGGCAACTATCAAGATATGACAAAGAATTTGAATGCTGATTCTGTAAAAAAAAGCGGCTATTCAACAAAATCAGTTGCTGAGAAATATCAATCAATTTTTACAGGGATCAGTGCATCAAATATAAAAATGTCTGATTTAACAATAGATAAAAAAGGCTCCGGTTATCAATTTTCCTATCAGTTGTCAGTGAACACTGGCTTCGGTCAGCTAAAGAAGCAAAAATATACGGGAACACTAACCGATGATGGTAAAGAAATAAACTGGAAACCTAATTTGATTTTTCCTGGTATGTCAGGAAAAGACAAGATTAACTATTCTGTTGATCCAGCGACTCGTGGTGAGATTTTAGATCGCAATGGTCAAGGACTCGCAACTAACGGAACGGTCTATCAGGTAGGTGTCGTTCCTAAAAATCTAGGTACGGGTGAGGATCGCACGGCTAAAATCGAGGTGATTGCTAAAAGCTTAGATATCACTGCGGATGATATTAATACTGCTTTATCACAAGGTTGGGTCCAAGAGGACTTCTTTGTGCCGTTAAAGACTAGCGCAGATGCTCCTAAAGAAGCTCCTGATGGTTTGGAAGTAAAAGAGACAACGGGACGGACTTATCCGCTAAAAGAAGCGGCTGCACAATTAATTGGTTATGTCGGAAAAGTAACCGCAGAAGATATGAAAAAGAACGATGACTTAGCAAGCGATAGTTTGATAGGTCGCAGTGGCTTAGAAATGGCATTGGACAAACAGCTACGTGGAAAAGATGGCGGGTCACTTGTTATTATGGATAGCAAAGGAAATGAAAAAAAAGTATTGCAAAGCATTGATAAAAAAGATGGTGAGAACGTTAAATTGACCATTGATAGCAGAGCGCAGCAAATTGCGTATAATGGTTTAAATGGTCAAGCAGGCTCGAGTGTCGTAATGGCTCCAAAGACAGGTGATTTGCTGGTAGCTGCCAGTTCCCCAAGTTTTGATCCTAATAAGATGACAAATGGAATTAGTCAGGAGGATTATGACGCTTACAGTAATGACAAGAATCAACCATTCATGAGTCGCTTTGCTACAGGCTACGCACCAGGCTCAACCTTTAAAACAATTACTGCAGCAATTGGTCTGGATGCCGGAACGTTGAATCCCAACGAAGAATTAGCTATTAACGGTCTGAAATGGCAGAAAGATAGTTCTTGGGGTTCTTATCAAGTAACACGTGTGTCTGATGTAAGTCCAGTCAATTTGAAAACAGCACTCGTTTACTCAGATAATATCTATATGGCACAGGAAACGTTGAAAATGGGGGAAAAGACGTTTCGCGCTGGCTTGAACAAATTTGTTTTTGGCAAAGATTTAGATTTACCAATTGCTATGGAGAAGGCTCAAATCTCAAGTAAAGACAGCTTTGACTCTGAAATCCTGTTGGCAGATACTGGATATGGACAAGGGCAGTTATTGCTAAATCCAATTCAACAAATCACTGCTTACTCGGTATTCCCAAACAAAGGCACAATGGTTTATCCTAAATTGATCGCAGACAAAGAAACGAAGGACACCAAAGATGTTATCAGAGCCAGCTCAGCAGAAACGATTACCAATGATATGCAGGCGGTTGTAAGCGATGAGAATGGGACCGCTCATAGTTTAGCAGCATTAAACATTCCACTAGCGGCTAAGACTGGGACCGCTGAGATTAAACAAAAACAAGACGAAAAAGGACAAGAAAACAGCTTCTTATATGCTTTCGATGCAGAAAAACAAAATTATTCCGTTGTGGAATTTTTGGAAAACAAACCGGAAGGAACTTCTGCCACGGATTTATCGAAAGACTTGTTGACGTATTTGAATCAAACCTATCAATAAAATACTTGTCTGAAAAGCGGATGCTTGGTAAGATAACCAAGAAGGACGGTGTCTTATGAACAAGCGACAACGAAAAAAACAAGCTTATAAGCAGTATATTCGGGCAATTTTTGAAGGCTACGAAAAAATGCTGGAAGATTCCAGCATCAAAGAATTACATTTCAACTATTTAAAAGAAACGACTTACTTGGAACGTGATGACCAAGATAAGATTCATTTTACAACAAAAGAAAAATAATTCTTGAAACACATCTCAGTAAATGGAACTGAGATGTGTTTTTATGTTGGAACAGCTATCGTAGACTTTTTATCATTGATATCAATGAATGAGCTCTTTATAAATGGGGGAAACATTAAGCAATGATAAGGCATAGAATAATAGGTTTTTCCTCCTACTGGAGACTGAAAAAATAGTTAAGAGATTCTTGACTTAGTAAATAATTGTTTAAAGAGAAGGGTTCTGACTAAGGAAAATGAACAAAATCAGCTAGAATATGAATATCAAGTTACAGGAGGCAGTAAAATGAAACTTCATAAATATATTCTACTAGCAGGTTTAGGTCTATCTTTAGGAGCGGGACTGATTGGTCAGGAAAAGGCTCATGCGGAAGACAGTGCAATCAATGAACGTTGGGGAAAACCAACCTTTGTAGCTGGAGCCGGCTTAAATCAACAGCAATTAAATGAAACAATGGATAAATTGGGCATCAATCAAGAAAGCGTCAAAATGGAAACGGCAACTGGAGCAGATTTAGTGAAATATCTGGGCTATGGCAGCGGTGACGACAGTGTTATGTTAAGTTCTGTAGTTGTTAATCGTGAAGACCCAGGAAAAGGAATCAATGTTGATATATTAACACCACAGAATATTACCCAAATTACTGCAGATCAGTATAAAAACCCACTAGTTACAGCAGGAATCACTGATGCAACGGTGAAAGTTGCTAGTGTCGTGAAGGTGACTGGTGAGAGCGCATTGACAGGGGTTTATAAAGCGTTTGAATCCAATGGCGAGACTGTAAATCCTGAACGTGCGCAGTTAGCACAAACGGAGTTAGATACTACGTCAGATGTTTCGCAATCTGTAGTAAATAAGGCAAATGAACAGAGCCAAAACCAAAACTTATCTGATAGTGAAAAAGAAAAAGCTGATGAAGCTTATAAAGCACAATTGAATCAAACCCTTGTAGACATAAAAAAAGAGTTAGCAGAGCTTAAGGAGAAGCAAGGGGAGTTAGCTACGAAAGAAGATGTTGAGAAAATTGTTAATGATGCATTGGCTAAGAATAATCTCTCTCAATATGTGACGAAGGATGACATCAACAAATTGGTTGCTTTAGCAGAAAAATATCAAACGACAGACGGTGTCTTGGACAAAGAATCCATTGAACAATTAGATAAAATAAGTAATGATTTCAAAGGAACTGTCAATAAAGTTTCTGATCAATTAGGAAAATTTGGAGATTCTCTTAAAGGAACATTAGAAGATAACCAAGGATTTTTCTCAAATTTATGGCAACAAATCAAAGATTTCTTTAGTGGATTAACAAAATAGTTAAAAAGATTGTGTCATTTTTTTTAGATTGGCACAATCTTTTTTTCTTTCTCTAAAAGTTTATGCTTATCATTACGGCCTTGCTAGGGTAAAATAGAGAAGTGGGTTCCAATTCTGGCGGGAAAATTTAGAATATTTACACGTTTGACTTGGATCAAGAATAATTATGGTAATATTTATTATATAATTAATCAAAAAAATAAAGGAGGGTCTTAGATGGAGACTCCAGAAAAACAGGAAGAACTTCAAACTGAAACCTCGTTTGATTCAGTGAAAGAATCTGCTTCCGATGTGTTAGGTGGGTTGATGGGGCAGATCAGACGATTAGAAGAGGCAATGAAAGCAGAGCGAATGGGCGATGTTTATCAAATTTACTGGAATGAATTGCCTGCCTCAATCCAACAATCCAGTAACGCAAATCATGAAATTGATAATTTCTTGACTAGTAAGTTGGATCAAGAAATACAGAGGACGTTCCCATTTATGATCATGCGTGATGTGGTTTCCCCAATTTTGATCAATTATCAGATCGGCAGTTACTATCGTGACCGAGCGGTCTTACAGGTTGACGCGACGCAACCGACTATAAAAATATTACCTGAAATCCGCGAGCAATGGGAAAAAGCTGAAAAAGGCGGATATAAAGAGCAGTTATCAGAATTGCAGAATCAACAGGATGATTTTGATGCTAAAACAATTGCTGCACAATCTGAATTACGGGAGCTTAACGGGAAAATTGCTCATCAGGAGAAACTTAAGGCTGAATTAGAAGAAACCAAGAGTTTTATGAACCGTAAGAAAGTCGAAGATGAAATCGAAGTCATCGATGAAAAATTGAGTGAGTTAAAAAAACAACGGAGCCAATGGACACCATTTGTCGGTGATCAATTATCTGGGGAATCTCAAAAAATTGAACTGGCCAATCGGATAAATAATTTGTCATTAGAGCAAGCCATTGCATTGAAAGAATTACGCTTGATTAAAAAACGCTTCGGCGGTTTGGAAGAAATGGATGCCGCACTTGAGATTTTTATCAAAGATTTCTTAAATAGGGGGGCAGAATAATGACTGAAGAAAAAAACAAATTCAATCAAATCTATGATACTTTAGTCGATTCGGAAGAACCTGGCTTAAATATCCGCGAAAAAGAAATTCTTCATCCGGATGAATCGGCGGAGGATTCAAACGAAGAATTTAAGACTGTTCCTCAATCAAAACCTGTCAGTGGAACTTCTCTAAATTATTACGATAATCGAGAAGAAAATTATCAAGATTTATTAAATTTAATTGCAGACGCAGAAAAAGAAATTGCTGATCTTAAATTTCGAAAAGTATTAATGGAATCTGATTTCCCGACCTTATTGGATTACTTTAAGAAGATTTTTATAACAGCTGAAATGACTGCCTCTGCTATTGCCAAAGGTGCGCTTTTAGAATATTTCACCTTCGAATTAATTAAGCCATTACAAAATCATGATCTGCATCTTTCAACCAACGAGTTTTCGACTTGGGAGAGCAAGCATTTCAATCTTTCTTATCGATTAACTAGTACAAATGAAATTAATTTTAGTTTTATGATGCCAACCTCTGATGGAAAATTCCGCAGTGAAAAAATAAAATTGATGGAAGTTTATCCTGAGACGATGAAAGCCACGATTTTGGACGATGCAGTATTAACCTTACTGAAAGATTGCTACAACAAACATATTTACACGAGCGGACAAAATTCAATGTTTAGTCGGGAAATGAATGATGTGATGGCTCATATGAAAGATTTAGGCTTTGACTTCGATGAAAATCTTTTAGACAACAGTCAACCATTAGACTTATCCGTGGATCTTCATCATAAAACTCCGGTAGAGGTACTGGACAAAATCTTTATCACGACAATGGATAATGAAAATTATGATTTCAAGAAGTTAGATGAAAATAGCTACGTAGTTGCTTTAGACGGGAAACAAACGGTTACCATTAATCAAAATATTGAAGAACAGACTAGTAGCTTGAAACTAAATACTGATCGTAAAAACAAATCATTGATTGAATTCTTTGGAAGCTATCCATTCTTAGTTCCATTAACAATTACTGACGAATAAGAATGAAACAACGAGTGTTGCACCAAATATTATTTTGGTGCAACACTTTTTGCTATTCTATTGATTGGATAACAATTCATAAGGAACAATCTCTTTGGAAAAAATTAATTTTTTTGCCTTTTTTTATAGGAAATCACGTTCGTTCGTGAAAGTCCTTAAATCCTATGATATACTTTGAAAGTTGATATGAAAGAGTATCAGTTTACCATGTTTGAAAGAGGGTAGAGATTGTGTGTGGAATTGTAGGATTTATTGATCGTTCAAATACAACGCAAAAAGAACAAATTGTTAAAAATATGATGGATACGATTGTTCACCGTGGACCAAACAGCGCGGGGCAATTCATCGACGAAGGTGCTGCTTTAGGATTTCGTCGATTAAGCATCATTGACCTTGAGGGCGGTACACAGCCTATCAAAAACGAAGATGGAACAAAAATCATTACCTTTAATGGAGAAATTTATAATTATCAAAGTATTCGCGAGGATTTGATTGCCAAGGGGCATATTTTTACAACTCATGCCGATACTGAAGTGTTGTTGCACGGGTATGAAGAATATGGGATTGATCTACTGCAAAAAATCCGCGGAATGTTTGCTTTTGTTATATGGGATACAAAGAAACAAGAGTTGTTTGGTGCACGGGATCATTTCGGGATCAAACCACTTTATTACACAATGATGAATGGCACTTTCATGTACGGTTCAGAAATAAAAAGCTTTTTGCAACACCCAAATTTTGTCAAAGAGTTAAATAAAGAAGCCTTAAAACCTTATATGACCTTCCAATATTCAGCATTAGATGAAACGTTTTTTAAAAATGTTTACCGCATCAAAGAAGGGCATTATTTTACTTATAAAGATGGTCAGTTAGACATTCAGCAATATTGGGATGTGAAAGAACAGGAAACGAATATGACATTGGAAGAAACCGTTGATCTCATTGATGACACTGTTGTGAAATCCGTAGAAGCTCACCGGATCGCAGATGTTGAGGTTGGTTCCTTCTTATCTTCTGGTGTCGACTCAAGCTACGTAACGGCTGTATTACGTCCAGAACATTCATATTCTATTGGTTTTGGTGATAAGTCTTACAATGAATCTATTGAAGCGAAGAAATTAGCCGATTTAATCGATCTTAACAATACTTCTCGTGTAGTAACTGGAGACGAGGCCTTCGAATATTTCCCATTAATTCAGTATCATTTGGATGAACCGGATTCTAACCCTTCATGTGTTCCATTATATTTCTTAACAGAGCTTGCTAGTCGTGATGTGCGTGTCGCGTTGAGCGGGGAAGGTGCCGACGAATTATTCGCTGGTTATCAAGCGTATGGTATGAACACGAAATCAAAAGTAGTGAAAGTTGTTGCTGAAGGCTTGAAAAAACTGCCGAAAAATATGCGCTATTCTATTGCTAAAGGGTTAAAAGGAAAAACATTCAAGGGTGCTTTGCACTTGTACACTTCACTTGCGCCAGCTGAAGAATTCTTTATTGGGCAAGCGAAAGTCTTTGAAGAAGACGAAGCAGTGGATTATCTACAGCCTGAATATAAACAGAGCCCATCCATTAAAGAAATTGTGGATGTTCATTATGAAAAAGTTCAAGACATGTCTGAAATCAAAAAAATGCAATATTTGGATATGCACCAATGGATGCCAAAAGATATTTTATTGAAGGCTGATAAATTGGCGATGGCCAATTCATTGGAAGTTCGTGTACCGCTATTAGATAAAGAAATGATGAAAGTCTCTGAAATTGTACCAACAAAATATCTGATTAATGCCGAAAATACAAAGTTTGCATTTCGACAAGCAGCCGCTCGTCATTTGCCAGAAGAATGGTACAATCGTGAAAAATTAGGCTTCCCAGTTCCGATCAAAGACTGGTTGCGAGAAGAGAAGTTCTATCAGCTTGTTCGCGACGTATTTACACAAGATTTTGTCAAAGAATTCTTTGATCAAGAAAAGATCGTAAAATTACTTGACGATAATTTTGCTGGAACAGTGGATGGTCGTCGCAAGATCTGGACGATTTATACTTTCTTAACTTGGTACCAAGTGTATTTTATTAATGATGGGGTAAAACCAGTACCTGCTGAAATCGCATAAAGTATTTATCGGATTTGACAAATGTTCATTGACACGTTATTCTTTTAATAAGAAAACTTAACAAAATTTATGAGGTGTCTTGGTGAGTGTAGTTATTTAATTTGGAGTAACTTGATAGCGAAAAAGAACTGTTTATGCAGGTTTATTTCGCATGCCAAATTAGATGCCTATCAAAGCTGATGAATTTAGAGTTCAAGCTGTGAAGAGGAATCTTCACAGCTTTTTTGTGCGCTGCGTATTTTTTACGACTGTGCAAACAATATAAATCATGAGTAACCATTACTTGTTAAGTTTTCCTCCGGCCTCGATAGGGATCTTTTCAGATTGAAAGGAAGAGACCATGAATAACGAAACATTTGAAAAAACACAATTTAACGAAATTAAAGTACAACTAAGTAGTTATGCTATTAGCAGCTTTGGGAAAAAAAGAATAGAAAATACACAACCTCATTCAAAACTTTCTGTTGTAGAAAAAAGGTTAACTGAGACAACCGAAGCAAAAAAATTGCTTGACAGTAGTCTTCACGTGCCTTTTATGGGGCTTCAGAGCATTGAACATATTACGAATCAGCTTGAAAAAGGATTTGTTCTAACGCCACAAGAACTTTTAGAGTGCGCAGATTTTTTACGTAGCTTACGCTTAATTCGCCAATTCTTTGAAAAAAATCAAACGGTGGCACCTTTGTTGAATCGGTATGGACAAGGGCTGAATGACTTCAATGAAATTGAAGAAGAAATCTACCAAGTTATTCGTAATGGGCGGATTATTGATGACGCTAGCCGTGAGCTTCGCCGTGCACGGCGAGACATCGCGGAAACACAAGATAAGATTCAAGAGCTATTGAAAAAATTTATTCGACAAAACAAGGAAAAATTGCAAGAAGCAATTATTACAAAACGCAACGATGTTTTTACAGTACCCATTAAATCAGCTTATAAGAAGCAAGTAAAAGGAACGATTATCGAGCTTTCCAGCAAAGGGACGACAGCATATATTGAGCCCAGTAATGTAAGTCGATGGAATGAACAATTGGTGTACCATAAGATGATCGAAGAAGCAGAAGTCTATCAAATATTAGCAACATTGACCGGTCTATTAGCAGAAGCCTTACCACTAATTCAACAAAATATTGAAATTATCGCTGAGTTCGATCATATTTTTGCTCGCGGAAAATTTAGTCGAGAATTAAAAGGAATCACACCGGAGATAAATTCAGATGGCTATATTCATCTTGTCTCCGCAACGCATCCATTAATTAACAATGCGGTACCATTAGATTTGACAATTGGTGAAGATTATCGCGGGTTAACGATTACTGGTCCGAATGCCGGTGGTAAGACTGTTGTATTAAAAACAGTCGCCCTGATGAGTTTAATGACTATGATCGGCCTGCAGATTCCTGCAAAAGAGGGAACAGAGATCGCTATTTTTGATCAGATCTTTGTTGACATCGGTGACGCGCAAAGTATCGAAAATGCACTTAGTACTTTCTCAGGACACATGCAGAATATTTCTGAAATCCTTCGAAAGACGCATAAAAACAGCTTGATTTTATTGGACGAATTAGGCAGTGGGACGGAACCAAATGAAGGCGCAGCCCTAGCTATTGCCATTATGGAGGAGTTCTATCAAAAAGGCAGTATTCTAATCACTACAACACATTACGGTGAAATCAAACGGTTTGCTGAGCAGCATCCGGATTTCATTACAGCGGCAATGGATTTTGATGCTGAGCACTTAACGCCTAAGTATCGCTTGCTGATCGGTCAGACTGGTGAAAGTAACGCACTGTGGATCGCCAAAAAAATGGCGATCTCCGAGCAGATTATTACTAAAGCACAAAACTATTTTAACGATCGAAGTTATGACCTTGAAAAGAAATCTTTCAAAACGAAAACGAAGAAACAACCAACTGCAGCTGATGAGATGTCCTATTATAAAGGCGATAAGGTCTTCTTATTAGAACAACAAAAAGCCGCATTAGTTTATCAAGAAATTCCATTTACTGAAAATGTGAAGGTCTTTCTAGACAATACGTTCATTGAGGTGCCAAAACGTAGAATGAAACTTGAATTTCGTGCAACAGAGCTTTATCCGGCCGATTATGAGCTAGAAAATTTATTCGAGGATTTTCATACTCGAAAAGAACGACGTGATATTGATCGTGGCTCAAAGAAAGCACAACGCAAATTGCGAAAAGAGGCTTTGCAAAGAAGACAAGAGTAAAAAGCTGCTCCAGTTTTAAAACTGGAGCAGCTTTTACTTATTCATATTGCTGAAATGTTTTTGTCTTGTATAGTCCGACGGTTGATTTTTGATTGTTCTCACTATACAGGCTCGAGGATTGCGCCCCTTTTTGTCGTTCAATTTCTTCCAAACGAGCCAATTGATCTCGATAGTCAAATGAGTCTGGATTGATAGAATCTAAGCCGCTATCTTGATAATACCTTAACAGGTCTCCATTAGTGATTTTATCCGAGGTGATCAATTGCTGATCGACCTCTTGATTCAATTCAACAAAGAATTGTTCCTGCTCAGGTGTAGGCTCACTGATAACTTGAGCCGTCTGATTATCGTACATTTTTCCGCCATAGAAAGTATATTGGGGTGTTACAAAGTCACCATCTCTAAATGCAACAACTTGCTTGTGATCAGGAGAAAATAGGTCTTGCCCAAGCTGTAAATATTTCTTTGAATCAATTCCCAGCAAATGTAGTAGAGTAGGGAGCGCGTCGACCTGACCACCATACGTATGATTGATTCCGCCATTCGTTGCCCCAGGTACATGGATCATAAATGGAACACGCTGTAATTGCGCGTTGTCATAATCTGTCCAAGTGTCCGATTCTTTCCCTAATAATGGAGCTAATTCTTTATTCCGCGTATTGGAAATTCCATAGTGATCACCATATAGTACAAAAATCGAGTTATCATAAAGTCCGCTGGCTTTCATGTAATCAAAAAATTCTTTCAACGCGGTATCTAAATAGTTTGCTGTAGCAAAATAGCCATTAATTGTTTCATCCTTCGTGTTTGCCAATGGGAAACCATCTTCTTCATTTTTAAAACGAGAATAAGGATAATGGTTGGACACGGTAATGAATTTCGCATAAAACGGTTGTTGCAAATGCTCCAAGTATTGAACCGATTGACTCAAGAAAGGCTTATCATGCATCCCATATTGGAACGAGTTATCGTCGTTAATGTCATAGTAGGAAGAATCAAAGAAATATTCGAAGCCTAAATGCTTATAGGTTTTATCACGATTCCAGAATGAAGCTGAGTGACCATGAAAAACGGCTGAAGTATAATCTGCTTTTTGCTTCAAAATATTCGGTGCTGCTTCAAAGGTATTTTTGTCACCCATTTGTGTAAACAGTGCTCCTTGATTCAAACCAAACAGTGAGTTCTCCATCAGTGTCTCAGCATCAGACGTTTTTCCTGCCTTCACTTGATGGAAAAAGTTATCGAAGCTGTAGGTGCTTTCCCCATGATATAAGCTATTTAAAAAAGGTGTCACTGTATGGTTTACACCGTTCTCATCAGTCAATTGATAATCGATCAAAAACTGTTGAAAGCTTTCTAAATGAATATAGACAACATTTTTTCCTTTAGCGATCCCAAACATCGAATCATTGGGTGCGGCATAATGATCTTTGACGTAGCTCTCGACCTCTTTTAAATCATTCGGACTTGCTTCTGCTCGGATTTGGTTGTTTTGATAGGTTTGATAGCTGTCATATAACGTAAAAGCATTCACACCTAAATATTTCACCAAATACTCGCGAGAAAACTGACGACTCAATAAGCCGGAACGGTCAATTTCAGCCAAGAAAATATTTCCGCTACCAATCAGAAGTGAAAGAGCAGAAAGGGCAGCCGCTTGTCGAAAACGAGGAAACGTTTCAGCAATTGGAATCTTTTTCTTAAATAATAGCGTCGGCAGCACGAATAGATCTAGCACATAAAAAATATCATACCAGCGAAATAAACGAACAGCACTTTCACCTAAACCCGTAGACACTTGACCAGCACCAAGCATTGTGTTGATGGTAATAAAATCTGTAAACTCACGGTAATAAACAGCGTTTGAAAAAAGCCAGATCGTCAATAAGGCGTAGATGATAAACAATGTACCATAAGCAACTTTTGAACGTTTGATAAATAGGCCAATGCTTAGTAGCAACATCGAAACACTTAAAGGATTAATGATTAAGATGAACAATTGCATCGGATTTTGAATGCCCAAATGAAAATCGACGACATAAGCGAACATGTTTTTCAGCCATAGCAAAACTAGTAACAAACTGAAGAAACCAATTCTTGTTTTGATAAAATCATTATATTTTTTTAAATGAGACATTTTCATGCTCCTTAGTTTTTATTTTCCATATACCTAAATAGTTTATCGGTTTTTAAGGTAGAGGTCAAACTGAATAATGTCCAAAATACTGATATATCAATATTCCGAATATATTTTAATCGGAATATAAATAATTCTTAATAAACTGAAGAATTGTGAGAATTGATTTGTTTTATACCTTGAGTTCTTGAAGCGGCCGATTTGACTCTAAGATGGTATACTATGCAGAAATAAAAGGGGGATGAGGTATGCCATTAATGAAAATCGATTTGATTAAGGGACGAAGTCAGAGTGAGATCAAGGAAATTTTGGATATTTCTTACCAAGTCATGTTAAAGGCTTTTCATGCACCACAGGGGGATCGTTATCAGATTGTTACTCAGCACGAAGCATTTGAAATGCAGCTTTTAGATACCGGTCTAGGATTTGATCGAACGGATCAGGTGATCGTCTTCAGTTTAATAACAAGACCGCGTACAACCGAAGAAAAGAAAAACTTCTATTTTCTTCTAGTAAAGGAATTAGGAGATAAACTTGGTATTCAATCAGAAGATGTAATGATTAATCTAACTGTGAATACTGATGAAGACTGGAGTTTTGGGTTCGGTCGTGCTCAATTTTTAACGGGAGAATTATAGATAAAGCGGCGAATCGTAATGAAGGGAAGAGATTGATGAAAAAAATTATTGTTCCAATGGTTTTTCTTTTCATTCTAAGTGGCTGTCAAATATTTTCAAATGAAAAAGGAACTGTCATGACATCAAATGACACAGTAGAAAAAGCAGCAAAAATATCTGAAACTTCAGAAAAAAATAGCCAATCTACTAAGTCAGAAACTTCACAGTCGGAGGAGGACAAATCGATGAGTTACGACTCGGGAAGTTTGCTCAAAGCCGTTTCAAGCAATGATTCAGAAAAAGTAGCAGAAATTTTGGAAACAAAAACATATCCCATTGATGAATTAAACGAAAAAGGCGAAACTCCATTGTTGATAGCTGTTCATAATAATCAAATTGAGTTGGCGAAAAAACTAATTGATGCTGGAGCAAATGTGAACATACAGGATAACATTGCAGACAGTCCATATTTATACGCAGGCGCAGAAGGCAGAACTGAAATTTTAGCGTATATGTTGTCTCATAGCGAGCCTGATCAATCAATAGTGAATCGTTTTGGCGGAAACGCGCTGATACCAGCAGCTGAAAAAGGTCATCTTGAAACTGTAAAATTGCTATTAACTGATGGACACGTGACTATTAATCATCAAAACAATTATGGGTATACAGCATTAATTGAAGCTGTTGCATTAAGAGACGGTTCAAAAGTTTATCAGGATATTGTGTCAGAATTGTTAAAGTATGGTGCAAATCCCGATATCACTGATAACTATGGAAAATCTGCAAAGGATTATGCCAACGAACTTGGATACGGAACAATTTCTAAACTGTTAAAGGAATGACTTTCAGAAGAATCAATAGGAATAGAAGAAAATGTCAAAGGAGAACCAATGAAAGTTCTCCTTTTAAAATTTTTATTCTAGTTTACATAATATACATTAAACAAAGTTGTGTAATTGAATTTAGTTTTAAATTTTGTTGGATTCAGTGATTTTGGACTCTATATATTTGTATTTTATCGCTAGCTTT
This sequence comes from Enterococcus raffinosus, assembly GCF_001886185.1. Classification (GTDB taxonomy): domain Bacteria; phylum Bacillota; class Bacilli; order Lactobacillales; family Enterococcaceae; genus Enterococcus_A; species Enterococcus_A raffinosus. Next base: position 123,137 of record NZ_JXLA01000006.1, on the reverse strand, counting down.
AAATCTGCTTAATCACTACAGTTTTTCTATAATTACTGAAAAAATTCGAATCTTTGCTTTATTATACATAAAATTATCTAATGGATTGAAAAACATATATCCATCTTTAGCGACAAAATAATCAAAAAGCATTTCATCAAAAAAATCTGAGAAATTGAATCCTGCTTTTATAAATTCAACTTTATTAGGAAATGGAATCATTTTTTTCACCCAATAATTATTGTACAATTCATATTCTGAATTAAACGATCATAAAACAGCAATAAAAGTGATTTTTTTGACAGAATGCTTTTTATCATAAAACCTTTGTGAAAAGATTCTCTTTTGTAATAGTAAGTGGTTTCTTATTACTTTCATATTCAAACTAGAGAAAACTTTAATATCCTCTCCCTACTTTAGATTTTTTATAGATTGAACAATTTCAAAAACTGCAGTCATATCTTCTGCTATATAATCTGCGGCACTTTGATCAATAGCAGCTCGAGTTTCTTTATAAGCAATGGTAGGAATTCCAGCAGCTTTAGCTGCACTGATCCCATAAAATGAATCTTCGATAGCCACTGCCTGATTGGATGCTACATTTAATTTCTTCAGAGTATTCAAATAGATTTCAGGATTTGGCTTACTTTCTTTGACAAACTCGCCGCTATAAATTACATCAAAAGAATCTTGGATCCCACAAGTCGCCAAAACCTCAATAATGTGTTCATAGGTCGATGAGGATGCAACAGCTAGTCGAATGTCATTTTCTTTTGACCAGTTTAAAATAGAAAGGATTTCTTTTCGAAAAAGCTGTTGATAATCAATGGCTCGATAAGCAACCTCGTTGTATTCTTCAAACCGTGCTTTTATTTCTTTTAAGGAATCATTGCTGCCAATAAATGTTCTCAATGTTTTATAAAGCATGTCATAAGATTGACCAATTAGTTCTTCGAAATTCGTATTTTCTTGGTTAAGTGTTGGATTTTCCTTCATTATGAATGCCTGTTGAATTCGAAAATCTTCAAACTCAGTATCGACAATCACACCATCCATATCAAAAATAATCGCTTTGAGCATTTCATTCTACCTCCTCTATTGATTAGTATAGTTCGAATTATTGCAAACCCTTTCGTAAAAAGCAAATTGAACCACAAAAATAGCCAATTACGTCCCTTATCCACGTAGTTGGCTATTTTTTTATTTTATTCCTCAATGCTTTTAACTTATCTATTGAGATAATCTTTGATTGGTTTTCAGATTGTTTCTCATTTTCTTCTTTGTGCTCTTCAACTAGTTTGATGCCTCGATGCTCTGCACGAAAAATATTTCGCTTAATTTCTTCTACTTGAGCTAACTTATATAAAGCCTCTGGATCGTGACGAAAAAGTTCTCTAGTTTTTCGTTCATGGATTCGTTCGGTTACCTTTTCATCAAAATAACTTGTAACAGCGAAATTGATAATCAGAGCAATTAGAAGAAAATTATCCGTGACGCTTGAACCATTCACATACCCGTTGTTGAACAACCAAATGACAAAGCAAATAAGCGCAATAATGCTGAAGACTTGATAAACTCTCAGCGCCTTCTCTTTTTTGCTTCGATCAGCAAATACGGGTTTTGCCTCGTAATACAATGCAAGGTAAAGGTTACGAGCCTCAGCAAATTCTGGCTGCGTCTTTTGGGCCGTTTCATAGGCTTCTTTCTTTGCAAAGCCCTGTACCTTCATATAGTATTTTGCTATCTTTCTTTTTCGGATCATTTGAACCCCCTCTTCGATTCTAAGATCATGAATATTTTGAAGATTCATAAGGTCTCTCCTTAGGTACGGAATTCTCATTTCAGCAACCTCTATTTTATCATTAAGTTAGCTGAAAGACTAAGAAATTATTTAATATTTTTCCGCTCGACTGAATTTACAAAAGAGAAATCCACTCAGATAAGCTTTTGCACTGAGTGGATCCATCTTTATATTTTTTTCAGAGCTTCTTTAATAGGAGTTTTTCCATCTCCCATTAAAATGACTTTTTTGATAGTGTTCTCTTGTTCGAGTAATTCGGCTAAAACAGCAGCAACATTTTCTATCGCGTTTTCGGATTTTTCAGTGATCTCCGTTGTAATTTTTCCACTACCTGGAATTTCTTTTAAGCTTCCTGGCTGGAGAATCGTATAGTCTAAAGTGGTCTTATCAATTAGCCAATTATCTGAGAAAAATTTTGAGATGTTGTAATCTGTCAACGAACCACTCCATTTTTCTGGTTGCAAAGCGAATAATGAACTCAGGTGAATGTAACGCTTGATCCCTCTCTTTTCTACCGCCTGCATCAATTTAACTGCTCCGTATAGATCGGTTTGTAACAAGTCCTTTCCTCTTGAGCCAGCGACAAAATAGACAGCTTCTGCATCTGCTAAGGTATCGGCGATTTCATCAACACTCCCATGTAAATCTAAATGAACAGGCTGAACTGACTTGCTCGTTTTAATTGCATCCTCTCGGCGAGCGCCTGCATAGATAAAATGCCCCTTCTTCTCTAAATTTTTAATTAATTCTTCTCCTACACGTCCGGTTGCACCTGCAATAAATAGTTTCATATAGATGATCCCCTTTCACCTCCACATGCTAACGCACTTTTGATGCTGAAACAACTATTTTCACTTATAATTGGATGAGCTATAAAACAACCAATTGGCTGTTTAAATTTTTTTATTAAACTTTATAATAAGAATCATTACGGAGGATACTTTATATGAGACATCCTCAATTATGATGTTACAAGGAGTTTTTCTATGACAAAAGCAGTGCTGACTATTGCTGGATCAGACACTTTAGCAGGTGGTGGTCTGCAATCGGATTTGAAAACATTTGAGAATTATCAATTATTCGGTGTCACGGCTATTACTTGTATCGCAGTGGTTAAGAATAGGGAATTTGAAATAAAGGATTTATCTTCAGAGCTTTTAAAGGATCAATTAAACACTATTGATGAAAATTTGAATCTAGCTGGTATAAAGATTGGTTTAGTACATCAATTGGACTCTCTAGAAATCGTAAAGAACTTTCTTCAGTTTTTTCATGGTCCTATTGTACTAGATCCAGTTATGGCCTTTAAAGAAACGGATCATGTTTACAGCGAGACTTATAGAGAGAAGCTGATTGAATTATTTCCTCTTGCAACGATTGTCACGCCAAACTTAAAGGAAGCGGAGATTTTAAGTCAACAAAAAATTACTAATTTAGAGGAAATGAAACAGGCGGCTAAAAAAATAGTTGCGCTCGGCGCCCCTACTGTAGTGATTAAGGGCGGCGAACGACTTTCTGGTGATTTAGCTTCGGATTTGTTTTTCGATGGGACACAGCTAGAATTCTTTTCAAAACCGAAGTTGACTAGCGGTGCTATAAATGGTGCGGGCTGCTCATTTGCATCAGCGATTACCTCGAACCTAGTCTTAGGTGAACCGTTGATTGATGCGATTCGTCACAGTAAAGAATATGTTTATCAAGGAATCAAAAATGGTATCTTATTGAAAAACGGCGAAGGAAATGTTTGGTTTGGAGATCGTGTGAGAACGGAGGCAAAGGCATGAAAACAAAAGAGATGACAAAGCTTGCTATGATGGTCGCATTGACTGTTACCTTATCAATTCTATTTATCATCCCTATTCCTGCTACCAAGGGATTTGTCACACTTTGTGAAGTAGGAATTTATGCTTCTGCGTTGCTTTTTGGTCCAAGTGGTGGACTTTTGGTTGGTGCATTAAGCGGTGGTTTGATTGACCTGATCTCAGGATATCCCGAATGGGCAATTTTTTCGATCATTATTCATGGTGTTCAAGGGTTGATCTTAGGACATTTCTATTCCAAGTATCCAAATAAGAAAGGGCTTGTTATAGGGTTCTTTTTTGCGAGCTTGTTCATGATCATCGGTTATGCGTTAGCAACGACCTTCTTATTTGGCTGGCCAGCCGGTTTAGCCTCATTACCAGGGAATTGCATACAAAATATTTTTGGTATCGTGGTGACAGTCCCTCTTTTTCATGCATTGCAGAGGGTATTACGCCATCCTCAATATAAATAGTTAATAGAAGGAAGTCATTCAAATGGAAAAAGAAAAATTACAACAACAATTAACAACGATTACGAAGGATGTTTTAGAAGCAGCTAATCTTAAAGCAGGTGATACTTTCGTCCTTGGTTGCACAACAAGTGAGATCGTTGGCGGCACTATTGGGAAAAACTCTAGTCAAGAGGTCGGACAATGGGTAATCGAAACCTTAAAATCCATTCTTGATCCAAAAAAAATATATTTGGCAGTACAAGGCTGTGAACATATTAATCGCGCAGTCGTTGTGGAGCGTGAGCTTGCTGAGAAAAAAGATTGGGAAATTGTTTCAGTCAAACCCGCTTTACACGCAGGCGGTTCTTGTTCTGTGGCTGCTTTTGAGCAATTCACGGACCCTGTCGAAGTTGAACACATTGTCGCCCAAGCAGGCATTGATATTGGCGATACTTCAATTGGCATGCATGTAAAGTATGTTCAGGTGCCTGTTCGTCCCTCTTTTCATGAATTAGGCGGTGCTCATGTCACTGCTTTGCGTAGCCGTCCTAAATACATTGGAGGCCCTCGTGCGACTTATTAGTAAAAAAATTCCCTGCGAACTTCTACGCAGGGAATTTTTTTATACAAATCGAGCAATCAATTGAAGAAGTTGTTGCGGCAACGTTGAAATATCAGAGATATCAACAAAGTTGTTCTCTCCGTATAAGTTTCTTAATTGCTCTTTGTCCTCACCGATGGCGCAAGCGATGAATAAGATGCCTTTTCGTTCGTAGTCATCTAAAACAGATTGAATATCTTGCTTTGCTTTTTCACCAGTATAATCCGGTAAGGCTTTCGGTTGACCATCACTGATTGAAAGTAAAACCTTCGTATCAGCAGCTTGCTGGCTTAATTTTTCGGCTAATAATCGAAGGGGGACACCATCACGGTTGTTTTGTCGTGGTTTCATGGTAGAAATCTTAGCTGCCATGAAATCATAGCCATCTTCAAATTCTTTGTAAGAATAAATGGATGTTTTTTCACGCTGGCTAAGATCCGCTGAATCGCCGTAAAGCATCAGTGGTATATTGGTTTTCTCTGCAAAAAGACTTAAAGCAACTGCTGCTAATTTCGCATTTTGGATGCGGTCGTCTCGCAGCATCGAACCAGATTCATCCACCCGAACAGCTAATGCTAATGAAGGCTGTTCACTAGGCGGATTCTTCTTATCAAAATTTCTCAAGTCTCCGTAAGCAACATGGCTCGGATTAAAACGCGCACCATAATATTTTCCAGTCGAGAAGTCATTGCTAACTTCTTTATTTAATAGATCATTTATTACACGGCTTAAGCTGTCTACCTCGGGCAGTACCTGTTGTGTTAGTTCTTGACCGTCTTTAATGGCGGCTTCATTGATAGTTGGTCGATGAAGAATGGTTCCTTCTTTAGCGTGTATCGTTTCTTTTAAGCTTTCTCGAATTTCACGATTACGTTCTTTTCGAATCGTCTTGTCCAATTCGGTCATTTCATCTAGCGACATAGCTGAACCAACCTTATCTTCCTCATCTACTGAAGCGCTCGTGCTTTCTGCTTCAGATTCTCCTCTTTCTGCCTCATCAGAAATAGTTGCTGCTTCGGCCTTTGTTTTTTCTTTTTCAGCAGCTTCCTCTATTTTTGTTTCTTTATTCTCAGTGGCGTCGTCCATTTCTATTGCCTCGTTTTTCAAGGTCGCCTCTTCTGCTTCTTCAAAGATATTTCGTTGATCCGCTTCAGCCTGGCTGACTCTCCTGCCCTGTCTTAGTTTTTGCTGGTTTCTTACTTGTTGAAGCTCAGTTAACAGCTTGCTTTGTTCTAAAGCCTCCTGCAGAATTTTTAATTCTGTTTCGTCCGTTGTTAATTTGTAAAGGACTTTAGGAAATATACTTTCTAAAGGGTCCTGCCCTTGCTTTAAACTGTTGACCCAGAAGAAATAGGAGCGCATCCCTGCAACGCCCTTAATAGCATTCGCCTTAGCTGTTTCATCCAGTAAACGGATGATTTCTGCCATAATCTCTAGGTAATCCCGATCTGAAAAATTTGTTTTTGCAATCGCGCGCTCAATCATGACTTCGATTGAAGGGAGATCCATTTTTTCAGCGTGCTGTACTCGGTCACGTAAAGATTCATTCAGAGGACGATTGCCTTGATAGTTTCGATTTGTGGTAATAATGACCACACAATCTGGATGTCTGCGAATGATTCCAGTTGGAATATTCAGCAGACCATTTGGCTCTAGTGCAGAGTTCAATGCGACTAAAACCGAAGCGTCACGAATTACAGTAGGTTCTTGTATTTCTAATAGGTACCCTTTTTGCATCGCGCGGACAATTTCTGAAGGATAGAACTTATACTCCACATTGGTTGGATAGTCCTCTTGGTCGATTCGCTCGATCAGATTGCTTAATCGTTCTCTAGCCTGTTCCTCAGTAATTTGAAAGTGCTTTTCGATTACTGAAAGTACCTCTTGCAAAGAATCTGTCTGATAAATGGCTTCTAACAATTCTTGGTCTTCATTATCATCGGCTATGACGACAGGTAATAGCGCGCCAAAGACATCCGTCTTATCCATATCGGCAAAACAAGTAACCTTGGTATAAGGAAGTTGCAGATCATCTGATAAGGCACGTGCTAATTGCGTCTTGCCGGAACCAGCATCACCCTCAAGTAAAACATTCATTATTTTCATTTCTGGATCGAACCAATTATTTTTAATCTCTGACGCGATTCTTACTTCTTCCTCACTGGTTTTGTGACTAGCCGGCTTTCGCCAGATCATTTGCTGTTCAACTTTGGTAAACTTTCGTCCTTCTGTAATGACAAAAGTATTTTCCATTCTCTTCACCTCATTACTTAATTTCTAATAGCCTAATTCGTCAAGTAGGCGTTTTAATGTGCGATAGCGTTGGGCGATCAAGTCACCATCCTTGTTCATCGTGTCATTGAATAAAATGATATCTTCATCAATTTTTGGATTTTCTGTATCGACTTTGACTTCCATTCGTCCTCCTTGAAGACCAATAATATCTACTTTAGGATCTTCTGGATCATAAAATTTTTCATAGCGATAAGCATCTTGTAAATAAATACTTGATTGAGCTACTAAAATGGCTAAATCTAAAATCCGAGTAATTGGTAATTCCTCGGATTGACGGGACCATTTTTCACCGGTGTGTCGCCAAACTTTTCCAGAAATGTCCACTCGTCCACGATCGTTCCATTGAGCCAACCCTAAAGTTAACCCTTTTGCATCACTTTCCCAAGCATGGTGACCATCGATTTTATCGTAATCTTCTACTAAAAATACAGGTTTATGTTTTAAATTCGTTGGTATTTTCATTGCTACTCCTCCTAATGACCTCATTAATATTCTAGTTGAATGGAATCAAACAGGCGATTAATCTGTTTGATCACTCTTTAGTGAATTAGTAAATTACTAAACTACTGATGAAGAAAGAATACGCAATTCCAATGATTTTTGCAACTAACTCCTATTTAAGTAATCATTTTTTGTAACCCATAAAAAATGAGTTTTATGTTTGTTGCGTATACCATTAAACTATACGCTTTTGTTACTTGTCTTGTGTGGAGCGTTTGTTTTACCTTTTACTTTTTTATAGACTGGGAAAAGTTTAACTGGCAACTAACTCCTATTTAAGTAATCATTTTTTGTAACCCATAAAAAATGAGTTTTATGTTCGTTGCGTATACCATTAAGCTAAACGTCACTATTGATTGTCTTGTGTGAAGCGTATGAATGAATATTATTTTTTTTGAGCCGGGAATTGCCTTTTTGATAAAAAGAAAAACTCACTAACATTGTTAGTGAGTTGCATGCTATTTGGCTACGCCGAGGGCGATGGCTTTATCCCCTAAGTGGGTACCGATGACAGGCCCGAATGTTCCAATGTCAATCGTTGCATCTGGATACTTTTCACGTAGCTTTTCATATTCCTGTTGAGCAAGTTCTGGATTATTTCCGTGAATGACATAAATTCTTAACTCAGATTCGTTTTCTTGACGGCGTTCCTCGATGATTTCTTCAGTACGCTGCAACGCTTTCTTTAATGAACGGATCTTTTCAGCTAAAACAATCTTTCCATCTTCAAAGGTTAGGATTGGTTTAATTTTCAATAAACCGCCGATGATCGCAGCGCCATTGGTTAAACGACCTCCACGGACCAAATTATCTAAATCATCAACAATGATATACGCATTTGTAGTATCACGAATTTGATCAACTGCTGCTAATACATCGTCTAATGGTTTTCCTTGATCACTCATTTCCAAAGCTTTTTCTACCATATACCCCATTGGGACACTTGTAATCTTTGAATCATAAGGGATAACCTGCAGTCCTTCAATGTCATCTTTGATCGCTGTCAAAGTACGGACAAAACCAGAGATACCCTCTGATAAATGAATACTAATTACCGTGTCGTATCCTTGTTCCTTAATTGAGCGATACAATTCGTAGACTTCACCTAAAACGGGTTGTGATGTTTTTGGGAAATCCTTGCTATTTTTTAGTTTCTGATAAAATTCCTCATAGCCAATATCTACGCCTTCTTCAAATGGCTCACCATCGATGATGACAGGAATTGGAATGATGAATAAATCTTTATGATTGCGCGTGCGTTCATTCAGATAAGCAGTGCTATCTGTCACGATCGCTAATTTCATAGTCGCTTCCTCGTTTCAATCAAAATTTACAATAATTATAATATAGCATATTCATAGATTGATGGGAATCAAAATCCGATTACTTCCCTAAAAACTCTTGAGCTGCTTGTGCATTTTGGTTTGTATCAACTGCTAAGGCACTGCCGGCATTAGCGGTATCGATATAAGACCATGAACCATCCACTGGTAAGGTCAAGCGATCGATTCCGACCACAGCTTTACCGAAATTGAATAGATGCGTCAAAACGTATGTGTTGGGCATATCGGTTGAAAGATAGCCCCAAATTTTTCCTGCAGCATAAGGACCGCGTAGTAAAACCAAAGGATTGATCAGCTGTCCAAAAACAGATTGCATTACTTGCTGTTGCCTGCGTACGCGTCCGAAGTCACCTTCTTCATCCATTCGGAAACGAGCATAGTTCAATAAGGTATGACCGTCCATTCGTTGCGGACCTTTACTAATAGGTGCATCAATATATGAGCTCATGTCCTTTTCAGCATCAATTTGAACACCGCGAGGGAACAAGGCATCTACGCCTTTTTCAAACGTCTGAAAGTCCACCATGGCATAATAGCGACAATCGATTCCAAAATTCTCTTTTAAGGTTTGACGGACGAGATCCGCTCCCCCATAAGCATAAGCTGCATTCAACTTGTTTTGACCAACACCAGGAATATTGACATACATGTCTCGCATAAATGAGACAAGCTTGGCTTTTCCGAAGCCATCAACTTGCAGCACCATCATTGAATCAGAGCGCCCACTGATGTTATCACGGGTATCACTACCCAAAAGCAAAATATTGCGTTTCCCATTTTCCGATGTCGCGCCATTAAACTCTTGTGTCTCAATTTTTGGCATTGAGGAATCGTGCTTTGCAGCGAAATTCCCGATACCGAAAGAAATGACAGAATACCCTAAAAGAACAACCAAAATCATAATTACCCTTCGGCGCCAACTTCGCTTTTTCTTTGGTTTCTGTTCATAAGGATTTTTGGGCTTTCGTTTAAAAGGATTCTTAAGGGGATTTCTAAATGTCGGGAATTTGACGTTGAATCCTTTTTTCTTTGGCTCTTGATAATGATCCTCATAGTAAAACTCTTCTTCTGGTTCTCTATAGGATTCTTGTGGCTCTTCATAGTGTAACGGTTCTTGGTCTGCTTTTTCGTTCTTCTTCATTTCACGACGAAAGCCAAAAGGTTTTTTCTCCTCCTTCTGACTTTCCTCATGAATCTTCTTATATTTATCCATTCGGCTCATAGTGCACCTCTTCATCTCATTACTATTATTAATAAAATAGCAAATCATCTGCACTTTGTCTTATTTTTCCCAAAAAAAATTAGAAAACCTTAACTACTAAGATTTTCTAACCTTTGGAAGATATGTTGGATAATCGCCGATCAATGTGACTGCGAAGTTTTTCTCTTTTAATTGAAGCAATACTCTGCTGAGTTTTTCTGTTTCGGGCGTTTCCAAGTCAATAATGAAAAAATATTCTCCTAGCTTTGTCTTTTGTGTGCGAGATTCAATTTTGGTTAAATTAATGCTCTCTGCTGCAAAAATAGCTAAGCATTGATACAATGCGCCCGGATGATCCGAAGCTAAATCAAATAGAAGAGTAGCCTTATTTTTCCCTTGAGGTAAATCTCCTGTTAGGGGGTGTTCCCCGAGTACCCAAAAACGCGTTTCATTTTCACTGATGGATTGAATGTTTTCTTGGACAATCGTTAACCCAAACTGTTCCGCTGCGTCACGGGACCCGATTGCTGCATAGCGCTGGTTCGGATGATCAGCGACCTTTTGAGCTCCTTGTGCTGTAGAACCGATCTGCTCAATGTCTACAGTAGGAAAGTGCTTCATCAGAAATACTTGAGATTGTGCTAAGGCTTGCTGATGGCTACAAATAAGCTCAGTTTTCTCCCAAGTTTCAGCATGCGCAGGATGGACCATTAACTGCTGCTGGATAGGAAGCACGATCTCTGCTTGAATTGTCGGCAGCGTTTGGAAAATTAGGTCAAGAGTCGGTAACACAGAACCTTCAATCGTATTTTCAATGGGAACGACACAATAGTCTAATGCTCCTTTACGTTGCTCTTCCAATAATGCTGTAAGGGATTCATAGGGCAGGAGGACTTCATCATTGAAAAAATTTCCTGCCGCGCTATAGGTAAATGAGCCCCTAGGTCCCAAATAACCAACTTTCATTATGATGCAACCTCAACCTGCTGAATGATTTCACTAACAATATCCTTTGGCAGTTTTTCTGAAGTATCTACAGTAATTTTGGCAAGTTTTTCGTAAAGCTTTTCTCTTGAAAAGAATAAACGCTTCAAATCTCCATCATCATTTTTAATCGCTAGTGGTCGAACATTCACCTTGTCTTCCCGAATTCTTTTGACCAGTACATTTGCATCTGCTTTTAGATAAACAACTAATTTATCGGACAAAACTTTTTGATTTTCCTTTTGAAGAATCACGCCGCCGCCTGTAGCAATGACAGATTCTTCATTCAACGCTTCCTTTAAAAGATTTGTTTCATGTTCTCGGAAAGAAGCTTCTCCGTGTTCTTCAAAATATTCGCTGATCGGCTGACCGATCCGTTCAACTAAAACATCATCCATGTCTACCACACGGGCATTTAACGTCGTTGCAAGTTCTTTACTAATCGTAGTTTTTCCAGCTCCCATAAAGCCGATCAAGACAATTGATTCCATTAGGCATTCTCCATTCATTTTGAGTACTTTATAATTAAAAACATCAACCTTCATTTTTTACTAAAGCTATATCAATGACGCTAGATCATTAAAAAAGTTTGGATAAGAGATATTAATCGCTTCAGGATTATTGAGTTCTACGATATCATCTGTCAATAAAGCGGCGATTTGAAGCATCATACCGATGCGGTGATCCCCGTGACTATCAACAGTGCCGCCATGCAATGGTGTTGGACCATGAATAATCAGGCCATCCTCTGTTGTTTCGATGTTTGCTCCTAATTTGTTTAATTCTTGAGCCGTTGCGTCGATCCGATTGGTTTCCTTTACTTTTAATTCTTCCGCGTCTCGGATGACTGTCGTTCCCTCTGCTTGAGTTGCTGCTAATGCGATTACTGGAAGCTCATCAATCAAGCGGGGAATAATTTCTCCCTTAATCTCCACAGCCTTTAACGGTGCTGCTTTGATTTGTAAGTCTGCTGCCTGATTTTGCGAATCAACCGAGCCTTCTTGAATATCTGCACCCATTTCTTGTAGCACATCTAAAATTCCTGTTCGTGTAGGATTGATTCCCACGTGCTTCAATTGAAGGTCGCTATCGGCTAACAAAGTAGCAGCGACTAGATAGAAAGCAGCCGACGAAATGTCTCCAGGAACAGTTACTTCCTGCCCGACAAGCTGTTGTCCGCCTGACACAGTAATTGTTTTATCCTCTACCGAAATGTTTCCGCCGAATTGTTTGATCATTTCTTCTGTATGATTGCGTGATTTTTCTTTTTCAATAATAGTAGTCAAACCTTCAGCCTGTAATGCTGCGAAAAGAATCGCAGATTTTACTTGTGCACTCGCGATGGGCATTTCGTAGGTGATCGCTGATAATGGACCTCCTTCAATTTCAATCGGAGGAAATTCACTGCCTTGTTCTCCTTGAAGATTGCCTCCCATCATTCTCAACGGTCCCATGACACGTTCCATCGGTCGACGATTCAAGGATGCATCGCCAGCGATTTTCGAATGAAAAGTTTGGCCGGCCAATATTCCTAAGACCAAGCGCATTGTCGTGCCGGAGTTTCCAGCGTCTAAAATCTGCTGGGGTGCTTGTAGATGCTTAAAGCCTTTTCCTTCAATGCTTATCACTTCGCCGTCATCGTCGATCGTAACACCTAAGGCTTTAAAGACAGCGACGGTGCTCAGACAATCCTCCGCTCTTAAAAAATTATGAATTGTTGTCTTCCCATGACTGATTGCGCCAAACATAATGCTGCGATGTGAAATAGATTTATCTGCTGGTACAGTCAATGTACCACTTAGCCCTGATTTATTTTTCAATAGTTTCATTTGTTCAACTCCTTCTGCGACAACGAAAATCTGCTTCCTCGATTAATAATTGTCCCTTTTCCAGATCTGCTTGATTTTTGAAAGAAAGTTCTAAAACACCGAAGATATCTTCACGTGTTTCTTGAATTTTCAGATTAATGATGGAAATGTCTGCATTACTAATGATCGTCATGACTTTGGCAATTGCCCCAGCGATATCAGGAATATCGATATAAAGGTCATAGAACGCTGGAATTACACCACGATCTTTTGATGGTAAATGATCCCGCGAATGCTTTGCCTGACTAAAGAAGTCATAAATGGCCGGTTGGTCCTCTTGAACCAAGCTTTCTCTGATTTTGGACATTTCCTCTTGCCAGCTGCTGATTAAATCTAATAGGATCGTGCGATTTGTGAGCAAAATATCTGTCCACATCTGTGGATCAGAGGAAGCGATACGTGTAATATCTCGGAACCCGCCTGCTGCGAGCTGAGTGGCGCGAGGATGCTCCTCTGTCAGTTGATCGCTCATTTTTACTAGACCTGACGCGACAATGTGTGGTAGATGGCTCAAAACGCCAACAATTTCATCGTGAGACTCAGGCTCAATCACAACGAACTTCGCTCTGGTCGGTTCTAGTACCGCCATTAGCGGTTCAACGTTTGCCCCTTCAGGCGGTGTCAAAATGTAATAAGCCTCTTCGAAAAGATTTGGATTTCCAGCCTTCACCCCTGACTTATGAGAACCAGCCATCGGATGTCCTCCGATAAAGGTAAATGGCAGGCTTTTCGCTAACTTCATGACTTCATTTTTTGTACTGCCTGTGTCTGTTACGATCACGGTTTCTTTTAGCGGCAAACGTGCCAGCTCGTGCAAATAATGCAAGGTGGATAAAACGGGTACGGCTAAAATAATAATATCCATCTCAGGTGCTCTTTCAATAGAAGCAATTTCATCAACTAATCCAACTTCATTCGCAATTTGCCGAGTCTCTTCCGAATAATCCCAGCCAAACAGCTCAATTGTTGGTTGTTTGATTGCTCTGCAAAGCGAAGCGCCGATTAGACCAAGACCTAAGACGAACACTTTTTTTCTCATAGACGTACCCTCTCTCTTAAAAGTTTTTGATTTCCTTTCGGTATTCTGCTACCGCATGTTGTAATTCATCTATGGTATCTGATGAGAATTTTTCTAGAATTTCTTCAGCCAATACAGTTGCGACTACATGCTCCGCAACTACAGAAGCAGCTGGTACCGCAGTGCTATCAGAACGCTCCACACTTGCTTTATAAGGTTCCTTCGTATCAATATCTACACTCATGAGTGGTTTGTATAACGTTGGAATGGGCTTCATGACTCCTCGGACAATAATCTGTTCTCCATTAGTCATTCCGCCTTCAAAGCCACCAAGATGATTCGTTGTTCGGCTGTAGCCTTCATTCCATACGATTTCATCCATGACCTTGGAGCCTGGTTGATGAGCTGCTTCGAATCCGATACCGAACTCTACTCCTTTGAAAGCATTGATGCTCATCATGATTTGGGCGATCTTTCCATCTAATTTTCGATCCCATTGAACATAGCTGCCTAATCCTGCAGGAACGTTGTCTGTTCGCACTTCAACGACACCACCAATGGTATCTCCTGCCTTTTTCGTTTGGTCAATCAATGCCTTGACCGATTCCTCTACTGATTCATCGACCATATTGACTTCTGAAGCAGCTGTTTTTGCTTTGATCTCGTCAACACTTAATTCTGCTGGGATGGCAGCTTCGATCCCACCTAAAATGGCTACGTGACTGGCGATCTCGATATCTACTGCCGCTAGAATTTGCTTAGCAAGGGCGCCAATCGCTACTCGCATCGTTGTTTCACGAGCGGATGAGCGTTCTAGCACATTTCTTAAATCACTGTGATGGTATTTCATTCCGCCAACAAGGTCCGCGTGTCCTGGTCGTGGTTTTGAGACCCGACGCAATTTTTCTTCTTTTTCAGCCACTGGCTCAACAGACATAACCTTCTGCCAATTTTTCCAATCACGATTTTCAACGATCATGGTAATTGGAGAACCTAATGTTTTGCCGTGACGGACCCCAGAAGTGATCCGAACTTGGTCTTTTTCGATCTTCATTCGTCCGCCGCGTCCATATCCGCCTTGCCTTCTAGCTAAATCTTGGTTTATTGCTTCAACAGAAAGTGTTAGTCCTGCTGGAACACCTTCGATGATCGTAGTTAATTCTGGTCCATGAGATTCTCCAGCTGTTAAGTAACGCATAAACTACTTCCCTTCTATTAGATACTCTTTAAATTCTGTTAGTTTTATTTTTTGGATGTACGCTTTTCCTATCTCTTTTAGCAATACGATATTCAAGCTGTCCCCTCGTGCCTTCTTATCATGAGTGATGGCTGTATAGAACTTCTCAGCATCCCAAGGCTGATAGGCAACCGGTAATTGATACTTTCGATTCATAGCAATAATTTGGTCTGTAATACCGGTAGGAGAAAGGTTCTTTTCCTCAGCGGTTTCTGAAATTTTAACCATTCCGATTGCTACCGCTTCGCCATGACTGATTTCTCCATATCCTGCGGTGTTTTCAATCGCATGACCAATTGTATGACCAAAGTTCAGCAACAATCGAGAGCCATTATCAAATTCGTCTTCTTCTACAACAGTCTTCTTGACGTTCAAGGCTTTAAGAATGATGGCTTCACTATGAACGAGAAGGTCTTGGATTCCTGTTAGTTCTTCAAGATCTTTCCATAATGAAGCATCACTGATCGCACCGCATTTTATAATTTCTGCTATCCCTTCACGTACGCGAAGCTCAGGCAAAGTGGTCAATGTTTCTGGATCAATCAATACTCCGTCAGGCTGAGCAAAGGTACCAATCATATTTTTTGCTTTGCTTGAGTTAACCGCCGTTTTACCTCCAATACTAGAATCTACCTGTGCCAATAACGAAGTAGGTATTTGGACAAAGGCGATTCCTCGCATGTAAGTGGAGGCGACAAAGCTAGCTAAATCACCAACAACACCTCCACCTAACGCGATCACCGCATCGCTGCGAGTAAACTGTTCATCGGCTAGAAATTCATAAAGTTTGTTTGCCATATCCAATGATTTACTGTTCTCTCCAGCTGGTACAGCGTAATGACAGACTTCATAGTTCTTTAACTGCTGAAGGATTTTTTCACCATAAATAGGAAAAACATGCTCGTCACTAATAATTGCGATCTTTTTATTTTTCCAAAGAGAAGCGATCCAGTCTCCGACTGACTCTAATCCATGACGCTTGACGATAATCTCATAACTTTTTTCCGGTAAAACTATCTCCATCAATGGTTCCCCCTATTTAATGAGTGAAGGTTCTTTGGTTAAGTCTTTGATTTTTTGCATTGCTTCTACTAGTATCTCTACTTCGCTCATCATCGTTAAGTAATTCTTCTCATTTAATGATTGTTCACCGTCAGACCAAGCATGCAGTGGGTCTGGATGAATCTCTACGATCATCCCATCTGCCCCACTGGCAACGCCTGCACGAGCCATTGGTGCAACAAGATCCCAAACACCTGTACCATGACTTGGATCAACAATGATCGGGAAATGACTCAATTTTTTAATCAAAGGAACCGCACTTAAATCAAATGTATTCCGTGTTGCTGTTTCGTACGTTCGAATCCCACGTTCGATGAAAATAATTTTTGAGTTTCCTTGAACAGCGATGTATTCCGCAGCGTTCAACCATTCTTGAATGGTTCCTGAAATCCCGCGTTTCAAGCCGATTGGTTTGCCGGTTTTTCCGACTGCCTCTAACAAGCGGAAGTTTTGCATATTGCGAGCACCGATTTGAATGATATCTGCGTATTGGCAAACAACATCAATATGTGCTTCATCCATAACCTCTGTGATGACTTTTAATCCATGAGCATCAGCGGCTTTACGCATAATCTTCAAGCCTTCTTCTCCCAAGCCTTGGAAAGCGTATGGAGAAGTCCGAGGTTTGTAAGCACCACCTCGCAGGATTTTTGCCCCACCGGCTTTTGCCATGCGAGCTGTTTCCATGATTTGTTCTTCACCTTCAACGGAACAAGGGCCTGCCATTGTTACAAAACTACCGTCACCGATTTTCACTCCATCAACGTCTACTACTGTATCTTGCGGATGAAATTCTCTTGAAGTTAGCTTGTAGGTGTTCGAAATAGCGACGGCCCGTTCAACGACACTGTATGCTTGAAACGGAACATTTTGAATAATCTTTGGATCTCCTAGCAGCCCCAATACTAGGCGGTCTTTTCCGTGATTGATTTGTACACCTAATCCTTCTTCTTTAATACGGGATAAAATAGGAGATAATTCTGCTTCTTGAATACCTTTTTTTATAATTAAGATCATAGTAATAACTTCCTTCACTTTTTATTTTTTGATTGTTTCTTCCAATAACGGTTGGATTTGTTTAACAGGCATTTCCTTGCCTGTCCATAATTTGAAAGCGGCGGCTCCTTGATACAACAGCATTCCTAAGCCGTTCACTGCTTTTGCACCGGTGGCCTTCGCAGCTTTTAATAACTGGGTTTCAGCTGGATGATAAATGACATCAAAAACTGGCAGGTCTTTTCTTAATAATGACGGATCGGGTAACGGCATTTGCTCTGTCTTTGGTGCCATCCCAATATTCGTCGCATTGATCAATAGATTGCTTGCGGCTAATGATTCACTTAATTGTTTTTCATCGGCTAAATCATGCAGTTGGATCTGACAGTGGGTCTCCTCCGCTATCATCGCCAATTTCGGCTCAATTTTTTGATAGAAGTCATCTTTAATGTTAAAAACATCAATGGCCTCTACCCCATCAATCGCGGCTTGTGTGATAATTGCTGTTGCTGCTCCACCAGCTCCGAGAATCGTCATTCTCTTGCCAATGATCTTTATCCCGTTTTGTTTCAAGCTTTCCATGCAGCCGATACCGTCTGTGATATGACCAATTAATTTGCCGTTTTGATTCACAATGGTATTGATCGCTCCAATCAATCGTGCGGCTTGGCTTAACTCATCGACGTACTTGACTGCTTCCATCTTGTGAGGCATCGATAAATTGATTCCCAGCATGTCAAGATCGCGAATGGCTTGAATACTTTGGCCAAGTCGTTCTGGCTGAACATCAAAGCTCAAATAGACTGCGTCAACCCCCGTTGCTTGGAACGCTGTTGTATGCATCATTGGTGAAAAGCTATGTCTTGCTGGTAATGCATACAAACCGGCTAACCGCGTTCTTCCTGAAATTTCATTTTCCATCTTCCCTCACTCCTATTCCTAAATAATTTTTTTGACGTAAACACGTTACCGATCGTCCTTCGAATACGATTCCTTTACTCTGTTAAAAGAGAAAGTGTTCCTTGTATCCTTCATAATAAAGATTGCTTAACCTTCAATCAGCGATTTTAAAAAAACGAAAAAGGCCCACTGTAGAAAATCTACAATGCGCCTAGTCTCCCATAAAAGATACCAAAGAAAAAGCCACTATAGATTTTCATCTATGTGGCGTTAAGTCGAACTTAAAATCCTTAGCCATCATAGATACAAACTTGTTGTCGTTTGCATCCATGAATCATGAATACAAACCTATCTAAAATAGCTAAAGTAATAATTATTCAGTTGTGTGTGCGTACTCTTATTCGTATTCATAAAAATCGCTCCAAACTGATTTAAGATTGAACTTAGTATAGATTTGTTTTTCTAATAAGTCAACCCATTATTTTAATTTTCTGTAAAAAAAGTTTATTTACATTACTTCAGCTACTGTCTCGCTCTCTTCAAATAGCAGGAATAAATCTGCCAACGTCATTCGTTTTTTCTCTTCCCCATGAATATCTTTAATGATCTCTCCCTTTTCCATCACGATCACGCGATCGCCGTAATGTAGAGCATCCTCCATTTTATGGGTGACCATTAAACAGGTGAGGTTTTCTTCTTTGATTCGTTGGTCTGTCAGCAGCATCAATTGTTTGGCTGTTTTAGGATCAAGCGCAGCTGTATGTTCATCTAATAGCAATAAGTCCGGTTTTGTGATCGTCGCCATCAGTAAGCTTAAGGCTTGCCGTTGACCACCAGAAAGAAATCCGGTTGGTGTATCTAAATGGTTTTCTAGTCCATTCCCAACTAATTTACACAATTCGCGATACATATCTTTCTTTTGATTCAATTGTCGCTGACGTAAGCGTCTTTTTTGTCCGCGTTTTTCAGCTAAACCTAGATTTTCTGCGACTGTTAAGCGGGGTGCTGTCCCCATCTTAGGGTCCTGGAACACGCGAGAAATCGAGGTAGCTCGTTGTTCTTCTGAAAGCTTAGTCAAATCTTTCCCCATAACAGAAACCGTTCCGCTATCTAATTGCAGGCTACCAGAAATACTATTGAAAAGGGTACTTTTCCCAGCGCCATTTCCGCCTAAAACCGTAACGAACTCACCCGGGGCAATCGACAAGTCCACATTATTTAGAATTTTTCGTTTATCGTTTACACCATTACTAATTGTTTTGCTGGCTTTTTTTACCTCTAATGCATTCATCCGATCACTCCTCCTTCTCCAAGCCGGTTTTTAAATTCAATGTTTCTTTTAAACGCGGGATCATCAAACACAAAGCCAAAATGATTGAAGAGAAAATCTTCAAGTACGTAGTATCTAATCCAGCTTTGATAATGATCAAGATCAATAGTTGATAAATAATACTTCCTAAAACAATAGCCACTAATCGTTCAATAAATGTGACTTCGCCGTATAGAACTTCACCGATGATGATCGAAGCTAATCCGATAACGATCACCCCAACACCTTTTCCAATATCCGCATAGCCGTCATTTTGAGCAATAAGTGCTCCTGAAAGTGCAATGACACCATTTGATAGGGTTAAACCGATCACTTTCATGCGATTCGTATTGATACCGATGGAACGAGCCATGTTTTCGTTATCACCGGTGGCGATGTAGGCTTGTCCGAAATCTGTAAAGAAGAAGAACAATAATAAAGCAACGATGATCACAATTGCGATCAAACCTAACAGAACAACATCAAAATGGTCGGGTAAATTTAAATTGGTAAAAAAATCTTGAATCTTCGGCTGTTTTAAAAGAGACAAGTTCGGTGTCTGCATGATAAACAGCATAACTGAGTTCAATCCAGACATCACTAGAATTCCAGCTAAAATGACCGGGATTTTCCCTTTTGTATACAGCATACCGGTAACAAATCCGGCACACATTCCAGCAACGATCCCTAAAAGAGTTGCGAGAATGGGAGACACACCATTCGTGATCGCGGTCACACAAACGGCACCGCCTAATGGAAATGATCCCTCAGTTGTCATATCTGGGAAATTTAAAATTCGGTAGGTCATAAAAATGCCTAAACCTAAAATTCCCCATAAAAATCCTTGTCCTATTGCTGAAATTACCATTTGTCTACTCCCCTTTAACTACTTCTGCTTGTTCTTTGATTTTCTCTGGAATCGTAATTCCTAATTCTTTTGCTTTGTCTTCATTAATGATCATGTCTCCATAATCAATCACATTCACTGGTGTATCAGCTGGTTTTGCTTTGCCGCTTAAAACATCTGCCGCCATTTTTCCAGTTTCCACTCCTAAGTCAAATTGATTTTGTCCTACTGTCGCGATACCACCTTCTTTTGCCATATTGTCCACCGAAACAAAGACAGGTTTTTTCGCTTTATCGGATTCATTGATCAAAGTCTGGAAGGCACTAGCGATCGTGTTGTCTTGTGGAATATAAAGATAGTCTGTTTCTTGGCAAGCCTGTTGTGTAATCTGTGCAATATCATTGCTTGAGCTGATCGCATATTTTTTTACCGTCAATCCGTCTTTTGTTGCACGTTTTTCCGCCCGTTCAATTTGTGACTTAGAATTTTCTTCAGAAGATGAATAAATCATCCCGACTGTTTTAGCATCGGGGAACATTTCTTTTGCCATATCCAACTGTTGATCTACTGGAGTTAAATTGTTAACCCCTGTCACATTGCCGCCTGGTTTCTTTAAATCGGTGACTAATCCAGCACCAATCGGGTCACTGATTGCTCCCATAATGATCGGTTTATCGCTGGTTGCATTTGCTAGTGCTTTTGCGGCCGGTGTTGCGATACCAACTAGGACGTCAGAATTCTTTTCTAATAGCTGCTGACTCATGCTGTTCAACTTGCTTTGATCGCCTTGACCGTTTAAAAATTCGATTTTGATGTTCTTCCCGTCTTCATAGCCTTCTTCCTTTAGTCCTTCAATCACGCCATCCTTGATTTGATCAAGAGATGGATGACTGATAAATTGCAGGATGCCTACTGTCTGCATTTCTTCTTTTTCTTCACTCGCATTCGTCTGGCGCGACCCCATTTGATAAGCGAATACTCCGATTAATACGACAGCTAATGCGATAATTGATCCAATAATTCCTTTATTTTTCATTCTTTATTCCTCCGATTTTTTGTTTTTTGTTCGTAAATGGTAATACTGCGAAGAGCAGAAATGACAAAAAAGACAACTACCCAAAAGTCCACGGTAGTTGTCTTAGAAAAAACAAAAACCGCATAGATGGTCTCTATGCGGGAATAAGCATCAGAAAATATCCAGCATAGATACAAAATTTAGAAGTTGTCTAAACGTTGTATCTATGAGTGAATTCATAAATACAACTTATCTACGCCAGTTTTGCCAGCTATTCAATTGATTAGATAAGTTTGCGTGTCTCATGAATGTCACTCCTTTTTTTATGTTGAGGTTAGTTTATCGGAAATAAAAACAGCTGTCAACTCTTTTTATTAAAAAAAGCTCATTTATTTTATTTGAATTCTCATTTTATTTTTTAAGATCCCACATAGGTAATCGATTCAATTCTGGGATAAACTCATTGTTTAAGTCTTTTAAGCTTTCAACGACAAAGCGATTTTTCTCTTTGCCATTATGGAAAAAAATAAACGTGACTTGACGTGGGTCTAACTGATAGTTCTTGGCAATGGTTTCACTGTCATACACAATTGGGTAATAATAGAATTTGCGATTTAGCATGGTCTGTTGAGTTGGGTCATCAAGAACTGTCATAACATTTTCAAAAGAGGTTCCCTTTGGTTGACTGAACATGATGGAGATCGCTTTGGTATCCTTGATTTTCTGATCAACGGTTTGGTAGTTTAACGGAATCAAGTGATCTGACTTCAAAGAATCAAAGACCAATTCGTCTAATTGATCTTGTCGAATCGTTTTTTGAGCAAAGGCTGCAGAGGCAGAAAAAATGAGCGCAAAAATAACCAAGCTTATGGCGATCATTAAGGAACGACGCTCATTTTCTGAAACAATAATGATAAATTTACGCCAAAAAGTAAGTGTTTTATCTTTAGTTTTTGCTAAAAATCGGTCCATGAGTCGCCCTCCTTGCTTATCATTATATTATTTTTCTCTTAAAACCGCTACCATCAAGGACAGATTTTGTTTTTTTCTTTCTTCGATCAGATTTTTCGTGTTCTATATTGGATTGTTAGCGTTTTATTTTAATGCTATTATAATAATGACAACTTAAATTGAGGAGGTTTTTTGATGAGCAGTATTGAACATTTTTCACGTAAAGAGATCACGAAAAGTAATCGTCTATTTTCTAGTATTCGCAGTGTCATCGAGACAGCGTTTTATGGGAATAATGTCACACGTATTCGCCATCTTACAGATGCGTATGCGTTAGCAAAATCAAGCCCGGGTACCATCACTACCGATCTTGATGTCGCTTATACGAGTAGATTGCAGCTGCCGACTGATGCAAAAGTCCTTGTGACAAATGACGGTAAAATTGTTGGACGAACGGCTGCAGCGCGTCGTATTATTGGTCAGCAGGGAATCGATAATGCCTTTTACAGTGAATTGCTGAGAGAAGCCGTCTTCAAAGCACGTTCGAAAAAGTTTTATTCTGGCGAAGTCATTGTGGGGCTGGATGAAGAATTCACCGTAAAATCACACCTAATGGTCCCGGCTGACTATAGTCCAAATCTTTACTCTTATTTACTGAATTTTCAAATTGGTGATGCTAAGCATCTGTTCTATCAACAATCTGATGAGATTCATACAGGAGATATTTTTATCTTTGCTGATCCTGATTGGGAGCATCCTGATTTTCCCGATGGCGTGGTTGTTATTGACCCTCTCCATAATTGCGCTGGAGTGCTAGGGTTACGCTATTTTGGAGAATTGAAAAAAGCGACTTTGACCTTAGCTTGGGCAACCGCTCATCGAAATGGTTTTATCGCCTGTCATGGCGGTATGAAGCAATATTTGCTAGAGGATAAAAAATATACGATGGCGGCATTTGGCTTGTCAGGTTCTGGTAAGTCTACCATCACACTAGCAAAACCTAAAAATAAAGGTGAAGTACATGTTCTTCACGATGATGCTTTTGTCATTTCGAAAAAGAAAGGTTCAACGACTGCTTTGGAGCCAGCCTATTTTGATAAGACTCAAGATTATCCAATGACGAGCGAACAAATAAAATATATAGTAACGGCACAGAATGTTGGCGTTACCTTAGACGAACAAAACAAGAAGGTTCTAGTCACAGAAGATATTCGCAATGGGAATGGCCGCAGTATAAAAAGTCGGTATGCTACACCGAATCGGGTCGATCATATCGCTGAAAAAGTAGATGGCCTTTTCTGGATCATGAAGGATGATAGTCTGCCGCCAGTAATAAAAATTGAAGATCCTTCCCTTGCGGCTGTTTTTGGTGCGACTCTTGCCACGAAACGTTCAACGGCTGAAAATGTTGTTGGTGAAGTTACAGATCAATTAGTGATTGAACCATTTGCCAACCCTTTCCGCTGCTATCCGTTGCAGGAAGATTATCAAGACTTTAAGGACTTGTTCCAAAAACAAAAAACAGCTTGCTTTATTTTAAATACTGGTGATTTTAAAGGACGGAAAGTGACACCGGATGAAACCCTCGGCAGTATCGAAAAAATCGTTGATGGAACTGCGGAATTTAAGCCATTCGGCCCTCTGAAAAAAATCAGCTATTTGCCAGTCAAAAAACATGAGCCAGATTTTAACAGCCATCATTACTTGATTCATTTAATGACAAGGCTTGAGACGAGACTCGCCTTTGTTCAATCTCGTAAAACCTATCAGGGTGGCTATGATCGTTTGCCTAATGAAGCAGAACAACTACTCCTTCAGCTACTTGACGAACTTCATAGTTATAAGGAATCAATAAGCGTTTAAGAGAACAGGGATTACGCCAATGACTTATTTGGTCATTGGCGTTTTTTTGTTTATAATAGATATACTATGAATAGAAATGAGGGATAAAAAATGTCCTTTGATGGAGTTTTTACCCACGCAATGGTCCGAGAGCTGAAAGAACAGCTTGTTTCCGGAAGAATCTCCAAGATTCACCAGCCTTATGAAAATGAAGTTGTCCTAGTGATTCGTGCACGTGGAAAGAATCGACGCTTATTACTTTCAGCTCACCCTAGTTATGCACGTATCCAATTGACAGAGATTGCTTATACGAATCCCGACAATCCACCCAATTTCGTTATGATGCTACGGAAGCATTTGGAAGGAGCAATTCTAGAAGATATTCATCAGGTTGATAACGACCGCGTGGTTCATTTTACTTTTAGTAAGCGAGATGAATTAGGTGACTTGCAAAACATCGTCCTCATTGTAGAATTGATGGGACGTCATTCAACCATCGTCTTACTAAACAAACAAACTGGCAAAATTTTAGATGCGATCAAACATATTGGGCATTCCCAAAATACTTATCGTTCCATTCTGCCTGGCAGTGAATACGTTGAACCGCCTAAACAAGAGCAGCTAAATCCTTTCCATGCGTCTAAGGAACAGGTCTTCACCCTTCTGTCTACAGCAGAAACACTGGATAGTCGATATTTACAGCAGAATTTTCAAGGCCTGGGCAGAGATACTGCAGAGGAATTGATCTATCAATTTTCCGAAAGACCTAATGAAAAAATGGCGGTATGGGAGACTTTTTGGCTGAAAATCCAAAAAGAGATTCAGCCGACGTTAGGTGTGAAAAATAACAAAGAATTCTTTGCCCCTCTAGTCTTTGAAACGTTTGAAAAAACGGAAACATTCTCTAGTTTGAGTGAGTTGCTCGATGCCTTTTATGGAGAAAAAGCGGAAAAAGATCGGGTTAAACAGCTAGGAAATGATCTGATTCGTAAAGTAGATAATGAAATCAAACGCAATCAGACTAAACTCACAAAACGTGAAAAAACGCTGAAGGATTCTGAAAATGCAGAAGAATATCGTCGTGACGGAGAGTTATTGACCACCTTCATGGCACAGGTACCACGAGGTGCTGAAAGTGTTGAGTTAGAAAACTATTATGAAGAGAACACACCCATTACGATTAAGCTGAATCCAGCATTAACACCGAACCAAAATGCGCAGAAATACTTCCAAAAATATCAAAAGTTGAAAAACGCAGTCAAACTGATCTACGATCAAATAGCGGAAGCAAAAGATGAGATCGCCTATTTAGAGACTGTCCTTTCTCAGTTAGAAATTGCTGGTCCGATGGATATCGAGGTCATCAAGGAAGAACTTGTCGCCAGCGGCTACCTGAAGAAAAAACGCAGTAAGAAAAATCGGAAGCAAGCCCCTTCCAAACCTGAACGCTTCGTTGCCAGTGACGGAACAGAAATATTAGTAGGAAAAAATAACCTTCAAAATGATCAACTAACGTTAAAACAAGCACGTAAAACCGATGTTTGGCTTCATGCGAAAAATATTCCAGGCTCTCATGTCATTGTAAAAAGTGAGAATCCTAGTGAAGAAACCCTGCTAGAGGCTGCTGAGTTAGCCGCTTATTTTTCCAAATTCCGGCAATCTGCGCAAGTACCGGTGGATTATGTCGCAGTAAAGCATGTTCATAAGCCGAATGGCGCAAAACCCGGGTTTGTCATCTATGAAAATCAAAAAACATTGTTCGTTACACCTGAGGAAGCGGTCGTTGAGCAATTGCGAAAAAACGGAACAGCCTAGCTTGGCTGCTCCGTTTTCTTTGTTTTCTTCGTTGTAATTTTTACCCCTAAAATCTCTAGGAAAAAATTGAAAATCGGAATACCGACGATCAATCCCCAAACACCTAAGAATTTTTCACTGAACAATAAAATAACGAATGTATAGAATATTGGTAACTTCGTCCGGCTGGACATAAACTTCGGATTCAAAATATACGCTTCAATGCAATGCACTACAACAATTAGGAGCAGTACATAGATGACTGTCTGGAGACCACCTGTTGAATAGGCAATCAACGTTAGCGGAATACAAGAGAAAATTACTCCTGCGACTGGAATCAGACTCAAAAAGAAAATCATAATAGCCAGCGTAGGCAATTGAGTGAAACCAATTAATCCAAGTCCTATGGTCGTAATAACTGTGTTCACTATTGCAATCAATAATTGAACCTCTACGACAACACCAAACGTTTCAACGAATACCTTCGCAAAGTAATACAAGTCTTGGAAAAACCAAGCGTACTCACTACTCAAAAAGTTTCTTGAAAATAGAATTGTTTTCTCCTTTTCTACCATAAAAAAGAAGCTCAAGATGAAGGACATGATAAAGGCAATCGCCAAACGACCAACATTTTGCAATTGTTCAAGTAGAATCCCTGCACCGCTTTCTACCTTATCTTGCCAATTGTGATTCTTGAAGTAATTCGAGATAAAGTTCGTTACGACGTCTGAATTAAATTCCTTATGCTGATAAAAATGTACGATGGAATTATAGGTTGATACGACTTGATTGATCAGGATTGTCGAGTATTTAGAAACCAATAAATACAATAGCCACAACTCAATCAAGTAAAGCACTGTAGCCAATAAGAAAGTTGGTGCCTTGATGTAGCGCTGAATAAATTTGACAATTTTTACAGAGATCAAGGTGAAAATGAATGTCAGCAAAATGGGCGTCATAAAGTCCCTGACTAAAAACAATACTAAGATCACTAACGCCAGTACAGTGAACCTACGCAATCGGGTGTTGTTTAAAAATTTTTCATACATTAGATCCCCTCTTATTCTTAATGATATATTTAGTTTCATAAGAAAAAATCGATCTGATATCTTTTCAGAAACTACTGAAAATAATATACCATTAAACTTCATTTTCGGCTTCTAATATACTTAGAAAAGAGGCTTTCGCAAAACAGTGTTGTGTAAGAGGCGTAAAAGTTTACGAATGCACAAAAAAAGCATCGTTGGATGCTTTTTTTTGTATTCATTAATTCAACCAGTTTTCTGGATCTTTACGCCATTTCTTCAATAATTCAAGCTGTTCATGATTGATGTATTTTTCTTGAAGCGCACTTTCGATCAAAGTAGAATAATTGGTCAAGGTAACTAATGGCATCTCTGCCGCTTCAAAATTATTTTTTCCTTTAGCTAATTCATAAGTGAAGATCGCTGCCACTCCTAGAACATCTGCGCCTTCTCTTTTAGCTGCCGCCGCTGCTTCTAAGACGCTTCCACCAGTTGAAATCAAATCTTCAATCACGACCATCTTCTGGCCTTCTTTGATGCGTCCTTCAATCTGATTTCCGCGTCCGTGATCTTTGGCTTTGCTGCGAATATAAACCATTGGTAGATCTAAAATCTCAGCGACCCATGCAGCGTGAGGAATTCCTGCTGTTGCTGTTCCTGCGATTACCTCGACATCTGGAAATACTTTTTTAATTTTTGCTGCTAATCCTTGAGCGATCGCGCGACGAACTTCTGGATAGCTCATCGTTACACGATTGTCACAGTAAATTGGCGATTTTAGTCCGCTTGCCCATGTAAAAGGTTCATCAGGACTTAAGGACACTGCTTCAATTGATAATAAATCTTTGGCGATTTGTTCTGCGATCATCTATGCTTCACCGTTCCATTCTTTTTTGATTTGTAAATAACTTTGATAAGGATCTTCTGCTTGCGTAATCGGTCTTCCAACAACAATATAATTAGAACCAATCTTTCGCGCTTTTTCGGGTGTCATCACGCGTTTTTGATCCCCCACACTGGCTCCTTGTGGACGAATCCCCGGTGTTAAGCAGATAAAATCATTGTTTGTCGCTTCATGGATTTTTTTTACTTCATGTGCGGAGCAAACAACCCCGTTTAGTCCTGCTTTTTCTGTGCACTTTGCATAATGCAAGACACTTTCTTCTAGGCTAACCGAAATTAGCTGATCCTCATGCATTTGCCCTTCACTAGTTGAAGTCAACTGCGTCACTGCGATCAATTCCGGTACGTTTTGATTTTCTTTTGTTCCCTCGATCAAGCCCTGCTTAGCCGCCTGCATCATTTCTATGCCGCCAGCCGCATGAACATTCGTGATTTTTACCCCCATTTTTGCGATTCCGCGCATCGCTTTTTGTACAGTGTTAGGGATATCATGAAGCTTCAAATCAAGGAAGATATCATGTCCCTGCAGACGTAAAAATTTAACGATTGCTGGACCTTCTTGATAGAAAAGCTCCATGCCGATTTTTACGAATAATTTTTCGTCAAGCGGAAAGTGAGTCAAGAATTTCTCGATTTCCTGCTTCGAAGCAAAGTCAAAAGCGATAATCGGTCGTTGTTCCATCAGAACCCTCCCTTTCTCATTTTAATGTATTTACTTTTCTTTGCAGAAAAATAAGTCTGATTTTCGATCCGCATACCATTCAACTAGATTTCTGTCGCTGATCTTGGATAAACGAATCGTTGGATTTCGCTCTATGTTAACTGCGAAAAGTTGAACTGGCAACTTCTTGTCTTAGCTGCTCTAAGGATTCAATTCCCAGCTCCGCCATACGGATTGGCAACTCTTCGATTAGTTTCGGGCAAATATATGGGTCAGTAAAGTTAGCAGTTCCAACTGCGACCGCACTAGCACCTGCCATAAACATTTCCAGCACATCATCCACTGTTTGAACACCGCCCATTCCGATGATCGGCAACTCGCTGACTGCGGCCACTTGATTAATCAGGCGGATCGCTACAGGTTTGATTGCAGGACCTGACAAGCCACCCGTCCGATTCGCCAAAATTGGCTGACGAGTTTTCAGATCAATGCGCATACCCAATAACGTATTGATCATAGTAAAGCCATCTGCGCCGCCTTTTTCAATCGCTTTTGCAATAGGTACGATATCTGTAACATTTGGACTTAGCTTGACATAAACAGGAACCGTCGCCACTTCTTTAACTGCCTTCGTTAAACGATAAGCCACTTCTGGATCTGTTCCAAAAGCAATTCCTCCGTGTTTAACATTTGGACAAGAAATATTTAATTCGATCGCTTTGACATTAGGAGCATCACCGATTTTGGCGCACACCTCTACATAGTCCTCTTCACAAGCACCTGCTACATTTGCAATGATTGGCAGCTCTTGGTATTTTTCCAAACTCGGTAAAATATCCTTCAGCACGACCTCCATGCCAGGATTTTGCAGACCAATAGCATTCAACATGCCGCTTGGTGTTTCTGCAACTCGAGGTGTCGCGTTTCCAAAGCGTTCTTTGGGCGTGGTTGCCTTGATCATGATGGCGCCTAATTGATTCAAATCGTAATAATCTGCATACTCTTTACCGAATCCAAAGCAGCCGCTTGCCGGCATAATTGGATTTTTCAAGTCTAGTCCAGGTAATTTGACTGCAATACTCATTAAAAGATGACCTCCCCTGCTTGGAAAACGGGACCGTCTTCACATACTTTGACACTTTTATTTTCATCTTCAGGTACATGACAGACACACGCGTAGCATGCGCCCATCCCGCAGGCCATACGAGATTCTAGCGAAAGTTGTACATTCCCGACGTTTGAATATAATTGTTCCACTGTTTTTAACAAGCCGTTATTTCCACAGGCAAAGACAGCATCTGGCTGCTTAGACTCTGCCATTAAAAGATTTCCAACATTCCCCTGAACACCAAAGGTTCCGTCATCCGTTGAAAAGTGTGTCTCACCAAGCAGCTGAAATTCCTCATCATAATACACGACTTCCTGTGTACCAAAACCTAGAAAGTGTACCACCTTCACGCCTTTTGCCTTTAACTCTTTAGAAAGCTGATACAAGGGTGGAACGCCAATCCCTCCACCGACAACGAATGCTGTATCCCCGGCCTTCAGCTCGTCGATCTCAAAGCCATGACCTAATGGCCCCATGACATCTAGCTTTTCTCCAGCCGACATTTCAGCAAAATATTTCGTTCCATCTCCTTCAACACGATAAATGATCGTACAGGTTCCCGCTTCTTGATCGTATTGATTAATGCTGATTGGGCGACGTAATAACAAATCACTTCTCGGTACACGAATATGCAAGAACTGCCCTGGCATAGTCATTTGTTGAACCATTTCTCCAGTTAAAACCAACTCATAGATTCTCGGTGCTAACTCTTGTTGACGAACAATCGTCATCATTTCCTGCTTCATAACGGCCTCCCTATAAATCGACAGAGTGAAGCGTGCTTCACTCTGCAAAAATTAAATTTCTTGAATTGAAAACGCCCGTGATTCCATCACTCGTAAAATTGCGTCCGCTGTGTCTAGTGAGGTGAACAACGGTACGCCATGCTCAACGGCCTCACGACGAATGATAAAGCCGTCTTCTGACGCGTTTTGGCGATTTTTATCCATCGTATTGATTACAACTTGTGCTTCGCCGCTGCGAATCAAATCAATGACATTGTTTTCGTCTGATTCGGAAATTTTGGCGATTGTTTTTGCATTTAAACCATTTTCTTCTAAGAATTTAGCGGTGCCTGCGGTAGCACTTAAGCTATAGCCCACATCTTTGAAGCGTTTCGCTAAGTCTAAGGCCTCTTCTTTGTTTTCGTCGGCGACAGTAAATAAGACAGCGCCGAAATCAGGTAAGTGTAAGCCTGCCGCAGCAAATGCTTTATAAAGAGCTTTAGCCAAACTTCGATCAGTTCCCATGACTTCACCAGTGGACTTCATTTCAGGTCCTAAGTAAGTATCAACCTTCTGTAATTTCGTGAAGCTGAAGACTGGTGCTTTGACATGTACCATCTCGCTTTCAGGATACAATCCGTCTTGATAGCCTAATTCCTTCAAGCTTTGACCAAGGATGGCTTTCGTTGCGATTTGAGCCATCGGAATATTTGTAATTTTACTTAAAAATGGTACTGTACGGCTAGCTCGCGGATTGACTTCAATCACAAAGACTTCATCG
The DNA here is from genome assembly GCF_001886185.1 of Enterococcus raffinosus. GTDB lineage: Bacteria > Bacillota > Bacilli > Lactobacillales > Enterococcaceae > Enterococcus_A > Enterococcus_A raffinosus. Next base: position 92,136 of record NZ_JXLA01000006.1, on the reverse strand, counting down.
TTGTGGATGACGAATTGAATATTCATCATACCGATACAGTTCATACCAAGTGCTAGACGACGAGTATAATCTTCGATGGTCGCTTTCAACTCATCTGAAAAAGTTTGTGGTGGATAGACGGCCATTGAATCGCCAGAGTGAACCCCAGCACGTTCGATATGTTCCATAATCCCTGGAATCAGAACCGTTTCACCGTCACAAATCGCATCGACTTCACATTCCTTTCCGATTAAGTAGCGATCCACTAAAACTGGGTGCTCTGGTGAGGCTTTCACAGCATTCGCCATGTAATCTTCTAAGTCTGATTGGTTCTCAACGATTTCCATTGCTCGTCCACCTAGTACATAGCTGGGACGTACTAAAACTGGGTAGCCGATTTTTTCAGCGATCTTCACTGCTTCTTCAGCACTTGTCGCCGTGTCACCTGGCGGCTGCGGAATTGATAAGCTTTGAAGAACTTGCTCGAATTGATCCCGATCTTCTGCTCGGTCCAAGTCCTCGATGGTTGTCCCTAGAATTTTAACCCCGCTGTTTACGAGCGGCTCTGCCAAGTTAATCGCCGTTTGTCCGCCAAATTGGACGATAACACCGATTGGCTGCTCCAACTCCACAACATTCATTACGTCTTCTAGCGTCAAGGGTTCGAAGTACAGCTTGTCTGAAACTGAGAAGTCTGTTGAAACTGTCTCAGGGTTGCTGTTCATAATGATCGCTTCGTAGCCAGCTGCTTGAATGGCTTTTACTGAATGGACTGTCGCGTAATCAAACTCCACTCCTTGTCCGATTCGAATGGGGCCTGATCCTAGAACTAGGACTGATTCCTTATCCGAACGAACACTTTCATTTTCGAACTCGTATGTGCTGTAGAAGTAAGGCGTTTGTGATTCAAACTCAGCTGCGCAGGTATCAACCATTTTATACACTGGAACAATCTTTTCAGCGATTCGGAAATCGCGAACTTCTGTTGCAGTCATGTTCCAAAGCTGGGCGATTTTCACATCGGCAAAGCCATTTTGTTTTGCTTGCTTCAGCAGGTCGATGTCCTTCTTATTTTGCGCTAATGCCGTTTCAAGCTCAACCACGTGGAGCAGTTTGTCTAAGAAGAACAAATCAACTTTAGTCAGCTCATTGATTTCTTCGATGGAATAGCCGCGGCGAATTGCTTCGGTTAAGTAGAACAGTCGATCATCCTGGGCTTTGACCATTTTTTCTGTCAATTCATCGTCGGTAACGTCGCTTAACTCTGGTAATTCCGCATGGTAGGTGCCGATTTCCAGTGAACGAACAGCCTTCAGCAAGGATTCTTCAATGTTACGACCGATCGCCATGACTTCCCCGGTGGCTTTCATTTGTGTACCGAGCACTCGTTCACCGCTTTCGAACTTATCGAAAGGCCAGCGAGGAATCTTTGCAACTACGTAATCTAATGCTGGTTCGAATTCTGCGTAGGTCGTTTCAGTTACTGGATTTTTCATTTCATCTAAAGTCAGCCCAACTGCAATTTTCGCAGCCAGCTTCGCGATTGGATAACCAGTCGCTTTACTTGCTAGGGCAGACGAACGGGAAACTCGTGGATTTACTTCAATGACATAATAATTGAAGCTATGTGGATCGAGCGCTAGCTGCACATTACAGCCGCCTTCGATTTTCAATGCGCGGATGATCGATAATGACGCATCTCGAAGCATTTGATATTCATAATCCGACAAGGTTTGACTTGGTGCAAAGACGATCGAGTCACCAGTATGAACCCCCACTGGGTCGAAGTTTTCCATATTACAAACGACGATTGCATTATCTGCGGAGTCTCTCATTACTTCGTATTCAATTTCTTTAAAGCCAGCGATTGATTTTTCAATCAAGCATTGAGTGGCTGGGGAAAGTTTTAAGCCATTTTCAGCGACTGTACGAAGTTCTTCTTCATTGTCGCACATACCGCCGCCGGTTCCGCCTAAAGTAAAGGCTGGGCGCACGATGATCGGATAGCCGATCGTATTGGCGAAAGCCACTGCCTCTTCGACTGTGTTGACAATCTCAGATTCAGGAATTGGCTGGTTCAATTCTTCCATCAGCTGTTTGAATAAGTCGCGATCTTCCGCTTGATCAATTGCCGATAATTTTGTTCCTAGCAATTCGATCTTCAACTCATCTAAAATACCTGAATCGGCTAATTCCATCGCCATGTTCAAGCCTGTTTGTCCGCCAAGTGTTGGTAGAATCGCATCTGGCAGTTCCTTGCGCAGGATGCGGGAAACAAATTCTAAAGTAATGGGCTCGATATAAACGGTATCCGCGATTTCTTGGTCGGTCATGATCGTCGCAGGGTTTGAATTCACTAAGACAACTTCATAGCCTTCCTCTTTTAACGCTAAGCAAGCTTGTGTGCCGGCGTAATCAAATTCCGCGGCTTGTCCGATCACGATCGGTCCAGAACCGATCACCATGATCTTTTTAATATCTGTACGTTTTGGCATTTATGCTTGCTCCTTCCATGCATCCATCATTTCCATAAATTCGTCAAATAGGTGAACCCCATCATGAGGACCTGGTGCAGCGTCTGGATGATACTGCACGCTGAAAGCTGGATAATTGCGGTGTCGAACACCTTCAATGGTTCCATCATTGACCTCTACGTGTGTGACCATTAATTTCTCTGGATCGATCGTTGCTTCATCGACTGCAAAACCATGGTTCTGTGAGGTGAAGTCGATTCGTCCTGTTGCGATTTCTCGTACTGGATGATTCAATCCGCGATGGCCAAATTTCATCTTGTAAGTATCCGCGCCGTTTGCCAATGAGAACAGCTGGTGACCAAGACAGATACCAAAGATCGGAACCTTTCCTTGAATTTGCTTGATCATTTCGATTGCCTCCGGAACATCTTTTGGATCGCCAGGGCCATTCGTCAGCATGACGCCGTCAGGGCAAAGATCCAAAATTGTTTGCGCATCCGTGTTGTAAGGCATCACCGTCAAATTACATTCGCGACGTGATAGTTCCCGCAGGATACTATGTTTTAGACCGAAGTCAATGACTACTACATTGCGTCCAACACCTGGGCTGGGATAAGGCGTCACTGTTGAGACTTGTGCAACCTGATTGGTCGGTAAGACGGTCGCTTTTAGTTGATCAAAGGAGTGCTCGAATTGATCGGCTGGGTCTACGATACTGCCTTTCATTGTTCCCACACTGCGTAATTTTTTTGTTAAAGCTCGTGTATCGATCCCAGCAATACCAGGAATCCCTTTACGTTTCAAAAATTCATCAAGAGTCATTTGATTCCGCCAGTTGCTAGCTAATCGTGCATGCTCTTTAACGATTACGCCCTTACAGGTCGGCGCGATTGACTCATAGTCATCACGATTGACTCCGTAATTTCCCACCATTGGATAGGTGAATGTGATAATTTGCCCATTGAAACTTTGATCGGTAATGGTTTCCTGATAGCCTGTCATACTTGTTGTGAAGACAACTTCACCTACGACATTCGCTTCAGCGCCAAAGCCTTCCCCTTCAAATACCGTGCCATCTTCTAAAATTAAAAGTCTTTTCAACGTTTTAGTCCTCCTTGTTGTATACCAACTGACCATCCACGAAGGTCATCAGTGTCGCACCCTTGACTGACCAGCCAGTGAAAGGTGTATTCACTCCTAGTGATGCAAATTTTTTATCATCAATTTTTTCTTCATGATTTAGATCAAATACCGCGATATCCGCTGGCTGACCGATATTTAAGGTGCCAACAGCTAATCCGAAGATTTCCGCAGGCTTAACTGCCATCCAATCAATCACTTGTTCTAATGTAAAGCGTCCTGTTTCAACAAAGTGAGTGTAAATCAATTGAAAAGCTGTTTCACTGCCGACGATCCCGAATGGCGATTTCAAAAAGCTTTGGTTTTTTTCTTCAAAGCCGTGTGGGGCATGATCCGTGGCGATGCAATCAATGGTTCCATCAAGCAGTCCTTCGATCAAAGCTTCACGGTCTTCAACTCCCCGCAGTGGCGGATTCATCTTCCAATACCCGTGATCCTCAGGGATATTTTCATCGACTAAGATCAAATGATGTGGAGATACTTCAGCGGTCACATGTACGCCAGCTTTTTTTGCATCTCGGATCACACGAACACTTTCTTTCGTAGATACGTGACACACGTGATAATGAACGCCTGTTTCTTCTGCTAGGATCAAATCTCTTGCGATTTGTGAGGACTCTGTTGCACTTAAGATACCAGGTAGATCCAGCTTCTCACTGACTTCTCCTTTGTGCATTACCCCGCCGAATAATAAGGATTCATCTTCTGTGTGGGCAACCAATGCCATATTGTTTTCTGCTGCTTCCTTCATTGCTAGATACATGGTTCCTGCTGTCTGTACACCCACTCCGTCATTGGTAAAGGCGAAGGCCCCTGCGGCTTTCAGACCTTTTTGATCGGTCAAGGTCTCGCTGCGAAGCTCTTCTGTAATCGGAGCATATTGGTGAACTTTTACCACAGCATCCTTTTCAATGATTGCTTTTACATCGTTAAACTTTTCTACTGTATCAGGAACTGGGTTCAGGTTAGGCATTGCGCAAACGGTAGTATAGCCGCCGCGAGCCGCTGCTTTTGAACCATCCTTGATTGTTTCTTTATAGGTAAAGCCGGGTTCTCTTAAATGAACATGAACATCAACTAAACCTGGTGTAATCAACTGATTGTTTGCGTCGTATGTTTGATCAAACGTGATGTTCGAAAAATCTTTCCCGATTCCAGTGATAATCCCATCTTCCAGCCAAAGATCACAGGCCATTGTTTGATTGTCTTTTGTTACGATCTTGCCATTTTTAATTAATGTTTTCATTTTATCTGCCCCTTTACGATTTTCCTCTTAGTACTGCTTCTAAAATTGCCATCCGAATAAATACGCCATTGGTCATTTGTGGTACGATTCGTGACTGTAAGCTTTCAACTAAACTATCAGCAATTTCCACATCGCGATTCACTGGTGCGGGATGCATGATGATGGCTTTCTCCTTGAGCTGCTTGCCTCGTTGGATCGTCAAGCCGTACTTCTCGTGATACTCTTCTTTCGAGAAACTTTCCTGACCGTCATGCCGTTCGTGCTGTACACGCAAAAGCATCATGACATTGACTTCTGGTACAAGCTCATCCAATGGACGATAAGTGCCGTAGACGTCGAAGCTTTCGTCATACCACTCCTCTGGACCAGAGAAGAAAACTTCTGCGCCAAGTCGTTTCAACATTTGCATATTTGATTTAGCAACTCGCGAGTGCGTGATATCTCCAGCGATCGCCACCTTCAATCCGGCAAAACGTCCAAACTCCTGATAAATTGTCATTAGGTCGAGCAGACATTGTGTTGGATGCTGTCCGCTGCCGTCTCCACCGTTTACAATCGAGCATTGGATCGTTTTACTTTGGATTAATTCATCATAATAGTTTTCATCGCCATGTCGGATGACTGCCACATCTACTCCTAAAGCAGACATCGTCAAGACAGTGTCGTACAAGGTTTCACCCTTTTGAACCGAGCTAGTTTTGGCATCAAAGTCAATCACATCTAGTCCGAGTTTTTTCTCAGCGACTTCAAAGCTCTTATGGGTCCGGGTACTGTTTTCAAAGAAAAGATTAGAGACAAAATATTGGACCTTGTACGGCGTCCATCGCGCCCCTTGCTTGAATTGCTGCGCTCTTCGAATGAGTCCCATCACTTCTTGATCGGTCAATGCTTCGACTGTCAATAAATGCTTCAGACTAATTTCTTCAGACTGGATGATCATGAAATTTCCTCCTATTCAAAACGTTCGCTTGTTTTTTAGTTGTATCTCATTGATTTCCCGTGCAATGCATGAGGGTCAATCAATTCCTATTATTTTTCACTACGTGCTTGCTCTGGCAAGATCAGATTCAGGATGATTCCTAAAACAGTCGCTAAGGCCATTGCTGATAAAGTAAACGTTCCTGCTTCAAAAACCAATCCGCCGATACCGATAACCAGAATGGTTGAAGCGATCAACAGATTCTTTTTGCGGTCAAAATCGATTTTGTTTTCGATTAGAATTTTTAGACCACTGGCAGCAATTACGCCAAACAAGATGAAGCTGATGCCAGAGATTACCGGTCCAGGAATACTTAGAATCAACGCACTTAGCTTACCTACAAAGCCTAGTAAGACTGCGAAGACCGCTGCACCGCCGATAACGAACACACTGTGAACCCGTGTGATAGCAAGTACACCGATATTTTCACCGTAACTAGTTACAGGTGGTCCGCCCACAAAACCGGCAACGATTTGAGCCAAGCCGTCGCCCATTAATGTCCGATCCAATCCGGGATCTTCGAAAAAGTTTCGTTTCGTTAGTTTATTCAATACCATTAAGTGTCCAATGTGTTCTGTCATCGTTACAAAAGCAATCGGCGCCATGGTGGTGATCGCGTTAACGTACAGTTTTGGCTGGTAGCTGACAAATGGCACGCTGAAAGCAGGCATCGCCAGCCATTTAGCATCAATGATAGGTTGATAGTCGATGATGCCGAATATCATGGCTGTGACATAGCCGCCGATGATCCCCAGTAAGATAGGAATCAGTCCTAAGAAACCAGTGAAGAACATGTTGAAGAATATCGTTAAAGCCAAGGTAATCAAAGCAACCATTACATATTTAAAGCTGTACTCACCATTGTTATACATTGCATTTTGAGCCGCGTTACTGGCTAAACCTAGCCCGATGACCATAACCACTGGTCCAACGACAATCGGCGGTAAGATTTTATCCAACCAGCCAGAGCCGATCTTTCGAATAATGAAGGAAACAATTAAGTAAACCAAACCGCAGGTCAGTGCGCCTTGCGCAACTGCTGGGTAGCCATCACTCTTCATCAATAGCTTCATCGCCGCGATAAAAGCGAAGCTGCTTCCTAGATAGGCGGGGATTTTCCCCTTTGTAACAGTCAGGTACACCAAGGTTCCTAAACCTGAACTTACTAAAGCGATACTTGGATTAATGCCGACTAGAATCGGTACTAAAACGGTCGCGCCGAACATCGTGAATAAATGTTGAATACTTAATCCGACCCAGTGACCTGCACTTGGGCGGTCGTGAATATCTAAAACAACGTCATCATTGTGAAACTCTGCCATGAAACTTCCTCTTTCTAGTGTCTAAACAGTCATTATTTTTCGTCTTCTTTTTGAATCAAGATGCGATCTTGTCCATCGTTTTCTTCCATTTCAACGACGATTTCTTCTGTTAAGGCCGTCGGGATATTTTTCCCGACGTAGTCTGCACGGATCGGTAGTTCACGATGCCCGCGGTCCACTAAGACTGCTAAAGAGATGCGGTTAGGACGGCCTAAGTCGATCACTGCATCAAGGGCCGCGCGGATCGTTCTGCCGGTGAACAATACATCGTCGACTAAGATCACTTCTTTTCCTTCAATCGAGAATGGGATGTCTGAAGAGTGCAGTTCCGGTTCAGCTTCTGATACCTTCACGTCATCACGATACAAAGTAATGTCTAACTCTCCCACTGGTACCTCGATGTGTTCTAATTGTTTTAGGCGTTCTGCGATTCGTTGAGCGATGAAGATCCCGCGTGTTTTAATCCCGATCAAGACAATATCCTGAACCCCTTTATTTCTTTCGATGATTTCGTAAGTGATTCGAGTTAATGCTCGTTTCATTGTTACCTCATCTACTACCTCTTTTTTATACATCCTGTCTCCTCCTTATTCGTTTTAAATGAAATCATTTTTCAGGAAAAACTAGTTCAAATCGAATGTCGTATACTCTTCAACTAAAATGTCTACTCGGAGGATCAGCTCAGCTTCTAAAAACTGGCGTTCCTCTTGAAGAAGTAAAAGGTGAATCAACATTCTATTTTTACAATAAAAAAACTCCTACCCGTAGTTAGGTAGGAGGAATGTTATCGACTTCGTCAAAATGATAGTGTTTACCTAGGCGCACCTAGTCCAAACCACTATCTACTTCCTTCTTAGCCTCACGGGACTACTCTTAAAGGATCAATATTAAGTTATTTATTTCTTGCTAAAGACACTATACTATTCCTTAATTAAGAAATCAATCTTTTTCTTTCAACTGTTTCAAAGTTTTTTTGAATATCTCTGGCAAAGGTGCTTCAAAGACCATCATTTCACCAGTTGTCGGATGTTCAAAGCCTAGTAATTTTGCATGAAGAAACTGACCGTTTCCCTTTAATGTTTTTTTCGGTCCATACAATGGATCGCCTGCTACTGGATAACCAATGTATTGCATGTGTACTCTGATTTGATGCGTTCTACCAGTTTCAAGCTGCAGCTCGATCAAGGTATACCCTTCAAAACGCTTCAACACTTCAAAATGTGTCACCGCTGGTTTTCCATCTTCGATCACTGCCTGCATCTTCCGATTGACCTTTGAGCGGCCGATCGGTGCTTCAATTCGACCTTTTTCATGAGGAATCTCACCATGAACTAGCGCCACGTATTTTCGCAAAGAGGTCTTATCCTTGAGCTGCTTCGCTAACGCTTCGTGGGCCTGATCATTTTTTGCCACCATCAGCAATCCGGAAGTGTCCTTATCAATGCGGTGCACGATCCCCGGTCGAACCACATCGTTGATAGTAGACAGATTTTTAATTTGATACAATAAGCCGTTGACCAAAGTTCCTTGAGAATGTCCAGCAGACGGATGAACCACCATGCCTTGAGGTTTGTTTACGATGACCACATCATCGTCTTCATAAACGATATCTAACTCAAGATTTTCTGGCACGAGATCCAGTTCTTCCGGTTCTGGAATCTCGATCAAGATTTTATCCCCAGCATTAACCTTATAGTTTGCCTTGATCACTTTTCCATCAATTGATACATGCTGTTCCTTGATCCATTGCTGAATTTGTGAACGAGAATAGTCTGCTAAGCGATCATTTAAAACCTTATCGATTCGACCTGTTTCATTTTTTACGATTATTTCAATTTGATTATCCATTTTTCTTGTCTCTCTCATCTAATAGAATATAAATAAAGATCATGATTACTCCCGCTACCAAAGCCATGTCAGCGATATTAAAGATCGGAAAGTTAATAAAATCTAACCGAAACATATCTACGACATACCCCAAACGAAAGCGATCAATGAAGTTTCCAATGGCACCGGCCAAAAAGAAACTTAAGCCTAAAGTCAACCACTTGCTCTCATGCAGATGCTTTACTAAATAATAAACAACAGCAACCACTGCCACTATAGTAATGATGATAAAAAAGATTTGCTGTCCTTCAAATAAGCTAAAGGCACCACCCGTATTCCGAATGTGCGTCAGTGATAAAATATTTGGAATAATGGTTTGGCTATCGCCAAAATTGTATTGGCTGACGATCCACCATTTGAACCATTGATCCAGTGCGACAATTCCCGCACTAATAAGTAAGTAAATGCCTAACAAAACTATTGCTCCCCTTCTTGACTAAAAATATCTCTTGGACGGATAATCCCCAGCAGATTTCCATCTGAATTGCCGTTTTTCGTAATTAGAAGCGCTTCTAGAACCGCTTCTGTTTGAAACATTTTCTCCGCTTCAGATACCGTTGTATCTCCAGCAATAAACTTAAAATTCGCCCGTTTTCCGTTTGCCAACAATAAATCTTCGGCAACTAGCCCCTTAAGACTGACAGAACCATTCAAACTTGCTTGAGCGAAATAAAACCCGATGGTACGCAGAGTAATCAAGCCCATGAATTTTCCTGAATCATAGACGGGAAACTGAGAAAACCGCTTCTCTGTAATGATCTTCATCAGTTCGACTAATGGCAAATCACGTTCAAAGCCAGTAACCTTTTTACCAAAGCGAGGCAGCACTTTTTCTGGTCTTAATAGCTGCTCCTCAATTTTTTTAATCCGATCAACCGCCCACTCATTAGGTTCCGCGATTACAAAATCGTCCGCGACTTGATCATGGACGATTGCATTTCTCAACTGTGCCAATTGGAGTAAATCATTTTCACTGTCTCCAATCAAATTATCATGGCGTTTTGATAGACGGCGCACGGCTTCACTGAAACTCATGTTTACGGGATTCCCCAACTGACGTTTCAATTCCTTCTCAATCCGATTAAATGCACTTAAAAAAATATCTGCTCGTTCTCCCATTCCGTCTCTCCTTGTTTTGAAAGAATACACCTTTAGCTTCAGTATAAGTGAAAAAAAGCGGGATGAAAAGCCTGAGGTAATATGAAACGCGCACTGCTCGTTCTGATGATTAAAAAAAGCTTTACTAGACAAGACTTGAAAACACGACAAATAGCCCGTCTTTTATACGGACTCAATGTTTATTTATTTTTTCTTTATCAAGTGCTCACTTCGACAGAGTAAACACTTTATTTATAGATTATTTAGTCTGGTGGTTGTTTTACTCGATCGGCTTCATCTATGTCTTTCAATCGAAGAATCAAAACAATTTTTGCAGGATTGGTCTGATCATCAATTCCAGCATCCTCTAAAATAGCATCGTCTGGAATAACCGAAGAGATGACGGCTAATAATTGCTCTTCCTCCAGCTTCAAGGGATCGATTCCCTGAGGCATTTCAATTGAACGCATGAAAAGACCGGATTCGATGGTTTCCTCTGAAATGATTAAATCTTCTGGCAGGTTAAGTGTCGTCGGAGATGAAACTGCATTGAGCTCTTCAGTTCTTTCCATCGGCTCCTGCTGTGTTTCTGTTGTTTTATCGAAAATAACCGTTTCTATTTTTTCGACAAATTTTGCAGTGACCACATTTTCAAACAATTCAGCATCTTCCTTATCAAAAACCGTTAGCACGGTCAATTTTTCTAAGGACTTTTTGATTTCTTCTGGTGATTTATCCAGATTTGGATTTTTTAAACTCCAGCGATGATTCTTACCGTTGCTATTTTTAAATGTAGCCGCTAATCTATGCATGCCTATTCCTCCCTCCAGTTACGTATTTTTGAATCACTTAAGCTGTCATGAGCCGACTAGTCCCTTCAAAGGCATTTTGAAAAACCGCGTATACAATTTTTCGATCTTCTCTTTGACAAATGTTTTAACTGGAAAGAGTCGAATCGAAAGAACGCGCCACTCCTTTAACGTAAAATAGTCCTTGAAAAAAATATAGTAACTGCGCAGAGCACGTGTCGGTTTACTTTCAAAAAAGATTTTTCTAACAAGATCCCTTAATACAAAACTGAAATCCTCTTTCCCAAGTTCATCTCTTACTTGAAGCGCTATCAAAAATTGAATCGTATCTTGCTCATCCCGGGTTTGATAATAGTAATTCTTGATTCTTTTTTCTAAGGTTTTCCGTTTTAATGTGTAGACTTGATGGCAGCTTAATAATTTTACTTTTTCCACTAGAGTTCCTCCTTCCCATCAATTTATTTATATAAAACAGCTTAAATGCTGGATAATAGTCTTTTTAAAATCAGAGTAGTTATTTACAAAGCTACTTTACCTCTTTTCCTTCAAAAAATTAATTCCTAAAAATTAATAATTATTTAAGTATAGTAATTTTCACGTGAGAATCATTGATAGATTAAGGATATTGGCAATAAAAAAATCCTCAAAAATGTATTGACTTCCCATGTACTGAGCATTAAAAGTCAAAAAAGCCTCAGGAATAACAAAATTCCTAAGACTTTTCTTTCTAATTTGATGGCTATCAACGATTTTATATGAACGAAAATGAGTGAACAGTCGATATTAATTGGTGCTATCCGTTATTTTTATTTAGTACAGACTGAATAATCTCGATACCATCCTTCAGCTCTTGTTGACTGATAGTTAACGGCGGTAACAACCGCAACACATTTTTTCCTGCTTTGATTGCTAATAAGTTTTGCTTTTTTAATTCTTGTACCGTTTGCTTCAAGGTTTCTGGTGAATCTAACTTGATTCCGACCATCAAGCCTTTTCCACGTACATCTAGAACTTTTTCTGACGTATCTAATAGCTTTGAAAGTTCTCTCATTAGATAGCTACCCTTTTCTGCTACTGAAGCAAGAAATTCTGGTTGATTAATCTCACTCACAACGCAATCAGCAACATTCATGGCCAGATTATTGCCTCCAAAGGTCGTTCCGTGTGTTCCTGGTCCAAAGGCGTCGGCAAGTGCTGCTTTTCCAAGCATCGCACCGACGGGAATCCCATTAGCCAATGCTTTCGCAATCGTGATGATATCTGGTTCGATTTGATAATCTTCAAAGGCAAAAAAGGTTCCTGTTCTCCCCATTCCGGTTTGAATCTCATCAATAATCAATAGACTGCCATTTTCCTTGCACAATTGCGCTACTGCTTGCAGCCATTCCTTTTCGGCAGGGATAATGCCGCCTTCGCCTTGAATCACTTCTAGCATTACCGCCGCAACCTGTTCATTTAGTTGCTGCTTCAACGGTTCGAGCTGATTATAGGGAAGATACTCAAACCCCTCAACGATAGGGAAAAAGCCCGCCTGCAATGCCGGCTGTCCGGTAGCACTCAAAGCGCCATATGTGCGTCCATGAAAAGATTGCTCAAAGCTCAAGATTTTCGAGCGACCTGTGGCTTTTCTGGCTAATTTGATTGCCGCTTCGTTTGCTTCAGTTCCGCTATTGCAAAAAAAAGCGAGATAGTCTTTGCCCATTGTCAGTTTTTCTGCCACTTTTTCTTGTAAGTTGCTGGTATATAAATTAGAACTGTGCCATATTTTTTCTGCTTGTTGAGTAATGGCGGCCATCACTTTAGGATTCTTATGTCCTAGATTACTGACAGCTATTCCGCTCATAAAATCTAAATATTTCTCGCCATTCTGATCGAAAACATAACTGCCAGAGCCGTCGACTAAGTCAATCTCATCACGGGCATAGTTGGGAAACAAGTGGCTCATGCAAAAACCTCCTCCTTTGTGATGATTGTTCCTGCCTTTTCAATACAGTTGGTGATATGAACCTCTGCTACACCGTTCTCTAAAGCTGAGATGGCACTATCTAATTTAGGAATCATTCCTCCAGTGATGACTTTTTCGCTTTTCAGGTGCTCGACCTCGGAGCAAGAAATGTTTTCAAGCCACTCTCCGTCCTGTTTCACTCCTGGAACATCCGTCAATAAATACAACGCTTCAGCTTCTACTGCTTCAGCGATCTTACAAGCAGTATCATCAGCATTGACATTTAGCCATTGTCCACAAGAAGTCATTCCTAGCGGGGCAATGATAGGAATATAATTTTTGTGCAGCACACTTTCGATGGCCGTGGGATTCACTTCTGTAATCTTCCCAACGTATCCTAACTTCTCTTGATCAATAAACGTTCCTTGAATCATATTATCGCTAGAAGCGTTAAGCCCAATTGTCGCAAATCCTTGTTGCTGAAATAAGGTCGTAATGGTCGGCTGCACCTGTCCAATCAACACCATTTGAGTAATCTTTAACGCCTGCTCTGTCGTCACACGCAGACCGTCTTTGATTGTGACTGGAATATTCAAACGGTCCATCATTTCAGTGATATAATAACCACCGCCATGAACCATAATCACCTCATGTCCCTCAGACTGCCAAGCTTCAATTTGTTCGAAGAAATTTTTTGTTAGATTATCACTGGCAACACCGCCTATTTTAACCACGATTTTTCCCATAGTTTTTCGCTCCTTCATTTGTCTTGCTTTTCTTACGTGTGATACAATGCGTTCACTTCGACATATTTATATGTCAAATCGCATCCCCAAGCTTTTCCGCTTTGTTCGCCGATATTCAAATCAACAGTGATACATATTTTTTCTTTCTCAAGTGTTTGTTTCATCGTGATTTCATCAAATTCTTGGGGCTGACTGTGCTTCAATAATTGCTGATCTCCGATCCACATATCGATTTTTTCTGGATCTGTATGGGACCCCGCATATCCTACAGCGCAAATGATTCGTCCCCAATTAGGATCTTCGCCGAACATCGCGGTCTTTACTAAACTTGAGCCGACGACTTTTTTTGCAACTAGTCGTGCCTCTGTTTCATTAAGCGCGCCAACGACTTGGACTTCGATCAATTTGGTCGCTCCCTCACCATCTTTTGCAATCATCTTGGCTAATGTTTCGCTGACCAATTGAAACATCTCAAGAAATTTTTTATAGGCTTCGGTATTCTTTTCGATCATCGAATTTTCTGCTAGCCCATTGGCTAAAAGAAGAACCATGTCATTGGTAGAAGTGTCACCGTCTACTGTAATTTGATTAAACGTGGTTTCTGTTTTGTCAGCTAACATTTCCTGTAGCAGAATTTCTGAAATTTGGGCGTCCGTTGTAATGAAGGCTAACATCGTCGCCATATTCGGATGGATCATGCCTGATCCCTTTGCTACTCCGGCCATCGTTACTGTTTGTCCGTTAATTTCATCTGTTACCACAATTTCCTTAGTTGCTGTATCCGTGGTTAAAATGGCTTCATGAAACGCATATGGTGCTTGATTCTGCAAATCAATCTGATTAATCCCAGATTCGACTGTTTCCATCGGCAGCTGTTTACCAATAACGCCGGTAGAAGCTACAGCAACATTTTCTTGTGAAACACCTAAATGTAAACCCGTGAGAGCTTGCATTTCTTTCGCATTTTCTAAGCCGAGTGTTCCCGTACATGCATTAGCAATCCCCGAATTAACAACGACTGCTTGAATCTTTTGATTCGTCATTGCTTCTTTTGTAACAAAAATTGGTGCAGCTTTTACTTGATTGGTGGTATAAACAGCGGCTGCGTTAGCTGGTACTTCAGAGAAAATAACACCTAAATCTTTTTTTTCTTTTTTTAGTCCTGCATGTAAGCCAGTTGCCTTAAATCCTTTCGGGCTGGCGATTGTTCCATCAATGATTTGCATACTCTTCACACTCCGACTTTTTTTATGGATAAATAGGTACAAGGTTCAAACCGGTTGTCTCCGGCCAGCCTGCTAAATGATTCAAATTATGAACCGCCTGTCCAGCAGCTCCCTTTACTAAATTGTCTAATACCGTTACTACTGTGATGATGCTGGTCACCTCGTTATAGGCGACGCCGATGTCACAGAAGTTTGATCCGATAACTTGACGCAAATTAGGATAAACATTTTTATTCTGTACACGAATAAATGGCATATCTTGATAAAAAGTTTGATAATTTTCCCATAACTCCGTTTGCGTCAACTTTTTCTTGCTCCTAGCATAACTGGTGATAAATATCCCTCGGGTCACAGGAATCAATGAGGTCGAAAATTGGATGGCGGGAATGTTCTCATCCCACCTTTGTAATTGCTGCATAATTTCTGGTATATGTTGATGACTATTCATCTTATACAAAGTCATATTCTCATTGGCATTCACGAAATGTGTAGACTCAGATAGATTCTTTCCTGCTCCAGACAGTCCAGACTTTGCATCGACAATGATCGAGTCTGTCTCAATCATCTTTTGCTCTACTAGCGGTGCTAATGATAATAAGGCACCAGTAGCATAACAACCAGGATTTGCAATCAAAGTAGAGCTCGGTTTTGAATAAAAATCAGCTAATCCGTAATGAGAATTCTTTAGAATATCAACGGGAGCACCTGTATTTTTATACCATTTCTCATATTGACCTTCGCCTTTTAAGCGAAAATCACCCGATAAATCAATCACGGGGAAATCCGCATCAACAAATGCGGTTGCAATTTCCTTTGAAATACCTGAGGGAGTGGCAAAAAAGACCAGTTCTGCTCGCTTCATAATATCTGCTGGATCGATCGGTTCCAAAGGAAGGTCTAATAATTGCTTTAGGTGAGGCAGATAGTCGTTTATTTGCTGACCATTCTGAGAATGACTATGAATTGAGACAATTGTTACTTTAGGATGCTGCAACAAAAGACGAACTAGTTCTATTCCACTATATCCAGTCACTCCGATTATCGAAACTTTCATGCGAACCCTCCTTAAAAATGTATAATAATACGAATAGAAAACTACTATTTCTGATGATTATACGTGTAGTACTTATACAAGTCAATGGTTTTTTATAAATAAACATCCGTATATACGAAATATTATGCACTTTTTGCTTATTTTATGCAAAAACACGCTATGGGGCATTGATTTGTCTATCAATGCCCCATAGCGTGTTGATTATTTTTCTAAAAATCGATTCTTCTTCCTTCTTCGGCAGATTGATAAGCCGCATAGATCACTTTGATTGTATCGTAAGCCAAGTCTAAATCAGATAAAGGCTGACGATTATAGGCGATCGCTTCAACAAAATCTTGGAACTGATTTAAGTATCCTCGTAATACCTCTTCAGCAACAAAGACTTTATTCCAGCCCGTTTTTTCAGTCAACATTTCTGAAATATAAACATCCTCTAAGCCATCTTCATCTAAGAAGTAAGTGGATAGATTGTCCGCAGGTGTAATGTTGTTGATTAAAGCACTATCGTTTGTGTAAACTTCTACGTAGTTTTTCACGCCGCCCAAGGTATTATCGTTTGAGATAGAGATCGCTTTTGTTCCATCACTAAAGGTAATGACCACACTCGCGAAATCTTCAGTATCGACAGAATTTGCCGGAAAGTAACGTTTATCATGGGGATTCAGATTTGGCGCTAAGCGTCCAGTTTCTGCAGTTACGCTTTGGATTTTAATTTCTTCTTCATGAGCTTTCGCTTCCACCTGCTTAAGAAACAGCATGCCGCCAATTGGATGGCTGCCTAATCGGATCAATGAACCACCGCCGGCTAACTTCCAGTATGCAGAGGCAGGGGATGTGGATGATCGGATGCTTTCTTCCCCCTTCATATACATAATTCTGCTTTTTTTCTCCTCAAGGATCTTAGCAGAATGTAAGATATTTGGTGAATATACATAGTTTTCAGCATACATGAATAAACGATCGGATGCCTCAAATTTTGTTTTAAATTCCTCGATCTCACTAAGTACTCTTTGATACATTTTTTCTTTAGGTACTTTTAGTCCAATCGGTTGTTCATCGCCTTCTTCACCAAAATAGCCTGTTAATGGTTTTTCGCAAATGACATGTTTGTTCGCTGCTACAGCCTGATACGCAAGTGGTACGTGTGTAACTGGCGGTGTGATGATATCAATTGCTTCCACTTCTGGATCAGCAAGTATTTCCTCATACGTGTCTGCTACTTGTTCAATGATAGGCCATTTATCGCAAAGCTCCTGCGCTTTTGCACGGTCATTATCATAAACATATTTAATTTTTAACTCTACCCCGCTAACCTTTGAATAAGAATTGGTATGAAAGTTTCCAGCGAATCCTGCTCCGATAATGGCGATACATACTTTTTTCATTTTATACCCCTTTCGACTTTTGTTACTATTACTATAGGAAGAAAAACAATCAGAAACAATCGCTTTCATTCTAAATATTCATAACAAAAGTGGTATGATTATAGTAAATATAGAAACAGTTGGAGGCAGTGCATGAATACTTATCACTTAGAAATATTCTGCCGCTTAGCAGAAGTCGAGCATTACGGTCAAGTATCGGAGGAATTTGGAATCGCTCAACCCTCCTTAAGCCGAATTATTCACCGCTTGGAAGAAGAGCTTGCCGTTCCCTTGTTCGAACCTGTAGGAAGAAATGTCAGGCTTTCAAAAGCAGGGAGAATGTACTATCCGCGAGTGAAGCGATCTCTAGAAACCTTAGACAAAGGCATGAATGAAATTCTAGACTTTGTTGACCCCTTACATGGAACCATTGATTTAGGATTTATTTTTTCTATAGGTCCAGAGATTGTTCCGAATATTTTACAAACATTCCGAAATATCGAGGCCAATCAGCAGTTCCAATTTAGATTCTGGCAAGGAAATACCCCACGTTTGATTCGTTTTCTTCATGACGAAATTTGTGATTATGCTCTTTGTTCCTATTTAAAGGATCAACCAGAGATAACATTTACCCATCTTTTTGACCAAGAGCTGGTAGCGATTGTCGCAAATGACCACCCACTAGCACAAAAAGAGTGTATCGATTTTGCTGAATTGGCGAATGTCCCTATGGTTTTAACGAGAGACAAGACTTTTTATATTGAGAACTTATTTCGTCAACAAAAAATCCCACTTGTTACAGCTTGCCACGTTGAAGAAGATCAATCGCAGGCTGGTCTCGTGTCGGTTGGGTTTGGTGCTGCGATCCTTCCCTACAATGAGTTAATGGCTCATTTTGATATTAGTGTCTTAAGATTTACAGTTCCACTTGTGAGACCGGTCTATTTGGCGGAGAAAAAAGGCATTCGACTTAATCAAGCAGCCAATACCTTCCTTCATTTCTTAAAGACAAAAGATTTCCAAGAAAAAAAAGACTGAATCGTTGTATGATTCAGTCTTTTGTATTGTTAAAATAGGCCGATTGCATTGCCTTTTTCATCGACATTCATATTTAGAGCCGCTGGTTTTTTCGGCAATCCAGGCATGGTCATGACGTCTCCGGTTAAAGCGACTACAAAACCGGCTCCAATTTTTGGTACGAACTCACGAATCGTCACATCGAAATCAATCGGTGCACCCAATTTGCTTGGATCGTCTGATAAAGAATATTGAGTTTTTGCCATGCAAACAGGCAAACGATCCCACCCATATTTTTTAAAGGTTGCTAATTGTTGTTGTGCCTTTTTACTATAGATAACTTCATTTCCACCATAAATTTCACGGACGATTGTCTCAACTTTTTCTGTTAGGTCATCGTGTTCTCTGCTGAAGATTGAATGAAAGTCGTTTTCTTCGTTGGCAATTGTATCGACTAACGTTTTGGCCAAATCAATCCCGCCATCCGGTCCTTTTTCCCAAACACTAGCCAATTCAACTTTAACATCTTCCTGCTCACAAAGTTCTTTCAACAGTGTGATTTCCTTTTCTGTATCACTAACAAATTCATTGATTGCCACAACAACTGGTAAGCCGTATTTACGCATATTGCGAATGTGCTTGGCAAGATTGCTAAACCCGTCTTTTAAGGCATCAAGATTTTCAGCACTTAAATCCGTTTTTGCAACGCCTCCGTGCATTTTCAAGGCACGAATAGTTGCAACGATGACTACGGCATCTGGTGCTTTTCCTAAGCTCGGCACTTTGATATCTAAGAACTTTTCACCACCAAGATCAGCGCCGAAGCCTGCTTCTGTCACCACATATTCTCCACAATGTAAAGCAGCTCTTGTAGCTAAAATACTGTTACAGCCGTGAGCAATATTGGCAAACGGACCGCCATGTACAAAAGCTGGTGTTTGATAGATTGTTTGAACCAAGTTTGGTTTAATCGCGTCTTTTAGCACCAACGCTAAAGCTCCCTCTACCTTCAGGTCACCCACTGTCACCGGCTCACGATCAAACGTGTAGGCAACTACGATATTGGATAGGCGACGTTTGAGATCTTCGATATCTGTTGCAAGACATAAAATAGCCATAATTTCACTTGCTACAGTGATATCAAAACCGTCTTCACGAGGAACCCCATTGATTGGTCCACCTAAACCTACAGTAATATGACGAAGTTCACGGTCATTCAGATCAACGACACGTTTCCAGATCACTCGACGTGCATCGATGTTCAAATCATTTCCTTGATGAATGTGGTTATCAAGCAACGCTGATAATGCATTATTAGCTGTCGTGATCGCGTGCATGTCTCCTGTAAAATGGAGATTGATGTCTTCCATCGGCAACACTTGCGCATATCCGCCGCCAGTTGCGCCTCCCTTGATTCCCATAACGGGCCCTAATGAAGGCTCACGTAGGGCAATCACTGTTTTCTTTCCGATTTTATTTAGTGCATCCCCTAAACCGATAGTCACAGTTGATTTTCCTTCGCCTGCCGGAGTTGGATTAATAGACGTTACAAGAATCAATTTTCCTTCTGGATTTTTTTTCATCCGTTCTAAAGCATCAAATTCAATTTTTGCTTTATACTTGCCGTGTAATTCCAGATCATCAAATGATAAGTTGATTTTTTCTGCGACCTCCGTAATAGGCGCTAAAGTCGTCGCTTGAGATATTTCAATATCCGTTTTCATAAAAACTCCCTTTCCCGAACGTTATTCAGAAAAATACACTTTTTTATTCGTTCCTTCTTATTATAACGAATTATCCTGAGAAAAACATCACTTAGATTCGTTAATCTTATTGATTCGCAATTTTTGTTTCCATCACGTATAATAAAACCAGCAATTGCAAAGGGGTGTTGTGTAATGAATAATGGCATTGTTAAATGGTTTGATGAAAAAAAGGGGTATGGCTTTATTACCTATGAAGAAAATCAAGAAGTTTTTGTGCATTTCACCGCTATTGAGGAAGATGGATTCAAAAGTTTGGACCCTGGTGACGAAGTAACGTTTGTAATTGTAGAAGGCGCTCGCGGGATGCAAGCGGCTCATGTAAAAAAGAAATAAACGAAAAGATCAGTCATGACTGATCTTTTCGTTTTCTTTGATGTCAATTTCAGGATAAAATACAGCAAAATCTTTCAAAAAAGCGTCTCTTCTTTTTTTTCTCATTGCAAAATGAAACGTTGCTCCACTTAGTCCCTTCCGTTGAATGATGATTCCATCTTTACAAAGGGCTAAATAATCAATGTGTTCTTTAAGAAGTGTTTCTCGTCTCCAAAGTCTAGAGTACCTTACCTTTATTCCCGTCTCTTCTAAAACTAAATAGCGATGGAGACCAACCACACCACTCAAGACGGCGATACCAATAACGATATTTCCCTGCAAGTAGGGATGTGTCTTTTCTAATGTCAAGATTAAACCATAAAAAAGAATGATAAAGGTCACCGACCAATAGATGATACTGATCGATAGTTCCGGTTGCCAAAAATAGCGTTTTTTCTCCATTCATATACTCCTACTCTAAAAAAAGGATGATCCTTATGTTAAAAGTTTATACCGATGCTGCCACGAATCTAGAAAAAAGCGGCGGCGGTGTTTTAATCATTTCTGAAAAGCAACAGCAGCTAGCATTTTCATTACCTGAAACAAATAATCATCAGGCTGAACTAGCTGTCATTCTCTATGCGCTACATTATCTGATCGATCACAAGTTAAATGATCAATCGGTTTTGCTTTATTCCGATAGTAAAACTGCAATAAAAATTTTAGACCAAGGACAGACAAAAAACAAGCTCTTCCTGCCATATTTATCAGAGTTTAATGAAATTGCTCCGCAATTTCCACTATTAGTGCTTCAATGGATTCCTGAAGCAAAAAATAAAGGGGCGGACAATCTTGCCCGCCAAGGTTTACGAAAAAAATTATAAAACCGGTGAAAGCAAACGAGAAAAGCGTTGTTTGAAGTTCAGCCAATGGGACTGACTCGCGATCATCTCATCTGTTAATTCGATACATTCCTTCATGTCTTCTTCAAAGATCGTACGGAACAGCTGGGCAATCTCTGGATCATAGATAAAGCTGCTGACTTCAAAGTTCAGTTCGTAACTGCGAATGTCTTGATTCGTTGAACCGAAGGTGGCTAATTCATCGTCGACCACGATTGTTTTTGAATGAATAAAGCCATCAGCATAATGGTAAATCTTGACTCCGCGTTGGTGTAAATAATTAGCATAATACTGTGTTGCTCGATAAATAAAAGGATGGTCTGGCATATTGGGAATCATAATCCGGACATCAATACCAGAGCGAACAGCAATCAAAATAGCTGATATCATTGTTTCATCGGGGACAAGATATGGACTTTGAATCCAAACACTCTTCTCTGCTGCTAAAATCAAGCGGACAAACCCATCTTTGATGATCTGTTCGCTGGAATCTGGACCATCTGCCACGATTTGCATAGGGACACCCTTTTCAATCTTTTTCTGTGGCAAAACAAAATATTCAGGTAAATAGCTCATGCGCTCCGACTTACTAGAAACGGAAGCATTCCAGTCACGAATAAAGATTTCTTGAAGGGTAAAACTTGCCGTCCCTTCAATTCTCCCATGAGTATCTCGCCATCTGCCAAAGCGTTTTGATTCTCCCAGGTACTGATCCCCTACATTGAATCCACCGGTCCAGCTGATCTGTCCGTCAATGACGACGATTTTTCGATGTAAATGATAATTTAAGCGGGTTTTTGCTAAAATGTTCTTTGATGTGATAAACGGAGTGACTTTACCGCCGTTTTTGATAAGCGTTTCAAAAAACTTTTTGTTGGTTTTTGGAGAGCCCCAAGGATCATAGATCATTTTGACCTGGACTCCTGCTGCCGCCTTTTCCTCTAAAATACGCAAAAAACGATTACCGATTCGGTCATTGAAGAATGCATAGTACTCTACATGAATCGTACTTTGAGCAGCTCGTAAATCTTCAAATAAACGTTCAAACTTTGCCGTCCCATCTAAAAAGAACTCCAGCTCATTGCGAACAGCTAAAGGGGATTCGTCCAAATTTTGGAAATACTTTACTAAAGATTTCGCCGCCGGATACAACTGATCCGGTTCATTGTAATCCACATGACGATTGTCTTCCTGAATGATCTCATTGATTTCCTTTACGCGCTTTTCATCCTCTTGTTCAAACCGATACATAGTCTCGCCATCGATTCCCCGTCCACAAAAAGCATAAATTAAAAATCCGATCACAGGTAAAAAAATCAAGGTCAATAGCCAGGCCCAGATCGTTGTAATATTCCGCGGTTTACGAAAAACGGTAATTATCGCACCCACAGCATTGGCAATAAAAATTAAAAAAATAATTTGCTCAATAATTCCCAAGTGGTCCCCTCTTTTCAACAAAAAATTCTCTCATTTGAATTATACCCAAATCACAGTAGTAATAAAAGAAACACGCTACAGAATAGTCATTTTCTCATAAAAAAAGACAACATCACTAAGATGCTGTCTTTAGCCGTCGATAATTATGCCAACCAGTTCGCTACTTCTGCTAGTGCATCAGATAATCCAGCTGGATTCTTACCGCCTGCTTGTGCCATGTCTGGACGACCGCCACCGCCACCGCCAACTTTTGGTGCAATTGCTTTGATCAAGTCGCCAGCCTTCAACCCTTTTTCATTCGCTGTAGGACTCATAGCCGCTAATAAATTCACCTTTTCCCCTTGAACTGTTCCAAGAACTAAGACGTCGGATAAGGCTTTTTGTTTCCATTGATCCGCCAATTGCCGCAGCTGATTCATATCTTTGACGTTAACTTGTGCTGTAATCACAGTGGTTCCATTGATTTCCTTCACGTCTTTGAAGACATCTCCGGCCTGTTGGTTCGCCAATTTTGTCGCTAGTTGTTCATTTTCTTTTTGTAATTCTTTTACTTGCTGTTGTAGCTGTTCTGTTTTGGTGACTACTTCTTTGATTTGTGGTGATTTCACGATTTGTGCAACCTGCATCAACTGTTCTTCTTCATCTCGGAAGGCTTCATATGCCTCTTTGCCTGTCAATGCTTCGATCCGACGAACACCGGCGCCAATACCAGATTCAGAAACGATCTTGAACAGGCCGATGTCTTCAGTGTTCACCACATGCGTTCCGCCACATAACTCGATAGACCAGTCACCAATATTCAC
The DNA here is from genome assembly GCF_001886185.1 of Enterococcus raffinosus. Taxonomy (GTDB): domain Bacteria; phylum Bacillota; class Bacilli; order Lactobacillales; family Enterococcaceae; genus Enterococcus_A; species Enterococcus_A raffinosus. Next base: position 68,630 of record NZ_JXLA01000006.1, on the reverse strand, counting down.
CACACGAACATCGTGACCATATTTTTCGCCAAACAGGGCCATCGCACCCATATTCTTGGCAGTATCGATATCTGTTTCAATCGTTACGACTGGAATAGCCTCCCAAATTTTTTGGTTAACGATTTTTTCCATTTCTTTCAGTTCAACTGCCGTAACCTGACCAAAGTGAGTAAAGTCAAAACGTAAGTGGGTATCCGTTACTAATGAACCCGCTTGGTTCGCATGATCGCCTAAAACTTCTTTTAGTGCTTTATGCAATACGTGAGTCGCCGTATGGTTTTTTATCACTTTATTACGAAAAGCAGCATTTACTTGTAGGAAGTATTTATCTCCTTCGTTTAATGATTCAAGAACTTCTACAGTGTGCAACGCCTGACCATTTGGCGCTTTTTGCACATCTGTTACATTGGCAATGATTTTGCCTGATTGGTCAACAAGGATTCCTTTATCCGCAATCTGTCCACCCATCTCAGCGTAAAAAGGTGTCTCAGCAAAAATGACTTTGGCTTCTCCTTCCTCCACTGTGGAGACCATCGCATTGTCTTGTAGGATAACAAGTAATTCACTTTCAATTTCTAAATGATCATACCCGACAAACTTGCTGTCAACTTTGATATCACCTAATAACGCTGTTTGAACACCCATGGATTTTTCTGTCGTACGAGCTGCACGAGCACGTTCTTTTTGAGCCTGCATCTCTACTTCGAAGCCTTCATGATCAACTTTTAGCCCTTCATCTTCAGCAACCTCTTCCGTTAATTCCACAGGGAAGCCGAATGTATCGTAAAGCTTAAAGATGACTTTTCCATCAAGCGTTGTCTCGTTTTTGTCCTTCAGATCCGCTAAAACATCATTCAACATGGTCAAGCCATCGTTGATTGTTTCATGGAAGCGTTCTTCCTCAGTACGAACAACTTTTTCGATAAACGCTTCTTGTTGTTTAACCTCTGGATAGTAGCTCACCATAATTTCACCGACAACAGGAACTAATTTATACAAAAAGGCTTGGTCGATCCCAAGTTTTTTTCCATGCATGACTGCCCGACGTAATAAACGACGTAGGACATAGCCGCGTCCTTCATTTGATGGAAGCGCACCATCGCCAATTGCGAATACTAAAGAGCGAATGTGGTCAGCGATAACTTTAAAGGAAATATCTAATAATTTATCTGTTCCATATTTTTTACCACTTAATTCTTCAACTTTACCGATAATCGGTAAGAACAGGTCTGTTTCAAAGTTAGTTGGTGCATCTTGGATGATCGAAACCATTCGTTCAAGTCCCATACCCGTATCAATATTTTGATGAGGCAATGGTTCATACGTCCCTTGTGGCGTATGGTTAAATTCTGAAAAGACCAAATTCCAGATTTCTAGATAGCGTTCATTTTCTCCGCCTGGATAGTTTTCTGGATCATCTTCAGCTAAGTCGTTGAATGATTCTCCGCGGTCGTAGAAAATCTCTGAATCAGGACCGCTCGGACCAGCGCCTAGATCCCAGAAGTTGTCTTCGATCTCAACAACATGATTTGCTGGAATACCAACTTCCTCTAACCAAATACGTTTTGCTTCCTTGTCCTCTGGATAAACTGTGACATACAATTTATCCGGATCAAACCCGATCCAATCTGGCGAAGTCAAGAATTCCCATGCCCATTCGATCGCTTCTTCTTTAAAATAGTCACCAATAGAAAAGTTTCCAAGCATTTCAAACATCGTATGGTGACGGGCAGTTTTCCCGACATTTTCGATATCGTTTGTGCGAATGGATTTTTGTGCATTCGCGATGCGTGGATTTTCAGGAACGACACTTCCATCAAAATATTTCTTCATGGTGGCAACACCTGAATTGATCCACAATAATGTTGGATCATTTACGGGAACTAATGAGGCACTTGGTTCAATCATGTGCTCTTTCGTTTTAAAGAAATCTAAAAACATTTGGCGCACTTCAGCGCTTGATAATTTTTTCATCTATTCTCCTCTTTTCTAAAAAAAATAAAAACTACCACTGCAGTCAAGGACGAAAACTCGCGGTACCACCTTGATTGCAATGATAGTTTGATCATTACCTCTTCAGCTCGTTAACGCTGAGCAGCGTTGATTTTTCAATCAAATAATTGTGGGAGCAATTTATTCTTCGCCACGTGCAGCTTTCAGCAATCGTGCACTTTCTGTGGAGGCGTAAGGAACAAACCATATCCTTTTATGAGTATAGGAAAAAGTTTGCCAAAAGTCAAACTAGATCTTGATTAAAATCGCTTTACGATACAAATAATCACTCGGCGATAATACTTTTTCATGGAGCATCGTCGTATTGTTGCTAAAATAGCTCGACAAAGGAAGAAAATCAACAATTGGAATGCCCACATTGTTTTTCTTATTCGTCAATTTTAAAACACCTGGATCTTCCGTGATCTCAAAACGTTCCATGGAAGTATCGAAATACAGGCCAAACATATTCTCCCTTTCCATCATCTTGCGAACCTTTTTTCCTCGGTAAGGGTCCTTCACATTCAAATCATTTCCCCAGCGGAATAGACGGCGGCTGCCCGCCCCGTTGACATACTCCCACTGATCCTCCGTCAAAAGATCAAAATTCTTCTTCCGAACTTTTTTCCTCAAGCTGCTATAGGTATGTTGCTCATGACTAAAAACAAAATAACTGTCTGAATGGGGCACCATTTCAATATACCAACGGTCTTCTTTCAAGACATTTCTAGGAAAAGACCAGGTCATGCTCTCTTCTGGTGTCAAATTCGGAGAAAGTACCTCTTTGATTTCTTCCTCATACATAGAAAATTGATCGGCTTCACCAGAAAAACTTCCTGTTACTGCATCGTAGATTCCTAAATAATTAGTTCCAGCGGGTAACGCATGTCGTTGAACGAACATTGGTGGAATTTTAACTTTTCGCAGACTTGTGGTTTTATCATTGATTAATTCCCCTAAAGAATCCACGTCAAAAAAATTGTACTGTCCACGTAACTCTTCAGGAATTGTGATTTCCTGAGAGTTTGGTGCAGTTTCTAATAGAGACAAGCCCTTAGTGCCCAAATTCCATCCTAAAATTGCATCTTTATTTCCAGGAATAAAAACAAATTCCTCTTCATCAATTAACAATTGGAACGTTTGACACTTAATCCCGTATAAATCAAAATCTTTTAATTCAATATCTGAAATCTTCATCAGCGGGTTAACAAAATGAAGTAATAACTGGCTTAGTAAGGTACGTTTTTCTTTGGGATTCAATCGTTTCCAATAGGACCAGTCTAGTTGATCGAGTAAGTTCATAATTCTTTCTGCCTCCTCCAACATCATATGCTAGAATTATACCATTATCATAATGAAATGAGGATTAAGATGAAAAAATATTTTGGCGCAACACCAGAACTTCAGGCTGCTGCTTTTTATTTGCGCTATCAAGTTTTTGTTTTAGAACAAAATATTTTACCAGAATTGGAATTCGATCAATTGGATACAACAGATCGACAATATCTTGTTTTCTTTGATGATCAGCTACCAGTGGCAACCGTTCGTTACCAAAAATTGGATTCTTTCACCTTGAATCCCGATCGCTTATGTGTCCATCCCGATTATCGAGGTCGCGGATTGGGTGCTGAATTGCTGCAATATATTGAAAAGCGAGCTAGTAAGGACGGATGTTGTTATTCCGTTCTCTCTGCGGAGATCAGCGCACAAAAATTTTACGAACAACAAGGTTACCAAGTTGTTTCTGACGTTTTTGAAGAAGATGGGATTCCATGTATCAAAATGCAAAAAGAGCGACTGTCCAAAGATTAGCGGACGTCGCTCTTTTTGTTAAGAATTCGAGCGCTTTTTATTTTTACGTACACTGCGCTCTTCCTGCCGGCGTGCTTGCCGACGTTTTTGTTTGTTTGATTCTGAAATTGCTCGATCAATTTTCTTTTTGTATCCAGGTTTGATTTTTTTCTTGGATTTTTTTACTAAACCAATCAATGTTGGATCTAGCTCATCCTTTGATTTCTCACGTTTCTTTCGTCGATTGCGGTCGTAGGTATCGACGATTTCTCCATTTTTTATTTCTTTTGGTTGGAAAGTAACGCCAGTATTTTCTATCAGACTAACGTCGTTTTCATCACTTGGACCATACAAGGTAATCGCTGTGCCTGAAAGTCCGTTTCGTCCCGTTCTTCCAACACGGTGAATAAAGAAATCTAAATCTTGAGGGATTTCAGCATTGATAACATGTGACACCCCTTCAATATCGATTCCCCGTGCGGCTAAATCGGTTGCCACAACATATTGGAAGTCTAAGTTTTGTACTTGACGCATTACCCGCTTACGTTCTCGTGGTGAAATATCCCCGTGAATCTTCGCCACTTTTAATCCTTGAGATTTCAAGTAGTCGCTGATTTCATCGACATGCTGTTTGGTATTCGCGAAAACAATGGCCAAATAAGGGTGCCCAATGGTTAATAACTGATAGATCAGACGATTTTTATCTTGCCCTTTTGTTGAAATCAACCAGTTTTCAATCGTATCGGAAATCACGGCTTTAGACTTGATTTCTTCAATCACTGGATTTTCCATATATTTCAAAAGAAACGGACGTAACTTCTCAGGAATCGTTGCAGAAAAAACTAGCATTTGAAGATGTTTCGGTAACCGACCAGCGATTTGATCTACTTCAGCTAAAAAGCCCATATCCAGAGTCATGTCTGCTTCGTCAACAACAAAATATTCTGCTGTATGAACCTTCAATGCCTGTTCGTTCATCATGTCTAAAATTCGACCGGGTGTCCCAATTGCTACATGAGGCTGATGAGTGGATAGCTTTTCTATTTGGCGTTGTTTATCAGTGCCGCCAACAAAATTAGTCACTCGAATTTCAGTTGGTGAAAATTGGGCGATTTGAATCGCTGCCTGATAAATTTGTGTTGCCAATTCACGACTTGGAGCTGTAATAACAATTTGTACCTCATCTTTTTCAGGATCAATCTTATCCATCAAAGGCAATAAAAATGTATGTGTTTTTCCTGATCCAGTTTGTGATTGTCCAACAACATTTTTTCCTTTTTTGACTAAAGGAATTAATTTTTCTTGAACCGCCGTTGGTTCAGTAAACCCTTTATCCTTAATAGCTTCAAGAATAAACGGCTGGAAATTGAATGATTCAAAAGTTCGCATGTTATACCTCTTTCTTTAACGTACTAATCGTATACGTGTGACTCGCTTTATCATGGAATAGGCGGTTTTTTCTTCTTATGAGAGCATACAATAAGTTGAAAAGAAATAAAAGCAAAATTCCTAAACTCATAAAGCCAAATGTAACATAAGCAATAAATATTGAGTGATTGGCTGTTGATAAATGGTTCATCGTAAAATTAAAAATCTGCAACAGTCCATTAAGGAAAAGATAAAAGGCGCTATACCGCTTCACTAAACTCCAAAACCGAATATGCTCTCTGTTCTTTTCTATCACTTTGATACGGACCACTTTTTTTCCAATGGTTTGCCCATTCCAAAAATACATAACCAGCATGAAGTATAACACAACTTCCAAAGTGAAGCTGACAAATGGATAACTTAATAAGACTTTTATGTCACTAGGTAGATTGGTTCCAATAAGACCAACAAGACTACTGAAAAAACCAATAACCATCCAGTCAATCACCATTGCTACAAAGCGCCGCAACAGAGAAACTTGCTGTCCTTTAATATACGATTCTGAATCAAGCTCGTTCCTTGTTGGTAGAAAGAAAGTAAAGAGTGGCGCACAGGCGAAGCCGAAGGTTCCACCTAATGTGTTGTGAAATAAGTCATTGACATCAAATAGACGATACGGGCGTGGATAAATAAAGTATAGTCCACTCAATTGAGTCAATTCGAAAAATAAGGACAAACAAAAACTAGCCAAAATCGTCTTCCAAAGTGAAAATTTGAAATAGTACCGACAGTACACACCAAATGGAAATAACAGGAAAATATTAAAAACCGGTTCAAGAAACACACTTTGTTTCATTGCCGGCAAATACGTGCTTGGATTATTCAATTGCAGTACTGTTTGATTCATGAAGTTGTGCCAAGATTGAAAAAGATGAAGCTCGTATCTCGGACCGGTCATCTGTGCTACTGCATCAATGCTTGGAAGAGGCAAAATGACCAAATAATAAGCAGATAGTAAATAGAAGACAAAGGAATAAAGAATCAGACTTCTCAATTTACCTAATTGTCCATATTTGCGATAGTAATAAATTAAAAATGGTGCAGTAATGATCATTGCCAAAAAAGGGAAAGTTATCACTGCTGCTTTAATAGGAAAAATATAACTGTTCATAAAACTCCCTCATCTTATTAAAGAACTGCCGACTATTCGAATCAGCAATGCTTTTTTTTGTGTTGTGGTAAAATGGAATCAGCTCTGATTTATCATGAATTTTCAAGGAGGTTTTTTTATATGCTTAATCCGCTTTTTGCGTTTGGCGTTCCCGCAGCCCTGATGGTTGCCTATATGATTTTCTATTTTTTAAAACGGATGAAAAGTAGCGAATATCGACGGTTTGCCTTGACATTGATTTCAGTTTTTTTGACAACTTTTAGTTATCAAGTTTACAACTACAGTCAAACTGTGGTCTCACTTACTTCAGCAGAAAGTTTTCAAAAGAACTTTGGATACAGTCAAGGTCGCTTAATCGTCCCATTCGCTCTCGGCGCAATTCTTACGGTCATCAATGTTTACTACCTTTTCCGTCAGTTTAGAAAAAAAGAATAACAGGGACTCCTGTTATTCTTCCAAATCAAAGAATTTGATTTCGACATTCTCAAGTAACTTCAAGGTATTCAAGTCTAAGTTGACCCACTCTTTTGATGCTGGTTGATAATTATTATCCTCAAACGACATTTCGATTTCATTCAAAAGTTGTTCGGGCGTTCCAAAAAAGCTTCGTTCTTTTTCAAGTAAAAGACTAATCAATGCTGGATTTTCTACTAAGAAATAATCCTCTTGGTATTTATATAAAATTACCTGGTAGGTCTTATTCGTAAGCTTGCAACGAATAGCGAATAATCCTTCAGACAATTTTGGCATTTTTTCTAAAACTTCTTCGGGACTCAAGAATTCACGATGTAGCATTCAGAGTTCCTCCTAACCAAGAAACATTATAGGAGAAAAAGAAGAACACTGGAAATAATATGTCTTGTCTCAAGGATTTTTTTACTTTTTTCTGAAGATTCTCCCTTTACTTTTATGATAAATTCCACTCGGTATAAAAAACTTCTAAAAAATTTTCCATAAATTTTTTTCTTCGTTCTGCTTCTAATTTTCCAGCTTTTGTATTCATCGTTTCTGGTAATTTGAAAAGCTTCTCATAAAAATGATTAATTACCGTACTTTTTTTACGATACTCCTGTTTACTCTTGAACTCTTGCGGTAATATAGCCGGATCATATAATGGGCTATCAGTATGCCCCCCATAATAAGCCGTTCGTAAAATACCGATCGCTCCTAAGGCATCAATACGATCCGCGTCCTGAACGATCTGTCCGGCTACAGTCAAATCAGCTTTTCCTTCTTCGATCTCCTTCGAGAAAGACATATTTTCAATGATTTCAAAAATTTCTTGAATCTCTTTTGTAGAGAAATCAAGTTCTTTTAAAAACTTTTTAAGGTTCCTTTTTTCCAACCCAACGTCAGCGACGACTTTATCATCGATAATATCATGAAGATAGCTCGCTGCTTCAATAATCAAAGTATCAGATATACCTTCTTGTTCAGCCAGTTGATTGGCTATTTTGGCCACGCGCTCCACATGATAAAAATCATGTCCGCTATGGTCGCCCCCAAGTTTTTCTATCGAATAATGGCGAATTTCTTCTACTTTATTCTTCTGCATCTAATCTCGGCTTTCTGGGTGGACGTTCGCCCCAATATTGAAATAGATCTGTTCGTAACGCCCCATTATATAATTTTCTTTTTTTGGTTGCTTTAGCGCCATAGAACTCTTCAAAGGCCAGATCACTTGTAAGAATATATTTGCTCCAGGTTTTTAGCGGACGAAAGACATCTCCCATCTCTCGATAAAGTTCACGTACCTGTTCTTCCTCTCCTAGACGCTCGCCGTATGGTGGATTTGCTACAATTACACCGTAGTCTTTTTCGGTCTTAAAGTCTTTGACAGCCTGTTGCTTAAATTGGATCGAATCCCCTAAACCAATTTCTTCTGCATTTGCTCGAGCAATTTCGATCATGCGACCATTGATATCTGATCCAGCAATATCCAATTCGATATCATAGTCAGCAGCATTATCAGCCGCTGCCCGTACTTTTTCAAATACAGAGGAATCAAACCAATCCCACGCCTCGCATGCAAAATCACGATTGAAGCCAGGAGCGATATTGTGTCCAATCAAGGCAGCTTCGATACACAATGTTCCAGAACCACAAACAGGATCATAAAAAGGACGATCTTTACGCCAATTTGTCAGCATCACTAATGCTGCAGCCATATTTTCTTTCAGTGGCGCGCCACCCTTTTCTAACCGATAGCCGCGTTTAAACAAACTTGGTCCAGTAGTATCTAAAGTCAGGACAACATGATCCTTTAATAAAGCTACCTCTAATTGGAACAATGCCCCTGTTTCAGGTAATGGTACACGAGCTGGACGATGATAGACCTCACGCAAACGCTCCACGATAGCTTTTTTAGTGATCGATTGGCAGTCAGGGACGCTGTACAGCTTCGATTTTATTGAGCGTCCCGCAACTGGGAATTCTGCATCCAACGGTAAATAGTCTTCCCACGGAATTGCCTTTACTTTTTCAAATAATTCATCAAATGTAAAAGCATCAAATTCATCGACAATAATTTTTACACGATCCGCTGTTCGTAACCATAAATTAGCAGTAGCGATTGTCTCCAAGTCTCCTTTAAATCGTGCCCGTCCATTTTCCACTTGACACTCGATGCCAAGTCCTCTTAATTCTTTGCCCACTAGAGCCTCTATACCAGCGGCAGCTGTGGCAATTAAATTGTATTGTTTTTCCATAATATCTCCTTTGAACCTCTTCTTAGTTATCATTTATTGTTTTTGTTATCTATGAGGGGCAATCTTGAATTTTCCAATAAAAAAACCTTCACAACAAAGTTGGAAGGCACACCCTGAATTGCTGCAATTTTCTGTAAGCCATGTTTTGTACGGCGATCCACTCAGGGAAGCGTGATCGTCGTGGTAATCATCTATCTCCGACATTAATGTCGTCTCTTTCATCGTTCATTTCCTTAGAAAAAGCGCCCCTACCATTGTTTGGGTTGCTCGCTCGAGGGGTTTACCGCGTTCCACCATTTTGATTTCTCAAAATGCTTCGTCACTGTGGCACTTTCAAGAATACTCAGGCATAGATTCCTCCTTAGCCTTTTTTTCTGCCGTTACTTCAAAAGAAGTACCTTAGCTTATGGTTTCGCTAAGCACGAACACTACAGACATCTCAGTCTGTGCGAGCATGGACTTTCCTCAGCCTGCGCAAAGCAAACCGCGATCACCCAAAAATTGCATCATTCAAATTTAAAATTGACGAGTTTTTTCAATGTCGCTCTCATCTTGAGTATAATTTTGACCAAAGTCCGAAGATGTTTGTGCAGAGGCTTGTTGGTCAAGCTTCTTACCAAATACTTCTCTTTCAAGATTCGATAAACGTTTCAAGATGTCAAAGTTTGTTACCGCTGAACTCTTAGGCGCAGCTTCTTTTACACGTGAAGGTGCTGGCTGAGCTTTTGACAGTTGTTCAACTTTTGCTTTCAACCGATCGTTTTCTTCTCTCAACGTTAATAATTCTTTGTTATAAGCTTCATAATCTTTAATTACATTGTCCAAAAATTCATCAACTTCGATAGGATCGTAGCCGCGCATTTTTGTTTTAAATTCTTGCTCCAAAATATCGTTAGGAGTATAGATTACATTCGCCATTTTTCCACCTCATTAGCTCTAATCTTAATTTACTTTCCTATACATTCTAGCTGATATACCAAAGGAAATCAAACACTATCCCCAAAGTATGAGGAATTTTCTAAATCATCCATCGTGATCGTAAGTAAATCATAAGAATTTCTCTCCTGAAATTTCTCTACATCCTTTAGAAAAAATTTGGTTTTACCAGGATACTCTGTATCATAAACGATAAGCGCTGCGTCCGTGTGCTGAAGCAGAAAGTTTACATGATTTTTAAATTGTATTGGATTTTGATACGGGTGATGACTGACAGAATCAACGAAATCAGCCGTTTGTACCAGCTCATTCAAAAATAATTGATTGTGTTCTTTCCAGTTACTTCCGAATCCTTCAAAGGGAAAAATAATAGCTAATTTTATCTGAGGATAGTCCTTTTTGAGTTCATTGACGATTTGCCCTGTCCAAATCTCTGTGCCAAGACTGCCGCTAATCATCACCCATTCCAGACCATTTTCAATTAACGCAATCAGTTCTCGTTTTAAAACATTCTTAATGACTTGTACCTTTGGATCTTTCTCATTGAATATTCCCAATTCATAGCTTTGATATCCTGTTACGTATAATCGCTCTATTGTTTCATTCATTGCATTTTCCTTACTTTCACTTAAAAATAAAATATCTTTCGAAAAAATTTGCTATAATAGCTAGCAGGAGTGTGATAAAAATGACCTTTCATTACCCTAACGGTCAGTTGTTTTCACAAAAAAATCCACGAGAACGTACATTAAAAAAGGAGACGACGTTTGCGAATCGCGGGATGCGCTTTGAAGAAGCAATTAATCAAAGCAACGAATACTACTTAACTCATAATAAGGCAGTTGTCCATAAAAAGCCAACGCCGCTTCAGATTGTTAAGGTCGACTATCCCAAACGAAGTGCAGCAGTCATTAAAGAGGCCTATTTTAGACAGCCTTCTACTACTGATTACAATGGCGTTTATCGCGGATACTATCTAGATTTTGAAGCGAAGGAAACGAAAAACAAAACCTCATTTCCGCTGAAAAATTTCCATCAGCATCAAATCACTCACATGCAGCAATGCATAAAGCAAGAGGCGATTTGTTTTGTTTTGCTATGGTTTTCAAGCTTGAATCGTTGCTTTTTTCTTTCTGCTCAAGAACTGGTAAACTATTGGAACGAGCAAGAGAACGGCAAAAAATCAATACCACTTACAGTAATAGAAACAGTTGGTATCGAGATCACACCGCAAATTGCCCCAAGAATCCCTTACTTGGCAGCGGTGGAACAATATCTTGAAAAAAGGAGTTAATCAAATGGCTAATCCCTCACGTTCGCAAAAGAAAATGCGAACTGCACAAGGAAAAAAACCTGCATCAAAGAAGACAAAAAATCGCCATATTGGGTTGAAAATCGCGATTGCAATTGTGGGGTTACTTTGTGTAGCTTTACTAACGGGCATCGGCGTCTTCTTCTTCTACGTGAAAGATGCGCCAACTTTAAGCGAAAAGAAATTGGACGCAACAGTATCTTCAAAACTATATGACAAGGATGGCAATATTTTTGAGGATTTAGGTGCTGAGAAACGCGAAAAAGTCAGCGCCACTAAAATACCGCAGGAATTAGATGATGCGATTGTTTCGGTGGAAGACCGACGCTTCTTTAAACACAACGGCGTTGATCCAGTTCGAATCATGGGTTCGTTATTCCACAATATTACGAATAAAGGCGGACTTCAAGGCGGTAGTACATTGACGCAACAGCTTGTAAAGCTTTCGTTCTTCTCAACAAAAGCTTCAGATCAAACACTAAGGCGAAAAGCACAAGAAGCCTGGTTAGCAATACAGCTTGAGAAAAAACACTCGAAACAAGAAATACTTACTTACTATATTAATAAAGTCTATATGGCAAATGGCCTCTACGGGATGGAAACTGCTGCTGAAACCTATTTCGGAAAAGAACTACAGCATTTAACTATCGCTCAGACCGCCTTGTTAGCCGGCATGCCGCAAGCACCCAATTCATATGATCCTTATAAACATCCTGAAGCGGCGAAAGATCGACGAGATACAGTGCTTTACACAATGTTGAATAATAAGAAGATTACTCAAGACGAATATGATAAAGCAACAAAAGAACCGATTGATCAAGGTTTACTACCACTGGAATCTGACAATCAGGAACGAAAAGTTGCCGATAATTATGTCAAAGAAGTTATTGCTCAAGTAGAAGATAAAACAGGGAAGAACGTTTACACCGACGGTTTAGATATTTACACGAATTTAGATACGGATGCTCAAAATCGACTTTACTCGATCGTAAATGGTGATGAATATGTTCAATACCCGGATGAAGAGTTACAAATTGCCGCCACACTCGTTGATAGTAAAACTGGAAATGTGACTGCTCAAATTGGTGGTCGCAATATCGCAGACGATGTCTACTTGGGGATGAACCGAGCAGTAAATACCAATCGTGATTTTGGTTCGACAGTTAAACCAATTACCGATTACGGTCCACTTTTTGAATACAAACAACAATCAACTGGGACGCTAATCAAAGACGAACCTTACTATTATGAAGGAACTAAAACGGAAGTTAAAAACTGGGATTTGACGTACCAAGGAACAATCTCCTTAAGACGAGCTCTATATGATTCACGTAATGTTCCTGCTGTAAAAGTCTTTAATGAAGTTGGAGCAGATAATGTTGCGAAGTTTCTTAAAAAATTAGGTATTCAGTACAAAGAAATTCAGCAAGCTAACGCCATATCAAGTAATACTGAAACGCAGGATGGTACCAAATATGGTATCTCTACTGAAAAAATGGCTGCTGCCTACGCGGCCTTTGCTAATGGCGGGACTTACAACGAACCGCTTTATATTAACAAGATTAAATATCAAGATGGTTCTGAACAAACATTTGAAAATGAAGGTAAAAAAGCCATGGAACCTTATACGGCCTATATGATTACTGACATTTTGAAAGATGTGATTACTAAGGGAACTGGATACAAGGCTCAAATTCCGAACTTGTTTCAAGCCGGGAAAACTGGGACTTCGAACTATACAGATGATGAACTAGCCAAAATCCCTCATTCTGGATCAATTTCTCCAGATGTAATGTTTACTGGCTATACGCCTCATTATTCATTATCTATTTGGGCCGGCTATGATAACAGAATGACACCAATCACCACTCAATCCGAAGGTATCGCTCAAGATGTTTATCGCGAAATGATGAGCTATGCCTCAGAAAATGTTTCAAATGAAGATTGGGTCATGCCAAATGATGTTTTAAGAATTGGAAATGAACTTTATGTAAAAGGAGCGTCTTCCGTTCCAGTACAACCTAGCTATTCTGTCCAAGGCTCTTATTACAATAACAGCAGCTATTCCAGCGAAACGACTACTCAAAGCAGTAGTGTTGAATCTGAAACCAGTGCATCGGAGTCATCAACAGTGGTTCCACCAGCAAGCAGTAGTGAAGCACCACCAAGTTCTGCACCTGATCCTACACCAACACCGTCTTCGTCTGCTGAACAGCAACCATCACAGCCGTCATCAAGTGCTAATCAGCCTGACCCGGCACAGGCACAACGAAATTTACAGCCTAGTTCTGGTAATTAAAAAAAAGCCACTCGAATTATTTTCGAGTGGCTTTTAATCTCTCTTTCCCATCTTGGCACATATCTAATAACGGACAAATTTCGCATTTAGGTGCGCGTGCGGTGCAGTGATAACGTCCGAAGAAAATGAGTGTGTGATGGCTTTTAACCCATAAGTCTTTTGGTATTTTCCGCATTAACGTGGCTTCTACTTCCGTTACAGAAGCACTTAATTTACAAATCCGTAAACGTTTAGTTACTCGTTCTACATGGGTATCCACAGCTATGGCAGGTACACCGAACGCATCCCCGAGCACTACATTGGCGGTCTTACGGCCAACGCCAGGCAACTTAATTAACTCTTCGCGAGAATTAGGGACAACGCCGCCGTAATTATCTAACAGCATCTGTGCACAGGCCTTAATATTTTTTGCCTTGTTCCGATACAAACCAATTGTTCTAATCTTTGCAATAATCTCTTCAATAGGTGCTTGAGCCAAAGCTTCAGGTGTTGGATAGGCCGCAAATAGTGCCGGTGTCGCTTTGTTCACAGAAACATCTGTTGCCTGCGCACTTAAAATGACTGCAATTAATAATTGAAAAGGTGATTCAGAGTGGAGCTCTCCCACCGCATCGGGAAACATTTCATACATTCTTGACATAGCTTCCATTGTTTTCTCTTTGCTAAGCATCTGGATCTTTCCCTTCTAACCAGTTATACAAAGACACTTTAGGAAGTTCTTCAGAATGATTCTGTTCTTCCTTTTGAAGTAAAATTTGTTTTCTTCGGCGCTGTTCCTCTTCAACCTGCACTTTTGATCGAATATTTTTTTTCTCCCAACTTTGTAAGACTGTTTCGATATATTTAAAATTATACGCCTGATTTAAAACAGCTTCTTGTAATGCCAACTCAATCAATGAAGGCGAGTAATGATCCTCATTCAACCAATAGCCAATTTTTTGGTATTCAATGGGTGACAATGGGCGGCCAAACTCCTGCTCGAAAGAACGCAGCATTTTCTTTTGTGCGGCCAAATCATTCTTCTCCTCCGCTTCAAAACGCTCTTGTTCTTTTAGTATGTTTAATTTTTCATATGCTGGCATCAAATTATAACGATCACTTTGCTTTCCAGATTCGTCCAAAGCTGTTTCAAGGGTGACAAACTCTTTTTCAACCAAGCTATTTAACACACCATAAATTTTTTCAATGGTATCACCCATATTTTTAGCGATTATTGTTAAATTCGGAAAATCTTCTCCTGCTTGATGTGCAGCATGAAGCTGAAGCCAGAGCATAAATTCGTTTGTATCTAAACCGAGTTTTGTATAATTTTTTAAGAGCAGATTTGAGACGGTCGTTTCTCCTCCTGCTAAATAATCCTCTAATGAAATCATTTTAAATCCTCCGTTCCCATTTTAGTTTACACTAAAAAAAAAAGAAGTCCAATCCTGGAAAACGAATTATAAAGAAACAAAAAAACAGGAAGGTTTCCCTCCCTGTTATGGTTTATTCTGCTTCTGCTAAGGCTGCTTGAGCTAAGATATTTAAGTAGTTCCATGGGCGATCGAAGTGGGGTTGGAAGAAGAAATCTTGTAATGCTAGGTCTTCCAAGGTCATGCCATTTTGGATAGCTACTGACAATGTATTGGCTGATTGCGTAATATCATATTTAGAAAGGAACTGTGCACCTAAAATTTTGTTTGTTCCCTTTTCAGAGACAATCTCCATTAAGACTTTTTCAGTCGTCGGCATAAATTCTGGACGATAGTTGTCTTCGATAACAGTCACATTTGCATCAATTCCATTCAATGCAGCACCTTCTTTTGTCAATCCAGTTGAACCAATCGTCCAACCAAATAGATATAGTCCAGATGTTCCTTGTGTTCCACGATATTTCATTTTTTGTTCAACTAGATTTTGTCCAACTAGCATCCCTTGACGCACAGCGTTTGTTGCTAATGGGATATATTGTTCTTGTCCTGTTGGATTGTAATGAACAACCGTAGAGTCTCCAGCAGAGAAAATATCAGGATTGCTTGATTGCATGTATTCGTTCACTTTGATTGCGCCGCTTGGCAGCATATCAACCTTATCCTTCAATAAATCTGTATTTGGTCTGAAGCCGACACATAAAATGACCATATCTGCATCAAACTCTTGACTTGCTGTCACTACTCTTGTCACCGCACCAGATTCGTCGGCAACAAATTCATTGACGTTTTCACCCAAAGCTAATGTTACACCGCGATCCACTAATTCTTTTTCTAAAAGATTTGTGAAGGGTTCGTCCAAGTATTTGTTCAAAATTCTAGATAGACCATCAATCAAGGTTACTTGTTTACCGGATTCAGCAAAAGCCTCGACTAATTCAATTCCGATATAGCCTCCACCTACTACTACTACTTTTTTAGCATCCTTTGCTTGCTCAATGATGACATTTGCCTGGTTGTAGTTTTTACATAGCAATACATTTTTGGATTCAATTCCTTTGATTGGCGGAATAATTGGCCAAGAACCTGTTGTTACTACTAATTTATCATAATCTACTATTTTTTCTTCGTTTATTTTTAAATCCTTAGCTGTTACTTTTTTCGCATCTGTATCAATATTTGTTACATCGTGTTCCATGTTCACTTTTGCACCTAGGGAGGTTAATTCTTCAGGATTTGAGTAAAACAATCCTGCTGGATCCTTCACTACTCCTCCGACATATAAAGCGATTCCACAAGATAAGAAAGAAATGTTATCGTTCCGCTCAAATACAGTAACCTCTGCATCTGGGTGGTTTGCTAAAATATTTTTAACGGCTGCAGTGCCGGCATGTGTACATCCTACTACTACTACTTTCATCATTGTCCCTCTTTCATTTGATAATTTTTTGTTTGCAATCTTTTGCACAAGGACAGTATAACAGAATTCAAATTCTGTCTAAATAAATTTGCTCACGAATAAACATTTTTATCTTCCTAAGAGAAATTATGTAAGCGTAGTTAGTAAAAAATGCTTTAGAAGCCAGTCAGATAAAGCAAAAAAAGCTGAACAGAATTTCTGTTCAGCTTTTTCATTTTGAATGAAAAACATGATTATAGTTCGTTAAATGTGTTTACAACATTTTCAACAGTGAAACCAAACTGTTCTAGTACGTAATCACCAGGTGCAGAGGCTCCAAAATGATCGATTCCGATCATTTTACCTTCTGAGCCAATGTAACGTTCCCAGCCAAATGGTGAAGCAGCTTCAATTGCTACGCGTTTTGTTACTGCTTTTGGTAAAACGGATTCCTTGTACGCTTCATCTTGTGCTTCGAATAGATCAAAGCTTGGAAGAGAAACTACAGAAACATCTTTCCCTTGAGCCTTTAATTCTTTTTGTGCTTGAACAGCTAGATCTACTTCAGAGCCCGTTGCGATCAAAATACCATCCGGTGTGTTTGATTCAGCTTTAGATATGACATAGCCACCTTTAGCGACTCCATCTTTAGCCATTTCTTTGCTGTTTGGCAAGACTGGTAAGTTTTGACGACTTAAAACTAAGATAGTAGGCTTATTTTTTGTTTCTAATGCTTGAATCCAGGCTGCAGAAGTTTCATTACCATCAGCAGGACGAATGACTTGGACATTTGGCATACAACGAACACTAGCCAATTGTTCGATTGGCTCATGTGTTGGGCCATCCTCCCCAACAGCAACAGAATCATGAGTCAATACATAAATAACTGGTAATCCTTGAATCGCCGACATTCTAACAGCAGGGCGAAGGTAGTCGGTAAAGACGAAGAATGTTCCGCCGTATACACGTGTACCACCATGTAAATGAATACCGTTCATAGCACTTGCCATTGCAAATTCACGAACACCAAACCAAATATTGCGACCTTCATAAGATCCAGGTTGGAATTCAGCTTCATCAGCAATCGTCGTGTTGTTTGAACCAGATAGGTCAGCTGATCCACCCCAAATGTTTGGAACTGCTTTTGCAATTGCCTGAATAGCATCTTTACTTGATACGCGACTCGCTTGAGCTGTACCTTCCTCGTAAACTGGTAAAGCTTTTTCCCAGTTTTCTGGTAAATCGCCTGCAAAGGCCATTTTAAATTGTTTGGCTAACTCAGGATGAGCTTTTTCGTAATTTTCGAACATCGCATCCCATTCTGCTTCTGATTTCGCGCCCTTATCGTTGATTTGCTCTTTGAAACGTTTGGCAACATCTTCAGGAACAGTAAAGTCAGGATATTCCCAGCCATAAACAGTTTTTGCCACGTCAATTCCTTCTTGACCGAGAGGAGCTCCGTGGACTGCAGAAGTCCCTTCTTTAGGTGAACCAAAACCAATGACTGTTTTAATTTCGATTAATGTAGGTTTTTCAGTTTCAGCTTTTGCTTCGTCAATTGCTTTTGAGATGGCTTCTAAATCATTGCCGTCTTTTACTAAGATATGTTGCCAACCATAAGCTTCGTAGCGTGCACCAACATTTTCAGTGAATGCCTTTGAAGTAGGTCCATCCAAAGAAATATCATTTGAATCGTATAAAACGATTAATTTGCCAAGCTTCATGTGACCTGCCATTGAACTTGCTTCGCCGGAAACGCCTTCCATTAAGTCCCCATCGCCACATAGTGCGTAGGTGTAGTGATCCACAACGTTAAAGCTGTCACGGTTGTATGTCGCAGCCAAGTGTGCTTCAGCCATTGCCATTCCGACAGAAGTTGAGATACCTTGACCTAAAGGACCTGAAGTTGCTTCAACCCCATCAGTATGATGAAATTCTGGGTGTCCTGGTGTTTTACTTTCCCATTGACGGAAATTTTTCAAATCATCAATCGTTACTTGATAGCCTGCAAGGTGTAACAAGCTGTACAGCATTGCAGAACCATGACCTGCCGATAAAATAAAACGGTCGCGGTTTGGCCAGTTTAATGAAGTCGCTGGATTAACATTCAAATGTTTAGTCCATAAAGCATAGGCCATCGGTGCCGCACCCATTGGTAACCCTGGATGACCTGAGTTTGCTTTTTGGATTGCCTCAATACTTAACGTTCTGATTGTGTTTACACCTAGTTGATCGATATTGTCGAACAAATTACTTCCTCCTTTTTGGTCATAAATACTTTAATTACAGATTCATTGTAACCGATTTATTTTGACTTTTCAATCACTTAACAACAAAAGATTTACTTTCTGTTGTGCAATCCTTTTTTCTTTTGAATCTCTTTTAATTTCTCGGGGGTTACATCGTTTCCCTCTGGATCAACAACCTTCATCCCTTCGATATGATGTCGCATGCCGCTACGAAATGAAGAAATGTATTCTTCGCGAAGAACCTTCTGTTCATGTGCCTCTGCATCAGTTAAGCCCACTGTTTTCTTTTTCTTAGCTAATTCGTTGATCCGTGCAATTGTTTCATCGTTAATCATCTTAAGCACCTCTTTTCCCTCTTTAATTATACATAAAAAAAAATAAGTTGAAAGCACAAACAAATGCGAACGCTTGTTTGATTTGTTGCAGTAACTATGCTACACTAAAAAAAACGAAAGAAGGTGCGGGCATTGGCAAAACGAACGGAAACAAAACAACTAGAAGTTTTACGTTTCATTCATGAACGCGTTGAAGATAAAGGTTACCCACCCACTGTTAGAGAAATTGGAGAAGCTGTGAATCTTTCATCTACATCTACTGTTCATGGCCATTTATCCAGATTAGAAAAAAAGGGTTGGATTCAACGAGACCCAACAAAACCAAGAGCAATCGAATTAACCATTACAGGATTAGAGAAAATCGGAGCGACACCTCAGGTTATTCCAATGCTGGGGGTCGTTACTGCAGGTGAACCTATATTAGCTGTTGAAGAAGCATCAGATTTCTTCCCGGTTCCTCCGGATCTATCTAGCGAAGAAGGCAGCTTGTTTATGCTGACAATTCGCGGTGAAAGTATGATCAACGCTGGAATTTATGATGGGGATCATGTAATTGTCAGAAAGCAATCGACAGCGACAAATGGTGAGATCGTGATAGCGATGACTGACGAGAATGAAGCGACCTGTAAAAGATTCTATCGGGAATCGGATCATATCCGTTTACAACCTGAAAATGATGAATTAGCGCCATTAATTTTTGACAATGTATCCATACTTGGAAAAGTCGTTGGCTTGTACCGCAATCATATTTATTAATCGGAATTCACTTCCGATTATTTTTTTCTTTACAAATCGAACAAACATTCGTATAATGAATATACAAACACACGTTCGCGTATTTATTAGGAGTGATTATTGATGAAAGCAGTAAGAAGATTTGGTTTGATTATCGCTGTATTGTTACTAGGATTATTGATTGGTAAGTTAGGTTCTTTAGCTACGATCGTCATTTTTTCTGGTTTGTTCCTCGTTTGGTTTATGTTATGGGATGAGCGCAAATATGCACAACACTATGCTGAACGTTACTCTGATGAAGAAGATACTGAAGAAGACATTTATTATAAAGAACCTGCTGAAGATTTTTATTATGTGACTTATGACCATCATTATCATAAGTCTGCTTAACTTACTATACGAGCTGCTAGAGAAATCTAACAGCTTTTTTGTTGGTAAAACACAGTTCATTTGGTTTATAGAACTATTAAAAGAAGTGGGTATGACAAGATGTTTGTCATACCCACTTCTTCCAAAAATAGGTTATTAGTAGTCCATTAAGGTTAAAATATCGTATCCTTTAATTTTATCTCGTCCATGCAACTCTTCCAACTCGATCAAGAAAGCACAACCAACAACAATCCCCCCAAGTTTTTCAACTAATTCGATTGTCGCCTTAATTGTACCGCCAGTAGCTAATAAGTCATCTGTAATTAAAACACGCTGACCAGGTTTGATCGCATCACTATGGATTGTTAAGGTATCGGTGCCATACTCTTTCTCATATTCGACTTCAATTACTTCACGAGGCAATTTTCCTGGTTTACGGACAGGAGCAAAACCTAAGCCTAATTCAAAAGCAACTGGACATCCCACGATAAATCCACGTGCCTCTGGACCCACGACCATATCGATTTGTTTTTCTTTTGCATAGTTAACAATTTGTTTAGTAGCTTCACGGTACGCTTCACCATCAGCCATTAATGGCGAAATGTCGCGGAAAATGATTCCTTCTTTTGGATAATCTGGAATACTGGCAATATAATCTTTCAAATTCATTTTGGTTGTTCCTCCTAGCTTTTCAGCCAATTTCTAATTGTTTGAATATCATTCATCAGTAAAAATTCTTCACTATCAATACGAGAGATACGACTTTGATAAATCTCACTCTCTTCAAATGCACGTGTCTGTGGAGACTCGACCATTTGTAAAACGCCGTCGTCTATTGTAACAAATTTCAACTCAGAAAACACGTGAATCATGAATACTAATAATTTTTCGGGAATTCTTAAATAATTCGAAACAAATTTCAATTTAAATCGAATGTCTACACGTGGCTGCTTCATAAAGAATTTATATAGTTTAGTAAATTGATCACGAGTAGGCAAGCCATTCAAATACGCATCATCTGGACTATATAAATAAAGATAGATTCGTTCAAAATTTCCGGTAGTTAAAATTTTTTTTAATAGTTCCTTATAGTCAGGACAATCTAACACAACTAGTTGATCATAATTTGACCATTCGATTGCTGGATTATATAAAGTAATCGACTCCTGTAATTCTTTGGAGAAAAATTTCTGACTAGTTGATTGGAAGGCCAAATACAGAACTCGACCGTTTTCTATTCTTTCATTCCAGGTATATTTTGCTCGACGATCAATCACTTGAAGTCCTTCAGAAGCAAAATCAATCAAACGAAGCTGTACTTTCTTCTTACCATTCCATTCATTGATCTCTAAGTCACCGATAAAGCGTGTATCTGGTTGTTGAATTTCTTCACTATCCTTGCCAAAACCAAATCCGATAGCATCTAATTGACTCTCTTCATTCTTCAATGAAAATTTGACGTGCTGTTGTTCACTGCCGATTTGCTTAAAAGAATCTACATGCCCCTCCACTAAAAAATTAGGCGCTGGATTATCTGTTCCGAAAGGAGCTAGTTTCTTCAATTCTTCAACAAATTTCAGATTGATTTCTGATAATGCTAAAGACTTATCAATCAACAACGCAGACCCCTTGGTCAAATCGATTTTCTGTGCAGCGATGTAATCATTCATCATTTTTCTTAAGGTATCTATATTTTCTGATGGCATAGTTAATCCCACTGCAGCAGCGTGACCGCCAAAATGAGTGAATTCAGAACGCATCGTGTTTAACATGCTGAATAGATCCAACGCATCAATACTTCTACCAGAACCTTTTGCTACACCGTTTTCATCGATAGACAGAACAATTGTCGGACATCCCGTTTGCTTTAGAATGTTTCCGGCAACGATTCCTAAAACACCTGGATTCCATCCCTCTTTTGCAATTAAATGGACAGCATCACCAGGATTGACTAAGGCGATAGCCTCAGCAGTAGTTTCTTGGACTATCGTTTTACGATCTTCGTTGATTTTATTTAATTTTTCAGCTAAGTTTTGAGCGACTTCATCATCAAAGGTAGTCATCAACTCTACTGCTGGATTTGGGTCTCCTAATCGACCGATCGCATTTAATCGTGGGCCCAAACTGAAACCAATACTCGTTTCATCAACTTTTTGTAAATCAACTGAACTGACTTTTAATAATTCTAGTAAACCTAAACGTTGTGTTTGCTTGATTGCCTGCAGTCCTAATTTTACTAAATTCCGATTTTCTCCAGTCATTGAAACTAAATCGGCGACAGTACCTATGGTAACTAAATCCAGCATTTCTAAAGGAACTTCTTCTAATAGAGCCGTAGCTAACTTGAAGGCAACGCCTGCTCCAGCTAGTTCACCAAAGGGATAACTACCTTCTGGATGACGAGGATGGATAATACAATAAGCATCTGGTAAAACTGGCGGCATCTCATGATGATCCGTAACAATTACGTCAACCCCTTGAGAATTAGCAAATTCAATAGCTTCGTTTCCAGCCACTCCATTATCGACAGTGACAATTAACTTGACACCTTCATTGATTTTTTCAGCAAAAAGCTCTTTGTTCGGACCATAACCATGAATAAAACGATTCGGCAAAACATATTGAACGTTTGCGCCAATCATTTCTAAGGTTTCTAACATGATCGAAGTGCTGGTGATTCCGTCTGCATCATAATCACCATATATTAAAATAGGCTGTCCTTCCATAATCGCAATCTGAATCCGATCAACGGCCTTATCCATATCATGCATTAAAAAAGGATCGTGTAGATCATCGATATTTGCCTTCATCAACTGCTTGAACGCTTCTAACGTATGTATATCTCGATTCCATAATAGTTCAGCAAATGTCTCACTGTATCCTTGATTCGCTAGTTCCGCTTTAAAAGTTGAATCAATTGAACTAGATTCTCTGAACTGCCAATCGAAGCTTGATTTTTTCACTGTATCACTTCCCAACCGTATCAGTATAGCAAAAAAAAATCAGACAAGAAAGAGAAGAAGACCTTAGTTTCGCAACTAAAGTCTTCTTTCCTAATCATAGTAATCAATTGGTGGATTGTTTTTTTTGTCTGGCTGTCCATTCTCCATTGCTGCTAATGCTTGATCTTTATCTTTCAGTAAGCTTTCATAGTTAGCCTTTAGCACAGCTATCTCATTTTCTTTTTCTCGCTGATAAGCCGCTTTTTCTTCTTCTAATTTTTGTTCATTGTTCGTTTCATAGCCCTTAATTGTTTCTTTAAGCTGTTTGATTTCCTTGCGCTGTTGAAATAAGGTAGCACCAGAAGTTAATAGAACAACCAAAGCTCCAATCAAAGCAGAGCCGATAATGACTAAAACTAATGATAAATAGATTTTTTTAATCAAGAAATTAACCGGAACTTCCTGACTATTAGAAAGGGCAAAAATCACAATCAGCAAAACTAAAATAAATCCTAGTAGTACTTTCCATTGTTTTTTCATATGCCTTCCTACTTCCTATTAAATAATCCACCCTCTAAAAAATCCCCAATTTGCGGGAACATCCCATAAAAGCGACTTGCTCCTTCCATTATAAGTGGACGATTGATTTCACGAGTCGGTTTCCCCATTTTGTTGACGATTGTCTTTGCCAGCTTATGCGGGTCTAGGACAATTCCACCTAGGTTTTCTAAATAACTTCCGCTTGGATCTGCTTTATCAAAAAATTCTGTGGCGATTGGCCCAGGGTTGATTGTTGTGACAAAAACGTTTGCCGGACGCAATTCTAAACGTAAAGCATTAGAAAAGCCAAGAACCGCAAATTTCGTTGCCGAGTAAACCGTTGATTTAGGAGTCGCCATCTTCCCAGCCATTGATGCGACATTAAAAATGTGTCCTTGTCTATTATTCACCATGGCGATCGCAATTTTTTGAGTAAAGTACATCATACCTAAAACATTGACATTAAACATATTTTTCGCTATCTCTAAGTCAAAATCTACGAAGTTTTCGAACATACCAAAACCGGCGTTGTTCACTAAAACATCCACTTCACCGACTTCATCTGAGATTTTTTCAATCACTGATTCTACACTATCTGGATCTGAGATATCTAATTGAAAGGCATATGCAGCCTTACCGCTTAATTCACTACAATGTTCCTTTACTTGGCCAATTAAGTTAATCCGACGTGCACAAGTAACGACGATTGCACCACGTTTTGCTGCTTCGTAACAAATCTGTTCGCCTAAACCGGCTGAGCCACCGGTCACAACGACAACTTTATCTGTTAAATCCATGAGTTAACCTTCTTTCTTTATAATTTGGGTAAAAATTTTAAAAGCTATGAAAATGGAATATCAATGATGTCGAAATCTCGCGCAAGCTGCGTATTGGGAAAAATCTCCTGTGCTTCGGCTTCCAATTCCTTTGCTTCCTTCGCAAGATACCTTGCAGAAATATGCGTCAACATAAGTTTTCTTGCCTTTGCTTCTTTCGCAATTGATGCTGCCTGCTGCGTTGTTGAATGGAAATACGCACGTGCCAGTTTTGCTTCATTTTTATTAAAGGTGCTCTCGTGAACAACCACATCACTGTTTTTCGCAAATTCGCTAGATCTAGCTGTAAACCGAGTATCACCAAAAATAGTGACCACTCGTCCGTGTTTACTTTCACCAACAAAATCTTTTCCGTTTATCGTCCGGCCATCTGCTAGTGTGACGGTTTGGCCTTGTTTCAATTTTCCGTATATTGGACCAGCAGGAATGCCTAATTCAGCAAGTTTGTCTACTTGAAGCATGCCTTCGTGATCCGCTTCTGTTACACGAAAACCAAAGCTTTCAATTCCATGATCCAGTAACATGCACTCCACGGTAAATTGCTTATCTTTGAAAATTACGCCCTCTTTCAACTCGACAAATTCTAACGGATAAGCCAGATGAGTCTTTGTTACCTGTAAGGATGTACGCACATAATTTTCTAAACCAGCAGGACCGTATATAATAATCGGTTCCTCGCCACCTTGGAAGGAGCGACTACTCAATAATCCAGGCAAACCAAAAATATGGTCCCCATGTAAATGAGAAATAAAGATTTTTTCTATTTTTCGAGGTTTAATGTTTGTTCGTAAAATTTGCATTTGAGTTCCTTCGCCGCAGTCAAATAACCAAATGGCATTTCGCTCATCTAGCAATTTCAATGCAAGACTGCTGACATTTCGATGTTTCGCAGGCACACCTGCGCCTGTTCCTAAAAATTCTAGTTCCATATTTCTCCTGACTTTCTATCAAACTATTATTATTCTAGAAGAAAGTCTAGCTTTCCGCAATCTAAATAGGAAAAAACTCATTCGAACCGATTAATTTTCAGAATTATCTTCCTTCTCAGCCTTTTCTTTTGATGCTTTCGCCATTTCTTGAGTCTTTTTCACTTCTGCTTCAACTTCTTCGTATTCCAAACGTGTGATCTCGCCGCCTAATTCCATCATAATTAATTGATTTAAAGGGCGATTATCTTCTTCCTCAGCGATTAACAATAAGGCGGTATCACCTTCACCAATTTTATCTATCAAAAATTCAAATACTCCCGTAGCTTCTCGAACTTCTTTCGCGTCTTGAGTAGCTCCGATCATTCCGCCGGTAAACCAGCCGAGCAAAATACCGATGGGGCCGCCAAGTATTCCAACCATCATACCGATCAACCCACCCGTTGAACTTTTGTTGCTGCCAGTAAAGTCTAAAAAGTCTTCAATTTCAAATTTGTGTTCACCGTCATCTGAATGATGGACTACTGCCATTTGTTCGCCTTTAAAAGACTTGTTCATATGAAGACGTTTAGCCTTAGAAAACGCCTCGTACGCTTTGGACTCTACATCAAAATTCATAATGATTACTCGTTTTTCCATTTAAAATCGCTCCCTTATTCTTTTGACTTTAGTTTAGCAATAAATAAAGGTTTTGGAAAACAGAACGAGTTTCATCCGCATAATTTAATTATGTAAACAACGTTACTTCAATAAGCTTATTAGTTGAACAATTGGTTCTTACCTAGAAAATCATTGGTTAACGATAGAAAAAAACAAGTACCCTCTTTTGGAAACAAAGGAGGATACCTGTTTTCATTCACTGCAAAACTAATTTCCAGTTTTAATTTCTTCCATAATACGATCATCAACTACATAGTGATCAAAGAATACTTTGGATAATTGATATCCTTCGCCCCAATTTGTACGAATAACATCGTATTCTACACCATCAATTTTCAGTTTATTCCGTAAATGTTTAATTATAGTAGATAGACGTGTCATGTGACTTGCTGAATCACTATCACCCCAAATTTTAACAGCTAAATCATTTCGGCTAATTGGAGCCTCTTTAGTAGAGATTAAAGTACTTAACATCTCACGTTCTGAACGAGTCAAATTCCATAATGGGATTGGACGTTTTTCCTTTTCGCTTTCTTCTTTTTGAGTTCTCATTCCAAAACCAATTGAATAAACAGATTCTTTTAACGTTTTCTCAGCAAGTTTCTCTCTTAACCCGCTAAGTGTTTCGTCTTCAAGTAACCACTCATCAACGCCTTGTGATTCCCATTCTGATTTCTCCTCTTTTTGAGGCATCCGATCAGTTTCACGGATAATCGTGAACTTCTCGCCAACTTCTTCAAGAATGACAGTTAGTTCCTGATCAGAAATTGTTTCACTAACGATTAATACATCAAAAAAGTTCATTACTTCTAATGGCACTTGTTTTGCTTGGAGCATCGTTAGTAATTTAGCTGAACTTAAAACTTCAATGTTTAATCGTTGTAGTTTTTCAACTAAAGGTCTCTCAACTAAGATATTGTGCGTTAAAATTAATACTTGCATCACATTATTCCCCTTTTTTATTATTAAAAATAAGTTTCCGACAAATTGCGTAAGGAAAGTTTTATTAATTAACAATATAATTATTACTTCTTACACTGTTAGTTTACACTGCCATTCACTCGAGCGCTACCGAAAAGCTTATATTTCACCACTCACAATTAGAATTATTGATAAAATTTTTGGGTTAAAAAAACTTTTCCTAGATAAAATAATTCAATTATCATTTTTAAACAACACTTTTTTCAATCATTCATAAAAATTTAGAACATATAACATTCGTATTTTTTAAGGGCTTTATTAACAAAATAAATTGATAACGCAAGATGAGTATCGTTTTCATCCCTGTATACCTAACTTTCATTTTCTGTTTAATATGATTCATGAAAAATTCAATCAAATTTTTTAACTATTTTCAAATTGAGATAGTGTTAAAATAGTTCATAAAATGTTTGTGAAAAAATATAGATAAATAACAGTAAAAATAACACTGATTTATTATCAAGAATTTCGAATTTTGTTTTTTAACTTGTCAAAATTCTTCAATCAAAAATTTCTCTTAAAAATAAATTAATATTTTAGCAAACCTTTCTCCCGGATTTTCGAAAAACACGTCAATTATCGATAATTAAAACACTTTCATTTTATTTTCAGCACACAAAAAAGTACTGCAAAATGACTTGCAGCACTTTTATAAGTTATTAGTATTTTTTCTGAATACTTAGTCAACAAACTCAAATTCAAATTTATCTATGCGCACAAGATCTCCATCCTTAGCTCCACGAGCACGTAGAGCTTCGTCTACTCCCATGGAACGAAGTTGGCGAGCAAAACGCATAACAGTTTCATCATGATCAAAGTTCGTCATTTTGAAGAGTTTTTCTAATTTCTCTCCGCTTAATACCCAAGTTGCATCTGGTTCGCGAGTAATAGTAAACTCTGGTTCATTGGATTGGAATCCATAATTTACAGTATCTTCTTCAACTTCTTCATCATATAATAAGAATTCTGGTGTAACTTCTAATAAATCAGCCGTCGCATTCAGTAAATTGTCTAATCCCTGTTTTGTAATGGCTGAGATAGCAAAAACTGGAATATCTTCCGCGAATTCATCTTCCTTATCTTTCTTAAGCTGTTCCTTGAACTCTTTCAGATTATCTTCTGCGTTTGGCATGTCCATTTTATTCGCAACAATAATTTGAGGACGTTCCAATAAACGTAAGTTGTGTGTGCTTAATTCCTTATTGATTGCTTGATAATCTTCATAAGGATCTCTGCCTTCCATTCCACTCATATCAATGACGTGTAAAATGACGCGCGTACGTTCAATATGACGTAAAAATTGTGTGCCCAAACCAACTCCTTGCGACGCACCCTCAATCAAACCTGGCAAGTCAGCTGCCGCAAAACTGCGACCATCACTAGTTGTGACCATTCCTAAATTTGGAACCAAGGTAGTGAAATGATAAGCACCAATTTTAGGGCGTGCTGAAGAAATTACTGAAAGAATTGTTGACTTTCCAACAGATGGAAAACCAACTAATCCGACATCCGCTAAAACCTTCAATTCTAATTCTATATTTCGCTCTTGTCCGGGTTCACCGTTTTCGGCTAACTCAGGCGCAGGGTTCCGAGGGGAGGCAAAACGAGTATTTCCTCTTCCTCCTCTTCCACCGTGTGCAACAATCAACTCTTGACCGTTTTCAATTAAATCGCCGATCAAAGCTCCTGTGTCGGCGTCGCGAACAGTAGTCCCCGGCGGCACACTCACATAAGTATCTTCTGCACCTCGTCCGTGCATTCCTTTACTCATTCCATTTTCACCTGGAGTTGCTCTGAAATGGCGGTTATAACGGAAATCCATTAATGTACGCAATCCTTCATCGACGACTAAAATGACATCGCCGCCTCGTCCGCCATCCCCGCCTGCAGGGCCGCCATCTGGAACATATTTTTCTCGACGAAAGGCGACCATCCCATCCCCGCCTTTACCGGCTTTGACATCAATGGTTACTTGATCTAAAAACATGGACATTTGGTGTCCTCCTTATCTCTATATATTATTGACTACTGAATCTCCACACTAAACAAAGTCTTGTATATTGTAGCTAGATTGAACGAAAAAGTCCATTCTTATTGATAGAAGCTTAAAAAAATTATTGAATTCTCGCGTTTTTTTGCTTCCAAGTATTATCTTTTGACAAAAATTTTGATGCGTTGCACAATAAAAAATGTAAGGCGTCAAGCTTTGCTTGATATAAAAAGGAGGAACTTTTGGTTATGACAGTAAAAGTAGGTATTAATGGATTTGGACGTATTGGTCGTTTGGCTTTCCGTCGAATCAAAGAAGTGTCTGACGATATTGAAGTAGTAGCAATCAACGATTTAACAAGTCCTACAATGTTGGCACAATTATTACAATTTGATTCAACACATGGCACATACCCTGGAACAGTTACTGCAACAGAAGATTCAATCGTTGTTGACGGCGAAAAAACTCGTGTATATGCTGAACCAGATGCAAGCAAAATCCCTTGGGTAAAAGAAAACGGTGTTGACATCGTACTAGAATGTACTGGTTTCTATACATCTGAAGAAAAAGCACAAGCTCACTTAGATGCTGGTGTAAAACGCGTCGTTATTTCAGCTCCTGCTGGACAAATGAAAACAATCGTTTATAACGTAAATGATGATACTCTAGATTCAAATGATAAAATTATTTCTGCTGGTTCTTGTACAACAAACTGTTTAGCACCTATGGCTTATTTCTTAAATGAAGAATTTGGGATTGAAGTTGGTACAATGACAACTGTTCACGCATACACATCTACTCAAATGTTACTTGATGGACCAGTTAAAGGCGGAAATCTACGTGCTGCACGTTCTGCTGCAGACAACACTATTCCTCATTCAACTGGCGCTGCTAAAGCAATCGGCTTGGTAATTCCAGAATTGAATGGAAAATTACAAGGTCATGCTCAACGTGTTCCTGTTGTTGATGGTTCATTGACTGAATTGGTTTCTGTACTTAAAACTAAAGTAAATGCAGACCAAGTAAACGAAGCAATTAAAAAACACACCGTTGATAACCCATCATTTGGTTATGATGATCGTGAAATCGTTTCTGGTGATGTTATCGGTACAACTCAAGGTTCAATCTTTGACCCAACTCAAACTGAAGTAACTTCAGCGGGCGACTACCAATTGGTTAAAACAGTTGCTTGGTATGACAACGAATATGGTTTTACTTGCCAAATGATTCGCTTATTAGAAAAATTTGCTAACTTATAAAAGTTTGCTCAATTTTTAGGAGATCTTTTAGATCTCCTTTTTTTATTGCCCTTATTTAATAAAATTTTTGAAGCAAAAGTCACTGATTTTTCATAGGAAGTGAGTTAAAAGTTTGTTATCATAAGAATGATAATAAGTTCAAAAGGAGAATACTATGCAATTCAAAAAATTAATGATTGGTGCAACTCTTGCTTTATCAATCGGCTTATTCGCTGCTTGCGGAAGCGATAACTCTACGAAAGATACACAGGAAAGTGCCGCAAAAACTACTGAAACTAGTGTAGATTTAAACAAACTGGAGCTACCTCAGCTAAATGACAAAGTAACTGATGATGAGTATTTGGTGGAGCTTGTAACCACTGAAGGAAATGTTAAAATCAAGCTTTTCCCTAAGCAAGCGCCAAAAGCGGTAGAAAATTTCGTGAAGCATGCAAAGGATGGCTACTATAAGGATACTCCCTTCCATCGTGTGATTAAAGACTTCATGATTCAAGGTGGCGATCCTAAAGGGGATGGCACCGGTGGAGAAAGTATTTGGAAAAAAGGATTCAAGACAGAAGATTCAAAACAGCTTTATAATATTCGTGGTGCACTTTCCATGGCACGTGCAGAATCTCGAAACAGCAATGGGAGCCAATTCTTCATTGTAACCAATAATGAAGATGTTAGTGATGGCTTAGCGATTCAATATTATCCAGAAAAAATCATTGAGCAATACAAAAAGGGCGGCGCCCCTCAATTAGATGGTGAGTATACAGTCTTTGGTCAAGTAACTGAAGGCATGGACGTTGTTGATAAAATCGCAAATGGTGAGGTCAAAGATAGTGATTCTGGTGAGAAATCTACACCAGTGAACCCTGTCAAAGTAACAGAAGTAAAAGTTTTGCAAGAACCTAAAAAATAGTAGTAGCAAAAGAACCA
The DNA here is from genome assembly GCF_001886185.1 of Enterococcus raffinosus. Classification (GTDB taxonomy): domain Bacteria; phylum Bacillota; class Bacilli; order Lactobacillales; family Enterococcaceae; genus Enterococcus_A; species Enterococcus_A raffinosus. The sequence goes on along the minus strand of NZ_JXLA01000006.1, from coordinate 37,502 downwards.
AAAACTCTTCATTTAGAGCTTTTGGTTCTTTCTTTGTAATTTCTATTTTTTCTGTTCCTTATCTCCCACAATAAAAGTGAATTCACATTCAGTTACCACTTTATCCTCCACTGTTGCCCATGCTTTAGCAGTGCCTACTGGTCCCTTCACTTTTTGAATATCAAAGTTCAAAAATAGCGTGTCTCCTGGTCGAACAAATTCTAAAAATTTTGCATTGTTGATACCGCCAATGTAGGCAGTTTTCCCCTCAAAAGCCGCTGATTTTAAAATTAGCAAGGATCCTGCTTGAGCTAGCGCTTCAACAATCAAAGTTCCTGGCATTATTGGCTCCCCTGGAAAATATCCCTGGAAAAAGTCTTCATTCATCGTCAAATTTTTAACGGCGGTGATATGTTTTTCATCCTCGAACTCTGTAACAGCATCTAAATAATAAATGGGAAAGCGATTTGGAATCGCAGCCATTATTTCTTCGACAGTCATAATTTTCTCCATTTTGCACCTCTATGAATATTTTATTTGATTATCAAACTATCATATTCTTACAGTTTAATCAAGGTCTATGCAATTATTCAAAAAAATAGTTTGACAATCAAAGCTTTTTCCAACATAATGAGAGCATATTATTTTTTATATTATTTAGGAGTGTGTCATTTAATGTCTATTTTATCTGGAAAGAAAATAATCGTAACAGGCGTAGCCAATAAAAAAAGTATTGCTTGGGGATGTGCAAAAGCTATCGCCGATCAAGGCGCAGAAATCATCTACACATATCAAAATGATCGCATGAAGAAAAATTTAGTGAAGTTAGTTGGTGAAGATGCCAACATGTTTGAGCTTGATGTAGCTAGCGATGAAAAGATCGAAGCTGCCTTTGATTCTATCAAAGAAAAATTTGGTTCAATTGATGGATTGGTGCACTCTATCGCCTTCGCTAACAAAGAAGAATTATCTGGAAATGTAACTGAGATTACTCGTGACGGCTTCCAGTTAGCACAAGATATCAGTGCATACTCTTTACTAGCGGTTTCAAAATATGCGGCGCCTTTAATGACTGACGGCGGCAGCATCGTGACTATGACTTACATGGGATCTGAACGTTCTATTCCTAATTACAATATGATGGGAATTGCAAAAGCTGCTCTAGAAGCCGAAGTTCGTTATTTAGCGACTGAGCTAGCACCTAAAAACATTCGTGTCAATGCGATATCTGCTGGAGCCATCAAAACTTTAGCAGTAACAGGTGTAAAGGACTATCAATCGCTTTTGAATTTATCTGAAGAACGCACGCCCGATAAAATTGCGGTAACCATTGAAGAAGTTGGAAATTCTTGTGCTTTCTTACTTAGCCCATTAGCTACAGGTATTATCGGTGATGTTATCTACGTTGACAAAGGGGTTCATCTAAGCTAATAGCTTGCGACTCATTGTTTTTGAAAACTGATAATTCTATTCCATGACTTAACAAAAAGCTGCCCATTATGCATAATGGACAGCTTTTTTGTTAGGTTAAAATATTTCCAATATTCCCATCAACATCGCAAAAAAGAGACGCTTTACTGGGGATTTAATCGTACTTCTTAAGTAATGAATGTGCGCCAGACAATACCATAGAATAAAAAATAGGAAAACCAACACCCCTAAAACAACCCAAACAATATTCATTCTTTCTCCTTCAGAAAACTAAACTTCAAAAATCCACCCTTCTGGTGCTTCTACATCTCCAAACTGTATACCAACAAGTTCGTCATATAATTTCTTCGTCACAGGTCCTGTTTCCTTCTCACTATAGAACACATGGAAATCATCGCCATTTTGAATTCCGGCTATTGGTGCGATTATTGCCGCAGTACCACAGGCACCTGCTTCAGTAAATTTGTCCAATTCATCTAAACGAACGTCTCCTTCGATAGCCTCTAATCCAAAACGTTCCTTAGCTAAATGTAACAACGAATATTTGGTAATACTTGGTAAGATTGATGGTGATTTTGGTGTAATAAATTCATTATCACGAGTAATTCCAAAAAAGTTCGCCGATCCGACTTCCTCTATCTTAGTGTGCGTCGCAGGATCAAGATAAATACAGTCAGAAAAATTGCGATCATGAGCGATTTGACCAGGTAGTAGACTTGCCGCATAATTGCCGCCGACTTTAGCCGCCCCTGTACCAAATGGTGCCGCACGATCATATTCCGATACAATAAAGTTACTTGGTGTCAGCCCACCTTTAAAGTAAGGTCCTACTGGCATACAAAATACCCCAAATAAATACTCTGGAGCTGGGACGATCCCAATATTTGGGCCTACTCCAATCAAATATGGACGAAGATACAATGTTGCACCAGTTCCATATGGAGGAACGTATTCTTCATTGGCGCGTACAACCTGCTTAACTGCATCGATGAATTTATCTTCTGGAACAGCGGGCATTTGCAGACGCTCCGCACTCTTATTCAACCGCTTTGAATTTTCGTCTGGACGGAACAAATTGATTTTTCCATCTTTGCGCCGATAAGCCTTTAATCCTTCAAAACATTCTTGTCCGTAATGGAGACATGTCGATCCTTCATTAATGGTGATCGTATTATCCTCAGTTAATACGCCCTCATCCCATTGACCATTTTTCCAACGAGAAATATAGCGGAAAGGTGTTTTAATATAATCAAACCCCAATTCTTCCCATTTTACATTCACCATTCTATCATCCCCTTCTTATTTAAATGTTAGTCTATCACTTTCTCTGATCGTTGTCATGAGTTTTTTCAATTGGGAAGAAATTATGATTTTTCCTTAGTCGACAGAATAGAGAAAGATTGTTACACTATTTTTATTACTTTATTGAGGTGGCTTATGTTTTTATTTACAACACAAACAATCGACTCTAGCAATACAAATGTTGTTGATCAAGCAACGGAGCAATTGTCCGCATGGCAAAAATATTGGCACGCAATTGATTGGGATCGCGTATTTTCTATTTTGATTCAAAAAGGACTGACGATTTTAGCGGTTCTTATTCTGTTTTACTTGATTCGAAAAATCGGTAATTTTTTGATCAATCGGTCCTTTGATCGACAAAAGAAAAAAATCGCAGACAATGTAACTAGGATCGAAACCATCCATACTTTGACACTTAATGTTTTCTCCTATACATTATTTTTCTTCTTTCTCTATTCTATCTTAGATACATTAGGTATTCCGGTGGGCTCATTATTAGCGGGAGCTGGAATTGCCGGCATCGCTATTGGTTTAGGTGCTCAAGGCTTCACTAACGACATTATTACTGGTTTTTTCATAATAATGGAGCAGCAAATCGATGTCGGAGATTATATTCGCTTGGTGAACCTTAATATAGAAGGAACTGTGACCTCTGTTGGTATACGAATGCTGCAAATGAAGGCGGCTGACGGTACTGTGCACTTTGTTCCTAATCGAAATATCACTACCATTAGTAATCTTTCTCGTGCTCATATGCAAGTAAAAGTGGATGTTCGTATTCAACCAGATGAAGGATATGATAAAATCAGTCAATTAATTGATAAAGCCAATCAAAAACTTGCGAAAGATTTTAAAGACGAGATCTTTGATGGACCCACACTCTTTGGTATGGTTGATTTAGGCAATAGCAACTACGCCATCCGTACGATTCTATATGTCACAAATGGAAAACAATATAAGCTTCAAGAGGAATTTTTGACCACCTATGTAAAAGTTCTAAATCAGAATGGTTTTACGATTCCAAATAATCCAATAACAATAGGAAAATAAAAACATCGACCCATGATTAACTTCATAGGTCGATGTTTTTATTGAGTAAATGGGTTTCCATATTTGTCACGATAGCCATAATAACCCAAACGGTATAAATCAACTTCTTTTTTTGCTTGAATCAGACTATCGCTGGTCAATTGAAGTGCATATTCTGTGAACTCTAACGAAGCTGTTCCATTTGCTGTGACTAGGTTACGATCACTAACGGCTTGTCTTTCATAAAAATTGTCTGGAGTTTGATAGTTAGGAAAGTCATGCCACAAGAAACGTGCATTTCCAGTGTGCTTGTACCCCTCAAGAAAACCATGCTGAGCCAAATAATCAACTGCCCCGCAGATTGCAGCTACAGGTAATCCGCGTGTCATTTGATTTTGAATGATTTGATAAAGCTCTTTGCTATGAATGTTCCAAGAGTTGCCGCCAATCAATACTAAAAGATCATAAACTTGATCGATTTTTGAAAAATTCAAATCAATTACTGTTTGCAAACCGCCAATTGACTCTACTTTTGGTAAATTCGAAGCCGTTTTTATTTGCCAATCCTCACGCTGGTTAAGTAGACTCAGTAAATAGGCACCTTCCCAATCGGCATATTGATCTAGCAAAACAAATAATGCTGTTTTCATACTATCTCTCCCTTCCGCTTTGTTTAGTATCTTCAGTTTAACAAAATCGGAAAGGGAAATCTCTGAGATTTTATTAGTTTATTTCTTTTTTACCAACTAGCTTTTTTTACACCAGGGATTTGGCCTTTATGAGCCAGTTCTCGGAATTTGATTCGAGACATACCAAATTTACGCATATACCCTCTTGGTCGTCCATCAATCAAATCGCGACGCTTTAATCGATTAGGGTTAGAATCTCGAGGTAACTTTGCTAATCCTTCGTAATCACCTGCCGCCTTTAAAGCCATACGTTGTTCTGCATATTGTTCTATAAGTGTCTGTTGCTTCTTCATTTTAACAACTTTAGATTTTTTTGCCATTGCTTTCTCCTTTTTATTTACTATATCCATTGAACTTAATCGTAATCATTACTGTTTAAACACTATGACAAATTACCACGCTTAACAATTTTTGTCAATAAAACTGTCCTTATCTAGTTAGGTCTTACTATAATTCGAATAAAAAAGGACCTTTTTACAGGTCCTGTCGCTTTATGAATTTGCATGAATAATAATCTTAGCTTCCGGATTTTTTCGTTCAAACGAATGAAATGTATAGTTCACTGCCTTTAATATCTCTCTGCGAGTAACAATCCCACAAAAGACACCCTCTTGGTCTAAAACAGGGAGAAAAGATGAATCTACTAGAAGATGTAAAACGTCTTCTAACTCAGCGTCTGGTCTCATCACAGACACGTCTGTTTTCATCACATCAGCTACCGTTAATTCTTCTAAATTGGATGTATCAATACCATCGATTCCCAACATTTTTTTTACAATATCATTCAAACTCAATAAACCAACAAAATGATCCTCTTTGTCTAAAACCGGAATAGTTGAATAACCAGCTTGAGACAACAGTAATAGTGCATGTTCTAAAGGATGTTCCTTCATTACATTAGCAACATTCTCCGCGGGAATCATCATGGTTTCCTCGTGTTCTCTCATTAATTGTTCAATCGCGGGACTAATCATATGGCGCCTCCGTTCTAATATCTTCACTTTATTTTACCTTATCGATAAAAAGAAAGCGTTGTTTACCCAAATATTTAATAAAAATTAGGAACTAACGTTCAAAATTAGCCACTAACTCCTCTATCGGTTGATGCGCGCGATTATAAAATTGTATAGAATAACCGTCTTTCTCACTATCAATAATCGCATAGCTAGGAATTTGTATAGGGCCGCGCGGTTGAGAAATACTACCAGGATTTAAAAATAATATATGATTATCAAGCTCAGCTACAGCTTGATGAATATGACCAAACAAAGCGATATTTGCTCCAGCTTCCTGCGCTTGCAACGCAAGCGTGGTTAATCCAAAACGTACATTTGATAAATGACCATGGGTCATATAGATAACGTCATCGCCGATAGAAAGGATTTGTTCTTTCTTATATGCAGGATCATAATCGCAATTCCCCGTAACAACAGTAAAATGCTGCCACAATTCATCATTAGCTTTTAATTCCGAATCACCACAATGAAACATTTGATCAACCATTCCAACATAGCGATTGACAATTTCCACTAAAATATTACGATCTCCATGATTATCGCTGACAACTAAATACTTCATTTATTTTCCTCCAACCAATCTTTCCAAACTTTTTCCAGCTGTTTGACCGCCATTCCGCGATGACTCATCTCATTTTTTTCTTCACTTGATAATTCCGCAGAAGTCTTTCCATATTCCGGCACAATAAATAACGGATCGTAACCAAAACCATTGTCTCCTTGGGGGATTCGACCAATACGTCCATTCCAATCAGCTTCAACTACTAAACTCTCCTTTTGGGGAGCAGCAAAAACCAGCGTGCAGTGGAAATGGGCAGTTCTTTTGTCATCTGATACATCAGTTAACTCATGCAATAATTTAGCATTGTTAGCCGCATCACTTTTTTGTTCTCCGGCAAATCGAGCAGAAAAAATTCCAGGCATCCCGTTTAATGCATCAACAACCAAACCAGAGTCATCGGCCAGAACAGGCTGCTGTAATAGTTGGGCAATCGTTTCTGCTTTTAACCGTGCATTTTCTTCAAATGTTTTCCCTGTTTCTTCAACATCAGGCAATTCTGGGTAATCTAAAAGTGTTTTTGTTTGATACCCCTCTTTTGCGAACAAGGCTGAAAATTCCTTGGCTTTTCCTGGATTGCGAGTGGCGATAACGATAGTCTTCTCTTCTGTTTTAACTTCAGAAAAAAGTGCTTCTTTTTGATAAGCAATCAAATCCTCAATACCCGCTTTTCCATGTAAAATCAAGGCATTCAGTTCGTCGTCATCAAATGTCGCCTCTTCCCCAGTACCTTGTATTTCTACAAAGCGTCCAGATTCCGTCATGACTAGATTCATATCAACAGCTGCTGAAGAATCTTCTTGATAATCTAAATCTGTCACGACTGTTCCGTCAGGTAGTATTCCAACGCTAATTGCTGCTAAATGTTCCTTAATTGGATCTTCTGTTAACTCTCCACTAGCTAATAACTTGTTGATCGCCAAACGTAAGGCGACAAATCCACCAGTGATACTGGCTGTTCTAGTTCCACCATCTGCCTGAATGACGTCGCAATCTACAATGATGCTTCGTTCACCCAATTTTTCCAAATCGATCACTGCCCGTAAAGATCGACCAATGAGACGTTGGATTTCCATTGTTCGTCCAGATAGTTTTCCTTTGGCACTTTCACGTCGATTTCGAGTATTAGTTGCTCTAGGCAGCATGCTGTACTCTGCTGTTACCCATCCAGTCTCGCTCCCTCTTAAAAATGGTGGCACAGATTCTTCTAGGGTTGCTGAACAGATCACTTTTGTGTCCCCGAATGAAATAACAACGGACCCCTCTGGATGCTTAAAAACGCTTGTTTCAATTTTTATCGGTCGCAATTGCTGAACCGTTCTTCCATCATGTCGCAAATTATTCTCCTCCTAGATTTATATGAGTCACATCTAAATTCGTAATATTTAACCATTCCCCTGCAATATCCTTAAACATTTTTGGAGAACCTGTCGTATAAAATTTCCGTGTTTTCGTTTCAGACTGTTCATAGTTATTTAAATTGAAATAGTCCAATAATGTACTCACATCATTAACAGTTTCTGCACCTGAGTCAATCAACGTTACGTTCTGCCCGATTACATTTTGAATGATTGGACGTAACAATGGATAATGGGTACACCCTAGAATCAAAGTATCCAACTTTTCCTTTTTCAAAGGAGTTAATGTTTGAGAAACAATTTTTTTCGCTACCGAGCTATTAAATTGATTACTTTCAACAATCGGTACAAATTTTGGGCATGCTAAACTAGAAACATAAGTATCAGGAGCTTTTTCCTGTAGTTCGTGTTTATAAGAACCACTTTTTACTGTTCCAATGGTTCCGATAATTCCCACGCGCCCATTTTCGCTTGCCTTTAACGCTGCGCGAGATCCTGGCTGTATAACACCGATTACGGGAATATCTACGGTTCTTTTAATTTCTTCCAAAGCTACTGCCGTCGCTGTATTACAAGCGATTACTAGCATTTTTATATTTTTTTTCAATAAAAAACGAGTCATCTGCCAGGTAAATTCAATGACTTGCTCAGCTGGTCGAGGACCATACGGACAACGTGCCGTATCTCCAAGATATAAAATTTCTTCATTTGGCAACTGGCGCATTGCTTCTTTGACTACAGTCAAACCACCAACGCCAGAATCAATGAAGCCAATCGGTCTTTCATTTGACAAAACGCTCATCCCAATCTAGTTCAAAGTATCACCTTATTTTCCACTTTTTGACGAAATATTTCAAGCCCTAGAACCTACTTGGCAAAAAGCGTTTTCTTTTGAATGAAAAACAATCGGTGCTAAACTTATATATAAGAGAGGCGGGGATAAAAATGGATAAAAAAGAACTTATGGAAAACTTGGGTAAAGTTTCTGCTGGGGATCGTAATCAAGATCCGGCGATTAAAGCAACCGAAAATAATACTGAGAAAAGAAAAAATGATGCGTCAGATGAGCATGAACCCGGTATCCTGGAAAAGCTTGGAAAAACTCAAGCCGGTGCTGTCTATGAAGATCCAGCGATGAAGGAAACTGAACGAGAAACAGAAAAAGAGAAGGAATAAGTTTCATTCACCAAGCAAACCAATGATTGTGAAGATTGACTTAATTTATCAGAACGATAAAAAGCGAAGATCACTGTTTAGACAGATCTTCGCTTTTTGGCATTTCTAAATTAATAATTGTATTTACTTGCCTCTAAAAAGTTAGAAAGAAGAGACAATAAGTAACAAACAACAAAATACATTGCTGTCATGGCAATAAACATTGGAATAACGTAATTAGTATTTTGTCCATAAATGATTTTTGCATTATGAGTCAATTCCGGTAATGAAATGATAACCGCTAGTGATGTATCTTTGATTAAAGAAATCAATTGACTTAAAATTGCTGGCAACATTGATTTAAATGCTTGCGGCATGACAATCATCGTCAAAGTTTGCACATACGTCAAACCAGAAGACATCCCCGCTTCTGTCTGACCGCTAGGCACAGCATTAAGTCCTGCACGAAAAATTTCAGATAACATCGCCGATTCGAAAATTGTCAAAGCTGCAACGGCTGCCCAGAAAATATTCAGTTTAATACCGATCTGCGGTAATGCAAAATAAGTGAAAAATATAATCAGCAACAACGGCAAGTTTCGAATAATATCCACAACTATTCCTAAGGCTTTTGAAAGAATAGGAATATCACTGTAACGAACGGTCCCAGCGATTCCTCCGAGAATCATGCTGAAAATGATTGAAACAACAGAAACTTGGATCGTTACCCACAGCCCGTCTAAAAGGAAACGCAAATTAATCCATGAAAAAGCATCACTCATATTTTATTCCCCTTCCTTTCTAGGCATTCGACCAATGCTTATCTAAATAGTTCATCAGATAAGACAGTGGCAACGTTAAAATCAAGTAAAATAATCCAACAATAATGTAAGTGTCGAAGGTATTGAATGTTGTACTCGCAATCAAATCCCCTTGGTACATTAAATCTAAACCTGCAACCATCGCTAAAATAGAGGAGTTTTTAATCAAGTTGATGAATTGATTTCCTAAAGGTGGTACAACAATTTTAAATGCTTGTGGCAAAACGATAAAACGCATCGTTTCTGCGTAAGAAAATCCCGAAGATAAGCCTGCTTCCATTTGTCCTTTCGGAACAGTCTGGATTCCAGAACGAACGGTTTCCGCAATAAAGGCAGACGTGTATATCGTCAGCCCGATAGTTCCCGCCTGAAAACCATCAAAACTATAGAAATACATCGGTGCCACAACGTAAAAGAACATTACGATGATCAGTAGAGGAATGTTTCGGAAAAAAGCCACGTAGGCCTTTGCTAAGCTGCGAATGATCCGATTGTGAGACAATTGCAGGATCGCCATCAGGGTTCCAATGATTAAACTGAAGACCAACGCAAGTAAACTTGCATAAATTGTAAATTTAAAGCCGCTGATGAAATCAGCTGAAAAAGTTTGGAATAATTGTGCCATTAGAACTGTGCCCCCTTCTTCGCCCGTCCATCTGCATCCTCAGGGAACCATTTTTCAAAAATTTCATTATAAGTACCATTGTCATGCATCTTGTGCAAGGCAGTATTAACTTCCTTCAAGAAATCATCTTGTCCTTTATTAATAGCAATTCCATAGGGCTCATTAGTGAACGTACCACCCGTCAATTGGTAGTTATCATTCTCCGAGGCCATACCAAGTAAAATGGCATTATCCGTTGTCATCGCTTGTCCTTGTCCAGATTGTAAAGCTGTAAATGCTTCAGCATAGTTCTCTAATTCAAGAATCTTAGCCTCAGGAGCATGTTTACGAATATTGATTGTAGACGTTGATCCTTTAACGGCTAGTACAGTGTCATCAGCTGTCAAATCTTTAATATCTTTGATATGACTACCTTTCTTAACTAATAAAGATTGTCCTGCGTCAAAATAAATATCGGAGAAATCAACTTCCTTTTTTCGGTCCTCCGTGATTGTCATTGTAGCAATAATCGCATCAATGTTTCCGTTTTTTAATAATGGAATTCGCGTTTTCGAAGTAACTTCAACGAATTCTGCTTTCCCATCCTTACCAAGAATTTCTTTAGTAATAGCCTTAGCAATATCAATGTCAAATCCTTCGACTTTACGCGTGTTTATATCCATCATTCCAAATAGACGAGTGTCATATTTCACACCCCATGTGATGGTTGGTTCCTTTTGAATTCGTGTTGCAATATTCTCGTTTGCGACACTCTCTCCTTTACATCCTGACAGCACTATCACAAGCAGCATCGGAAGAAATAAAAAGGAGACTAATTTTTTTATCTTCGACATAAGCCGCCCTCCTAGTGATTGATTACTTTGCTAACAAATTGCTGTGCGCGTTCTTCTTGCGGTTTTTCAAAGAAGCCTTTGACGTCTCTTGTATCTTCCAATACCTCGCCATCGGCCATGAAAATGATCCGATCTGCCACCTCTTTCGCAAATCCCATTTCGTGTGTTACTACAATCATTGACATGCCATCGCGAGCGATCTTCTTCATTACATTCAAAACGTCGCCAATCATTTCTGGATCGAGTGCAGAGGTCGGCTCATCAAAAAGCAGCAAGTCAGGATTCATCGCTAATCCTCGGGCGATGGCGATCCGTTGTTGCTGTCCTCCAGATAACATAGACGGATAAGAATCTTTCTTATCCAGCATGTCCACTCGATCTAATAATTTTTCAGCAGTTCTTGTCGCTTCTTCTGTAGACTGCTTTAAAACCTTGATAGGTGCTAACGTAATATTTTCTAACGCAGTTTTATTTGGATAAAGATTAAAATGTTGGAAGACCATTCCGATATTTTTTCGGATATCCTTTAACTTGACTTCCTTACTATGTAAATTTTTGTCATTTACAAGCAACTCTCCAGAAGTTATGTCTTCAAGACCATTGATACAGCGTAACATGGTACTTTTCCCCGAACCAGATGGTCCGATTACTACGACAACTTCTCCTTTTTCAAAGGTTAAGTTAATATTTTTCAAGGCATGAAACTTTCCATAATATTTTTCTACATGCTTAAATTCAACCATTGGCATGTCATACCACCTCATTTTCCTTAGCATTTTCTAATTTTTCCAACGTAAGTTTAATTATAAGCTAAGTTTTTTTACTTTGTAAAGAAAAAAACTCAACGACAAAAACTTTTTTTACGATTCCTACTATTTCTATGTTATATTTCCTCACACGTAAGCCGTTTGTACTTTTGATAAAAATGATGATTAGAGTTGTCATGTTTAGAAAAAAAAGGTAGTATTTGAAGAGACTATTGAAAGAATTTTTTACGAAAAGGTGAGTTAATGAAAAATATCATTTTGACTGGTGATCGCCCAACAGGACAATTACATCTGGGACATTACGTTGGATCACTAAAAAATCGTGTTCTAATGCAAGAGGACCCTGAAAATAAATTATTTATCATGATAGCTGATATGCAGGCTTTGACAGACAATGCCAAAAATCCAGAAAAAGTTTCCTCGAATGTTTTACAAGTCGCACTAGATTATTTAGCGGTTGGATTAGATCCTAAACGTTCAACCTTATTCATCCAGTCTCAAATCCCTGAATTAGCTGAATTAACAATGTACTATTTAAATTTAGTAAGTGTCGGTCGTGTTCGACGGAACCCGACAGTGAAATCTGAAATCGAACAAAAGAAATTTGGTGAAAGTGTTCCCACTGGTTTCTTCATCTATCCTGTTTCTCAAGCTTCCGACATCACTGCTTTCAAAGCAAACCTTGTCCCCGTGGGAGAAGATCAAAAGCCGATGCTTGAACAAACACAAGAAATTGTTCAAAGCTTTAATCATACGTATGGAGAAGTTCTTGTTGAACCTAAAGGAGTCTTTCCAGAAAAAGGACAAGGTAGACTACCTGGCATTGACGGAAATGGTAAAATGAGTAAATCTCTTGGAAATGGTATCTATTTGGCCGATTCTGCTGATGTTTTAGCAAAAAAAGTCATGAGCATGTACACGGATCCAAATCACATTCATGTGGAAGATCCAGGTCAGGTTGAAGGCAATATGGTATTCACCTACTTAGATGTTTTTGGTACAGACAAAGAAAAAATCGCTGAATTAAAAGAACATTATCGTCGCGGTGGTCTTGGAGACGTGAAAATTAAACGTTACTTGATCGAAGTGCTTGAGGCTGAGTTTGGTCCAATTCGTGCTCGTCGAGAAGAATATGCAAAAAATCCAGATGCGATTATGCAAATGTTAAAAGAAGGCAGTGAAAAAGCGCAAGCAGTCGCTGCAGATACCTTGACAGAAGTTAAGCAAGCGATGGGGATTAATTATTTCAATTAGTCAGATCAATTTTTAGAGGCTAGTTATAAATAGAAAAACACTCGCGAAATCGCGAGTGTTTTTATTCGGCTTAATGATAAAAATCGAATCGACCCTTCGCCATGACCTCTTTTACGCCGCCTGTCTCAAACAGCGAGCGATCCATGATAGCCTTTTTAATAAATGACGCAGGATAAGCTGTCACCTCTGTTTTTCCTACAACACCAAATGCATGAGTATTCCCAATAGAGGCTACAGAACCTAGTGATTTAAATGAGAACGGCTTGCTTGGTTGTCCCTTCATTTGATTTAAAATATCTTTCCCAGCATATGACCCCATCTTTAATGCAATCTGTGCAGTTGTTGGGTAAGGTCGATTGCTTGATGGATCCATTACAGCAGAAACATCACCTAACAAATAAACGTCATCATGATTTGGGTCAGTTAAATTGGGTTTTACCATCACACGGCCACGACGTTCCTCAAAGCCTGAATCACCAATGACTTGACTTCCGCTAACTCCTGTAGTCCAAATAATCGTTTTCGCTTTAAGTGCGACTAAGTCATTTTCATCTTCTTTAGAATTTTGATAAATCACTGCACCCGGTTCAACTTTTTTAATTGGTTTACCTGTTAGTAATTGAACATCCCACTTATTCAGATGATCAAGACAATACTGCCCTAATTTTTCGCTGAACATTGGTAAAATTTTGTCTACTGCTTCTACACAATAAATTTGTATATCTTCAGGTTTTACGCCGGCAATGTCCGCAAAAGACTTGCTTCCTTCAACCAATGCTCCGACCAATTCAATTCCTGTAAAACCTGCTCCACAAACGACTATTCGTAGATATTCTTCATTCTTCGTTTCTTTGTATTGCTTCATTTGTTCAATAATGTGTTTATGAACTTGATCCGCTGTTTTTACGTCCACCATCTCAAGAGAGTTTTCTTTTACACCTGGGATACCGAAAGATTCAGATTGAAATCCTAGGGCTACAATTAAGTAATCATAGGTCAGTGTTTGATTTTCTAAGTAAACCTTCTTTTCATCGGCATCAATTTTTTCAACTGTGTCTTTAATAAAGGTGGTTTTTTTAGGATTTACTACGTCTTTTATTGCATAGCAAATTTTTTCATCAGGCTGCGTGCCAGCTGCTACTTCATGCAAACTAGTTGATTCATAATGATAGTCATTCCGATCCACTAAGCTAATATGAATATCTGCTCCTGATTTTTGTAACACATGCAATGCTCGCAATCCTGCGTAGCCCGCGCCTAAAATGACTATTTCTTTCATTTCTATTTCCTCCTTTAAAATAAAAACGTCAATGCAAAACTAATAACTTGTGCAGTAGCACCTACCGCCAAAATACGTACAGCGCAAATGAACGTTTCACGTTTAACTTGTCTTTTTGTAAATATTCGAACCTGCTTATAGATAAACGGTGCAACTAAAAATGTCCCCAGCATTGACCATGGGGCAATCTTGACGCTCACAGAAAGTAGAATCGCCAAAAAAGCAGCTACATTCATTCCTACAAATAAACGAATAGCTTGTGGCTTTCCTAAATAGTGAACCAATGTAAAGCGATTGTTCTTTTCGTCTTCTTCTACGTCACAAATATTGTTTGCCAGCATAAGATTTGCGATCCATAGTGTATTTGGCAGTGAAATAAGAAAGATCTCGCTCAAATTCGCGAAATTCCATTGAAACACCTCATACGTATTCAAATAGACACACAAAATTGTAATCATAAACCCCATCGTTAATCCTGAAAAAACTTCACCTAATGGAAGACTAGATAGTGGCTTGGGACCAGATGAATAAAAAATTCCTACACCATAACAAAATAACCCCATCACTAAAAAAGGCCACCCGACTATAAAAGACATACCGATACCGATCAGTGCTGAGACAATGATCATTCCCATCATCATTCGGAAAACCAGTTTTAAATCTAAGCCCTCTCTCCCAATGATATTGGTTTTTTCTCGATAGTCATGAATTTCCGTCGCATGGTGATAGTCATTATAGTTGTCCAAAATATCAACAGCCATGTTGAAAATGACCATTGCGACAAAATATAATAGGACTAGACCTAAATGAAGTTTGTGAAAATTATACAGGCTAAAACAAATCCCAATAAAAAAAGGCAGGATGCTCGCAGTTTTCGCTTTAAATTCCACGAGTTCCAAGAAAACGGTTAAATTCATCTCACCCAACTTTCTTAAATTTCTTTTTCATGTTCATTATGCTATTTTTATACTTTTTGTTCAAAGGATTTGCTTGTCCTTCATGTGTTTTCTTTCACGAAACGCTAATTAAGCATTCTAGTAGTTTTTCTGGTACTCATAGGATAAAATGGAAATGAAAACGTTGTAAGAAGGAGCACCTATGTTGGACTACTGGAATGAATACCCAAAAATACAGGAAAATCTAATTCAAGTTAAGAAATTGATCTCGCAAAGACTTGTTATTAATAATAAATCGATTGAAGAGGCCATTACTAAATTTTCTTCTACAGGAGGAAAAATGATTCGTCCGGCACTCTTTTTTCTTTTTGCCGATTTTGGAGAAAAAAAACAACAGGAACAATTAATAAAAGTCGCAGCTTCACTCGAACTGCTGCATTCTGCAACACTCGTCCATGATGATATTATAGATGATTCACCAACTCGTCGAGGGATGCCCTCTGTTCAATCTCGTTTTGGCAAAGACGTCGCAGTTTACACCGGAGATTTTATGTATACTAGTTATTTTGAGTTGCTTGCTGAATGTATGAGTGAGACCCCTTTTTTATTGAAAAACGCTCAAGCGATGAAAAAAGTGCTTCAGGGAGAACTAACACAAATGACTTGTACGTTTAATCCGGATCAATCAATTAACGATTATTTACGAAATATTAATGGAAAAACAGCTGAATTAATCCGACTTAGTTGTCAAGAAGGTGCCTACTTTGGTGGATCAGATAAAAAATTGCAGGCTCGTGCAAAACGAATAGGTTCTGCGATAGGATTGGCTTTTCAAGTCTACGATGATATTTTAAACTTTTCTTTGGAGCTTGGCGATGAGCAAAAACCGATACTTACAGATGTACGACAAGGGATTTTTACATTGCCTTTGCTCATTGCAAGAGATAACTGCCCAAAAGTTGTCCGTCCATACTTAGAACAACCAGAAAACCTATCGCAAAAAGAATTGATCCAATTAGCCTTTTATGTCGATAATTTTGATGGAATAACTGGTGCATTGAAGTTTGCAAGAAAATTGACGAATAAAGCTTTAAATGAAATTCAAGAACTCCCCGATGGTGACAATAAAGAGATTTTAAAGAAAGTTGCCGCACAATTGTTGGAACGTTCTTATTAATTAGAAGGCTCTTTAATTTATAGTTTCCAAACGTATGAACATTGTCCTCCGTTTGTATGTTTGGATTCTTTTTTTATTTTCTTTTGCATTCAATCATTCTAAACAATGCTTTTTCTTCCATTTTTTACATGGTAGAATAAGGAATGAAAACGCATAAGGAGTAGTGATGAATGAATACGCACGAACTTTATCAAAAACTGGAGCTGTCTCCTGTCATTGCCGCAGCAAAAAATCCAGAGGAATTGGAGGCTGCCATAAATTCTGAAAGTGAAGTCATTTTCATCCTTCAATCTCACCTGATGGAGCTGTCAGAACTATCGAAAAAAATAAAGGACAGCGGAAAAGCAGCCATTTTACATGCAGATTTGGTTAAGGGCCTGTCTTCTGATGAGAAAGCGGTTGATTACATTAAACAATCTACTTCTTTTGATGGCATTATTTCCACAAAACCTGCCTTCATTCGTCACGCAAAAAAACATGGGATGTTAGCTATTCAGCGTTTCTTTCTTCTAGATTCTTCTGCTTTGGCAAATGTTAATCGTCAATTAAAATACACAGAAGCAGATTTAGTTGAGGTACTCCCGAATGTCTCACCAAAAATTATTAAGGAAATAGTTGCTCACTCAAAAAAACCAGTAATCGTTGGCGGACTAATTCGTGATAAAGAGGATATTATGGGCGCTTTAGGCGCAGGAAGTTTGGCTGTGTCAACGACAGAAAGTTCGATTTGGTCGATTTAGCGATTGTTGAATATTCCCGAAGGTGTTATAATACAGGTAATTAAATAGTGGCTAGAGATAAAAAGAGTATAGCGATAAACGTCAACAGACATTGGCGTTTATTAACTGTGCTCTTTTTTGTCGTCTTTCAAATGAGAATTTGTAACAAGTAGCTCAATTAATAGGAGGAAAAATCTATGTATGATGTAATTGTAATCGGTTGCGGTATTGTCGGTGCTGCAACTGCCTACGAACTAAGCAAGTACAAGCTAAAAACACTTGTTCTAGAAGCGGAAAATGATGTTAGTTTAGGAGCCACAAGAGCCAATAGTGCGATTTTGCATGCAGGCTTTGATCCGGAACCAGGAAGTCTCATGGCAAGATTGAATGTTGAAGGTGCAGAACGTGCAAAGGAACTATGTAAAAAGCTTTCTGTTCATTACAACCAAATTGGTTCGTTGGTCGTTGCTTTTTCTCCTGATGAACTTGAATTGATCCGTGAGCTTTACGATCGGGGCGTAAAAAATGGTGTAAAGGATTTAGAACTTGTCGATAAAAAGGCTTTGCACCAGATGGAACCAAATCTTTCTCATGAGAGCCTTGGTGCTCTCTATGCCCCTACTGCAGCAATCGTCAATCCTTGGGAGTTTTGTATTGCACTAGCAGAAACCGCTGTAAGAAATGATGTAGAGCTTGCTTTAAATAGCCGAGTATGTGATATAAAGAAAACAGAGGACGGCTATAAAGTGATCACCAACAACGGTTCTTATCAAACACGCTACGTATTCAATGCTGCAGGTGTCCACTCAGATGAAATACACAACTTGATTGCTGAACCTAGTTTTGAAATTACACCAAAACGTGGAGAATACTATTTGCTAGATAAGTCTGAAGGAACCGCCGTTAATCATGTTATTTTCCAATGCCCTTCTAGTATCGGAAAAGGAGTGTTGATTAGTCCAACTGTTCATGGAAACTTAGTCGTCGGTCCAAATTCAGAAGCTGTTGCGAAAAATGATCTAGATAGCGGTAGAGATACTGGAAATACGATTTCTGGCTTAAAAACAGTGGCTGATTTAGCAAGAAAATCTCTTCCTGATCTTAACTTGCGTCAATCTATTCGAAATTTTTCTGGGGTGCGGGCAAATAACAGTGCTGGAGATTTTATTCTTCAAGCGGCAGCTCCTGGCTTTATTGATCTTGCCGGCATCAAATCACCTGGTCTAACCTCTGCTCCAGCAATTGCAGTGTATGGTATTGAACTTTTAGAACAGTCAGCTAACAAGCGGTTTCCAAAAAAGGAGCATTATATTGATTCACGAGAAAAAATTGTCTTTGATGAATTGAGCCTCGAAGAGAAAAATAAAGTAATTTCAAGTAACAATTCTTATGGAAGAGTAATTTGTCGCTGTGAAAGCATTACTGAGGGAGAAATTAGAGCTGCTGCAAATTCCCCTATTCCTCCAGTCTCTCTTGACGGCATAAAAAGACGATGCAATGCAGGAATGGGAAGGTGCCAAGGAGGGTTTTGCGGTCCCCGAGTTGTTGAAATCTTGGCTGAAGAGCTACACAAAACACCACTAGATATTTTACAAGATCGTGAAGGAAGCAATATTTTAGTCGGTACAACGAAAGGAGGTCGTTAATATGCATGACTTGATTGTAATTGGTGGCGGTCCTGCAGGATTAGCTGCTGCTGTTGCGGCTTATGAAAATGGCGTCAACGATATTTTAATAATTGAACGTGATCAAAAGCTTGGTGGTATCTTAAATCAATGTATTCATAACGGCTTCGGTTTGCACTATTTTAAAGAAGAATTGACGGGGCCTGAATACGCGGCACGCTTTATAGATAAAGTTCAAGCTACAGATATTGATGTATTGCTAGATACAATGGTTTTAGAAGTCACTGAAGATAAAGAAGTTCATATTGTGAATAAAGATCAAGGGTATCAAATTTTAAGAGCTAAGTCGATCGTGTTAGCTATGGGATGTCGTGAGCGTACTCGCGGAGCGATAGGTATTGCCGGCAGTCGGCCCGCTGGTGTATTTACCGCAGGTACTGCACAGCGATATATCAATATGGAAGGATACCTAGTTGGAAAAAAAGTAATCATTTTAGGTTCTGGTGATATCGGCCTTATCATGGCGCGTCGAATGACTCTTGAAGGCGCAGAAGTATTAGCATGTATTGAAGTAATGCCCTATTCCGGTGGATTAACCAGAAATATTGTTCAATGCTTAGACGATTATGACATCCCTCTTCTCCTTTCACATACGATTACTGAAATTCGCGGAAAAAATCGAGTAGAGCAAGTAGTAGTCTCTGAGGTTGATGAACAACGCCAGCCTGTTCCAGGTACAGAACAAATAGTTGATTGCGATACAATTTTACTTTCTGTTGGTCTAATTCCTGAAAACGAGCTTAGTCGCGATGCAAAACTCCATTTGGATTCCAGAACGAGCGGTCCCTTTGTTTATGAAAATATGGAAACATCGACTCCCGGCATCTTCGCCTGTGGAAATGTAGTTCATGTTCACGATTTAGTTGACTTCGTCACAGCTGAAAGTATAAAAGCAGGAAGTTCTGCTGCTTCCTATATTTTAGAGCAAGAAAAAGACCTGACAAAATGTCTTACTATAAAAAATGGGACTCACGTCACATATGTTGTTCCGCAGAAGATTCGTGATGAAAATATTGATCGCAGAACGGAGCTATTTTTCCGGGTCAATAAAGTATTTGACGAAAGTCAAATACTGATTAAGTCTCAAGGTGAAGTTTTGGCTAAACAGAAAAAGAGCTATATTGTACCAGGAGAGATGGAAAAAATAAAATTATCAAAAAAAGTGTTAGCTAAAGTTACCAACGGCGAAATAGAAGTTTGCGTTGAGGAGGTGTCAAAAGGATGAAACAATTCATTTGCATTATGTGTCCAAAAGGCTGTCATTTAACAGTTGATGAGTCCAACGATTACAAAGTGACAGGTCATAGTTGCAATAAAGGAGTCAAGTATGGAAAGGCTGAAGCCACAAATCCCGTGCGTGTGGTCACCTCTACTGTAACTGTAAATGGCGGAAATAGTCCCCTTTGCTCAGTAAAAACAGCAGATGGAATTCCTAAAAAAGCAGTATTGGATGCGATGAAAGAAATAAATAATGTGGAATTAAAGGCACCTGTAAAAATCGGTGATATTGCAATCAAAAATCTTTTAAACACTGGTATTGATGTGGTTGCAACAAGTAATATTCAGGCGAGTTAGTCACTAAGCGATAGTTATTCCTTCAATGGAATTAAACTTAATTTCTGATAGGTAAAATAAAAAAAGGGACCGTGTATTGTCATTAGCGTACTTTACACAGCCCCTCTTTTTATCTTATTCATTTTTAACGCTATTCATTCTTTTTAACGAATAACCGCTTGAAGCTTATCTTCTAAATTCTTAGTGACCTTCGCCATAATGCGATTGATTTCTTCATCTGTCAATGTTGATTCAGGATTTACGAAAGTCAAATTATAAGCCATGGATTTTTTACCAGGTTCAATATTCGCACTTTGATATACGTCGAAAACGTTCAATTTCGTCAAGAACTTGCCCGCTGCGGCTGTAATTACTTCGCTGATATCTGAGTTAGAACTAGATTCACTGACCAACATCGCGATATCACGACTGACTGCTGGATATTTTGATACAGCTTCATAGACCAATGGTGATTTTTCTAGTCCAATCAACGCTTCTAAGTTCATTTCGGCGACATAGGCTGATTTCAGTTCATAGTTAGCAGCAATTTTTGGATGAACTTGACCAACAAATCCAATCAACTCTTCCTTCAAATAGATTCCAGCTGTCTGTCCTGGATGCATTTCATTCATTTGAATAGCTTTGTATGAAATCACATTAGTTAAGCCTAATCCCTCAATCAATGATTCGACCATTCCTTTGACTGTGTAGTAATCACAGGCTTCGGGTTTTGCGGCCCAGGATTTATCTACTACATTTCCCGTTACTGCGATGGCTACATGATTTTGTTCAATTGGTAAATCCTTTTTAGGATCGTGATTTTGATAAAAAACATGACCAATTTCATAAAAGGCAACATCATTATTCTTACGAGCCGTGTTATAAGATAAGTCCTCTAGTAAACCACTGATTAGATTTAATCTCATGGTTGAGCGCTCCTCACTCATTGGCCAAGCAACACGAGTCACTTTACTTTCATTTAACAGAAATTGTTGCGCTTTTGCTTCCGTTGTTAAGGCATAGCTAATGGCTTCGGATAATCCAGCACCTTCTAAAAGGTTTCGAACTTTTCTTACGGCTTTTTGTGATTCAGTTAAAAAGCCTGCGACTGTTTGACCTTCTGGCAATGTCGAAGGTAAATTATTGTAACCATAAATTCGTGCGATTTCTTCCATTAAATCTGCTTCGATCGTAATATCCCAACGGCGAGGCGGCACACTGACAGTCGTTACACCATTCGTTTCTTGGGAAGAAAAACCAAGTGCTTTAAAAATATCATTTATTTGTTCTTGAGTCAGATCCGTCCCTAAGAAACGATTGACATTTTCAAGTGTTGTACTAACTTCGACATTTTGAGGATGTACTTCGCTTCCTTTTACTGTCCCTGCCAAAACTTTTCCATCCGCTAATTCAGCAATCATCGCGGCAGCTACTTCACCTGCTAAACTGATATCCCCTTGATTGATTCCTTTTTCAAAACGCATGGATGATTCGCTTCGTAAATTATAACTTTGTGAAGTGCGACGAACCAATGTATGATCAAACATCGCCATTTCCAACGCGACTGTTGTTGTTTCATCAGAAATTTCTGAATCCAGCCCCCCCATTACACCAGCGAGAGCAACTGGGATCTCACCATTCGTAATAACAATATTTTCTGGATTCAATGTCCGTTCAACGCTATCAAGTGTAGTGAAGGGTTCATTTTCTTTTGCCCGACGAACCATAATCTCGTTGCTGCCTAATTTATCATAATCGAAGGCATGTAAAGGTTGACCAAACAATAATAAAATATAGTTTGTTACATCTACGACATTACTGATTGGACGAATCCCTTCATTCATCAATCGATTTTGCAGCCATTGTGGACTCGGTCCAATTTTAACATCTTCAATAATACGAATTTCGTAGTGAGGAGCATCTTTCTTGTCGGTGACAGACACCTTTATTTTGTCACTAGCCTTTTCTTCTGCTTCTCGTAATTCTACAGCCGGGAAATTTACTTCCTTATTATAGATTGCAGCCACTTCATGTGCCACACCACGAATACTTAGCGCATCCGCGCGATTTGGTGTAATAGATAAATCAATAATCGTATCATCCATTTCTAAATATGGAAAAACAGGTTCTCCTGCAATCGCGTTTTGTGGCAAGTAATAAATGCCTTCAGCATATTCTTTAGGAATGACTGAGTCGCTATAGCCAAGCTCTTGCAATGAACAAATCATGCCATTAGATACTTGCCCACGCATTTTCCCTTTTTTGATTTTCACATTTCCAGCAATCCGCGAACCAGGCATTGCAACAATAACTTTGATTCCCGCTTTAATATTGGGTGCCCCACAGACGATTTGAGACAGCTCCTCAGCCCCGACATCAACCTGGCAAATTGACAAATGATCGGAATCAGGATGTGGAATACATTCTTTTACATCCCCCACTACGATTTTTTTCAACCCATCTTCTGGTGATTCTAGCCCTTCAACTTCAATTCCAGTTAAGGAAAGACGATCCGCTAATTCTTTTGGTGCGACATCTTTCACATCGACGTATTCATTTAACCATTTATATGAAACTAACATTGCTACTTACTCCCCCTTGAACTGTTCCAAGAAACGAACATCGTTTAAATAGAAATTTCGAATATCATTTACTCCATAGCGCAACATCGCAATTCTGTCTGGACCCAATCCAAAAGCAAAACCTGAATACTCTTTGGAGTCGATCCCTGACATTTCCAATACATTAGGATGAACCATTCCAGCGCCCAGAATTTCGATCCAGCCAGTATACTTGCAGACGTTACACCCTTTACCACCACACTTAAAGCAGCTTACATCTACTTCGACTGATGGTTCAGTGAATGGAAAATAGCTTGGACGCAAACGAATACTACGATCTGCCCCAAATAATTCCTTCAATAATACTTCTAATGTTCCCTTTAAATCTCCCATCGTAATTCCTTTATCAACGACCAAACCTTCGATTTGATGGAATTGATGACTATGTGTCGCATCATCCGTATCACGACGAAATACCTTCCCAGGTGAAATCATCCGAAGTGCACCCTTAGAAAAATCATGTTTTTCCATTGTACGTGCTTGAACCGGTGAGGTATGCGTACGCAGAAGTACATCATCAGAAATATAAAAAGTATCTTGCATGTCTCGTGCAGGATGATCCTTAGGTAGATTCATTCGTTCAAAATTGTAATGATCGGATTCGATTTCTGTCCCTTCGACAATTTGATAGCCCATACCGACAAATGTATCTTCTATTTCTTCCATGATTTGCGTCAAAACATGGCGTGTTCCATGAGCCGGTTGTTTTCCAGGTAATGTTACGTCTAAAGATTCAGCGGCTAATTTCTTTTCTAGTGCTAGTTCTGTTAAGGCCGCCTTACGTTCCTCCACGGCTTGCGCCAAAAGATCGCGAATTTCGTTCGCAAATGCTCCTACTTTTGGTCGCTCTTCTGCTGAAAGATCCCTCATCCCTCTTAACACTTCAGTAATTGGTCCTTTTTTCCCAAGGGTTTCTACACGAATAGCTTCAACTGTAGAAAGTTCATCAGCTGCGTCAATTTTGGCTAACGTCTGACTTTTTAATGCTTCTAACTGCTCTTGTAAACTCATTGTTTTCTTCCTTTCCCTATTGCTTAAAAAAGATAGAAGCTTCAAAATGAAGGTCTACCAATTTTTTTAATACACTTAATAAATAATAAATTTGTATCAATCGGAGAGTTGTAAACTCTCGATGAGTATCAGTAAAAAATACAAAAAAGACCTCGTTCCACAAAGGAACGAGGTCTCGCGATACCATCCTAATTCGTCAATAGATTATAGCACATTGACGCTCTCACTTTTTAACGGCTATGCCGGTCTTTCGACAAGCTCCAGAAGTGAACTTCATCTTTTCTTTTCTTAGTCTGCTTCCAGTCAACGACAGACATTCCCTTGTAAGATCTAAAAAGATTACTCTTTTCCATCAACGCTTTTTCAACTATTCAATTGACTATCACAATACTACAAGAAATCTAAAAAATTATCAACTACATTCTTCATCTGTAATCCAAGTATCGCCCCATTGA
The DNA here is from genome assembly GCF_001886185.1 of Enterococcus raffinosus. Lineage (GTDB taxonomy): Bacteria > Bacillota > Bacilli > Lactobacillales > Enterococcaceae > Enterococcus_A > Enterococcus_A raffinosus. The sequence continues at coordinate 13,287 of NZ_JXLA01000006.1, read as the reverse complement.
TGTATTTCGTTCATTACGTTTTTCAATGCCTCGCCTTTTTTCGTTAGACAATAATCCATCCGTTTTTGGCTTCCGCAAGCAATTACGCGACCAACAATGCCTTCTGCTTCTAATTCTTTTAAGCGTTCGGTTAATACTCGATCACTAACATCTGGAATCAGCGCAGCAATATCAACGAATCTTTGAGGTCCACCTTCTAACAATACATCAATAATTAAACCATTCCATTTTTTACCTAAAATTTGGAAACCTTTCTCAAATTTGGGACAAAGTGAAAAGTCCATTACTTCTACTTGTTCCATAATTCTCACCTCGATAGAGAGAGTATAGCACATCACTTACCTTTTATAAGTATAACTTGCCTATCCCTAAGGAGTTTTTAACAAATCAACGGCCTTGTTACCTTGCAAAAAGATTAAGTAAGCTGCTTCAACTGGTTTTTGTTTTGCTTTTTCTAATGCATTCTTATATAAATTTATTTGTCCACGATAGCGGTTAACAAGCTGCTGTTCCCTTCCGGCCGTAAAATAATCGGTTTTTAAATCATACATGAATAGTTTGTCTTCAAATTCTAAATACCCATCAATAATCCCATGAATTAAAATCTCGTCTTGATTTTGATAATCGTTGAATAATTGATTGGCGGGCAGCAGCATAGCAAAGGGTTCTTCTCGATGCAATCGATCAGAATGTTGAATCACAAATTTACCGATATCAGACCCAAAAAAATTCATAATAGAGTCAATCGATATTTTTTCCGCTATTTCCTTAGTCAAGGTCTGCCGTGAAACTAACTCGGAAATTAGTGACTCAACTATTTCTCGCTGTGGTTTTTCATGTAACGGCAGCAATTGCATGATTAGGTGAGTGGCTGTCCCTATTTCGGTGGCAGAGACTTCTTTTTTTGTCCCTAGAAATTTGGGTTCGCCTAGCTCGTTTTCAGTGAATCGATAGTGGGTTCCTACAGGTGTTGGAGTCTGCTCCAACGTCTCTCGATTGTCAGGGTCATCGTATAATCGCTTTAACTCCGATACAGATTGATAACTCGTTGTTTTAGTCGCCTCAGGATACGGGTATTTAAACAGCAAGCGTTCTTTCAACGATTGGATGTTGATAGATCCTTGAGGGATTTCCAACGTTTTAATCTCTGGCAGATAGCTTTGTACAGCTTCTGCTATTGTTTGTGGATCAATAAAATCTAGCTTAAAAGCTGCCGGATGCTGCTTCAAAAGAGCAGGCTGAGTTATCGCATATTCCTTCTGATAGTTTTCCATATCTGAGTGTCTAAATAGAGTCATTCCAACCCAGTCAAAGAAGCTATCGTTTTGGCCCTCTCGGAGCCCTGCATCAAGTACCACGTTTTCATTTAGAGCACTTTTGCTCCAAGTTTTATAGGCTGCTTCTTCATCATCATAAGAACCAACTAGAAATAACTTTTGCTCTGCACGAGTCAAAGCTACGTAAAGTTTTCTCATTTCTTCTGACAACAGCTTGTTCAAATTTTTCTGCTTCACCGTTTGGAATAAAAGTGTATCTTTTCTAATTCTTGTATCGGGAGTCAATAGTTTCACACCCAATCCTAAACGTTCGTCAAAGACATAGTTTCTTCGCGTATCCTGTACATTAAAGCTTTTGCTCATATCCATCAAAAAGACTACTGGAAATTCTAGACCTTTACTGCCATGAATTGTCATTACTCGTACCGCATCCTGCAGTTCTTCTGTTGGCGGTTCTCCCAGGTCCTTGTCTTTTTCCTGCATTTTTTCAATAAAACGAATAAATTGATACAATCCTCGGAAACTACTGCGTTCATAATCCTTTGCACGTTCGATTAGTGCTAACAGGTTGGCATGTCGCTGTTGTCCAGCAGGCATCCCTAAAACATAGTCCAAATAAGCGGTCTCGTTATAGATTTTAATTAGTAAGTCTGCTAACGCTTCTCTTCGAGCAAACTCACGCCACTCATTCAATTGGGCCAAAAAGATCGTCAATTTTTCTGCTGTCGCATCCTTATTGTTTTGCAGATAGCTTTTAACCGCTTGATAATAGTCCTTTTGCGGTAAAGCTAGACGAACCTGTGCCAGCTCTTCTTCCTGCAAGCCAACGATTGGTGATCGTAAAACGGCGGCTAAAGGAATATCTTGATACGAATTATCGATGATCTGCAATAAGGAAATCATCACCCGCAATTCAGTTGATTGAAAATAATTTTGTGTATCATTAATAGATAGGGGAATCCCTAATTGTTTAAAGACTTCTAAAATCGTTAAATTATTACTTCTAGTAGGCGTCAATAATACGATGTCCTCGTACTGTAAGGGGCGCATGGCTTTTTGCTTTTTATCATAAATTTCGAACTTCTGATCTATCAATGAGCGAATCTTAGTAGCAGTCATGAAAATCTCGCCCATTGCTTTATCTTCAATCCATTCAGGAGCTTCTCCATTTTTTTTATAAACCAGCAGCTCTGGAGAGAAAGAATCGGTCTCGGGAAATCCAGTAAAACCATTGATCAATTCTGCTTGCTTATCGTATTCAATTTGTCCAACCGCCTGATCCATTAATTGAGTGAAGATCAAATTCGTAAAATCCAACACTTCTTTGCGTGAACGGAAGTTTTCAGCTAGAATAATTCGACGACCGCCTTCTTCATCGGCAAAATCATGATACTTCTGAATGAACAAGGTAGGGTCTGCTAAACGAAACCCATAAATTGATTGCTTCACATCTCCAACCATAAAGAGATTTCCCGGATTTTCAGTACTTAAATGACGTAAAATAGTTTCCTGCAGCTGATTGATGTCTTGGTATTCATCCACTAAAACCTCAGCAAATCGATTCTGATAATAACTTTCAGCCGGTTTGTGTCCAGCTATTTCCGTTTGCAAAATCTGCAGGGTAAAATGCTCTAAATCATTAAAATCAAGCATGCCCTTTTCTCTTTTTTTGGCTGAGTACTCCTCAATAAATCGTTTTTCAACTCGAACTAGTTCTTCTACAAGTGGCAGTGCTTCTTGCATTCGTGTTACCTGTTCTTCCGGTGAGACAGCAAAATACATCTCTTTGAGCTTTGTCAATCCTTGCTTTGCTTGGTCACGATAATTTTTGCACTCAACAATAATATCGCCATAAAGCACCTTGACCTCTTTTTTTCTTGGTGAAGGATAGGCTGGGAATTTCATCGTCTCAAAGATCTTAAACGCATCAATTAAATGGTCTTCAACTATTGCTTGTTCAATCTGTTTGACGACCCCTAATTCATTCTGAGCCAAATCAGTAATTTTTTGTAATTCTTCCGTTCCTTCACTCGCACGAATCATCCAATGATATGTCTGGCTGATTTCTCTCAGTGTATTCAATACTTGAGGGCGAATCAATTTACGATACAAATCTGACTCTGCCAAATCTTCTACGCGATAATTTTCAATCAAACCCTCTAACCAATGAAAAGGCGCAGGATTCGCGCGAGCAAAATCATACATTGAAAGGATTAAATCTTCTAGTCCGCTATCGCTGCGATCATTTGAGAAATTTTCTGTTAATCGATAAAAAATTTCCTGATTTTCTTCATAAAAAGACTCTCGCAGCTCATCCCAAACATCTTCTTTCAACAAAATGGTTTCAGTATCATCCGTTAACATTCGATAGCTTGGATCTAAATCAATCAAATAGAAAAAGCGCTGAATAACCTTTGAACAGAAGGAATGTAAGGTTGAAATATTCGCCATTGGTAACAATGTTAATTGACGGGTGAAATGATTTTTTAATGTCTGATCCGTCTCTTCATTGATTGCTTCTTGTAATGCGGACTGGATTCGCTCTTTCATTTCACTAGCAGCGGCTTCGGTAAATGTCACAACAAGAAGCTGATCGACTGAAAGCTGTTGTCGCTTGATTTTTTCAATCACCCGTCGAACAAGCACCGCCGTTTTTCCAGATCCAGCAGATGCAGAGACTAAAAGATTCGTTCCTTGATCAAAAATCGCCTGCCACTGAGCATCGGTATACATTTCATTTGGTGCTTTTGGAGGGATAGGAAAATTAGTTGTCATGCAGTTCTTCCTCCATTCGTTTCAAGACTTCTTCTTTCGAAAGCTTCTCTAATCGATGATAATTATTTTCCTTCAACATAGCGTCAAATTTGCAGACACTGCGGAACGGACAGTATTGGCAAGCAATGCGCTGATTGTCTTTATAAGTCGGATTCAACTTGATCTCACCTGAGACAATTTGATTTCCTGCTTCTTGAATTTTTTCTCGATTGTATTTTCGCAGCAGGTCAATTTCAGACAAGTCATAAAATTTATCTCTGGATTGAGGCACAGCCACAATTTGCCCATTCTTATCTTTCTTAATAGGAAACAGCAGAGAGTTTTCTTTTTCCTCTAGGCTTTGATCCAACTGATCATAAAGCTCTGGTTCCTTTGCAAATAAGCCATCATATTGATAAGCCTTTAGCATATCCCTTTCTATATTCTTAGGTTCTTTTAGAACAGGATTATGAACATGCAGATAGTATGCTCCAGCGGGCTTGATAGCTTTGCCGCTCGATTGACTGAAATCTGTGACTGCGACATCTAGATAAGTAATTAACTGAAGTGCAATTCCGTAATAAGCATCTGCCACGTTAAAACTATGTGGACTAGACTTATAATCAATCACGCTTAACCAATCGTTTTCAGCACTTTGTAGTTGATCCAAACGATCGATTTTCCCTCGGATAGCCACTTCTCCGCCATTCGACAAGGGCAAATTAATTCCAGGGATTCCCTTTTGTCCGCCAATTGAGCCAAAGATAACCTCCGTTTGCTGCGGTTCAAATTTTGTTCGAGCTCCTTGGTTGACCAATCCCCAACTGACTTTTTGGATCGTTCGGGATAATTGATAGCGAATATAATTCATTCGCGCCGAACTAGATAATATTGCAAATTTTAGTTCGCCGAAAATTTCCTTTAAAACCTGATCTGCTAAATTTGTCCGCTCTTCTTCATTTAACTCAGAAAGACGCAGACCTTGTTCCTTTATCAACCGGAAAAAATAATCCAACGCTTCATGATAAAAATCCCCAGCCGCAGCAGGCGTCAATCCATACACAGTACGTTCTTTTAATCCAAGGCCAAAATTAGCAAAATACTTATACTGACAGTTATAGAAGTTTTCAATTCTGGAAACAGAAACATATAGATTTTTCCCATACAAACGCTCTGCTGTCTCCGGTAATAATTCACGAGGAACGTTTAGATCCTGTAAACTTTTAAAGACTCGCTGCGCCATTGAAGACAATGAACTGTTTTGAATAAATTTTTGCAATTCTCGCCAAGCTGGCAAAAAGGCACGATTCTCATCTTGAGCAAACCGGTTTAAGGCAATCAAATCAGATAGCAATGTCCGCATTGTTCCTAGATGATTCTCCGGATCACTCATAAGTCTTAACGGCTCATTTTCTTGAATCGGTAATTTCAATCCTTGACTAAGCTGTCTTAAAAAAGGAGATATTTCCAGTTTCTTTTCACCTTCAACTGTTGTAGCCATACTCAGATACAGCTTTTCACTAGCAGAAAGGAATACTGAATATGCTAAAAAAGGTTCGCGATTAACTTTTGACCCATTGCTTTCTGGTAAAAACTTTCCTTCCGGCAGATTTTGATTGAAAGCAGAACGCTCCTCTGCTGTTAGTAATCCCTTGTCATCAAAACGAGCCGGAAAATCATTGCTGTTCAATCCGATTGCAAAAGTAACTTTCGTTTGGTCAATTCGAGCCAATTCTAAATCATTGACTCGCACCTGATCTATGGCCGTAGGGATTTTTCCATAAGTCACATTCATCAAACCAGCCAAAAATATTTCTTGGAACGTTTCCCAATCAAAGGAATCTTCCCCATAAATAAGTACATACTCATCCAATAAATCTAGCAATGCCTGCCACGTCTGCTCGTGATTTCGCGCTTTATCTAAGCTTCCTTTGGCAACCTCTTGATCACGCCAAAAGAGTAGCTGACGTTTCACACCACTGGCTTCTAAAAAATGATAGAAAAACGTCGCCGCTTCTAACCCATTTTTCGAATTTTTTATTTTTTTGAAGAAAACTGGAATCACCTGCTGTACAGAACGTCGTACCTCATTGGTTGTTGCTTCTAATTCCTTCGCGTCATTAAAAACATCTGCTTCAAAATCATAATCAACAAATTCCCAATCAGCTTCCTTTGTCCAAGCGCTCCCGCGAAAGTTATAAGCCAAACAAACATTTTCTGTTTGATCAATCTTTTCTCTGTATTCTTGTTGCAGATTGAACCAAGTATCCGCCGTCCAATCAAATGGGGCAAATAGCTCCGTACGCAACATGCGAAATACATCGTTGATCCGATAATGATAACTATCAGTCAAAAATAATGCTTGTAAGAATTCTATGAGAGGATGAGCGGCCATCTCCTGTGTCTCATCTAAATAGAACGGAATATCTAATTTATTGAAGAGATCCGGTAAAATACTATTATAAGCTTGTGAGTTGCGCAATAAAATTTGAATATCTCTATAACGATACCCTTCATCTCTAACTAATCGACGAATTTCTTCACCTGTTTTACGAATCTCATCAGCTAGGGTACTAAATATTTTTATCTGAACTTGATCATTTTGTTCTAAGTTCCTTCTCTTTTGATTGGCCCAAAATTCACCCACCTGATTGAAAACGGTTTGGTTCATTTGTGCGAACTGATCGGGACGCACAGGAATTTTATACGCATCAGCACTCTTTTTTAATTGAAAATATGTCTTGCCTGGTTCAGCAAATAAGTTCAAGGGATTGGGTTCTTCACTTGGATAAGGCCGATCTAATTCTAAGGAAACCAATAGTTCCCCACACACCATTAACTCATTCAAAACACCCAGTTCGCGTGCATTAAAACGTGTGAACCCACTAACAATAAAAAGATTATTTGACATTTTTTTAGTACTCAGATACTGCTGCAATAATTGCAGTGGGTCATCATTTGCTACTTTGTACTTGAACAGCGCCTCTTCATATGCGGAGAAAACTTTTTTTAAGTCCTGTAGTTTTAATACCTGATCCTGATCGTTTCCATTTTCAACTAAATCTTCTACAGTTACATTTCCAATCTGCATCTCCTGATAAAAACGAACGAGCTGTTGAATGAAGCCTGCTTTGTTGACTTCGCCACGAAAAATTGTTAACTCCTCTCGCTGTTCATGAAGAATTTTTCTTAGAATCATAGCATTTCCAGCTTCTGATAAAATATTCCCAGGAATCTGACCGTTCTTCTGCAAAAAATACCATGCTAGTCGTTGAAAGCTGAATACCTGCGTACGAATCGTACTGAATTCAACCGCTTTGTTGTCTTGCTTCATCGCAGATAAAAGACGAATTTCTTGCTCAAATTTATTGTAATTGGGGACTAAAAAGAACACTCGATTTTCTGAATTCTGTTCTAGCCAAGCTTGCGCCGTCTGAATCATTCGTTCTGTCGCGTCGTTCTGTCCAGCACCTAACAAAAATTGTAATGGCATCGTTTCCCCTCATTTCTTTTGAATAGATTACTCGTATATTATAACAGTTCAAGCAAAAAGTCGCATGACGAAAGATACAGATGAAGTATTCCAAAGTAAAAAAAGACTAGCCATTGCTAGTCTACAGTACCGAATCGGTTAAGTGGCCAAAAAACAAATTTAACATCAGCCATGATGTCTTTTTCTTTAATCATTCCAATAATTCGACTATCCTTCGAAATCCGACGATTGTCTCCTAAAACAAATAATTCGCCATCAGGAACCTTCTCTGATCCTGTTAATTCTTTCAAATTGAAATCATACGTTAGTGGCTGTCCATCAGTTAATTTTCCTTTGAACTCATCTAAATATGGCTCATCATATTTTTTGTTGTTGATATAAAGCTCATCATTTTTATATTCTATGATATCCCCTGGCAAACCGATAACACGTTTGATGTAATTCTTTCCTTCATCATCAGGTGCCGGAAAAGTCACAATGTCAAAACGTTTAATATCAGTATTTTTTAAGGCAATGACTCTTTCTCCGTCTATCAATGTAGGATCCATTGAATCTCCTTTAACTACGACGGGGGTAAAAACAAAATGACGCAAACCAACTAAGATAACTGCTAAAATTAAAAACCAAATAATTGATTTTCCTACTTCCTTTATATTCATTTATGAGCCTCCATTATACTCTTCGTTAATTTAGTTTATCATATTCTTAAGCACTTATTGAAAAGTATTCCCTTCCCCTTAAAAAAAAATTACTCTTCTGTGAGCATAATCCTTTCCTTACTTTTTGTAAGATGTTAAAGTATTCCTTGTCAACAAGAACAAAACAAGAAAAGGTGGAATTATTATGTCTCAATTTTTAGACTCATTAAAAGATCGTCGTTCATTTTACTCTTTAGGACGTGACGTTCAACTAACAGAAGAAGAAATCACAGAATTAGTTAAGGACTCTGTTAAAAACAGTCCTACCGCTTTTAATGCACAATCACCTCGTGCAGTCATTCTTTTTGGTGATGCTCATGAAAAATTATGGAATATCGTTGAAGAAGCGTTAAAACCATTAACACCAGCAGAAGCATTTCCTAACACACAAGCGAAAATTGCTAGCTTCCGTAATGCTTTTGGAACAGTAATGTTCTTCAAAGAAACAGATACAGTGAAAAACTTGCAAGAACAATTTGCTTTATATGCAGATAACTTCCCAGACTGGGCAGAACAATCAAACGGTATCGCAACTGCAAATACTTGGACTGCGCTTAATGCAGCTGGTCTTGGAGCAAACTTACAACACTATAATCCAGTAATTGATGATGCTGTTGCAAAAGAATGGAATATTCCATCAAACTGGCAATTACGTTCTCAATTAGTCTTTGGGTCTAAAGATGGCGAAGCCAATGAAAAAGAATACTTGGCAGATGAAGAACGCTTCCGCGTATTCCATTAATCGAAATTTTAAAAGGAGCGATGCTGAATAAATCTGCATCGCTCCTTTTTTACATAAAAAAGATGGCGTCTCCGCCATCTTATTTTCCATTCTTGTCTTGATCGTCTTTTGTCAAGATTTCTAATGTGCTGCCTTCATTAAGGTGTGTGGAAAGAAAAACGACAAATTCAGTCAATGAATAGTCAAAGGTCAATATCGGTCCACGACGCTCTTTGCGAAAATAATTCAACTTAATCAAACCATTTTCTTCTTGGAATAATACGACTCGTTCGATCTCATTTAATGGAATGCCTCGATTATCTAGACTAAAAAGGATTAAACTGTCTTCTGTAAACCCCTTTTTATCTAATAAAAAACTTAACATGACCAAGGCGGCCAAGACTGTCTGCACTCGACCATTTAAATCTTGCCAACTTGTAAAGCCAATCCATAAAATCAATACTGTTAAAAAAAGATAAAAAGGATATTGCCTGCGCTGCTTAAAAACTGGAACAATAATGTCTCTACGTGCCAACAATAAGAACACATACAAAACGATCGTAAAAACGCCTAATAACAATGTAAATATATTCAAAAGAACCGCCTTCTAACTTGGAATGAAATTAGAATATTTTACCACGACCATGTTAGATTTGTCATCTCGCTGCTCTTGATCAACCTCTTCGCATTGATTTATACGTACAACAGCACAATTTGTCATCTTGGAAATAACTTCGCCTTCCACGCATTCTTCGAAACCAATCGGATGGCAACGATAAGTTCTTCCAAGTTCAATTTCTTCTTCATTCATAAGTAAGCCCTCCAGTATCGACATTCATTTGTTCGTCTAGCTTTTGGATCAATGTTATTCGCAATTATACCTAAGTCTGGAATGGTTTACAATCGAAAATTTCACTTCGTTAGCAAAAAGAAAGTAAATCAGGTAAAATTAGCTACAGAGGGGGGATCTTTTATGTCAAATTTTATCGATTCGATTAAGAAATACGGTTATTTAAGAAGTGCTTGCTATTTGATTCTTGGAATCGCTATTCTCTTTTCACCACGGAGCGTTTTTAAAGGAATTGTTTACATTATTTTCTTCTATTTATTGATTATGGGGATTTTACAAATCATCCGTGGCCTACAAGCAAAAAAATATACTGGTAATGTCGGCTTTGAGACAACTAGCGGAATCCTACGAGTTATAGTTGCTTTTGTCGTTCTTTGGTTCTCAAAAGGGATCATAAGCATTTTACCGATGTTTTTGGGATTCATTATCTTAATTTTTGCTATTGGTCAGTTTATGCAAAGCTGGACGGCAAAAAGAAATGGTTTTCCAGTTACTGGTCAGGTTGTCTATAGTGCCTTGATGATTCTTGCTGGTATTTTTCTTCTGTTCAATCCTTTTAGTAGTTTAATGATTCTCTTCCAAATTTTTGGTTTCTTGTTAATTACGATGGCTGTTTCAGAATTTATTAATACTCGCCGCTTTAATCAATAAAAAATTGTTTCTATTATAAGAAACATTTATACTGAATATATCAAAAGAGAACGAGGTCACTATGAATACTGCTACTGAACTTTATCAATTCACTAAAAAATACGGTATTAACTACAACACCAATGAAGAAAAGGGAATTCGTTTGTATAACAATTTCTTACAAGCCTTTCCTAAAATAAACTTTTCCTTTTCTTTCATTGGCTTTCACAAGTATGAGAGTCTTAAAAATCAAGAAGGCTTAACTGCTTATGGCATCTCCGGCAACACATTATATGCTTTAAGCAAACAAAAATCCTATAAATACAATCTTTATCAATGTAGAGAGATTAGCGGTAAGAAGAAACTAAACGGCATCCGACTGTCCTTAGTTTTTGATGCTGAAATCCTTTCTATCAATTTAGGTTTCGCTGATGGGAATCTTGTTTTGAATGCTTTAAAGCAAGCTGGAAATAAGTAGTCGAGACATTTTATTTGAAGAATAGAGAAACTAGCGTTACAATATTTTCTGTTCTTACTGGGATATGGCCAAACTGGTAAGGCGCCTGACTCTGAATCAGGAGAGTGTAGGTTCGAGCCCTACTATCCCAATAAACTCATTTAAAAAAACGTTTTTGCTTTTTTAAAGCAAAAACGTTTTTTTATCTGGAAATTTTTTAAGATTTCACTACCATTACGTTGCAATTCGCATGATTGACTACATACGCTGTTGTCGAGCCGACTAAGGCCTGTTCAACAGCCCCCCTACCTGTTGCCCCCAGCATAATAAGATCCACTTGATTTTCTAGCGCATAATCAATGATTTTTCGTTTGGGATTTCCCGAGTCAATCTTTGTCTCATAATCAAATTGACTGATGTTTGAATTGGCAATCAATTGTTCAAGCTCGATCTCTGCATTATTTAGATGAAACTTAAGGGAATCATTGATAAATGCTGGATCGCCAATCGAGAACTTATAATCGACTATTGTAAGAATAAATAATTTTGCGTTATTTCGTTCTGCGACACTTAATGCTTCCTTAAATGCGTCCGTTGATGATTCTGAACCGTCAACTGCCACAAGTATTTTCTTATAACTTTCTTTCATTGAAATCGCCTCCCATACCTTCATTATACCTCAAGTCGCTCCTTCTAGAAAATTAAAGAGCATGATCATTCTTTTTGCTAATTACGAGTTATTTCCCTAATAAAAATTATTTTTTTAGTATTTCCTGTAATATTTTTATGATAAAATAAATTGAGCAACAACTTCCCCGCCAGTCACTAGTTTCAACGACTGGAATTGTTGCTCTTTTTTTAGTCATCTAACCTCTTGTTTTTTTATTAGTTATGGTCTAATATAATTAGAAAAAAATGAGAGGGTGAGTATATGGATAATCGCCTGACACAAACCTCCAGCTTTACTGATGGTGTTAGAGCCTGTCTACCCACGATTATGGGTTATTTAGGAATTGGAATTGCAATGGGAATTGTTGGAAAATCAGCGCATCTTGCAGTTTGGCAAATATTTTTGATGTCCACGCTAGTTTATGCTGGCAGTGCGCAGTTTATTTTATGCGGCTTATTATTGTTAAGCGCCCCAATTCTTTCAATCGTATTCACTGTTTTCCTTGTCAATTTACGTCATCTTCTCATGAGTCTCTCTGTCGCTCATTATTTCAAAGACGATTCTTTATTAAATGGGATGGCTATCGGAACATTACTGACCGATGAATCTTACGGGGTGCTAATGACAACTCTTGCACAAGAGAAAAAAGTATCGAGTAACTGGATGCATGGCTTGAATATTACAGCCTATCTGGTCTGGATACTATCAACTGTTATAGGGGCTTTACTAGGGAATTTCATTCCTGACCCAACTATCTTTGGGTTTGATTTTGCACTCACCTCGATGTTTCTTGGGTTGTTCCTTTTTCAAGTACAACTACCATTAAAAAAGCAACGGGCAAAGACCGTACGAATTTTAGCTGTGACAATCATTACCTTATATCTGTTAATGCGGATTGCATCAGCTGAATTATCAGTTATTATTGCAACATTGTTAGGCTGTTTGACGGGGGTGATGAGTAAGGATGAGTAATTCTTACTATTTATTGACTCTCTTAGGTTGTGCAGTCGTCACTTGGGTTCCTCGCGTATTGCCATTTGTTTTGACAAAAGCAATAACACTGCCGCCCACTTTCGAAAAATTTTTAAGTTATTTGCCGATGACCATTTTAACGGCGCTACTTATGCAAAGTTTACTTAATTTTCAATCAGGTCAATTTCCGACATTGCGCTTTCCTGAAGTTTTTGCTTGTATACCAGCACTCATTGTCGGCATTCGCACGAATGATCTAATGAAAATTGTCTTGACAGGTGTTCTTGGCATCGCTCTTTTACGATTGCTTTAAATGACGTCTGTTATAGAGCTTATTTCTGGTTTTACTTACATCGCTGATGTAATATATAACAAAATAATAGAAAAAGGAGTAATTCTCATGAAAAAGATCGCTGGATATTTCTTTGAAAAGCCCTTAGTTTTAGAGGAGAAAAAGCCTTTCGAAATCCATCTTCCAACGGACACTTTGTATGATGGGAACGAACCTATTTTGGAATCAGATCAAAAGATTCTATCTGAAATAGGGAAAAAGTATGACTACCCAACAGAGCAGCTTCATAGTTTTTTTGTTATTTCAGAAATTACTGATGCCAGCTAAAAAGGCTTTTAATACTTAGTCAACTCTTGGGTAATCTTTGGGTAAAGTTTATACTTTTTAACCTTTAAAAAAGCTCTCGATGAATCTTAATTTCATCGAGAGCTTTTTCATATTATTGTGGCTCTATAATTTCTAGGACTGATAGA
>NZ_JXLA01000059.1 GCF_001886185.1 Enterococcus raffinosus | reverse complement strand
GCTGATAATTATGAAATTAGCTCAATTAATATGAGCAACCTCCTTCTTTTTTCTTAATCTTTCTTATATAATTACATTATGAAGTAAGGTTAAGGAAGAAGGTGTTTCGGGATGAAACTTATTAATGTGACAAATAGTCATTCTCAATTGGTTTATAATCAGCTGGAGAACACTGATGCAAATATGATTAAAGTTTATACGATCGGCAATACGACGGTCATCTACACGGATGCCTATAAACATGCGGAGATTGTTTTAAAAAACGACAATCGAAACATCCTGCCATCGGAAGTTGATTTTGTACATAAGTATTTCAAACGAAAATTAGACGAAGGTATTTACGACTTTTCCAATATTTCTTATTTGGAATCTCCCGGTCTGATTGAAATGTCGATAACAAAAAAATAGCTGAAGCTTAAAGGCTTCAGCTATTTTTTTTATTAATTTTTTTAGCGATTGCAGGTATTTGAATAATACCAATGAACATAAGAATCTCGATCCATTGAATCACAGGAACGCCTGCTCCGGTATAAATCATCATAAACAAATCTTTCCGTTCTGGTGCCCATGAACAGAACCAGGAAACCCCTATTAGGAAGATTAAGTAAGATAATCCTATACCCACTATGATCAACAGCAGCCCCCTAAAGATTTTTAACTGTGCTTTTGAAAAAAGACTACCAATGAGAATGATCACTAAGCCGAATCCACAGATGACTAACCAGATCGGAGTCAGGTCACGATAAACTTGAATGATTCGATTAGATATCTTTGCTGTTCTCACCAGTTTAACGGGTTTTGAATCTGGATTATTAATATCTTGCCAGTTTCCTGAAAAAGAATGATTTAATAATTTTTCTGCCTTAACCACATCTTCCTTTGGTCCCAGCGTAGCATCTGCCCCTTGACCGTACTCTTTATAGAAAACAGTATAATCAAATCCGCTTTTCATGAATTCGCCTACTAAGGGCAGATCCTTTCTTAATTTCCCGTCCCCGGTTGCGGTGAGATAGATTTCTTTTTTCTTTTTCAATTGACCTTTTTCATAAGCCTTCGATAATTCTGAATCAACTTTCTGCCAAAATTCTTCCGTCTTTTTGCCATCCTTATAGTAGCCCGCTTGCGCTGCGGCATCTCTAAGAGCCCAGAAAATAATATCTCCAGCGATGTCTTCACCGCCGCTCCAAGGACTTCCCTTATAAATCCAATCGATATTTTTAGCAATGGATTTAAAGGTAGGAGAAACAGCCTCAGCTTTTTCTAAAGCCTTCTTTGAGACCCAAACTCTGCTATTGGTTTCATTAAGCTTTGTTCCATCATCCATTCGAATCAACTGTTTCGAAACATTGCCAAATGCGCCGCCCGTTCGATCATTGACTATAGATATTCCATAATGTTCCTGATTCATCTGCTTCAATCCTTTGGTCATGGAAAAAAGCATGACAAAGGGCAATAAACATAATAATAGCTTAATCAGCTGCTTCTTCGTGAAATAAAACTTTTTTATAGTCTTTCGAAACGTCTTCAGCTTAAAATTCGAATCATTTTCAAAGATGACTGATCCAGAGATAACCAACAGTCCTACTAACAATAAGGGGAATAACCATAGTGAATCTTCACGAATATACCAATAAAATGGAAAGATTAAGGATAAACCGATACTCCACGGAACAAACGACCTTAGGCTTTCGTTTCTTCTGAAATACAATCCTACAAGACAAGCAATGACCAATATCACTGCTGGAACTACCAAGGTATTTCGATAAATTCGTGTGCTATATTCACTCGTCAGAGTAACTGGGGAATACAAAAAGAATGCATAGATAAACGTTAAAAGCCATCGATTTTTTACTAATGGGCGCAGAGCAATTGCAGCGATCCCACTTGCTAAAACATTAAAGAGCCCTAAAAAAACTCCGTAAGGTAAATGAAGTTTATTCGCCCACACCATAAAAAGCGAGTAAGAAATCCCCTTAGATAAAGTTTTCGTCGAATAGTCACCCAACCAATTCCCTGTGAGCATTTCTTCGCTATACCGTATGAACAACTGGTCATCATAACCGGCAAATAAGTTGATGAAATAGGGAGCTTTGGCGTTCAGCACTAGACGAAAGACTGTCAAACTAAGCAAAACAACTAACAAGATCAAGTTAGCTGGCTGTTTAATGTTTTTTAACCTTTTTTCTGTGCGGCTAATTTGTTTTTGCATCAAAGGTCCCTTTCCTCACTTTTTTACATCAAGCTCTTTAATTCTACATCTGGATATTTATCAGCAAACCAACGCATCGCGAATTGGTTTTCAAATAAGAACAAGGGCTGATCGAACCGATCTTTTGCCAGAATGTTTCGGCTGGAACTCATTCGTTCATCCAACTGTTCAGGGTTGATCCAACGCGCAATTTTATTCCCCATCGGTGTCATAACAACCTCAGCGTTGTATTCATTCAGCATCCGGTGCTGAAAGACCTCAAACTGCAACTGACCAACAGCTCCGATGATATATTCATCCGTTAAATAGGTCTTGTATAATTGAATCGCGCCCTCTTGGACCAGCTGATAGATACCTTTGTGGAAGGATTTTTGCTTCATTACATTTTTTGCAGTTACTTTCATGAATAGCTCTGGCGTAAATGAAGGCAGCTCTTCATATGCGACTTTCAATTTTCCTTCATAGAGAGTGTCGCCGATTTGATAGTTCCCTGTATCGTAGACACCAATAATATCCCCAGCTACAGCCTCTTCCACGTTTTCTCGAGCGTCAGCCATAAACTGCGTTACGTTGCTCAGCTTCATCTTCTTTCCGGTCCGCCCAAGCATAACATCCATCCCGCGTTCAAAAGTACCCGAGCAAACGCGAACAAAAGCGATCCTATCACGATGATTTGGATTCATATTTGCTTGAATTTTGAAGACAAAGCCTGAAAACTCTTCTTCATAAGGAGAAACAGCTTCTCCTTCTTCCGTTTTATGTGCATGAGGTTTTGGCGCTAAATCAACAAAGCTTTCTAAAAAAGTTTCCACTCCAAAGTTTGTTAACGCTGATCCGAAGAAGACCGGAGTTTGATCGCCTCGTTCGATTTTTTCAAGATTGAACTGATCGCCTGCTTCTCGCACCAATTCCACTTCTCCTAGAACATCCTCGTAAATTGATTTCTCTTTTAAAGGATGTGGGCCAGCGATTTCGCCATCCGTTAGCTTCACAAAGCGTTCTCCTTCGTATTGCTCAGGGCGATAGAACTCGATCCGTTCATTGTAGATATCATAGATACCTTCCAACCCTTTCCCCATACCAATCGGCCAGTTCATTGGATAAGATTCGATATCCAATAATTCCTCTAGTTCTTCTAATAGCTCTAACGGTTCACGACCATCACGGTCCAATTTATTGATAAATGTAAAAATTGGAATTCCACGGCGCTTTACAACTTGAAAAAGCTTTTTCGTTTGTGCTTCTATCCCCTTAGCGCTGTCGATAACCATGACCGCACTATCTACTGCCATCAGTGTACGATAAGTATCTTCCGAGAAGTCTTCGTGTCCTGGTGTATCTAAAATATTTACTCGTTTTCCGTCAAAATCAAACTGCATAACAGAACTCGTTACTGAGATACCACGCTGCTTCTCAATATCCATCCAGTCAGATTTTGCAAAGTTTCCTGTTTTCTTTCCTTTTACTGTTCCAACCTGACGGATCGCTCCACCAAATAACAAAAGCTGTTCAGTGATCGTCGTTTTCCCCGCATCCGGATGGGAAATAATCGCAAAGGTTCGGCGACTGTCTACTTGTTGTTTTAAATTAGGATTGTTCATTTTATTGCTCCATTCATATATCTAGTATCTTTCAAATTCCAACCCAATCAGTATAGCATGGATTTTAGTCTATTGGAAAGTTGAATCGCTTTGATTTTCATATAGATTTTCAATTGAACTCAGTCGTCAATTTTGCTTCTTTTTCGATAAGTGATACGTAAGGATAAAAGCAAAAAGAAAACACTCTGCTAAGCAGAATGCTTTCTGATTTGGTGTATTAACGACGCGGCTCGTCATCATCGAAATCTTTGGTAAACAGTCGACGTTCTTCTTCCGGTTCAGCATTTTCATGCTCTTCAGGATGAAAAATTGCTCGCAGGGTTAATACACGCGACCCTTCCATTTCCTCAGAGATCAACGTTAAGTCGTCCACATCGAAGGAAAGCTTTTCACCTTCATCAGGAATTGTTCCTAAGGCGGTGATCAAATAGCCTGCCATTGTATCGACATCGCTCATATGCAGATTTAATCCGAATTCTTCATTAAACTCGTCAATCAGCATTTTCCCGTTGATCAGATACTCGTTGTCTCCGACCTTTTCATAAAGCTTCTCAATTTCGTCTGATTCATCGTCGATTTCACCAACGATTTCTTCTAGTAAGTCCTCTAACGTTACGAGCCCAACCATACCGCCGTATTCATCTAAAAGGATTGACATTTGGTTTTGCGTTTTCTTCAATTCATATAGCAAATCATCGATGAAGATCGTTTCTGGAACAAACAAAGGTTCTTGTAAGATCTTTTGCAAAACGACATTTTCAAAGCCGAATTGACGAGCAGCCTTTAATAAGGTTTTTGTGTGTAGGATTCCTACAACCTTATCTTTGTCCTCGTCATAGACTGGAATTCTTGAATAGCTTTCATTTAAAATCTCATCGATATTTTCTAATACTGGATCATTGATATCAATCATGAAGGAATCTGTCCGAGGAACCATTACTTCCCGCGCAACTTTTGTGTCTAATGAGAAAACACCTTGCAGCATTTCAATCTCATCATTGTCTAAGACACCTTCATTTTCTAGCATATAACGCATTTCGTCACGAGTCATTTTCGTATCTTCATCATCAAACGTCATTGGAGTAATCTTAGCCAATAAGTTTGTTGATGCTGTTAACAACCAGACGAAAGGTTTTGTGATTATTCCTAATTTACGAACAACACCCGAAGTAAATTGTGCCACCTCTTCGGTCTTGGTCATGGCAATTCGTTTGGGATATAATTCTCCAAATACAATCGAAACATAGGTCAATAAAAGCATGACGATCGCAGCAGCGATTGGTCGTGCCGCTGAGCCGCCGCCTAATAACGGTGCTAAGCGAGCAGATAAACTATCCGCCAAGGATGCCCCTGACAAGATGTTGACTAAAGTAATCCCCACTTGAATCGTGGACAAGAAATTATTCGGGCTTTGAATAACCTCCAATAATTTTTTTGATTTCAGGTTTCCTTCTTCTGCTTTTTGTTCTACTCGGTTTTTATTGACCGACACCACCGCAATTTCAGCCGCAGCTAAAAATCCGTTGATTAACGTCAAAATTACTAATAAACCTAGTTGTAATAATAACGACTGACTATCGGGGTCAGCATTCATAATTGCATTCGCTCCTTAAATTAAAGTGTAAAAAAAGTGGCACAAAGGCCACGATAAAATCGTATCACATCACTTGTTTTTATGCAATCATTTCCGAGCGAAGAGCTCTTGGCTAATTTAAAAACTCTTGTTCACGCTCTTCCTGCTTGCTTTGCTTCACTATTTTCACGATAAATATCACCACAGTACGCAAAATAGCATAAACCGGCACACCAAGAAAAACACCTAAGATTCCGGAAAGATTTCCAGCAACCAACAGGATCAAAATAATTGTCAGTGGATGGATATTCAATGATTTACCAATTACATTCGGATAGATCACATTCCCATCGACCTGCTGTACAATCAAGACAATAAGGATACATAATAATGCTTTGGTCGGCGAATCAAAAAAGGTATAGATCAACGCCGGGGCTAGTCCTAAATAAGGTCCTAAATAAGGAATCAAATTCGTCAAGCCTGCAATCACTCCGAATAGAAAGGCATAGTCAACACCAATCAGGAGATAACCTAAAAAGGTGAAGGTTCCTACAAACAAACATTCAATTGCCTGCCCACTGATATAGTCAGACAACGTTTTATTAAGCTGCTGTAAAAGCCCCTTAATATTGTCACGCTGCTTCTCTGGGAAAAGGCGCTCGATATTTGGCACAAGCTTCTCGCCGTCCTTCAACATGTAAAATAGAATGAACGGGACTGTAACTAATAACAAGACTACTGTCGTGATCTTGCCAATAAGTGATCCAAGCCCATTTGTCACACCAGTAAGTGATTGCTGAATAATGCTGCCAGCTGATACATCCAGGTTGCTGATATATTTATCAACATCCAGCTCTTTAAAGAGTGGGAAACGGGTGGCATTGTCCGCAGCCTGCTGCAGCCAATCCTGCATATTGCTGATAAATCCTGGAATATTTTTTGCCAAAGAAACTAGCTGTTCCACTAAATTAGGGATTACACTCATGAAAATCAACACGATCATACCGATCAATAAAATAAATATCAAAGCGATCGCCAATAGACGCTTCACGCCCATTTTCATCAATAGATTGACTAATGGATTTAATAAATAATACAAAAAGCCAGCGATCAAGATCGGTGCAAACAACGTGGTGAAGAATGTCCCAATCGGTTGAAAGACAAAATCAATTTTTGATGAAACAAAAATTAACGTGGCGATGACCAGAAGTTCCACTGACCAAAACATTAATTTTGAATTTTTAATTTTCTCAAACATCCATCTACTCCTTTTTCTAGATTTAGTTTATAGTATACATCATGTGGAGAAAAATCCCCTTGAGGAAGGTGTCATTATGAAAATTTTAATCACTAAGGATACGATGAGCGACATTTATCTCGACGCCGTTCGAATCCGTCAAAAAGTATTTGTGCAAGAGCAAGGCGTCCCTGCTAATCTAGAAATCGACGAAAATGAAGCCTATTCCGTTCATTTTGTTCTTTATACAGAGGAAGAAAAGCCCGCCGCAACTGTTCGCCTATTGCCCCTGGATGACCAAACATTTAAGTTACAGCGCATGGCTGTTTTGAAGGAATATCGTGGAAAGAAACTTGGTGCTGAGATTATTGCCGAGGCAGAGACTTTCGCAAAGCAACAAGGATTTAAAACAATCGAATTAGGCGCACAATTAACCGCAGAGGCCTTTTATCAAAAATTGGGCTATGTTGCCTATGGCGAGATCTTTCAGGATGCTGGAATCGATCATGTGCATATGAAAAAAGAGTTGTAAAAGCATACTCAAATTAATCACAAAAAAGGCTATACCATCTTTTTGGTACAGCCTTTTCTTTCTACTTTCGCGACAATTGCTTATAACGATCATACCAAATATCAATATAGCCTTGGGAAAAAGGCCCCTTTTCATTGTTAATCCAGTCCACTAAGATTTTGACATTTTCCTTGAGGATATAATCAATTTCTTTAGAGTAATGCATCTGCTGACTATGGGCTTCGTATTCATCAACGTCTAATAGACGTTTCTCCCCATCCGGAAAAACTTTGACATCTAAATCATAATCAATGTACTTCAGTGCCTCGTCATCTAATACATAAGGTGATGCTAGATTACAATAATAAGAAACTCCCTTCTC
Source organism: Enterococcus raffinosus (assembly GCF_001886185.1). Lineage (GTDB taxonomy): Bacteria > Bacillota > Bacilli > Lactobacillales > Enterococcaceae > Enterococcus_A > Enterococcus_A raffinosus. The sequence continues at coordinate 7,514 of NZ_JXLA01000059.1, read as the reverse complement.
TCGAATCATTGCTATTATGTTGAACCAGTATTTTTGATGAAAATAAACGATCGCTGGTTCGCGAGTGACCCATCTTCTGCCATCTGATTCTGTTACCAACGTGTGGTCATTCAAGCCGATCAGAGAACACTCACTTGTTTTTAATACCATGGTATCACGCCACGTTCGATGCAAACTGCCGTCGTGTTTGTAACTTTTAATCGTTACAAACTCTCCTTCTTTTGGAACTCCCATAGCTACCCTTCCCTCAGCGAAAGAAAATTTCGCATTTGTTTGGGTGTTATCACACCGACATCAGAATTATTATAGCAATAAAATGAAAGATTGCCTACTAATCTTTGTCGTCTGCTAAATTATTTTCAAAAACTTCCAACATTTTTTGCTGTGGTTTTGGAAAAACATAGTTTTCAAAGTTATTGGGTTTCACCCATTGACCTTTCATCGTTAGAGCTGACATACTCCGCCCATAAAAAACTAGAATATGCCAACGTAAATGACTGAAGACATGCTTAACCTCGCCAAGGACCTTTTTCTGCCATACAACTGCCTGTTCTGGAAAAAAGTCGGGACTATCTTCTGCCACTAAACTGCTGGAAAACAAATCCCAAGCGCTTGGATCATATTGCTCCTGCAATTCTTTAAATCGCGCAGCAGTTATCTCTTCTAATGGGAATAACCACATGTTTGCTAATAATCCTGTTTCTGGTCGCTGCTGAAGAAATAATTCTTGATGCTTGTTCTCAATAATTCCAGCCACGTAATAGACGTCTTTGGGTTTCAATTTTTTAGACTTTACAGGAAAATCTGTCTGTCGATTTTCACGATAAGCTTGACAATAACTTTGAATCGGACAGCTCTCACATTGCGGGCTTGTTGGCGTACAGATACTGGAGCCTAAATCCATCATCGCTTGATTAAAATCTCCTGGCTGATCCTTACTGATGATTTTCCGCATTGCCTCATCAAAGGGTCTACGGCTGCTGGCTTTTGCAATATCCGCTTCAATACAAAACAAGCGGCTGACGACACGCATCACATTCCCGTCAATGGCTGGCTCAGGAATTTCAAAAGCGATACTGCTTATGGCTCCAGCCGTATAAGGGCCAATTCCCTTTAACGAACGAATCTCATCAACTGTGGATGGAAACACTCCATTGAACTCCTCCATAATCTGCTTTGCTGCCGCTTGAATATTTCGTGCTCGAGAATAATAGCCCAAGCCTTCCCAGACCTTCAACAACTTATCCTCTGGTGCGTTAGCAAGATCCTGAATCGTTGGAAATTGCTCCATAAAGCGGTAAAAGTAGTCAATTACCGTGTCGACCCGTGTTTGCTGCAGCATGATCTCCGAAATCCAAATGCGATAGGGATCGTGATTATAACGCCAAGGAAGGTTTCGCTTTTCCCGCTGATACCAAGTAAGAAAAGCATCCTGAAAACTTGTTACCTCTTCCTCTGTCCATTCTTCCCAAGCCTTACTCATCCTCTTCCTCTTTTCCACGAATAAAGGCATCAATTTGATCTAATTGAAAGCCTTTTTGATACAAGCTTTGTTTAACCTTCTGCCGTCGTTTCGCTGGTTCAAAGCGTTGATTTTTACGCCATAATTTTTCACCCTGCAATTCCAGTGCATCATTTTCCTGCTCTTCAATCTCAGAAAAATCGATCTCTGCGAGAACTCGTTTGCTGATATCACTACTGAATCCTTTTGTCATCAACAACTGCTGCAGTTTTTGCTTAACTTCTCGTTGACTGTTATGATGAAATTTTCTCAAAGCCTTCTGTGCAGTATGCAATGCTACCTGATATTGCTCATCCCCTTCGTAAAGATAAAGAGCCTGTTGGATATCGCTATCCTTCACTCCTTTTTGTTTTAACTTCTGCTGCAGCACTCGAGGGCCTTTGTCCCCTAAACGCATCTGTGTTCGAATAAAACTTTCACTGTAAACAAGATCATTTAGCAAATCCATCTCTTTAAGGCGATCAACGATTTTTTGGCGATCTGTGCTCTCAATTTCATTGTCCTTTAGATAGGTCCGAATCTCTTTTTCTGTTCGTAGTTGATAACTTAAATAGTTCAGGGCCATTTGATAGCCCATGTCTTCTTTACCTTCTTGCTTAATTTCATTTAAAGTTTTCTCCTCTAACTCTTGTCCTTTCAAGAGTCGATGACGAACAACGGTATCTTCAGATAATCGCAGCTTCTCACCATTAGAGAATTCTACTTTATAAAAAGGTCCGCGCCCTTGGCTAATTTTTACTACTGTTAACATCCTTTATCCCTCCCATTCGAATCAATACCTCTACTTTAATAAACGCTCTCACGTTCTCAAATTCTCCATCAATTATTGCCTTAGCAAAAATTAATTCTATCATAGATGATCAACCAATCGATAAAAATATGCTAAAATGAACTGCGCTGAACAATTGAAAATATTTTTAAGAAAGAGGCTGACTATGGCTGTTCAATTGAAACCAAATCAAACACTGAACTTAAAAATCAAACGTCTAGGAATTAATGGTGAAGGAATCGCCTATTATAAACGCTTGATTATCTTTGTCACTGGTGCTTTACCCGGTGAAACAGTTGTTGCACGAATCACAAAAGCAACACCACGCTTTGCTGAAGCCCACCTAGTTAAAGTTACGAAAAAAAGTCCTGATCGCATCACCCCACCTTGTCCTGTTTATGAAGAATGCGGGGGCTGCCAACTACAGCACTTGGCTTATCATAAGCAGTTAGATTTCAAAAAAGATTTGCTTCGGCAAGCTCTGGAAAAATTTAAACCTGATGGTTATCAAAACTTTGAGCTCCGCGATACGATCGGAATGGATGAGCCTTGGCATTATCGAAACAAGGCACAATTTCAATTGCGCAAAAACAAAAAGACCAAGCAAGTAGAAGCTGGTCTGTATCAAGCGGAATCTCATCAATTAGTTTCCATCAAGGATTGTCTCGTTCAGGAGCCGACGACACAGAAAGTCATCAATACTGTTGTAAATCTATTAACAAAATATGACATGCCCATTTATGATGAGCATTCAAATTCAGGAATCATGCGAACATTAATGGTTCGGATTGGCATCGAAACTAGGGAAGTGCAGCTAGTTTTGATTACCAAAACAAAAAAACTACCGCAAGGAAATGCCTTGATCCGAGAAATCACCCATCGTTTGCCGGAAGTTGTTTCTATTATGCAAAACATTCAGGACAAAAAAACTTCGGTTATCATGGGCGATGAAACCATCCACCTCTGGGGAAAGGAAGTCATTAATGAAAAGATCAATGAGGTAAGCTTTGAGCTTTCTCCTCGTGCCTTCTTCCAGTTAAACCCGAAGCAAACGAAGATTCTTTATCAAGAAGCTATTCACGCGTTAGATTTATCGACACCAAAAACTGTTATAGATGCTTATTGCGGTGTAGGTACGATCGGCCTTTCTTTAGCAAAGCAAGCCAAAGAAGTTCGTGGCATGGATATCATTCCTCAGGCGATCGACGACGCAAAGAAAAATGCGGCAGCAATGAATCTAACCAATACTCATTATGAAGTCGGAACCGCTGAGAGCCTGCTGCCAAAATGGTTGAAAGATGGCTTTTCGCCGGATGCAATTGTAGTTGATCCTCCAAGGACGGGCTTAGATACTCAATTGCTAAAAGCCATTGAACAATCTCCTAGTCCGCAAATGGTCTATATTTCCTGCAATGTCTCAACGTTAGCACGTGATCTTGTGAGTCTTGCCAAAATTTATCGTGTCGAATATCTTCAATCTGTAGACATGTTTCCACAGACAGCCCGCTGCGAAGTCGTAGTAAAGCTTACCAGAAAATAAAAAAAGGGCGTGACCACCATGGGTCACGCCTATTTTAATAGCCGGCTGCTGGCTGTCCATAAGCCGCATTTGGATCAGTGGCACCACCATAGCCTTGATCCGTTTGGTTTGGATCCGTATAACCAGGATCACTATAGCCTTGATCGTTTTGAGTGGTATCTCCATACTGCGGATACCCGTTGTCCGCACTTGATGAATCCCCGTAAACACCGCTATTGTCGTAATTATTAGGATTGTCATAACCTGGTGCATACTGACTTGTATCCTCACTGGCTTTTCCATCTGAATCATCGTAGAACAAGCTGTCTGCATCAGCTTCTTTCAAATTAGGCAACGTATCGGCAGTCGGTAAGCCCAGCTGCTTCTTCAAAGTGTTCTGAATATCTAACAGTTCGTTGGTTCCTAAAATCTGATAATAGATTTCGTCGATCATCTGACTCTTACCTACTAGTTGTTTTTGCTTGATGGTATCAAAAGCTGATAGATAATTTGTTCCAATATCCATCATGTCGTCCCAATCCAAATCCGTCTTCATATTCTTTTCAACGGCCTTCAAAATCTTCTTATAGTTTCCGACACCGTTAATAGACATCGCTTTTCGTAAAATCTTTGTTACAACCTCACGTTGACGTCTTTGACGACCTACATCGCCTTCTGGATCTTCATAACGCATCCGAGCATAAGCCAGACCTTTTTCTCCGTCTAATGTTTGTTTTCCTTTAGCCACGTGAATACCATCTAAAGTAAAGTCAATTTTATTATTGACTTCGATGCCGCCTACAGCGTCGATTAGATCCTTCAACCCACGCATATTGATAGAAACATAATGATCCAGAGGTATATCTAAGAGTGTCTCAATGGTATCCATCGACATCTCTACGCCGCCGAAAGCATAAGCATGATTTAACTTATCATTTGTTCCATATCCAACAATCTTCGTTAAAATATCTCGGTCAAGACTGACAATCGTTGATTTCTTCTGCTTCGGATTGATAGTAACCACCATCATACTGTCCGACCGCCCTTGATCCGAACGACCAAGATCCCCAGTATCAACTCCCGCAAGCAAAATTGAAAAAGGTTCTGCATTGTCGATATTTGGCTTGTCGCCCTCTCGTTTTAAACTCGTTCGTTTAACAGTTTGTCGAATGCTGTCCACCATTTTACTGGCATCATTTGTTACTTGAACAGCATAGTAGGTAATCCCACCTATAAATAAATTTAGTAGGACCAAGAATCCTACGACAACTTTTTTCCAACGGCTCATAGCACACCTCTATCAACGATTTTTTACGTTTTATTTTCTCATAGATCAGCCATCGGTTCAACCACAGCCGAAAAATAATTAATTTTATATAATGGAAACTTAAAAAGTATTAACTACTCGGTTCCCTTTAAATTCGATTTATACCATAAAAATATGAAGATTTTTGGAAGGCACAAAAATAAACGCAAAAAAAAAAAAAGAAAGACTAGTTGAACTAATCTTTCTTAAAAAATCTTATTTGATTATTTAGCTGCTGCTAAATTTTCGTTTGCTTGATCCCAATTAACAACATCCCAGAATGCCGCAATGTAGTCTGGACGTACATTCTTATATTTTAAGTAGTATGCATGTTCCCAAACATCTAAACCAATAATTGGTGTTTTGCCATCAGTCAATGGGCTATCTTGATTCGCGGTTGATGTAATTTCTAATTTACCGTTGTTCAATACCAACCATGCCCAACCAGAACCAAAACGTCCTGTTGCCGCTGTCTTGAATTCTTCCTTCATTTTCTCAAAGCTGCCGAAAGCTTGATCAATTGCTTCTTTGATCGCACCTGTTGGTTCGCCGCCAGCATTAGGCGCCATGATTTTCCAGAAGAAGCTGTGGTTCGCATGTCCGCCGCCATTATTACGTACCGCTGTACGAATGTCTTCAGGAACTTCATTCAAGTTCGTCACTAATTCTTCGATTGATTGTTCGCCTAATTCTGGATATTTTTCAATCGCAGCATTCAAGTTGGTTACATAAGTGTTGTGGTGCTTGTCATGATGCAAGTGCATCGTTTCAACATCGATATAAGGTTCTAACGCGTCGTAGCCATAAGGTAAATCTGGTAAAGTATAAGCCATTGTTCAATTCCTCCTTAAAATATCTTACATATTGACTGTATCAAACAATGCAGGGTTCTTCAATAGATATGCCTATCGTGACGAAGAATTCGTTTTCTCGTCTTCGATAATCTCGACTTTCTTGAAGATAAAGACTTTACTGAATACATAGTTTGCCACGACTACGACGATTTGCGTAATAATTTTAGCTATCAAATTGCCTGTATGCAGCATATCGATAAATAAATACATGCAGGCCATATCCATACCAAAGGACAGCACACGATAAAAGATAAATTTACCAAACTCCCATGCTAGAGCTGTAAAGTTTTCCGTTTTTGACTGGAATACCCATAATTTATTCGTGACAAAAGCAAATAGCACCGAACAAATCCACGAAATGGCGTTCGACACTGGCCAACTTAGGTGAAAAGCCTGGTAAGCGAGAGCAAAGGTTACAATATTAACAACGGTAGCTAGCCCGCCAAAAAATAAATAAATGAATACTTCCCAAAGCTTTTTCTCTTCTAAATAATTTTTAAATTGCTGATAGATTTTCATGATTGCTCACTTTCTTATTCTTCTCTACTTAATGTAAGATAGCGAAGCTTGAAATAATAGTCAATTCTTTCTTGCATTCTTTTTACATTTTTACAGATCGCCTTGTTATTTCAAGCCTACTTCGCTACAATGGCTCTTGTATAAAAAGATTGGAGCGATCACATGACCTTTCGTCAATTAATCAAAGGATCTCTTTTTCGTTTTGAAGATCTAAAATCAGCAAAGGACACACCCTTTTGGAAGTCCATTGTCTATCTATTAGGCTTGAGTCTGCTGCTGGCGATTCCAAGTGTCTATCAGGCACTTCAAGTAATGAACCAAATCAAAGCGGATAGTTTAGAAATCGTTGAAAAGATTCCCGATTTCAAAATTGAAAATGGCGAGATTAAGACAGCGAAGCCGGAAAAAGGATTCATCTATCAGACTGATTCAATCATTCTGACCTTTGACCCTGACGGCAAGCGTTCACAGCAGGATGTCGAAAAAGACTTAGTCGGAAATTATTTTAGTGTTGGATTACTGAAGGATCAAGCATTACTTGTATTGCCAGATTATGGCGGTGTCAGCTCGGCAATGTTTGGAGACAACGTGCTGAAATTCTCCTATAAACAGGAGCCACTAAAAAGCATGACCGGCGACAAGCTTAGAGCTGGTTTGGAAGATTTGGAAATGCCGATTTGGACACCTCTCGTGATGTTATTGGCAGGACTTTACCCTTCCTTTATCAATTTATTTGTTACGTTAGTATTTGCTGGTATCGCAGGAATGATCGTTGCTAAACTACGCTTAAGACGAATCACTTTCTTTGAATGTTTTAAGACCATCATTTTCTGTGCAACAATTCCGGTGATTCTAGCAACCATTATCCTATTGTTCCAACCAAATTTTGACTCAAGTCTGTTAATTACCTTTATCAGTTTATTTGTCTTTTTCCGCGTAACACACTATTTTCCTAGAATCGAATTACCCACCAAATAACTGCTTACGATTCCGTAAGCAGTTTTTTTTAATGACTTTAGTCAGTT
>NZ_JXLA01000058.1 GCF_001886185.1 Enterococcus raffinosus | reverse complement strand
TTCTTTATTTAAAACTTTGCAACAGAACCGATAGAATTGTATGTCTCCCCTTTTTCAGCTCTAAGAATTACATTATATAGTTTTTTATATGAAAGCATTTGTTTTAATATTTGTTCCAAAGAGCCATCATGGCTTTGACAGAGCTCTTCTTCTATGCAAATGCTTTTAATCCGATCCACACGAAAATTCCTATATTCATTTCTTAGCCTGCAAAACCGATTAAGTACCAGTTCTGTTCATAAAACCCCAGTGATATAGGCTCTATCATTCTGCTTTCCGGTTCTTGCCCTCCTGATGCAGGATATTGAATTGATATTACCCTTTTATTGCAGATTGCAGTCTGAATTGCTGCAATAACGTTATCCGCCAATGTATTTTTCTGTCCAGATGTGCTGTACACGTTAATACTGTTCTCCAACTCCTGTGCATAGTTTTTTTCACCATGCTTCAAAATAGATTTGATTTTATACATAGCTGAATCAAAATCCTTTATAAATGATTCATCTCCATGGCAATTTAAAAATTTCCCTGCTGTAATCAATGCACCCACTTCCGCCGCTGTAAACATTACCGGCGGAAGTAGGAAGCCCTCTACAAGAAAATATCCTTTTCCGGCCTCAGATCCAATTGGTATTCCGGCTTCTTCAAGTGTCCGGATATCTCTGTAAACTGTCCTTAAGCTTATATTAAATCGCTGTGCAATTTCTTTGGCAGGAATTATTTTTTTTGATTGCAGCTGAATAAGAATAGAGGTTACTCTGTTAATCCTGTTCAAATTTTATTCCTCCTCTGTGACTTCCATAAAAAGTATATCCTATGCGTTCTTAAGCTAGCTGCTGTTAGTGCTTCTCATTGCACCCTGGTTATAAAAGCCATACTCACAAACCTCTTCACCAAAACTCTTTACATCTCTAATATAGAACTCTATCTAGGGGTCCCGAGCGCTTAGTGGGAATTTGTATCGATAAGGGGTACAAATTCCCACTAAACCAATGTTTCAAGGCCTATTTATTTTTTATATTCAATTCTCTTAAGTGTTTAGGAATAGATAACAAGTCAAATTTATACTCTCCAAGAAAAGTGATATGCTCCCAATTAATAGGAGATACATGCTTCATATACTTAGTTACTTCGGGATCTATTTTGACGAGATAATTATAAGCTGCTTGTAAGTAGACGGCGTTCCATATACTTATTGCATTTATTAACACATTAAGCGCACTAGCACTTTGAAGTTGTCGGCGAATATCGCGCTCCATAAATTTTCCGCGTCGCCCAAAAAATAGTTCTCTAGCTAAAGCATTAATCGCTTCTGTCTTATTTAGTCCATGAGTGATCCTTCGCCGTAGCTCACTATCTGTAATATAATCTATCATAAAAATGCTCTTTTCAATGCGACCTAGTTCTCTCAGTGCAAGAGCTACTCTATTCTTACGTGCGTATGAGCCTAGCTTTCCTAATAGTAAAGAACTAGATACTTTTCCTGTTTGAATCGAATAGGCGATTCGTTTAATTTCATCATAGTTTTCTTCAATAATTTTTACATTGATTTTTCCGCTTATATCTTCTGATAAGTTAGGGTAGTAGGAAGGTGATTTGATAGAAAATAATTGTGATTTTTTTATATTTCTGATGCGAGGTTCAAAATCAAAGCCTAGTAATGCGGTCATTCCAAACACCTGATCAGAATACCCATTTGTATCAGTAAAATGTTCCTCAATATCTAGATCTGTTTCATGATAAAGTAGGCCATCAAGGGTATGAGTAGCTTCCCTTGTATTAGTTGAAGCAACCTCGATATGATGAGTCGTATGCCTATCATTTATTGATCGAATCATTGTAGCTCCTTTTTCCATACTTTTGTAATGTGGATTAACATCGGATTTTAGAGCTGAGACGCCCACTGGGACGCGCATTCCGTCTGAAGCAGTGGTTTTTCCTTCACCCCAAAAGTCTGCAACAGGAAGCTTTAACTGATAATTAACCAAAACAGATTGAGCACGAGTCAGAGCTTCTTTATAAAAGCGCCATTGTTTGGCATTGGCTAACTGAGAATAAGAAATTCCAGGAGTTGATTGGGCCATTTTTTCAAGACCAATATTCATCCCTAAACCCAGCAAAGCAGCAAAAATAATTTTTCTTTCTTGTTCACTCGGCGGTTTCCCTGTAGAATCATGACTAAATTCTTGTGAAAAGTTGGTCCAACTGTCCACCTCAATTAAAAGATCACTAAGCCTTATCTTAGGAATTATTGAATAAAGTTTTTTTCTATATATTTCTGCTTCGCTAGGTGTAACTTTTTCCAACTTTTTAAGGTTTGCTCTTGAAATTCTCTTATCAACTGTCGAATAAAATTGAAGCTGTAAATCTAAAATTATTTCCCGATCCTTTAAATAGTCCTCAAACGTGTCTGGAATAGTTTCTGAATCAATACAAGCAGATAAATCAACTAAGTAATCATCAATATTTCGATGGATCATACTTCCTTCAACTGAAATATCTCCTGATCGAATATTGTTCTTTAGCTCGGTGAAAGCTACTAACTCATAGTAAGACCGATCTATTTTCCCCTCTTCTGGCCGAACAAGGCTTTTCCATTTTTTACTCACAAAATCAGTAGAAGTATCTGCCGGTATTTTTCTTTTACCACTATTGTGTAAATCAGTTAGTTGAGTTAGGGCCATGAGGACTGGATTTGCTGCCGGAGTTGCTTTGAACGAAAGGGTCCTCAATAACATTGGCGTGTATCTTCGGAGGTAATTAGCTTTATTTCGAACCATTTCTAAATAGCCATGATTTTTATTACCTGTAATTTTTTTAGCTTCTTCTCCATCTTGTACTAAATCTTCCCAAGGCATGATTCGTTCAATTTCGTCAAAAGGATTACTATCATTATCTTTTGCAAAGTGAAGAGCATCAATTAAAGAAGCATAATGTTCCAATTTTTTAGTAGCCAATTTTCCTTTTTCTTTTAACTGTTCTTGTGAATCACGTGTCCCTTTGCGTTTAATACTTGCTAAAATGCGGTCATTAATCTCAATCAGTTGATCGATCAGATATTGATGATGATTGACTAAAAAAGCAATAAGTAAAGAGTATCTTTTTTCAAGCTCAAAACGGGAGAAGTCATATGCATCATAATTTTCCCCTAGTCTAGCTAGCTGAAGAAACCTGTTCCGATTAATATGGGAGACATTAATTGTCCCGAGTCCCATGGAAGCAATCACTTCCACTTTTTTACAAATACTCATAAAGCTTTCTGGATTTGCCTTACCTGGAATGTCTTTTAGCCAAGCGAGTTTAGTTATTTTCGTCTCTTCATAAATTTGAAACAAACTCTCTAGTTTTTCAATTTGTATATCTGTTAATGAACAGAGTAATATTGAAAATAAGTTGTTTTCTGCTTTATCTCGACAGCGGCTTATAATGTCTTCAAGTGTAGCTATAGATGGAAAAATAATTCTTTTTCGAGTTAAGAAATCAATTGTTTTTTTCATTAGATAGATAGAGTCATCATTTTCTAAAGCTAGTTCAATTAAATATTCTATTAACTGTTTTTGTGTATTAGCACTACCGAATCGATGATAGTTGAATACTTCTAAGATCTCGTTGAAGTGATTTGCACGTGTATTTCTATGATCATATGAATTTAAATCAATTGCATCAAGATGGAGCTGTCGACTCACATAAGAAGTTAGTCTGGTTGATTTAATCGGCCAATTACTTAAAGAACACCCAGGATACCGGGCCAAACAAAGTTGTATCGCAAATCCTAGTTTATTGACCTTTCCACGGTGTTGATTAATAACCTCCAGATCATAATCAGAAAAACTAAAATACGCTTTAAAATCCTCTTCTGATAAGTGGTCTACAGAAAGAAGTTGTTCACGCTGTGAAGTAGTTAAAATTCTTTTCATAGCCATATCTTAAGCATTCCTTTTATTGAGGTAACGGTAAAAGGTTGTTTTGCTTAATTTAGAGGCATCAAGAATTTGACGAATAGAATACTCTTTGCTGTCATACATTTTTAAAGCTAAATCAATTGATAGCTTACCTTTACTTGGACGGCCCCCTTTTTTTCCTCGGACTCTGGCTGCCTTAAGACCAGAGTTAGTTCGTTCAATAATAATATCCCGTTCCAGTTCTGCTAAACTAGCCATAACTCGGAAAAAGAATCTTCCCATAGACGTTGAAGTATCTACGTTATCTTGAATAGATATAAAATTGACACTAAGTTCTTCAAATAATTCAGAAAGTTCAATCAAATGTTTAGTTGATCGTGAAATTCGATCTAACTTGTAAATGACAACAGAATCTCCTTCACGTAGTAGGTTGATCATTTCTTCTAATTGCGGTCGGTCTTTTTTCGCACCAGTTACTTTTTCTTGAAATAATTTATCAATTCCATAATGAGTAAGTGCATCAATTTGTAAACTAAGATTTTGATCATCCGTACTCACTCGAGCATAGCCAAAAATCATAAAAAAACCTCCTTAATTTTATAATTTAAATGTACCATAACTCATTAAGTATAACTATATAGGAACTATGAAAAAGGAACGGATTTTGGTACTTGATTTACTTAAAAAACATTTAGAAAAAGCAGGAAAATGAAAAGGTACCATAAACGGTCGTTTATGGTACCATTCAAATTTATCCTTATTGTACAAAATAACAGCGAAATTTTTAAATCTATTCCTTATCGATACAAATTCCCCGTAGGCGCTAGGGACCTCTTTAGCTCCTTGGAAGCTGTCAGTAGTATACCTAATAATTTATCTACATTCCCTTTAGTAACGTGTAACTTTCCAAATTTACAAAAGCGACTCATAGAATTATTTCCTCCCGTTAAATAATAGATAACTATTAAAAATAGACAATACTTGCTCATAAGTAACGGTACTTAAATTGTTTACTTTGGCGTGTTTCATTGCTTGATGAAACTGATTTTTAGTAAACAGTTGACGATATTCTCGATTGACCCATTTTGAAACAAAGTACGTATATAGCTTCCAATATTTATCTGGAACATCTGTGGTATGGCGGGTAAGTTTTATTAAGACACTGTTTACTTTTGGTTTAGGATGAAAGCATTCCGCTGGCAGCTTAAGCAATTGCTGAATCGAGACTTGAGTGTGCAAGAGCAACCCTAGTGTTCGGTGAATATCCAAGGTACGCTTGTAGAATCCTTCTTCAACAATCAGATAGATGTCAGACGCATGGCTTTCAAAAACCACTTTTTTAATAATTTGTGTGCTTAAATGGTAAGGAATATTCCCAACAATTTTATACCTCTGTTTGTTAGGGAATTGAAACTGTAGAATATCTTGGTGAATTAAAGTGACACGAATGTTCAGTTTTAATTTTTCTGACGATAAGTTGAATAGATGACTGTCTAATTCAATAGACGTTACCTGTTTACTTATTTTAGCCAGTTTCGTCGTTAAATGCCCTTTACCTGTTCCAATTTCGTAAACGGTATCGGTTTCTTTTAAATTCAATTGTTTTATTATTTGGTTGAGTACTTTTTCACTCGTTAAAAAGTTTTGAGAATATTTTATATTTTTGTTCATGTAATCACTCCTGAAGTGATTACATCTATAAATAAATACAGAAGTTAAACGATTTGTTTGTAATTTTAGTTATCTGTTTAAAAAGTCATAAGATTAGTCACTGGTAGGAATTAATCTAACGTATTTATTTATCTGCGTAATCACTGTTTTTAGTCTGTTTCAAAACAGTAGATGTTTTATCTACATTACGCATTTGGAATACCAACATGACGAATCCCTCCTTCTTAATTACAAATTTTTAGCATCTAATTTAACTTCAATTCCTATTATACAAAATTTTAAGATAATGCACTATCAACACACTCTTAAGTTTGCTTCTAAGTCTTATTTCCATAACTTTAGGGTTAACCATACGCAAGACCAATCACTCTCGGACAATACTCATGATTTTAATGATAAAATCCATGTTAAACCCATAGATAAGAAATACACCTGCAATAACCGTTACCTGTTTGTGCCAATTTAAAAATGCACCACTTTTTTATAATTAAAACGGTTGAAAACTGTACCACTAATAACTCACAATAGAGAGATGTCACCGTCAAGTTAAATGTACAAAATAACAGCGAAATTTTTAAATCTATTTCTTATCGATACAAATTCCTCGTAGGCGCTCGGGACCCCTATCTAGCGAACTTTTAGAAAAGATATAAAACATCAGAGTATGGACAGTTGCGGATGTACTTCAGAAAAGATTAGATGTCTAAAAAGCTTGTAGTTAAAGCTTTTTAGACATCTAAATCTAGGTACTAAAACAATTCATCCAGTAAAATATAATATTTTATTTTCTCCCAATCAGGCTTGATCCCCAGTAAGTCAAAAAATAGCTCGACATACTGTTCTTCCCCGATATCCTCCCTGATCGACCGGACGCAGAAGGCAATGTCATACCACTTGTCCGCCCTGCCGCTTCTCCCAAGATCAATAAAGCCACTTACTTTGCCATCTTTCACAAAGATGTTGCTGTCTCCCAGGTCGCCGTGGGAAAAGACAAGTTCCTCTTCGGGCTTTTCCGTCTTTAAAAAATCATACAGCTCGCGCGGATCTTTAAATGGAGTGTCTTCTTCCCAGTTTTCGCAATCCACATCGGCCAGATCGTTATTCAGTAAGTAATCCAATTCGGCTAAGCGGCTGTCTAAGCTATTCGTATAGGGACAATCCGATATGTCGATGGAGTGAAAGAGCCTGATGCACTCCGCATACAGCTCGATAATCTTTTCAGGGCTTTGTTCATCTTCATACTCTTCCGAGCAAAGGACGCCATCGGCCTCACTCATGAGCAGATTGCTCCAGCCATCATGCCGTTCAAAGTGCAGGACCTTTGGAACAGGCAGCTTTCCTTCCAGCCATAGCATCATGTCCTTTTCCCGTTCCACATCATAGGTGGTCCCTTTATACCGGCTGTCCGTCATTTTTAAATATAGGTTTTCATTTTCTCCCACCAGCTTATATACCTTAGCAGGAGACATTCCTTCCGTATCTTTTACGCAGCGGTATTTTTCGATCAGTTTTTTCAATTCCGGTGATATTCTCATTTTAGCCATTTATTATTTCCTTCCTCTTTTCTACAGTATTTAAAGATACCCCAAGAAGCTAATTATAACAAGACGAACTCCAATTCACTGTTCCTTGCATTCTAAAACCTTAAATACCAGAAAACAGCTTTTTCAAAGTTGTTTTCAAAGTTGGCGTATAACATAGTATCGACGGAGCCGATTTTGAAACCACAATTATGATAGAATTTACAAGCTATAAGGTTATTGTCCTGGGTTTCAAGCATTAGTCCATGCAAGTTTTTATGCTTTGCCCATTCTATAGATATATTGATAAGCGCGCTGCCTATGCCTTGCCCCCTGAAATCCTTACATACGGCGATATCTTCTATATAAAAGATATATTATCTTATCAGTATTGTCAATATATTCAAGGCAATCTGCCTCCTCATCCTCTTCATCCTCTTCGTCTTGGTAGCTTTTTAAATATGGCGCTTCATAGAGTAATTCTGTAAAGGTCCAATTCTCGTTTTCATACCTCGGTATAATCTTACCTATCACCTCAAATGGTTCGCTGGGTTTATCGATATCTTTCAGGTGCCCTGCTTTCATTTCTGTAATCACTGTTCCCGCCTCTCTTCTATATCAGCGGCATATGTGCTATCCAGGCAGCCGGTTTTACCAGTGTATTTTTTATACATGTCCCTGGTATATTTTGTTATATTCCTATCATACTCCGGATAGGCATAATGAAGCCTTTCCGCCACCTCACCGGATACCGCCCTGAACAATTGATGGCATAGAAATAATGCTTCCCATATGTTTTCATAGGAATCCATCCGGTAGGTGGACAAAAGTTTCTCCCACAAATCCTCGGATATATACCTTTCAATAAACTTATAGTTCTTGCCTACACTTAATTTAAAGCCTGTTTCGATGCCGACCTTCCATGATATCATTCTCAGCAGCTCATGGCGAACAATCTGATTAAAATGATCAATAGCAAATAAAATTTCCTTACGGCACAATCCTTTAATAACATAAGGTGTTACATTCCAAAATTCATTGCAGCAATCATCATACTCCCTTGCGCTTGGCTTTCTTACATGATAATCTATATCAGTCGGAACTATGTCCCTTTTAATTCTACAATCTTTATCAATTAGAACCTTTATTAATTTATCGCCCTTTAGGTAATTATCTAACTCTTCCAAGGGCAATAAGGTAAGATCAATTTTATTGTAATCATCAAATAGCATAAGATAGGAAAATCCCTTTTCTTCAGGTGGGAATAATTCCATATCCTCCGGCTTTTGCATCATTATTATATTCCCAAATTGATTAAGCCAGTCATCATTAGATATAAACGGTTCTATATCACTTACAAAATATGTAATATCATAATCCTGAAATTCATCTTTAGGTATATTAATATTTGCGCGTGACCCCTCAAGGGTCACAATTCGAATACGTTCATCCTGTTCTGCTAAAGAAAGTACTAAATCCATCATTTCTTTTTCTGATCTCATTTACATACTCCTCGTTTATTTTTTCTATATTATTACATCTTCTTTTTTGCCGATACAATCAGCATCATTGGGCGTCGCATTTCATCCGCCATCCCCGGAATATCCATCATGTTCTCTGGCGGCTGTGGCTCCACAATCTGATTTATTATAAAACTATTTGAAAGCAGTGTATTTAGATATGTGGTCAGTGTTCTATGATATTTTGTAACCTTTTCTTCCAAAAACATAGCTGTCCGTTTGCCCTCATAATAATAATTGTCCACCGGGAAATGCAGTATTTCTCCTTTTTCGTTATAATACCAGTCTTGTGTTCCATGAGCAGTAAAAACAGGATGTTCAACTGTAAAAACTAAATTGCCACCAGCCTTCAGCATCCTATATATCTTTTTTATTAAATTCTCATAGTCTGCTACATAATGAAACGCAAGCGAACTTAGTATTACATCAAAGCTCTCCTCTGGGAAATCCACATCTTCTATGGCACAGCATTCATATTCAATCTGTGGAAAATGGGTTTTTCCTTTTGCTACTTCGAGCATTTTATGAGAAATATCAACACCTACTACAGAGGAAGCACCGTTTTCCATCGCATATATACAGTGCCATCCATAGCCGCATCCTAAATCAAGCACACGCTTACCCTTAAAATCAGGTAGCATCTTTTTCAAAGTCTCCCATTCTCCCGCACCAGCCAGTCCTTTCTGCGAGCGACTCATTTGACTGTATTTTTGAAAAAATATATTATCATCATATTTGTTTTCTTTCATCTGAACTCTCCTCGTTTAAAAAGTTATTTATCTCCGATACAATTTCATTCACTTCTTTATAAAGTTTCTCGGTCATATCGTAGCATTCAAAAAGAGAAAGACCGAGTACTTCAAAAATATGATTAACTCTTTCGGCATATTTTTCAGGTTTATATTCAAAAGTTTCAAGCAGTTTTATAGCTTTCTTTTCGTTAATGCAATAAGCATTATTACATGCAAATAGTACTTGATTTAAGCATGAAATAATACGAAAAACATGGCCTGCAATATAATATTTATCCTCTACCCCCGCATTTGCTTTTACAAACATTAAAGAGAATTCAGCTTCAAATATAAAAAAGTTCATCAAGCTTTTCTTTAGAGCAGTAGGGTAAATTTCTGCCTGCTTTTTTAATTCGCATAAGCTTTCGTTCTTAGCATATAGTATTTTACTAATCGCTAATTCTCCACGATACATTGCACTTATATAACCATGGGGATGCCCGGTCTGATAATTGGCAGTAACAATTCCTTGCTCCGTATCTTTGATTATTTGTTCTACCCGTTTTATATCACGTAAAATCAAGTCAACATGATACCCATTTATAAATAACCATCCGCCGCCATTAATCCAATCACCCCACGCTCCGGGAGGCACAACAAGGTTGTTTCTATTTTTATCATCCAATTCTGTAGCAATTTGATTAATCGCTGTCAGGTCAAATGAGTCTGAATTGTAATAGATTCCGATATCTATATCAGAATTTTCTGTATGGGTGCCTCTTGCACGTGAGCCCCCTAATACGATGCCTTCTATAAAAGGCAAAGATGATAATTTCTCTGTTACTATTTGAATAACATTACCTACCATATAAACATCCTCCTTTATTCGTTAGATATTTTTATTTCTTCTCCATCTGGTAAAATAAATGCCTGCACAAACTTGACACCTAGCACATCAGCAATGGCCTTCAACTCATCCAAGGTTACTGTTTCTCGTTGTAATTTTTTATTGAAATTCTGTGGAGTCTGGCCAATACGTCTAGCAAGTTCGGAAACACTTATATTCATTTGCTCACACAGTTCTTTAATCATTTCTGCCGTAGTCATACAGCACCTCCAAGTTTACGCTAAGAATATTATAAACCATTTGGTTGATAAACACAATAGTTATTAAAATATTATTATAATCAGCAAGCAAAAGAAAACCCACAACTCTACTGTAGAGTCATGGGCTATTTACTTCTGGTTTTCATATTTCCATTTCGATGCCAGATTTGAAGGCTATGACGAAGTGGCCTTCATAGACTGTAACGCTCTGGATTATCTTCCTTACAAGCTTATCATCATATTCTAAGGTGCGGAATTTGTTCTTGCGGATAAATTCAATCAGCTCATTGATTCGCTCGTTCTCGCCACTGAGGGAGGCATCTTCTACTAAAAGGATCTGTCGCTTGTCTCTCAGCTCATCAATCTCATCTGCTAAGTGGTCATAGTCTTGACCCTTGTTCGCCAGCTTGATTAGTTCTTTTTGTTTTTCCTCTAGTGAGTTGTTAATCTCTGAAATTTGGTATTCTGTGGTTTCGCCAATCACAGCATGAATATTCTCTTCCAGTGTCTTTATCATATTGTTCCCACCTGCAAGTAGCTTATTAATCGCAGTCATTACTGCACCATAAAGTTCATCTTCTTTTACGGTTCGGTTCTTACAAACTTCAGGACCTTGCTCGATTCTAGTCACGCATCGCCAGACAAATTCTTTTCTTCCGTGGATATTCCAATAGACCCGTCTATAAATATCGCCACAATCTCCACAGAAGGTGATGGCACTTAAAGCGTACTTGCTACTGTAAATTCTTTTGTTCTTGCCTTCTCCTGTGTAGATATTGCTTCTCCGATGAATTTCTTCTTGCGCCTGCAAAAATAACTCTTTAGGAATAATCGCTTCATGGCTATTTTCAACATAATATTGGGGAACATGCCCTTCATTTTTCACTCGTTTCTTGGTCAGAAAATCTACTGTGACAGTCTTTTGCAGAAGGGCATCTCCGATGTATTTTTCGTTTTGAAGTATCTTCTTAACTGATTCTGGTCGCCATCTTGGTTTTCCCGCTGCTGTTAAAATACCATCCTTTTCAAGGGCTCGACCAATGCCCACTAGACTCTGACCCTCAAGGTATTCTCGGTAGATGCGTTTGATAATCTCAGCTTCTTCGGGGACAATAGTTAAATTTCCATCTTCATCTTTCGTGTAGCCCATAAATCGCTTATGGTTGACCTGCACCTTTCCTTGTTGGTATCGGTACTGTAGCCCAAGCTTAACGTTTTGTGAAAGGCTCTGGCTTTCCTGCTGTGCCAAAGATGCCATAATAGTCAGCAAAACCTCACCTTTGGCATCCGTGGTGTTGATGTTCTCTTTCTCAAAATAAACTGATATGTTCTTATCCTTGAGCTGTCTAATGTATTGAAGGCAGTCTAGGGTGTTACGCGCAAATCGGCTGATGGATTTTGTAATAACCATGTCGATGTTACCGTCCATACACTCTGCAATCATGCGATTAAATTCGTCACGCTTTTTAGTGTTCGTACCAGAGATACCATCATCTGCAAAGATGCCAGCAAACTCCCATTCATTATTTTTCTTTATAAACTCTGTATAGTGTGAGACCTGAACCTCATAGCTAGAATTTTGTTCTTCTGTTTCTGTAGAAACACGGCAATAGGCAGCAACACGAAGTTTCTTTATCTTTTCTTTTGCGGCTGTACTTCCTACTCTTTTACGAGCAGGAATAACCATTATATTTTTCTCTGTCACTTTATTCCTCGCTTTCTATCAGACTGTATAAGTATTCTGCTCGTTCAAAAGGATCCACTGGCATCTTATTATCTGCCTTTTTCATTTTGAATCGTTCTTTGGGAGGGGGAGAGGTGAAAGCGGCAAGCTCTACCACTCGTCCTAAATCCTTTGCACGTTTATCTCTAACTTCTTCAGCTTTATCAAATATCTCTTTATCAATAATTGCTGGATACGTATCATTTCCAAGGTAGTTGACGTTTTTCAAAATGCGCCCCATCACAGAATGTGTCTTTTCAATACCTGCCTGTTCGCCAGCCACTGTAAGGGATAGTCCTGATATGTATTTCTCAAAGAATACCTTTACTTGACCTGCTGCCTTTTCATCGACAGTAACCACTCCATCTTGAATTTTGTATCCATATGGAATATATGCCATTTATCTCACCACCTTTTCTTTCAGGGAAAGACCGCATTTCAAATTGAATGTCAGCTCATCCCTGGAATTTACAATGATGTTCACTACAAATTCTTCAAATAGTTCTTCCGTGTAGTCACCATTAAAATTATCTGCTGACACATAATTAATGAGGTCCTTTATCTCGTTTGCTCGCAAAACCCCACTCGCAGAGTTCGTTACCAGGTTTGTTTTTTCGGTAGTAAGATTTTTAATCTCACTATCTAAAACATTTCGTTCCTGATTAAAAAGAGCAGGTTCTAGGAAACCTTTGGACATCAGTGCAATAAGGGTATTGCGTTCTTCCAATAGTTACTCCATTAGCTTATCAATAGCGTCCATTCTTTCACGGTCGCTTTCTTCATCGATTTGGCTAACTGACTTGAAAAGTGGTTCTAGGATTAGCTTATGACTGAAAGCAAGCTTATTCATCATGGTTGTCAATGTGGCTTTGATTTCCCCATCTCGCAAAAACAACATGGAGCAACTTTCTTTATCTTCGATACTATCTCAACATGTGTCGTGGATAAGGTAAGTATGTAAAATGGTATGTGGAACATAGTGATTTGCTGTAAATGATTTGCTAACTACTTTAGTTCTTTATACAAAGTATAAATCGGATATTTTATTATTTTTTCTTTTATATCTTCTGAGATTAGGTCAAAGTATTTGTCCGCTAAATCAGAAAGGGGTTCTTTTTTCATCACCTAATGGGTGATGAAGCAGAATACTTTAAAGACTATTAAATCAATGTTAGGAAAGACTATTAGTAAAACTATGAATTATTCAGGAAAAAAGGTTCTTTTTTAAAGTTTTCTATTGCTTCCTGGCGTTGATAAATGAGATATAAAGTCGGTGTTTGTACACGTCCTAATGAAAATGTACCTTGTACGCCTTTTTGTTGTAAATTCAAGGTATATAAAGGGCTTGCGTTCATGCCGATCAACCAATCGGCAATTTGGCGTGTTTGCGCTTCTTGATAAAAGGGATAGTAATTCATTCCTGGTTGCAAATTTTGAAAACCGCTTCGGATCACATCTTTTTCTAAGCTATTGATCCATAATCTTTTATACGTTTTATCTTTAGAAAAGGCATTTGCTTTATGGATAATCGACCAGGCGATATTTTCACCTTCTCTGTCGCTATCTGTTGCGACAATAATTGTATTTGCCTTTTTGAGAAGTTCAGCAACAATTTTAAACTGCTTTCCCTTATCTTTTGCAACTTCAAAATCGTATCGATCAGGAAAAATCGGCAAAGATTCAAGTTTCCAGTTCTGCCACTTTTCGTTATAATGACCTGGTTCTGCTAATTCGACTAAATGCCCAAAACCAAAGGTGATAAACGTTTCATCTGTAAATAGTGGGTCTTTGATCTCAAAATAACCGTCTTTTTTGGTGCTTTGTTTTAAAGCACTTGCGTAGGCTAATGCCTGGCTTGGTTTTTCAGCTAAAATAACCGTACTCATTAACTATCCCTCTTTTCATTGTTTTTTTCTTTGATCTACTGTCACGTTGTATCTTGATCGATACCTTCTAAACGTTCGGCGATTAATTCCAGTTTGTTCTTCAACTTCTTTATCGGAACAACCATTCAAAAATAAATCGAAAGCGTGTTGTAAACGTGGATCATTTTCTTTGAATTTAGGTTGTCGCCCTTTGAATTTTCCTTTTTTCTTAGCAATTTCAATTCCTTGGGCTTGGCGTTCTTTAATTCGTTTGCGTTCAGATTCCGCTTGGTACTTATACAATTCAATCACTAAATTATTAATCAGCCGTCTTAAATTTTCATCTTCAATACCATTCATTGAGGGTAAATTTAAGACTTCCAGGGTTGCCCCCTTAATTTGAATTTGATTCATCAATTCTGTTAATTCTTTATTATTTCGTCCTAATCGATCTAATTCAGTAACAACAACTATATCCCCTTCACGAATATAGTTAAGCATAGCTTGTAATTGTGGGCGTTCGACCGATTGACCGCTTAATTTGTCTGAAAAGACCTTAGAAACGCCCTCTAACGCTTTCAGTTGTCTATCTAAGTTCTGTTCTTTGCTACTGACACGTGCATAACCAATTTTAGCCATTTTCAACCAACCTCTAAAATTCTCTCGGTTGCAATAACCAATCAGCTATATCTACTTTTTCAATTTCAAATTGCTTATCAGAAATTGTCTTTTCGTAAGCGATAAAATCTTGCGCATATTGTTGCTCATTAAAAATAGCCACCACTTCGTCATTTTCTAAAACTCGATAAATAAATTTTTTCATTTTACTCCTCCTATTATGCCCAACTTAAATGACCTATTCACCAAGTCAATTATACTGCTAAAACCATATTAGGACAAATAAGTATACTCTATTGACCTATAAATGATAGCAACTTAAAAAATCAAGTGTTCGCTTCGCTCTCACTGCCCCTCGACGTTTTAGTAGCCTTTCCCTCACTTCGTTCAGTCCAAGCCAACTAAAAGTTTTCGGGCTACTCTCTCCTTCTCCCCCTAATAATTAATTAAAATGGTTCTGTTGCAAAGTTTTAAATCTAC
>NZ_JXLA01000057.1 GCF_001886185.1 Enterococcus raffinosus | reverse complement strand
AGAGGAAAAGAATTCTCCAATCATTTCGCGGTTACAGAAGCATTGAATAATGTGCCCTTTTATTTTCCAGATCCGCATGCCCCTTGGCAACGAGGAACAAATGAAAATACAAATGGTCTTATTCGAGAATACTTGTCAAAATCGGAAGAGATGGACACGGTAGATGACACAACGATTTATCGGATGGTTGAAAAACTAAATAGCAGACCTAGAAAGTGTCTAGGTTGGAAAACACCTTATGAAGTCTTCTTTAATAAAGTGTTGCACTTGATTTGACAATTCAAGAGATTAATGTACCTACGAGAATACTAACTGTTTATCCTAAAAGTTTTATTTTCAATATATGGAGGTTAAAATCGAGATTCATTGACGATAGAAAATACTATTGAATGGAAAGGTTTTGCCCATGAGTTCCCAAATACTTTTCTTTGTTTGATTAAATACTTGCAAAAATAGCCTTCGAGCAAATCTAGTTGATGATTATCGTTTTTCCTAAATCCCATTAAAATCACTTTCTCTAGCAGTTTATCTTATATTCATTATATCATTATTGTGTCTTACCCAGTTTCGATTTCCAAAACCCAACAAAAGAATTAACAATTTAATTTGATAATATCTTATTTGACTATTATCAAATTTAGTAATACGGAATAAGTCTTCTTATTCCGTTATTTTAATATTTTGAAAACCTGATTCATCACATAAAAAAACTTAATTTAAGAAAGAATACATGATATCTTCATATGTTCTTAGCTACTGAATAGACAAAAAGTATAAATATTTGAAAAAACTATGAAGAAATGTACTTGTTTTGTTGAATTGTTCATGAAAGCTACTGAACAAATTAGTTATCATAAATTCGTATAATTCCTGCTTTGTGAATAATACGTATCAGATTTATCTTTTGTTCTTACTAAGGAAAGACATAACTATTAAGGAGTTGATATGAGTAATGGTTGGCAAGAATAATAAGAGAGTATTTCTAGAAAAAACAAAGAAACGAGTATTGAAGTACAGTATCAAAAAATTAAGTGTTGGGGTTGCATCTGTTTTGGTTGGTGTTGGTCTTGTCTTGGGAAGAACTGAACTAGTTAAAGCACAAGATGAAATTTCTCCAAGCAGCCCACTTGAAACAGCGATAAGCTCCGTACAAGTAGGTGACAAAGTAGCTTCGGGGAATACTTTTCAGGAGAATCCTGGTTATACGAAAAATTATAACTTTTCGGATTTACAATTTAGTCCTCAAGAACTAACTGGAGACACACTAAAAGGCAATACAATTAGATTTGAAGTTTACGGAAAACATAATATTGCAGCATCAACTAAAAACTGGGAAATCCGTCTTCAATTAGATGAACGATTAGCTAAATATGTAGAAAAAATTCAGGTCGATCCAAAGAAAGGAATTGGATCTTCTAGACGGACCTTTGTAAGAATTAATGATTCGCTGGGTAGACCTACAAATATTTGGAAGGTCAATTATATTCGTGCAAGTGATGGATTATTTGCTGGGGGAGAGACAACTGATACGCAAACTGCTCCTAACGGGGTAATTACATTTGAGAAGAATCTAGATGAAATTTTTAAAGAAATTGGTGAAGATAACCTTAAGACTGATCGTTTGATGTATCGAATCTATCTGGTAAGTCATCAAGATAACGATAAAATTGTCCCTGGTATAGAAAGTACTGGTTACTTTTTAACAGATCAAGATAATTTCTATAACAAGTTAGACGTATCTGAAAATAATCCTGATCAATTCAAACATGGATCGGTAAGTGCCAAATATGAGGAACCAAATGTTCAAACGAAAGATGGATCTGGGTCTACTGGTGCTAATGGTGCTATAATTTTGGACCATAAGTTAACAAAAGAGAAAAACTTCTCTTACTCAGCTTCTGCAGCAGGAACGCCTTGGTATGCTAATTACAAAATTGATGAACGTTTAGTTCCATATGTAGCAGGTATACAAATGCATATGGTTCATGCTGATAAAGTAGCATATGACGTTTCATTTGAATCAGGAACAAAAGTAGCTGATTTAGCAATCGAGCGACGGGAAGGTCATGAAAATTATGGCATAGGTTCAATAACTAATAATGATTTAACTAAACTTATCGATTTTGCTAATGCAAGTCCACGTCCAGTCGTTATTCGATATGTTTTACAATTGACTAAGCCATTAGATGAAATCTTAGAAGATATGAAAGCAACAGCACAAGTTGAAGAAAATAAACCATTTGGTGAAGATTTCATCTTTGATTCTTGGTTGTCGGATACGAATAAAAAATTAATCCAGAACACTTATGGAACAGGTTATTATTATTTGCAAGATATTGATGGTGATGGAAACCCTGACGATAAAGAAGAGAGCGGAGACACGAATCCATATATCGGGAAACCTGAATTAGAAGAAGTATATGATGTTGACACAACAGTTAAGGGGAAAGTATTCATCCACGAGTTAGCAGGAACAGGTCACAAAGCCCAACTTGTTGATAAAGAAGGTACTGTATTAGCAGAAAAAACTATCGCTCCAAATGAAAAAGATGGGGCTCCAATTTCAGATACTGTAGAATTTGAATTTACGGGTGTAGATTCAAGTAAATTAATCGCGAAAGATGAATTAAAAATACAAATCGTTTCTCCAGGTTTTGATAAACCAGAAGAAGGTTCAACCGTTATTAAGGAATCACCAAAAGCGGTTGATAAACAAACCGTGGTAGTTGGATTTAAACCAGATGCTAAAGAATCAATTCGGAATAATAAAAACTTACCTGAAGATGCAGAGTATTCATGGAAAACAGAGCCTGATACTTCTAACGTTACTGATAGTACGAAAGGTATTGTAACTGTTAAAATCGGAAATCGAACTTTTGACGTGGATGTAGAGTTTGCTGTAAAAGCTTCTCAAGCTATGGAAAATGATGCAACATACGTACCTATAACAACAACTCCAGAAACGACAGTTCAAAGTGGAAAACCTACATTTGATAAACCAGATGTTCCTTTAGCTAAAGATGCCTTTTCAATTTCCGATGTCTATAATAAGGACTTCGGTAATGCAAGTGTTGATGCAAATACTGGTATTGTTACATTCACTCCAGCTAAAGGTGTAGGAGAATCGGAGCCGATTACTGGAACAATTCCTATTAAAATTGTTTACCAAGATGGTTCTGTAGGCACGACCGATTTAGCAGTAACTGTAAGTAAAGATATTTATGAAAATCCAGGAGAAAACATTCCAGCAGGCTACCACAAAGTAACCTTCACCGCAGGGGAAGGAACAAGTATTGAAAGTGGAACAACAGTCTTTGCAGTGAAAGACGGCGTAAGCTTGCCAGAAGATAAACTTCCAGTGTTGAAAGCAAAAGATGGTTATACAGATGCGAAATGGCCAGAAGAAGCAACTCAACCAATTACAGCAGACGATACAGAATTCGTATCAAGTGCAACAAAACTGGATGATATCATTGAAAATCCAGGAGAAAACATTCCAGCAGGCTACCACAAAGTAACCTTCACCGCAGGGGAAGGAACAAGTATTGAAAGTGGAACAACAGTCTTTGCAGTGAAAGACGGCGTAAGCTTGCCAGAAGATAAACTTCCAGTGTTGAAAGCAAAAGATGGTTATACAGATGCGAAATGGCCAGAAGAAGCAACTCAACCAATTACGGCAGATGATACAGAATTTGTATCAAGCGCAACAAAACTGGATGATAAATCTGACGCTGACAAATATAATCCTGAAGGTCAAAAAGTGACTACAGAATTGAATAAGGAACCAGACGCATCTGAGGGAATTAAGAACAAAGAAGATTTACCAAAAGATACTAAGTATACTTGGAAAGAAAAAGTAGATGTTAGCGCAGCTGGAAATAAAAAAGGGACTGTTGTAGTGACATATCCAGATGGATCATCTGATGAAGTTGAAGTAGATGTTACAGTGACAGACAATCGTTCTGACGCCGATAAATATGAACCAACAGTAGAAGGCGAAAAAGTAGAAGTTGGAGGCACAGTAGATCTAACAGATAATGTTACTAACTTGCCAACATTACCAGAAGGAACAACAGTAACAGATGTCACTCCTGGTGGTACGATTGATACCAACACACCAGGTAATTACGAAGGGATTATCGAAGTAACGTATCCAGATGGTACGAAAGATACAGTGAAAGTTCCAGTAGAAGTGACAGATAATCGTTCCGATGCCGATAAATATGAACCAACAGTAGAAGGCGAAAAAGTAGAAGTTGGGGGCACAGTAGATCTAACAGATAATGTTACTAACTTGCCAACATTACCAGAAGGAACAACAGTAACAGATGTCACTCCTGGTGGTACGATTGATACCAACACACCAGGTAATTACGAAGGGATTATCGAAGTAACGTATCCAGATGGTACGAAAGATACAGTGAAAGTTCCAGTAGAAGTGACAGACAATCGTTCTGACGCCGATAAATATGAACCAACAGTAGAAGGCGAAAAAGTAGAAGTTGGGGGCACAGTAGATCTAACAGATAATGTAACCAACCTACCAACATTACCAGAAGGAACAACAGTAACAGATGTCACTCCTGGTGGTACGATTGATACCAACACACCAGGTAATTACGAAGGGATTATCGAAGTAACGTATCCAGATGGTACGAAAGATACAGTGAAAGTTCCAGTAGAAGTGACAGACAATCGTTCCGATGCCGATAAATATAATCCTGAAGGGCAAAAAGTGACTACAGACTTAAATAAAGAGNACAGATAATCGTTCCGATGCCGATAAATATACACCAATGGCAGAAGGTGAAAAAGTAGAAGTTGGAGGCACAGTAGATCTAACAGATAATGTAACCAACCTACCAACATTACCAGAAGGAACAACAGTAACAGATGTCACTCCTGGTGGTACGATTGATACCAACACACCAGGTAATTACGAAGGGATTATCGAAGTAACGTATCCAGATGGTACGAAAGATACAGTGAAAGTTCCAGTAGAAGTGACAGACAATCGTTCTGACGCCGATAAATATGAACCAACAGTAGAAGGCGAAAAAGTAGAAGTTGGGGGCACAGTAGATCTAACAGATAATGTAACCAACCTACCAACATTACCAGAAGGAACAACAGTAACAGATGTCACTCCTGGTGGTACGATTGATACCAACACACCAGGTAATTACGAAGGGATTATCGAAGTAACGTATCCAGATGGTACGAAAGATACAGTGAAAGTTCCAGTAGAAGTGACAGACAATCGTTCCGATGCCGATAAATATAATCCTGAAGGGCAAAAAGTGACTACAGACTTAAATAAAGAGCCAGACGCATCTGAGGGAATTAAGAACAAAGAAGATCTACCAAAAGGAACTACTTATACTTGGAAAGAGAAAGTAGATGTTAGTACAGCTGGAAACAAAAAAGGGATTGTAGTAGTAACATATCCAGATGGATCTAAAGAAGAAGTAGAGGTTACTATTTCTGTAGAAGATAAAAAAGCACCGAATAAACCTCAAGTCGATCCTATTACAGAGGGTGACCAAATTGTTACTGGTAAAACAGAACCAAATGCAGAGGTGACAGTTACATTACCAAACGGGAGTCAATACCATGGGACAGCTGATAAAAATGGTAATTTTACAGTTAAAGTTCCTAAATTAGAGGCAGGAACAAAAGTGATAGTAACTGCAACTGATGAATCTGGTAATACTAGTGAACCTACTAATGTAGTTGTTTCTTCAAACGAAAAAGATAGTGAAAAAGCCGGTAGTAAAGATAATAAGACTGACAATCAAGGTAGCAAGCAAAACAAAAATAGAGGCAAAAGCAGTCCTCAAAAGCAGTCCTCAAAAGCTTATCCTAAGACGGGAGAGATTGATAGTAATATCTTTACTATTAGTGGTGGTTTAATCCTGTTAGGAACTTTAGGGTTATTAGGGTATAAAAATCGAAAAAAAGAGAATGAATAGAAAATCAATTTCTTAAATCTTCTCTGAAAAGAGGAAGAATCTTTTTCTTCCTCTTTTTATTTTTTATTTTGGGAGATAGGTTGTTAGTTAAAAATGAAGATACTTTTCATAGAAGGGAAAAGAATGTGATTAAGTGAAAAAAATAGTAATTATTGGATCAAACCATTCGGGGCTAGCTGCAGCTCGATTTCTAAACTTATGTGATTCAAATTATGAAGTTATTCTGATAGATAAAAAATCAGAAATTAGTTACTTAGAATGTGGGACATCGTTGTTCATAAAAAGAGAAGTTAGCAATGTAAAAGATCTTTTTTATCAAAATAGAAGAGAACTAAATTCTAAGATAAAAAAGTTGTTTTTGGAGACAGTAGCTGACAAAATTGATATTCAAAATAAAAAGATTATTTGTGTAAAAAAAGATGGTACAAGATTCTCTCAAGAATATGACAAAGTTATATTAGCTACAGGTTCAAAGCAAATTATGTTAGATATACCGGGGAATAATTTAGCTAATATTTTTTCGATAAAGAATTTTCCAAATGCAAAAGAGATTTTTAAAGCTTTGGATGATAGTACTATTAAAAAAGTAGGAATTATTGGAGCAGGATATATTGGAGTTGAAATTGCTGAAGCTATAAGAAAAAGAGGGAAAGAAGTGTATCTTTTCGATGTTGCAGATAGAGTGTTGTCGACCTATTACGACCGTAGTTTTTCAGATAAAGTTGAAGAAATACTATCAAAAAACGGGATACATCTTTGTTTATCAGAAAGTCCTAAAAAGTATTTAGGAAAAGAAAAGATTGAAAAAATAGTGACTACAAGAGATAACAAATACGCTATGGATATGGTCATACAAGCTATAGGATTCCTATCTCATAGTCCAATAGGGAAAAAGGAGTTCTTGAGAGATGTTAGTGGAGCATATCTAACGGATGAATACCAACAAACAAATATAAAAGACATATATGCTATTGGAGATTGTGCTACAACTTTTTTTACATCAATTAATAGAAGTAGCGTTGATTTTTCTATCTCTAATGCTCTAAGAACGGCTTATATTGCAACTCAACATCTTAACAATCAAAATTTTACACCTTCTGGTTCCCAATTCACAAATGGATTTTCTATATTTGGTCACAATTTTTATGCAGCAGGTTTGAATTTAAAAACAGCACGCTTATTAAATAAGTCTATAGATTATATAGAAATAGAAGATTATATTAGACCGATTTTTTCTAAAAAAAACAGTATTGTAAAATTAAGAATTAGTTTTGAAAAAAAAGCAAAGAGAATAGTAGGTGTACAATTTTATAGTCAAGAAGATCTATCTGGATTATTGACAATGTTCTCTCTTGCTATAGAAGAGCAAATTACATTAGATAAATTGAAAATGTTAGATTATTTATTTCATCCTAGTTTTAGTCAACCCTATAATTTTATTTTAAAGGCAGTAACAGGATTAAATAGTGGAGCATAATCGTTACTAAATGAAATCAAGAAATATACTGTATTACTCAATTCATTGAAAATATTTGTCATATTTTTTAATAGAAAACACTATTAAAGAAAAAAAGAGAGGTAAATCAAATGAAAAAATCTTTAAAACTTGCATCAGCAGTTCTATTAATGTCCCGTCTCCTTATAGCAACACCTTTCCATGTGTTGGCAAGCGAAAATTCAACATACAAAATTGCAAAAGAAAGAACCAAGACGACTGAAATGAGTAATTCCGATGTAACAGCAGAGAGTAGTGAATTTTCAACAACTTCATCAAGTGAAAGTAGTACGACTTTAAATGCCGAGTCTTCAACAACTTCATCAAGTGAAAGTAGTATGACTTCAAATGCCGAGTCTTCAACAACTTCGTCAAGTGAAAGTAGTACGATTTCAAGTGCCGAATCTTCAACAACTTCAAGTAGTACAAGTGAAATAACTTCTTCGAAAGTGACAAAACCAAACCATATAGAGTCTTCAAAAAAGGAAGCGCCAAAAACGGAAGGACAAACAAAAAATTTTTCGACACCACAGCAAATAGAATCAACAGAATCTTTCCAATCACAACCAATACTATCTGGTAATGAAGAAATTCATTTTGACAAAAATGAATCTGTAGAAAATTTTATTATGAAAATTGGTGAGTCTGCGAGAAAAATTGGTCAGAAATATGATTTATATGCTTCTGTTATGATTGCACAAGCGATCTTAGAATCTGCCAGTGGTCAAAGCCAGTTAGCTCAGGCACCGAATTACAATTTATTTGGGATAAAAGGAACTTATAATGGAAACTTTGTCATTATGGTAACAAACGAAGATTTGGGTAATGGAACGCTTTATACGACCCAATCAAAATTTAGAGTGTATGAAAACTATGAGGAAAGTTTTGAAGATTATGCCAAATTATTAACTAAGGGAATTAGTGGAAATAAAGATTTTTATGCAGGAGCATTAAAAGCTAATAGTAAAACATATCGAGAAGCAACTAAATTCCTTACAGGACGGTATGCAACAGATACACAATACTATTTGAAGCTAAATGAATTAATTAAAACCTACGATTTAACCAACTATGATAAAGAAGTTAAAGGTCCACAAATGAGTAAGACTGGATACCAAGTGCCTATTCATAATTATTCAATAACCAGTTTGTTTGGAAATCGTGGAAATGAATTTCACCGAGGACTTGATATGGCAGCTACACAGGGTGAGCCGATTCATGCAGTTAAAGCTGGTAAGGTTGTTAAAGCAGAGTTTCACTACTCTTGGGGAAATTACGTGGTGATACAACACGAAGATGGATCAACCGCGTTATATGCTCACCAGCAACAATACCTAGTAAAAACTGGAGATAATGTTTTGCAAGGACAAATAATTGGCTATGTAGGAAGTACTGGGAATAGTACTGGCCCACACCTTCATTTGGAAATTTGCAAAGATAGTAGTCTTTCTCAGAGCATGTTAGTTGATCCGAAAACCTTATTATTCGGAGACTAAAAAAGGTAATCAATCTGACAAAGTAACAAGAAAATGGTTGGATTCTTAGACCTTTGATCAGGATATTGAGACTGGAATTGATATCTCGATTACGATGGGTTTGACAAATAAAACAAGTCCATTATCGAATATCGAGTGTATTATTGCCGTCTTTATGCTCATATTTTGAGCAGGTTTTACTAGATGAAAACAATTTATCTATCTTGAGGATTTCGTGTACGTATCGTTCAGTCTTGTATTGTAAATTAGTCATAAAATCAGACTAAGAAAAATTGGAAATATTTTTTTCTGATTTATTAAAAGTTAATTGAAATTATATGGTACTTCTTTCTTGGGAGGGTAGGTGCAGTGAAGGAAAGATATGGTCACCTTACTGTTGTTGAGGAGATTACTCATAATGGATATAAAAAATATCGTTGCCTATGTGACTGTGGGAATGAAACGATTGTATATCGATCAAACTTACTATCAGGTAGAACCAAAAGTTGTGGATGTGGAAATTATAAAAATAGGCATAAATATAAAAATTTGACAAATAAAACTTTTGGTAAGTTAGTTGCAATCAAGCCAACTAAACTGCGAAGTGAAGGAACTGTTGTTTGGGAATGTCAATGTCTGTGTGGGAGAAAAAAGTTAGTATCGGCAAAGCGACTTCTAAAAGGTGATGTAAAAAGCTGTGGATGTTTGAAATCAAAAAAGCATCACATTGAAAATAAAAAATTCGGATTACTTACTGCAAAGTATCCTTTGGACAATAACTGTTCATGGAAAACAAAATGGGTTTGTCAATGTGAGTGTGGCAGTATGTGTGAGATAAGTTATAGTAACTTATTTTTTGGACATACTCAAAGTTGTGGATGTTTAAAAAGGCAAGAAACAAGGACATGTGTTGAAGGGACAGTAATAGAGTGTCTAACGTCAAAATTACCGAAAAATAATACAAGTGGTGTTAAGGGAGTTTATCGTTCTAAAGAGAAATGGATTGCGTATATAACTTTTAAAAAAAAGAGGTACTATTTAGGATCGTATGATTCTATTAAGAGTGCAGCTCAAGCTAGAAAAGATGCTGAAAATAAATTGTTTCAACCTTTGATTGACAAATATCGAGGTAATCATTAATTATTGTGGATAATAATTAACAGTGATATATAAACATCTATAATATATTATTCATACTATTGACATTTAGTATAATCCTATGGAATTGAATATCATAGCAATGTATTTGAAAAGCAAATTGGAAAACAAATAGGTGCAACACCATAAATATGAAAAAATTGGGAAAAAGTAGAATGGAAATTTGCTTACGTCTCACGAGATAGCTCACACTATTAATCTGAAGAACAATGAAGTCGACTTTTAGAAATTGCTAGAAGAAAGTAAAGCGAATTATCACTAGTTACTATAGAGTAAGTTCAAATAAAGCATCTCAAACTTACATGGTTACATGAGGATATCAAATCGAAATTACTCAAGCTTCCTATGGCTAGAGTCGCGAGAAGTTGTTGGGCAGTAGACATAGGTTATATTGTTCTTAGCTACACGATCATTAGAAAGGAAATCCTATTATGCATAGTTATCAAGAAGATGCAAAAGTCCAAAAAAATCGCTGGTGGATTTTGATTGCTATATCTATGTTTACCTTCATGTCCACATTGGATGGCAGTATTGTCAATATTGCACTACCTAC
The DNA here is from genome assembly GCF_001886185.1 of Enterococcus raffinosus. Lineage (GTDB taxonomy): Bacteria > Bacillota > Bacilli > Lactobacillales > Enterococcaceae > Enterococcus_A > Enterococcus_A raffinosus. The sequence continues at coordinate 5,576 of NZ_JXLA01000057.1, read as the reverse complement.
CATCTCAGATGATATGGGCATACCAATGAATCAAGCGGAATGGGTAGTGTCCGTTTATCTGATGATTGTCTGTTCTTGTTTGTTGCTGTTTGGTAAAATTGGCGATAGCCGTGGGAAAATCAAAGTATTTCGGATTGGTACGCTGATCTTTGTCTTGGGCTCGCTGTTGTGTGGGTTCAATCATTCGCTAGGTATTTTATTGTTCGCACGGGTGGTACAAGCCATTGGTGCTAGTATGACTATGGCTACAAATGCCGGAATCATCACGGAAGTCTTTCCCATACATGAACGTGGTCGGGCATTGGGAGCAATCGGTGCGTTTGTTTCATTAGGCTCGATTGCTGGACCAGGTCTTGGCGGCTTGATTTTGTCCCAATTTTCTTGGGCGTACATTTTTTGGATCAATGTACCGGTGGGAATCGTAACGATGTTGATTGCTGAAAAATTCTTACCAAAAGATATCACCATGAGCGACCATACAATCGATGGAGGGGGCTTTGCTGCCATTGCGGCTACGATTATCAGCCTTTTTGGAACAATCTTTTTGGGGCAAGAAAGTGGCTTTTTCCATCCAGTCCCCCTTGTACTGTTCGTAATTTCAGTGATTGCCTTTGTCAGCTTTTTAAAAGTTGAAAAGAAAGCAGCCTCTCCATTGATTTCTTTCGGTATTTTTAAGAACAAGATTTTTACCATGAGCTTGATTACAGCCTTGTTGATTTTTTCTTCCAACTTCTTTGTTAATGTAGTGATTCCTTTTTATCTGCAAAATGCTCGCGGGTTGAGTCCTAGCTATGCCGGACTGTTGATGATGGTCTTTCCCTTGATGATGGTCGTCGGGGCGCCTTTAAGCGGATACCTGACCGACCGGGTTGGCCCGGAGATTTTTGTATTAGTAGGCTTGGGTTTATTGTCGGTAACCCAAGTCATGTATATGTTTTTGTCAGTGGACTCTCCTTTGTGGCTGTACATTGTCGCTACTGCCATCATGGGTGCCGGCAATGCCTTGTTCCAGTCCCCAAATAATACGATGGTTATGAGTTCTGTCACTATCGAAAATTTGGGACTGGCAGGCTCCATGAATTCCTTTGCCCGAAATTTGGGGATGGTCATCGGGATTTCGCTTTCTACGACGGTCTTATATCAAGCGATGTCTGCTAAGATGGGCCAACGAGTAACTAACTATATCGCAGATCGGCCGGATGTCTTTTTATATGGAATGAAGATTACCTTTTTAGGCAGCTTTGTTTTGTGTTTTGTTGCCTTTTTCCTGACTATCTGGCGTATCAAAAAACAAGGAGGTATTCAGAAAAATGTCTGAAAAACCATTGTTGAAGAATTTTTGGAGGCCTGCGTATGGGTGAGTGGGATTTCCATGGATGATGGAAGATGAAGTGAACTTCTGAAAACCGAAAAACTCAAGTATTATCTTCAAAATACTAGTACTCAATTAGATGCTCGATTTGATTACAAGAAGACTGCGAAAGCCACTGGCAACCGCAAGCTAGGTATCCACCGATGGACTACGTTTTAGAGGCAACTGGTTATGAATACGGAGCTAACGCTCTCATCTGCATAAGAATGCAACACCCAGATTATGTAAAGATTTTCGATACTTCTGTCAAAAAAATCATCAAGATAGATAAATGATTTCCGTCTAGTCAAATTGGTTCAGAATGTGGACACACAGATGGTAAGAAGTCATTCACAATTCGAGAATGGACTTGTCCTATTTGCCGTACACATCATGATCGAAACGTCAACGTTAGTATCAATATTTTGATCAAGGGCTATGTATACAAGCATTGCCTTAGAAAACATCAAGAACCTTAGGAACAACGGGGATAGATTGGTTAATAAGAGATATCGCTGTTAGTAAAGACATAGGCTTGCAAGTATACTCTTTTATCAAGAATTCCGTGGCTTTAGTCATGATAGGTTTAATACTATGAAAATTTTCTTTAGCATTTTTGATTTAGGTTCCTTTTCTAATTATAATAAAATGACCACTACAGTAACCTACTGAAATATATAAACAGCCACTGTAGTACCATTTTCAAAGTAGTCTATGAGAGGAGAATCTTCATTCTTATGAACGCTGGAATTGCGGATATGAATTTAATAAAAAAAACCCTTAATGATTTTACTTCCAATTCAATATCAAAAGGTACTGGTATCAATTTAAGCACAATAAAAAAGCTGAAAAGTGGTGAAAGATCAGTGGAAAAGCTGAATCTTTTAGATGCTATAAAAATAACGGAATTTGCTATGAAAAATGGAAAAGCTGAGATTGAAATATGGAGATAATTATCGTCTAGTGAACTACTTGCCACTTAGCTGAATTTAACGATCCTTAGTGCTTGAAGTGGGAGATTCTTGGGAATAGAGCATACTTGCAAGCTTATGTCTTTATTAACAGCGATATCTCTTATTAACCAAGCTATCCCCGTAGTTCTAAGGTTTTTACTTTTATCTAAGCTAATGATCGTATTCAAAGGAAATTTTTGACCCTTAGAAAGTCTCATTTTATCAGACATGAGCTTAGGCATTGCTGAATTTTGTTAATTCGGTTTTAGGTTGTGCTTTGAGCATAATATGAAAGTAGTCTTTATCACGATTTCACTCAACTAAGGTAATGTGATGTGATTCTGATATTCTTTCAAAGATAGTTTTTTGCATAAGCTAACATTACATCATCAATGAGATGTTTACAATGTTTCACTACTAAAATAAGGTGGTAACAAAGAAGAAATAATGAATGATTATTTGTATCTAATTCCATGGTATATCAACCATTTCTTATATAGACTGATTATGACATGGATTAAAATAAAAAGGCACTATGTCTTAATTGTCGGTTTTCGAGTTACCGAACGGCATTCATCACCCACCTATAGAGGATGGGCGACTTCTGCCTGAAATAAGTTAAACTACTTATAACTTCTCATAAATTTAGATTGAGTCATTATTATTTAACATCAATGATTTTCCAGTTTCCATTTTTTTGTAATATTAATTTGTACTGAAAGTAGCTAGTGGTTTTTGATACATTATCAAGGTATTTTATCTTTGTACTCACTAGAATTTTTTTTCCGTTTTGTAGGTAAACTGGATCCTCTAACTTCGAAAACTTTAAGTCAATATTGATTGGTCGCATCGCATCATTTTCAACATAATACTCCAATTCTTTTTCAGAAGCTGATGGATATAATTTAAAGAACGTTTCCAAAAACTCAGCGATTTCTTCTGTAGTTTTGGCATCAATTTTCGAATCATTTTCTACTTGTTTTGTCTTGTATTTTGCCCTATCAGGTTTTGCAATCATAGTTGGCAAACTCGTTACTATATAATTCCTGTTTTCATCTTCAAAGATCGTCACTCGGTATGCAGAAGAAATCGATTGTGCCTTTTTTCCCTCTGTAATCTTTTGCTCCACTAAAAATGAAACGACAAATTCCTCCGAGCTCTTTTCAACATCTAAGACTTTTACTGACTGAACTTCGGAATTAGTGGGAATATCTGCTCGAACCATATCTTGACTTAAAGCGAAACCTTCTTCTGTAAGGTACTGTTCGAGGTTGTTCATTCTCTTTTCAATTGCTTCTTTGTTATTTTTCCACGAAAAATATTCTTTCGAAAAATCCTTCGTAAAGTTTTCAATACCAGAAGTATTCACTACTTTCTCTTTAATAACCACTTTTTCATGAGTTGTATGTTGATCAATGGCGGTGAAATTTTTATAAACGCCAAAAGTAAGACTACAAGATAATAAAAGCCAAAGGGCAAGCACCATTTTTCGATGCTTACCCACGGATACGACTCGTTCTTTTTTCTTTTTTAGGCTCTTTTCCTTTTGATTCCGTTCAATTTTTATCTTCATTCTTTTTCCTCTTTTCTCTTATTTGTACCGTCCAGCACCGATAAGATGCTGCTGCCAATAGCTTTCTGTTAGATTCGTCCAGCCTACTGGATCTCCTGCATGAAACATGCGATTCTCCCCTGCATAAATACCGACATGGGTCACATAAGTACCGGCATCATAAGTCGAATGAAAGAAAACCAAATCCCCTGGTTTGGCATCTTTTAGGTCAATATGGGTCATGGCATCATACTGATCTTGAGCCACCCGAGGAAGTTTCAGACCAACTTTGGCATAACACCATTGAGTCAAGCCACTACAATCAAATCCTGTTTCGGGTCTTGACCCACCAAATACATAAGCCGTTCCTTCATACTTAAACGCCTCGTCAAAAATCCCTTGGACTGTTTTATCGTCAAACTGTGTTGTAGTTAGGTATTGCTTCACCAATAAGCAATAAAACATATTGCCATAGTTATAGCGCCATCCACCATTTTCCTTATTCGCGATGGGATTAGGGTAATCGATTTTTTGACCGCAAGATTTTTCCTTTGAAAAAGATTCAGCTAAAGCAAAACTATGCTTCTTCCCGTTTTTTGCCACATAGTCCAAATAACCACCGCCAAAGTTATAGGCCTGAATGATACTATCTTGATCACAACCTAATTCTTTGGAACGCTTAACCAAAGACGCAAAATAGAGACATCCTTGTTTGATGGATGCCTCGGTACTTAATGAATTCGGTGGTAAACCGGCTGACTCAGAACTTTGCATCACATCTTCCATTGTGCCACCAGATTCCACTTGAATAATCGCTAAAAGAATCGGAACATACTCTGTTATATCCGATTCTTTGGCATATTTTTCCACCATTGCACGGTGTTTCAAAACCTCTTCTGAGACACTACTCCCCCCAGGAGGAGCACCTGAACTACTACTTCCTTCACTGTCTTCACCAAACAATAAGCCCACACACATCAAGATACCCATAAAAGAGATTGTTAGGAAAGTTAACGAAATGGCACTTAATTTCTTTACGTTCATTTTTTCTCACCTGACCTTGGTTTGGGATGAGGGTTCAAACTTTTTTGTACTTTTCGATTGGTTCGTTTGGACAGAGTAGACCGCCGTTTCACTTGTTGAAAAGAATTTTTCTTACTTGAGGATTGGTTTATTCCTTTTGAAATGATTTCTTGGCTAGCGAATTTTCGTTTGATTTCGGGATTCGAATTTGCTCTCACAATCCGCTTTGGTGCTCTATCCTTTTGAGATTGGACCTTTGCTTTTATCGGAACATTTTCCCTTCTTTTCCCATGAGGATTCCCTATTTCGTTCAATACTTTGCGCTTTTCAGCTATTTTTTCGTCTCTACGTTGTTGTTGTTTTTCTCGCAACTCTCCTCGATTTGCTTTTTCTTGGACCAGTCCTCGCTTAAACTCTTCCGGTGCTTTTTTCGTTTTTTCAATTCCTTTATGGAAGTTGTATTTCAAGTTGGTTGGCGTATTCCGTACTCCATCCTTTACTTGTTTGGTCTTATCTTTCACCAAAGCTTGGGTATCCAGAACCTTGCCGACTTTTCTCCCGGCCAAATTCATTCGGGATTGTTTCTTATTATTTGGAATTGGCTTTTCCTTATTCAAGTCAGATGGTATCTCGTGATCGTTCGGTAATCGTGAATTCTTTCGTAGAGAAGAACCGGATGGCTTAAATTTGGATTTTG
>NZ_JXLA01000056.1 GCF_001886185.1 Enterococcus raffinosus | reverse complement strand
GAAGGTTAAAACCCTAACTCTAATATACAGGGGGGAATAATATGCTTCAAAATTTTATTAATGGTCTGTATGACTTTCACTTTTTACAGAATGCTCTAATTACATCTGTAGTTATAGGGATTGTTTCTGGAACAGTAGGTTGTTTTATTATTTTAAGAGGAATGTCTCTTATGGGTGATGCTATTTCTCATGCTGTTTTGCCAGGAGTAGCAATTTCTTATATTTTAGGTATTAATTTTTTTATTGGTGCGATTGTATTTGGTCTATTAGCTTCTATCATTATTACTTTTATAAAAAGCAATAGTGTAATAAAAGGAGATACAGCAATTGGTATTACTTTCAGTTCTTTTTTAGCATTAGGAGTTATCCTTATAGGAGTTGCAAATAGCTCAACGGATTTATTTCATATCTTATTTGGAAATATTTTAGCTGTACAAGATATTGATAAGTGGATTACAATTGGCGTTTCTGTTTTAGTGTTGGTTACAGTTGTTCTATTTTTTAAAGAATTATTAATCACTTCTTTTGATCCATTAATGGCAAAAGCAATGGGGATGAATGTCAGTTTTTATCATTATCTATTAATGATTCTATTAACTTTAGTAGCAGTAACAGCTATGCAAAGTGTGGGAACTATATTAATTGTTGCAATGTTAATTACACCAGCTGCTACAGCATATTTATATGCAAACAGTTTAAAAACTATGATATTTATTTCGGCGACAGTCGGAGCGTGCTCATCATTGCTAGGTTTGTTCATTGGTTATAGTTTTAACATAGCAGCAGGATCAAGTATTGTTTTAACAGCGGCATTCTTATTTGTAATTAGTTTTCTAATCTCACCAAAACAAAAATTTTTAAGAAAGAAGGAGAGAAAGTTATGATGAGAAAATGGAAAGCAGTACTGGGAAGTCTGGGGATTTTGATTGCTCTTTTTATATTCGGGGCATGTTCAACAAATAGTAAAGACAAAGATACAGTGGCTTCGAACGAAAAATTAAAGGTAGTAGTTACTAATTCGATTTTAGCAGATATTACTGAAAATATAGCAAAAGATAAAATTGATTTACACAGTATCGTACCTATTGGGAAAGATCCCCACGAATATGAACCTTTGCCTGAAGATGTTCAAAAAACTTCAAAAGCAGATTTGATTTTTTATAACGGTGTTAACTTGGAAACTGGAGGAAATGCTTGGTTTACAAAATTAGTAAAAAATGCGAACAAAGAGGAAAACAAAGACTATTTTGCAGCAAGTGATGGCATAGATGTTATTTACTTAGAGGGTCAGAGTGAGAAAGGGAAGGAAGATCCCCATGCTTGGTTAAATTTAGAAAACGGTATTATTTACGCTAAAAATATTGAAAAACAGTTAGCGGAAAAAGATCCTGATAATAAAAAATTCTATAAAGAAAATCTAGATAAGTATATTGAAAAATTGGATTCTCTAGACAAAGAAGCTAAATCTAAATTTGCTTCAATTCCGAATGATAAAAAAATGATTGTTACAAGTGAAGGATGCTTTAAATATTTCTCGAAAGCGTATAATGTGCCTTCTGCTTACATTTGGGAAATCAACACTGAAGAAGAAGGAACACCAGATCAAATAAAACACTTAGTTGAAAAATTACGCACAACAAAAGTTCCCTCCTTATTCGTAGAAAGCAGTGTGGACGATAGACCAATGAAAACAGTATCAAAAGATACCAATATTCCTATCTATTCAACGATTTTTACTGATTCAATTGCAGAAAAAGGACAAGATGGTGATAGTTACTATGCGATGATGAAATGGAACCTGGATAAAATTGCTGAAGGCCTTTCGAAATAATTTGGAGGGTAGGTATGGTACAAATTAAAACAACTACTATACTAATTTATTTACTAGCAATTCAGGAATTATCAAAAAGAAAAAAGAAATTAAAAAATAATGATTTAGCAAAAGTTCTAAGTGTTAGTCCAGCATCTGTAAGTGAGATGCTGACTAAACTTAGATATGAGGACTATTTAGATATAGGATTTCAATTAACTGATAAAGGGAAAAAATTTATTGACGATTACAAAAAAGGTTTTAAGTAAAAGGCTTTATTTTTAGGGAGGATAAGAAAATGGCTATTGGAGTGATTATGATAGGACTTATCCTAATAGCTGGATATAATTTTTTTAAATCTTTCTCGGATTATTTTAGAAAAGGTGAATGATTTAGATGAGTCTATTAATTCTTGTAGGATTGCTTTTTGTATCAGTTATTTTGCTCTTTCTCATTAGTTTAGCTCTAAGGAATGAGTTCAGTAATAGACGTTAACGATTGAAACTTCAAGTCCTGTGTAAGATAATATAGTTAATTCATCTTATTAGGAGGAAGTACCCATAGAAACCAGAGATTATATTACAACTCACCAAAAATTAATAGAAAGTGGACTAAGCCATTTTGAAAAAGTAGGATTTCAGCAAACTAAGATAAGGCAACTGTGCTTGACCGCAGGCGTAACTACGGGTGCTTTTTATAAACATTTTACTTCTAAGGAAGCGTTATTTGAAGAAATTATTCAGCCGCATATTAATGCGCTTATTAATATGTATAATGAAGAGTTTACCAAATACCTCTTAAACTTAGAAAATATAGATATAGAGAAAAGTTGGAGAGAGAACTTCAATGAATTAGATCCATTTATTAATTATATTTTTGAGAATAAACGTATATTCGATTTGGTTTTATTCCAATCAGCTGGAACCAAATATCAAGATATTGTTGAAAAAATTACATCATTTGTGACAAAAAAAACAGTCTGTTGTCTAGATAAGTTAAAGACTATCGGAATGATCAATCAAAATTTAGTCTTTAATGAAGAAGAAATCCACTTCTACATTTACTCATTCTACGCTACATTCTATGATATATTGAAGCATAGCTATTCAAAAGAAAAGACTATGCTATTAACCAGAAGATTGTATCAATTTTCTGTTCCTGGGTGGATTGAATTACTGAGTTAATTAAAAAAAGCTTGCATTGAGAATTGTTCTCAGTTATGCTTTTTGATAAGATCGCACTGTTATCTGAATAACGGTGCATTTTTATCAGCTTAAGATAACAGTGCGATCTTATTTTTTGGAGGTGAAAGAGTGTTAAAAATCAATCCGTTAACCTTGATTACTTTAAATATTTTTTTTCCGGTCATTATTTTTTTAGGAAAGGGAAATACATTTCAAGTGGGGTGTTTCATTATTGCTACAGTTTTAGTATTGATGTTTCGTAAAATAAAGACATGTATTTATTTCATCTTGATTTATTCAGTTCTGTTTTTAGTAATGAAAATTATTGATGCTATCAAGATAGAGTTTTTTACTATATTTTTTGGGACATCCTTATATATTGTATTTCGAATGTTGCCGGTCGTAATGATCTCATGGTTGTTGGTTAGTGTCTATACTAGCAATGAATTATTATCCTCTTTAGAAAAAATACATTTACCGAAAAAAATAATGTTAAGTATTACAGTAGTGATCAGATTCTTTCCGACTTATCGTTCTGAAATAAGAATGATTAAAGAATCTTTAAAAATGAGAAACATTCGCTTGTCTTTTTTTCAGCCTCTGCAATATTTGGAATTTCTGTTAGTTCCCGTTCTTATACGTGCAACTATGATTGCTGAAGAAATGACCGCTAATGCAATAACAAAGGGGATAGAATCTCCTGTGAAAAGAAGTTCTTACTATAAAACAAACATGAGCTTATTAGACTATATCATCCTGTTTTCCGTTACTATTTTTTTCTTAAGTATTTTGATTTGAGGTGAAAGAATTGTTTGAATTTAACAATGTTTCTTTTTCATATAAGGATGTTAAGGAACAAGCGCTTGTTGACCTTAATTTTTCAATAAAAAAAGGCAGTCTTACATTGATTACTGGTTCTTCTGGGAGTGGGAAATCCACACTATTAAAGTTAATGAATGGACTTATTCCAAGACTTTATGACGGAAAATTGGTTGGGGAAATTTTATTTGAAAATAACTCGCTACAATCCTTAACACAAGAAAGTATATCAAAAAATATTGGCTACGTAAGTCAAGATCCTAGAGGACAATTCTTTACAACAAATACAACGAGTGAGTTAGTATTTTCGATGGAAAACTTTGGATTTACAAAAGAGCATATGGATAAAAGAATCAATGAATTAGCTGAATTATTAGATCTTTCAAATATATTAGATAAAAACATTTTTTCGCTATCAAGTGGTGAACGGCAGAAAATTTCTATTGGATGTAGTTTATCGCTAAACTCTAAATTAATTATATTGGATGAACCGTCTTCAAATTTGGACTTCAAAGCGACTAAGAAACTTGCTGACTTACTTTGTGATTTAAAAAATAAAGGATTTACTATTGTTATAGCTGAACATCGTTTTTACTATTTGAAAGAATTAATTGATCAAGTTCTATTTGTTAAAAATAGAACTGTAAAAACTACAACTATTCAGTTGTTAAAAACTGAAAACAATAACGCATTAAGGAAATTTGACATTTTTAATAGTTCGATTGAAGTTCCCTATATCGAAAAGGTAAGTGCAGATGTATTAAAAGTTGAAGAAATTACTTATGAAAATATTCTAAAAGACATAAATTTTGATGTCAAAGTTGGAGATGTTATTGGTTTGGTAGGGAAAAACGGTGTGGGGAAAACAACCTTACTAAGAATACTCATGAAGATTATTCGCCCTACCAAAGGAAAGATAATCGAAAATAAAAAAATTTCATCGCCGTTTTTAGTAATGCAAGAAATGGATTACCAATTTTTCACAGAATCAGTGAGGAGCGAGTTAGCCCTGGGGAATGAAATAGTTAGTAAAGATCAGCAAGAAAAAATTTTAAAAAAAATGGAACTTTATAAAATGAAAGATCAATTACCGTTTGATTTATCCGGTGGAGAAAAACAAAGATTATTGGTTTCTATAGCTTCATTGTCAAAAACTAATTTATTTCTATTTGATGAACCTACAAGTGGGTTGGATTATATTAATATGGAAAGGATTGCTGACCTTATTAAAGACTTAAAAGAAAAGGGTGCAGTAGTTATAGCCACTCATGATCCGGAATTTCTTTATAAAACATGCAATAGAATTATTTATTTAAAAAATGGTGGAATAAAAAAAGATATAAAACTTAGAGTAGAAGATTCAACTTTGATAGAACAGATTTTTAATGACATAACGAAATAGAATTGAGGAGAATATATATGAAAACAAAAGATTATATTTTTATTGGTTTAGCTACAGTTATTTCCCTAGTAATTTACTTTTTTTCAATAATGGTTAGTAGTATTGGTGGGGCGTTTGGTCACAGCATATCCCCAGGGATTTTTGGATTATTATCTGGAATCATATTTGTTTATATTAGCTATAACTACCCTAGAAAAGGAATTTTTACTATTTACACAATTGTTTTATTGTTATTTTTTACGTTAATGGGCGGGGCGTACTTACCTTGGTTTATCAGTTCGATTAGTATGGCGATCTTAGCTGATATTATTCTATCTGTATTTGGATATGATCGAGCAATTCCTCAAGTTGCGTCTTGGGCTCTAATGCAATTAGGCAGTGCTGCCGGACAGTGGATTCCTATATGGTTCTTTACAGATCGTTTTCGTCAAGATTGGATAGATAAAGGACAATCTGCTGCAACAATGGATGCAATGATCCACTATGCGGTAGGTATATGGGGAATCATTTCAGTGTTAGTTGTAGCAAGTTTATCTATGATTGGTGTATTGATTGGAAGAAAAGTCTTAAAAAAATACAAAAAATAGAACGTAGTTTACCTTCTATCTGTTTGTACATCTTTAATTTACGCTATTACGGAAAGCATTAACAGTTGTAAACGAATAAGAGAAGAAATTGAATGCGGGGGAGGAAAAAATGAAAGTATACAAAAAATTATTTAGTTATGTCCCTAAAATGAAATACTACGGATGGTTAGCCACTTTATTTTCTGATTTTTCTGTCGTATTAACAGTCTATGGATATTACAGTATTTACAAATTTCTTCAGTCTCTAATTATTGTAGGAGATGAATATTTAGCTAAGAGTTATGCGGTTCAAACTGTTGCTTGGTTAACTTTAGGAGCTTTATTTTATATTTTTTCTGGCTTATTTTCTCATATCCTTGGGTTTCGCTTAGAGACTAATTTGAGAAAAAAGGGAATTAGCGGTTTAACAGAAGCAAGTTTTCGTTTTTTTGATTTAAATTCTTCGGGATATATTCGAAAGACAATTGATGACAACGCGGCTAAAACACATATGGCAATTGCTCACTTGATTCCAGATAGTGCTCAAGCCATAGTAACACCTGTTTTATCAGTTGCCTTAGGCTTTTTCATTAACTTTAAAATTGGATTGGTTTTAATCGCCATGTTAGTAATTGGTGTATTCTTGTTAAAGAAAATGACAGAGAATACAAATTTTATTCAAAAATATCAAGAATCGTTAGATGTGTTAAGCTCTGAAACGGTAGAATATATCCGCGGAATTCAAGTTATAAAGATATTTGGTGCTAAAGTAACATCATTTAAAGCCTTGAATAAAGCAATTAACGATTATGCTAAGTTTGCATATAAGTATTCTTTGAGTGGGAAAACACCTTTTGTTCTTTTTCAATGGCTATTTTTTGGCATAGTTTGCATTTTGATAGTTCCTATAACCTTTTTTATAACTTCTCTTACCACTCCCAAGATATTAGCTGTTGACTTGTTGATGTTGTTTTTTTTAAGTGGAATTATTTTTGTTTCTTTCATGAGAATAATGTATGTAAGTATGCACTTGTTTGAAGCAAGATATGCAGTCGAAACACTAGACTCCCTTTATTTAGAAATGAAGCAAGACCAACTAAAATATGGGAACGAGACACAGATTAAAAATTGTGACATTGCATTTGAAAATGTCAGCTTTTCATACAAAGAAGAGTGTGTTTTAGAAAATTTCAACTTAGTTTTAGAACAAAAAAGAATTTATGCATTAGTAGGAAAATCAGGAAGCGGAAAGAGTACGATAGCTAAACTAATTTCAGGTTTCTACAATGTGGATAAGGGACAGATTAAAATTGGTGGTAAGCCTTTAAATCACTATTCAAAAGACACAATTATTAACACAATTGCTTTTGTCTTTCAAGATACGAAACTATTCAATCAGAGTATTTACGATAACGTTTCTATAGCAAATCCTCAAGCGCCAGCAAGTAAAGTATTTGACGCGCTAAGATTAGCCGGTTGCGAATCGATTTTAGAAAAATTTCCCGAAAGAGAGCATACCTTAATTGGTAGTAAAGGAGTTTATCTGTCAGGAGGAGAAAAACAACGTATAGCTATTGCCAGAGCAATTTTAAAAGATGCAAAGATTGTTATTATGGATGAAGCCAGTGCATCTATTGATCCAGATAATGAGTACGAACTACAAAAGGCTTTTCAACATCTGATGAAAGAAAAAACAGTTATTATGATAGCTCATCGATTATCCAGCATTAAATCTGTAGATGAAATTCTTGTCTTGTCAGAAGGGAAAATAGTAGAACGTGGAAATCATAATGAATTAATGGCTAAACATCAAGTGTATAAACAATTGGTCACTAATTATGAGAATGCAAATGATTGGAGGCTTGACAATGAAAAGTTTTTATAAAAACAAATTTGCTTTAAGTGATCAGGGCGCAGAAGCTTTAACTAAAGCTTCTATTTCTAGTTTTTTTGTATACTGCATTAATATGGTACCAGCATTCATTATAATGATGCTGATAGACGAATTAGTTTTAGAAAATACAAAGCCCCGTTGGCTTTATTTTGCCGTATCGTTTGTTACTTTGCTTTTCATGTATTGGTTGTTAGATAGGGAGTATGAAAACTTATATAATAGTACTTATAAAGAAAGTGCGCATTTAAGAGTGCAAATTGCAGACGATTTGTCAAATTTACCATTATCCTATTTTTCAAAACATAATTTATCAGATTTATCTCAAACTATCATGTCTGACGTTGAAGGTATTGAGCATGCGATGAGTCATGCAATACCTAAAGCCGGCGGTATGGCTCTGTTTTTCCCTTTTATTTCAGTGATGCTTTTGGTTGGTAATGTCAAAATGGGATTAGCTGTTATTTTGCCAACGTTATTTAGTTTTGTCTTAATCTTGTTATCAAAGAAATCCCAAACGAAAGCCAATACTAAATATTACGATACTTTGAGAGAAAACTCGGAAGAATTTCAAGAAACTATAGAATTGCAGCAAGAGATTAATAGCTTTAATCTATCTAAAAAAGTTCAAGACAGACTTTTCAAAAAAATGGAAGAGAGTGAAAGGATTCATTTAAAGGTAGAATTAAGTACTTTTTCAGTCATGGCCTTATCCTCTATTTTCTCATATGTTAGTTTAGCAGTAGTCATTCTAGTAGGTGTTCACTTACTGTTAACGGGTGAAGTGACTATACTCTACGTCGTTGGTTACTTACTAGCCGCAATAAAAATAAAGGATTCCTTCGATTCTATGAAAGAAGCAGTGCTTGAAATATTTTATTTAGCTCCTAAAATACAGCGAATTAGAGCTATGAAGGAAACCAGTATCCAAGAGGGATCAGATAGTCCTCTGAAATCTTTTGACATTGAGTTGCGAGATGTCTCTTTCTCATATGATAACAATACCCCAATTTTAGATCATATCTCTTTTACGGCTAAACAAGGAAAAGTGACTGCGTTAGTAGGTGCTAGTGGTTCCGGGAAAACTAGTATCTTGAAATTAGTGTCTAGACTGTATGATTATGATGAAGGCTGTATTTTAATTGATGGGTATGATATTAAACGTGTATCTCCAGCTTCTTTGTTTAGCAAAATCGCTATTGTTTTTCAAGAGGTAACTTTGTTTAATACAAGTATTTTGGAAAATATACGTATTGGAAATAGTCAAGCGTCAGATGAGGAAGTGAAAAAAGCAGCTCGTTTAGCTAACTGCGAAGACTTTATTGAAAAACTACCTGACGGTTATCATACATTGGTCGGAGAAAACGGAAGTTCACTTTCTGGAGGAGAGCGACAACGCCTATCCATAGCACGGGCTTTTTTGAAAAATGCGCCAATTTTAATTTTAGATGAAATTACTGCCAGTTTAGATGCGGAAAATGAAAAACGTATTCAGGAAAGTTTAAATCGTTTAATACAAGATAAGACAGTACTAATTATATCGCATCGCTTGAAGTCTATTGAAAAGGTAAATAAAATTGTAGTGATGGATCAAGGAAAAGTAGTTGATCAAGGTACTCATAGTGAGTTGTATCGAAGGTCAGAAATATATAAAAATCTCATAAAGAAAACTAAACTATCTGAGAAATTCGTCTATGAAAAAGAAGCTCAATCACGATGATTGTCAATGGCCAAGTTAAAATGTAGGTTTTTGGCCCATAAATAACAAGGTTACTTATACGACAACTTTTTTTCTTTATAATCTTTAATTCGATAAGACTTTCCAGTAATTTGAATAATCTTAGCGTGGTGCACTAATCGATCGATTAGTGCATTTGTTAATTTTTTATCTTGAAAAGTTTCAGCCCATTGAGACAAAGGAATATTCGTTGTAATAATGGTTGATTTTTTTTCATAGTGTAGATTAATTAATTGAAAGAACAACTTTGCCCCGTCAGGGGTAAAAGGCAAATAACCAATTTCATCAATAATTAGTAAATCGTAAGAAGCATATTTTTTTAACAATCGATCTAAATTTCCACGTTGATTTGCACGATTTAGTCGATTGACTAATTCATTGCTTAAAGCAAAATGGCAAGAATAACCTTTGGTTATAGCTTCTAGTGTAATGGCAATAGCTAAGTGAGTTTTCCCCACTCCGCTATTTCCAATAAACAATATATTATTATTTGTATCCATAAAGCGTAAGGTACACAAATCTAAAATCTCTGTTCGATTAATCTTTGGTTGAAATCCAAAATCAAAGTCATTGATTGTTTTTTTAAACGGTAAATTCGCCTTTCTTAAACGATTTTCTTTTTGGCGTTCACTTCGTGCGTTTATTTCTTCCGTCATTAAATGATTTAACGCTTCTACAAAACTAATATTTTCTTGAACAATGGTATCGAGATATTCTGGTAAAATTTCTCTCGTATGTTTTAAATTTAAATCTTCTAATTTGTTTAGTAATTGATAGTAATTAGACATAATGATTCACCTCTATAATTCGTCATACGCTTGTAAATTTTCATCAACAAAGCGTTCTAATTCTTCGTCTTCTAAATGTTTAAACACATCAGAACGTAGAATCTCTATATAGTCGTTTCGATGATAATTAAGCAATTGATGAGTAATTGTATGTGTGCGAATAAGAGTGGAGTCATCGTAGATATAAAGTTTATCTTCTTTTACACGAAGTGTAAGAATTTTACCGATGTAATTTACTGGCACAGAATATTTATTTTGATTCCATTGAACCATCGCTTCGTTAGATACTTTTCGTTTAATTTGTTTTTCAACAGAAGAATAGATTTTAAGTTGATTCGCATCAAAAGAAGATAGTTGTTCTTTTTCATATGACCAACGGTCACTAGGACATTCATGAATCGCTTGAGAAATTTCTTCAGTATTTAATGAATCCATGATTGTTTGAATAATTTTCTCTAATTCATGAGTGGATTCAAATTCATAATTAAATACACGAATTCGTTCGATTGTTCGTGCAAGAGCTTCAACTTTACCTTTTGTTTGAGGCCGAAAAGCACGACAAGCAATTGGAAGAAATCCCGCTTCTTTCGCATATTGTCGAAATCGCTCGTTAAAAACAACTTTAGAAAATTGACTTCGACTACGGTCAACAACAGTTTTCATATTATCAAACCATATTTCCGTAGGAACACCTCCGGTGTATTGAAAGGCATTAGTTAAGCAACGAAATAGAGTAGTTTGAGAACGATCAAAAGTTAGTTCTAAGTACTTAATTCTGGAATATCCTAAAACGTAAAGAAAGATATTACAAGAAATAACTTCGCCGAATTTATTGACTAATTTTAGATCTTCTTTCCAATCAACTTGAGCAGATAAACCAGGGGTTGTTTCCACACGAATCGTTGCTTTTTGTATTTTATCTGCTCGGATATTTCGACAATATCTTCTTAGTGTTCGTGCACTTCCACGATAGCCACGTTTAGAAATAAAATGATAAATGGCAGAAGAAGAACAGCCTAAAGCTAATTTGTCAGCGATAATATCTTCAAAATCACTAACCAAAGTTTTTTTGTTTTTATTCTTTTGAGCAAGTAAAGGCAATTTATTGCTTATTCCAGCTTCATAATAACGTTTTACTGTACGATAATCGCAATTGTATTGTTTAGCTAGAGCAGCATAATTAGGTTTTGTATGAGTCATAATGAAAGGTAACACTCCTTCATAAATATCTTTTCTCAATACGCTTTCCTCCTTGAATAAAATAACACAAGGAAAGCGTACCAGATGACGCATAAACCTACATTTTTATTTGGCCATTTTTCTACATTTTAACTTGGCCATTTACACGATGATGAAATAGGCTTTAAATTAACCTACAATTTTTGGGATATAGTTATAATTCTTTTTCAAAAAGAATAATTTTATTAAACAGCATCTAATTTTGAATACACGAAAGAATCAGTATGATTGAATTAGTTCACTTAATGTCTATTCTTATAATATAAGGAATAATCAAAGTTTTAAAAAATTGGCGATAAACCAGTTAAACATAAAAGATTGAATAAAAAGTTATAGTTTCTTTCATATTGCCGTTTTAAGTAGAGGAAAAGCTACTTAAAACGGTATTTGTGTTTGATTGGACTAATAAAAGTGAATTCTTATTTTTCAGAGCTTAAACTGCATATTCTTTTAAATGATTTGATTATCTCTATGTACCGATAAATTCGTTTTCAAATAGTTATCTATTCATATGAGTTTTATTTCATGTTATTTATTGTTGACAAGAGCAACTCTTGTTGGTAAAGTATCAGTGTCAAAACGTAACTATTACGATTTGAGATGTCTAAATAAAAATAAAAGGAGTATAAAGGTATATGGCAAAAAAGTCGAAAATTGCTAAAGCAAAGAAACAAATGGCGATGATTGAAAAGTACGCAGATAAACGTCAGGAATTAAAAGCCGCAGGAGATCGCACCGCTCTCGCTAAATTGCCAAGAGATTCAAATCCGAATCGTCTGAGGCTTCGTGATCAGACGGATGGTCGTCCAAGAGGGTATATGCGAAAGTTCGGTATGTCCCGTATTAAGTTTAGAGAACTTGCCCATCAAGGGTTGATTCCTGGAGTAAAAAAAGCAAGTTGGTAAAAGGAGGAAATATCATGGCAGTACCAGCAAGAAAAACATCTAAGGCGAAGAAACGGTTAAGAAGAACTCATCAAACTGTAGTAAAACCAGAAATTTCATTTGACGAAGCGAATGGTGATTATAGACGTAGCCATCATGTATCTTTAAAAGGGTACTATAATGGAAAGAAAGTAATTAAAGGAGCTTCAAAATAGTTTAATATATAACTTTTAGGAGGGAATCAAAATGGAAATTATTTACCCACCTTTAGTTGAAGAAGGATTAAAGTATTATCTTGAAACGACCCAGCAATCGCTAGATAAATGCACTTTTTATCGTTCGATGGTAGAGAGAGGAATTATTACTGAAACGGGTTTACCGACCCAACAGGCAATTGAAAATGGATTAGTCAAAGATTACTATGAGGACCAAGGCTTATCATTTGATGATTTTTTAAGAATCTATCCAATTTTTGAAGAGTATGACGAGGAGTTATTTCAATGTATTGATGGTTATTGGGAGATACCTGTTGATATGAAAGAAAATTTAGTTTCACAATTGGAATCTGGCGAGTTAACTTTTGAAGATGCACAACAAATTCAAGCATATCTTGAAGATCGATAAGTATTGAAGGAGGAAGATTTATGCGTCAAAATATTATTTTGGAATGTGTCGAAACTGGAGAACGTCTGTATCTCACCAGCAAAAATAAACGGAATAACCCTGAACGGTTAGAATTAAAAAAGTATTCGCCAAAATTGCGCAGACGGGCAATTTTCAAAGAAGTGAAATAGCTAAGTGGTAAAAAGGTGACAAAATGGGCATACCAGTTACAATCGTTTCTGGGTTTTTAGGGGCTGGAAAAACAACGCTAATCAATCAAGCCTTGCAAGTCTCACCCTACCCCAGGGAAGAAATTATTATAATTGAAAATGAGTTTGGTGAAGTTGGGATTGATCACAAATTATTAGTTCATAGCGAGGAACGGGTGTTACAACTAAATAATGGATGTATGTGTTGCAGTCTTCGCAGTGATTTATTAGCAATATTGATTTCTTTACTGGAAACAATAGAAGAACATCAACAACCAATTTCACAAATCATCATTGAAACTACAGGTATAGCAGATCCCCAACCAATCATTCAAACACTTTTAACAGCGCCTCAACTAAGAGGAAGAGTATATATCGATAGTTTATTGACTGTTATTGATAGTGACAGTTTTGAACTTATTGAAAGAGAACCACAAGCCCTTAAGCAACTTGTCATAGCAGATCGCATTTTTGTGTCTAGAAAACAAAACTTGAATTTATCTGCACTAAAAAAATTACAGAGAGAAATCAAAAGTATTAACCCTTTATCCGATATTCGAATGTTCACACATAGTGAAACGATTCAAAAAAAGGATTTTTATAATTTGGAAAAATTCAATCATCCCTTAGTTTTTGAAAGTGATTCATCAGAAAATCACTATAATGGCAAACACTATCATCAACATCATCAAGAACATGAGTTTAAATCAATTCTCTTAACTTCAGATCAAGACATAAAAAAAGATTTTTTATTCCAATGGATTGACCGGCTGATTTTAACCAACCAAGGGAGCCTGTATCGTTTTAAAGGATTGATTGCTTTGCAAGATCAAGATTTTATAGTTGCCATACAAGGGGTAAACGAACAGGTTAATTTTCAATACACCACTCGACAAAAAGACCAAACCACTATTATTCTAATTGGAAAAATGTTGGATGAAGAAAGGATCAAACAGAGTTTTGATAAATTACTGGCGGAAAGCAAATAATGATAAGTATTGATTAGGGGTAATTTCTAATGGAGAAAACGGATATATCTAGTGCATATCGACGACTTAAAAGCCCGAATATCAAAACTAGAAAAAGGGCATTAAAAATTATCAAAGAACATAAACAAAATAAAATGAAGAAATTAGCATAATTAAGGAAGGAAAAAGAATGAAGAAAATCAGTGTAGGACTTATTGGGATAGCAGCTCTAGGATTATTGGGAGCTTGCTCCAGCACTAATGATGCAAAAGTATCGAATGATAAAGATGGAAAATTAGAAATTGTAACAACATTCTATCCAATGTATGATTTCACCAAAAACATCGTCGGCGATGAAGCGAACGTGGATTTAATGGTTCCAGCGGGATCAGAACCTCATGACTATGAGCCCTCAGCTAAGGATATGGCAAAAGCTCATGATGCTGATGTTTTTGTATATCATAACGAAAACATGGAATCATGGGTACCAAAAGCTAAAGAAAGTTGGAAGAAAGCTGGGCCTAATGTAGTAGAAGGAACAAAAGACATGATTTTATTGCCAGGTAGTGAAGAAGAAGATCATGATCACGGAGAAGAAGATCACCATCATGAACTAGATCCTCATACGTGGGTTTCACCCAAAATGGCAATTAAGGAAGTTTCAAATATCAAGGATCAGTTAGTTAAATTGTATCCGAAAAAAGCAAAAGTATTTGAGACAAATGCTGAAAAGTATTTGACTAAACTGAAACGGTTGGATGCTGACTATACCACTAATCTTAAAGAAGCGAAACAAAAAAGTTTTGTGACACAACATGCAGCCTTTGGATATTTAGCTTTGGATTATGGATTGATACAAGTTCCTATTGCTGGACTAAGTCCTGAAGAAGAGCCATCTTCTGGTCGATTAGCTGAATTAAAAGAGTATGTTAAAAAAAATAAGATCAATTATATTTACTTTGAAAAGAATGCTAATGATAAAATCGCAAAAACTTTGGCCAATGAAGCTGGGATAAAATTGGAAGTATTGAATCCTCTTGAAAGTCTTACAAAAGAACAAATGGATAATGGTGAAGATTATGTTTCAGTAATGGAAGACAATCTAAAAGCGTTAGAGAAAACAACTATGGTTGCTGGTGAAGAGGTAGTTCCAGAAAAAGAAGCGAAGGATGAAAAGACAGTTGCTAATGGGTACTTTAAAGATGCCGATGTGAAGGATCGCGAATTGAGTGATTATACAGGCGAATGGCAATCTGTTTATCCGTTGTTAAAAGATGGAATTTTGGATGAAGTTTTCGATTACAAAGCAAAACTCAATAAAGACATGACAGCTGCCGAGTACAAAGATTATTATACTACTGGCTATAAGACAGATATTGATACTATCAACATTAAAGACAACACCATTGATTTTGTAGTCAACGGTGAACATCATCAATACACATACAAATATGTTGGATACAAAATTTTGAATTATGAAAAAGGAAACCGTGGTGTTCGTTTTAATTTTGAAACTGATGATGCAGGTGCTGGTCGTTTTAAATATATTCAATTTAGCGATCATGGAATTGCACCAAGTAAGGCAGAGCATTTCCATATTTTCTTTGGTGGAGAAAGTCAAGAAAAACTTTATAATGAAATGCATAATTGGCCTACTTTCTATCCAGCTTCATTATCTGAGCATGAGATTGCTCAAGAAATGATGGCCCATTAAAATCCAATCTTTGGAGGAAATACATGGTAAGAAAAGTATTATTGTCTATGGATTCCAAGAATATTGATGCTTATCGGCGTTATCGATTTGCAAAGCAAATGAGATTAAATGGGAGTACATTAGCTGATATTGCTGCAACTTTACATGTTAGTATTGACACAGTTCATAGAGTATTAAAACGGGATCCTGATTGTTGTTTTATCAAGGTCAATACTGGAAGAAGTAGACGTTTAGCAAAACGGCATAATAGCTTGGCCAATTAATTGATAATACCAGAGTAGATCATTTTTCCCTTATTTGGATTTGATCTGCTTTTTATTATTTCTTGAATTGTCAAATCAAGCGCAACACTTTATCAAAGAAGACTTCATAAGGTGTTCTCCAATCTAAACACTTTCTAGGTCTGTTATTCAGTTTTTCAATCATCTGATTTATCGTTGAGTTATCTACCGTAGCTATCTCTTTCGATTTTGGCAAGTATTCTCGAATGAGTCTATTCGTATTTTAATTTGTTCATTGTTGCCAAGGGCATGAGGATCTGGAAAATAAAAGGGCATATTATTCAATACTTCTGTAACTGCGAAATGATTGGAGAATTCTTTTCCTCT
>NZ_JXLA01000055.1 GCF_001886185.1 Enterococcus raffinosus | reverse complement strand
AACTTCTTGTTCCAAGACTCCTTAAAAAAAATAATTCCACTCATACTTTAACAAACTGTGAAAAGTTGGAATGACAAAAAAAGCACCGATCGGCAAATCGGTGCTAAAGGAGTATTACCTAAATGCAATGAAAAAGAAAAGGTTGTTATTGGTTATGAATTAATCATACCTGATCTTTCCCTATTTGTATTTAAAATAACGTTATAAAAAAATTAGAAAACCTTTGTTCTATTTGAATTTTGACTTGTTACCTATTTCAATAACAAATTCGTGATTTTTTGAATTGTTTTGTAGATCGTATCCGTTGCAGCATCTTGTTTTTTTTCAGCTGCATTAAAGGCTTCCTCATTTACTTCCGGTAATAGGCTGTCTGTCATTTCTTGGCAGCCAGCGACATATTGAATATAGGCTTTTTCGAAGCTTTTATGATTTCCCATCACTTTTGCTGGTGCTTTCAGCAGACCTATTTTTTCTAAATTTAATTGGTAAAATTGTGTTCCTTCTTTAAAAAGTTCGTGGATTTCAGATAAACGTTCTTGATCAAAATCAGCTATTTTCTTTTCATCTAAAGCCGTACGTATTTCCTCATAGCTTGGGTGTAGACGTTCTCCCATTTTTTCTGTATTTTGGACAATTTCATTAATTTCTCTAGCGTAAAACCCTGTATTAGGTCGCATTCATTTCTTCCTACTTTCTATCTTTTGATACTTTCATTTTACCGATTTTCGATCAAGATGCAAAGCTGCCTAGAAAATATTAAGAAATGACTTCATTTTTACTTTAAATGATGATACCGTTAAAGGAACAATTATTTCTTAGGAGGCATGTTTATGGATAAGATCATTCGAAAATGGCGGCTAGAGGATGCGAAAGATTTAGCGGGAATGTTAAGCAATAAGAAAATTCAAGACAACTTACACGATGGCCTTCCTTATCCTTACACTGAGAAAGACGCACAAGCATTTATTCAAGACATGCTAGCGGCTGACTCAACCAAAACTTTTGCATTTGCGATAATTAACGATGAAAACAAAGCCATCGGCAGTATTGGTGCTTTTCGATGTGAGAACATCCATCGTCAAACGGCTGAGATGGGCTATTATTTAGCAGAAGAGTACTGGGGCAAAGGAATTGCTACGGAAGCTGTGAAACAGCTGGCAGATCATGTATTTAATCAAACGGACATCATGCGTATTTTCGCCGAACCCTTTTCAACAAACAGAGGCTCTTGTCGCGTATTAGAAAAAAGCGGTTTTCAATTTGAGGGAACGTTAAGAAAGAATGCCGTCAAAAACGGTGAAATCAAAGACATGCAGATGTATGCCTTAATCAAATAAAAAACCTTCGCATCTCGGTTAATTGATCGAAATGCGAAGGTTTCTTTTTTACTTATCTTTTTGTGCTCCTCGTTGGAAAGCTTTTACGATTTCAACGATTGGAATAATCGCAAAGGATGCACCGATGACGATGCCCCATTGATAAAGATCAAGATGAGCTACTCGGAAGATATCATTCAATCCAGGAACGACGATGATCACCATCATCAATACAAAGGAAAGTAAGATCGCCCAGTTGAAGCTCTTGTTGCGGAAAGGTCCTACTTTAAATAAGGATTGATGAACTGATTTCACGTTAAAAGCGTGGAATAGCTGCATCAGACCTAACGTAGCAAAGGCCATTGTCAACGCATCTGAATGAATCTCTCCATAGCTGGTATGAACGGGCCATTGAATTGCGGACCAGTAAACAAACAATACAGTAGCGGCTTCTAAGATTCCTTGATAGATAATACTAGAGAAGACCCCGCCTGAGAACAGGTTCGAACTGCGGCCACGAGGTTTGTGCTGCATCAAATCTTTTTCAGCTGGTTCCATACCTAAAGCAATTGCTGGGAATGTGTCAGTTACCAAGTTGATCCATAACAAGTGGATAGGTAACAAGGTGTCCCAACCAAGCAATGTAGCGATAAACAAGGTCAACACTTCACCCAAGTTGGCAGCCAATAAATATTGAACTGCTTTTTGGATATTTGAGAAGACCTTTCGTCCTTCTTCAACAGCGACTACGATTGTGGCAAAGTTATCATCCGCAAGGACCATATCAGAAGCACCCTTAGAAACTTCTGTCCCTGTGATTCCCATACCGATACCAATATCTGCCTGTTTCAAGGCAGGAGCATCATTGACACCATCACCGGTCATGGCAACGACTTTTCCTTCTTTTTGCCACGCTTTGACGATTCGAACTTTATGCTCCGGAGAAACACGGGCATAAACGGAATAATGTTCAACTTTTTGAGCAAACTCTTCATCAGTCATTTCATTTAGTTGAGCACCCGTCAGTACGGAGTCGTCATCGCCTTTTTCAATGATCCCTAAACGAGCAGCAATAGCTTCCGCTGTATCTTTGTGGTCCCCTGTGATCATGATTGGGCGGACCCCAGCTTCTTTCGCTACACGTACAGCTTCAGCTGCTTCCGCACGTTCTGGGTCGATCATGCCGACTAGCCCAGCAAAAATCAGATCATTTTCAATGATTTCAGATTCCAGTTCAACAGGAATTTGATCAACATACTTGTAAGCCATTCCTAAGACACGCAAAGCTTGCTGCGCCATGTCTTTATTATTGGCTAAAATATCTTGTTTTTCCTTGTCCGTCATTGGTACAACTTGACCATTTAACAGAATTTGTGTTGCACGATCCAATAAAACATCCGGTGCTCCTTTAACAGCCACCAGTATCTTTCCGTCTTTTTCTTCGTGTAAAGTACTCATCAATTTACGATCAGAGTCGAAAGGTAATTCACCAACACGAGGTTCCTCGGCTACCTTTTCACGAACATCAAAATGATTATTCAACCCAAATTGGACAAGCGCCGTTTCAGTCGGATCACCAATCAAACTGCCATCTTGAGCGATTTTAGTATCATTCGCATAGTTCATGACCTTCATCGCCATACTGTCACTAGGAACTTCGCCGTTTGCTTCATACTGATGATTATCAACATATAATTTTTCAACAGTCATTTGATTCAAGGTCAACGTCCCTGTTTTATCTGAAGCGATAATATCTGTTGAACCCAAAGTTTCAACTGCTGGTAATTTACGAATGACAGAATTACGTTTAGCCATTACTTGTGTTCCTAAAGCAAGGATGATTGTAACGATCGCAGGTAATCCTTCTGGGATCGCCGCAACGGCTAATGAGATCGACGTCAATAGCATATCGACCCATGAAGTGTTGTTAAAGACTGTTCCTACGAAAAACATCACTACCGCAATGATAATAATTGCAAACGTCAAGAATTTACCTAATTGATTCAAGTTATTCTTAAGCGGTGTTTCAGTTTCGTCCGCTTGTGCCAACATTCCAGCGATTTTTCCTACTTCGGTATTCATTCCGGTGTTGACAACGACACCTTTACCACGACCATAGGTGACGTTACTATTTGAGTAAGCCATATTCACACGATCACCAATGCCGACTTCGCCTTCATCGATCACGATGAGCTCTTTTTCAACGGGGACAGATTCACCAGTTAAGGCCGCTTCTTCAATCTTTAATGAGGCAACCTCAATCAAACGCAGATCTGCTGGTACCACATCTCCGGCTTCCAACATAACTATATCCCCAGGAACAAGATCTGTTGATTTTACTGAACTTGTGTGTCCATCCCGTAAGACATTTGCATTCGGTGTTGACATTTCACGCAACGCTTCAATCGCTTGTTCCGCCTTAGATTCTTGTACCACACCCATTACGGCATTAATAATAACAACAGCTAGAATAATGATCGAGTCGACTACCTCATGTGAGACGACCGCGGAAATAACTGCTGCAAATAGTAAAACAATGATCATTAAGTCCTTGAATTGCTCCAAGAAGCGGGCGAGCATACTTTTCTTTTCACCCTCTTCTAGTTCATTCAAACCATATTCATTCAGGCGTTTTTCTGCTTCTGCAGATGTCAGCCCTTCTTCTGTTGTTTGAACTTCTGCTAAAACCTGTTCTTTTTCTTCCGAATAAAAAGGCTTTATCAGTTGTTGTTTTTTCTCCTCTGACATTCTTATCCTCCTTAATATAGTGTTCCTTTCGGGAGTAAAAAAAAATAGACTTGTGTATGCGAAAAGACACATACATAAGTCTCACTATTTAAGACAACACCAGAAAAATATTTTTTTCTTGCTGGTGGCGTTGCCACAGCTTGCGCTGCTAGTTACTCCCTCATGAATACAAAACGAATTATAGCATGAGAAAAGGCGGGAATACAATCACTACTTTTAAAATAATCGATTGTAAGAGCTTCCACTAGAGACTTTTGGTCCAAAAATCTTCAGCTGTTCCTTGTTCCATGCCCATTATAAACTTTTCCCGTATATCTGGGTAGTTTTTAGCAAGGTTCGTCACCAAGTTTTTTATTTCTTCACGCTTTGTTTTCTTATCCACAGGACAAGGATTAAAAATGACTGGTAATTCTTCACGTTTCACAAGTCGAATGATTTGTTTTTCTTCAAGATAGATCATGGGCCGGATTAGGGTCACGTTTGTCTTGGTCAGATAACTTTTTGGTTCAAAGCTGTTCATTCGTCCGTGAAACAAAAAGTTCATAAAGTATGTTTCGATTGCATCATCAACGTGATGACCTAATGCTACTTTTTGACAGCCTAACTCACTGGCTCGATTATACAAAATCCCTCTGCGAAGCTTTGCGCACAAGGAACAAGGTGATTTTTCTTCTCGGATATCAAAAACAACTTTTGCGATATTCGTAGGCACAATTTCTAGTGAATAACCCAAACTTTCCACAAACTCCTTCATAGGGGTGATATCACAGCCATCAAACCCCATATCAAGAGAAATTGGAATCAATTCAAAGTCAAAACCTAAACGCCCTTGTCTCCGAATTCGATCCAATAAATAAAGTAAGGTGGTACTATCCTTCCCACCGCTCATGCCAATCGCCACTTTATCGCCAGGTTCGATCATCTGGTGATTCAAGATAGCGCGACGCAAAGGATTGTAATAGCTTTGATTGTCTTTCTTTTTAAATCCCATACTTACTCCTTTAGCTCTTTACTCAAAAAAATTTTGTTTTAAACTATACTGCTTGCCAGCAGTGATATCATACTGGATCATTTGATAGTCTTGATACAACTTTTCTTGCTTCTTATTTAAACGAGCTTCTTTGAACCATTGCCCGCTTTGATAATACATGCCCTTTTCAAAGGCCGGCAGCTCCTTTTGTAAAGAGACTAATAGGGTTTGAAACCCGGTCATTTGAATTCTTCCCTGCTGAAAAAGATCCGCCGCAAAATAAAATGGACTCGTTGTAACCTGCTGATTATTTAGCTGATGGCGATTGTCATACATTAAGAATTCTGTCTCGTGCAATAAATGCCCTTGATTTTCTTCTTGTACTTCATCAGAGTAAATGCCCGGTAAATGATCGCCCCAAAAAACAACCAGTGTTCGTTCAGGCAGTTCATCCAATCTTTCTAAGAAGGCCTTCAATGCCTCGCTGCTATACGCAATGTCCTGCAGATAGCTTCTTACTGCTAAACTGTTGTCTCCTTGAACGACATAGGGCAGCTCATCGTATTTATTTTCGTAGGGCATATGCGTCTGCATCGTTACCAGATGTAAAAATTGCGGTTTATTCTTTTTTTCCAATTGATCAAAAATTTCTCGGTAAGCAGCTTCGTCGGAAATGTAAGGATTGTTTTCGATCTTATCCGTATGTTTCATCGTACTTTCATCTAGGAATTGGTCAAAGCCAAACGTTTGATAGACGTCCTTCCGCTTGTACATGGATGTATTGTAGGGATGAATCGCAGTGGTTTCATAGCCACGTTTTTTTAAGGTACTCACTAATGAAGGAAACATTTGAAATTCTGGAACTAACATTGTATAGGGGGTCGTCATCTGCGCGTTAAAGAGCTCCATAGAAAATCCGGTCAACGCCTCAAACTCAATATTAGCGGTCCCGCCCCCATAATTCTGCGACAACATTTGTCCGCTATATGTTTTGTCTGCGACTGCTCGATAATCCTGTAATGGATCTCCTCCGTACACTTCTAAGCCCTTTAAGCGCGCTGGATCAGAAAAGCTCTCACTCATGACATAAACGATGTTAGGTTTTTCAGTATCCTCTTCATTTTGCTTCGCTTCATAGGTTTTCGTAACTTTTTTTACAGCCGCTTCTGAATAATTCTCTGGCTTTTCCATCGCATCTACTGGCAGATTGTATAAGAAACCGCCCATAAATCCTGTATTATAGTAATTCATTTTTTGACTGTAGGGAATCCATAAGGCGGTTTTATTATACGCCTTTCGCAATAAATTCCCTTGTTGGTTAAACCCACCGATATATAGCAGCAGCATACTCGTTAAAAGAAAAAATCCCAATCGAATCCACTGTTTTTTCTTCTTCAGCTTTAAACTTTTCTTTATGCTGAAGATGACTAAAACTACACCGGCTGTTAGTAGCAACAAAAATAGAAGGAATATTGGCACTCCAACCATATCCCGAATCATTCCAAATTCTGTGATCATTTTAAGATCATCGGGATAAATGGGTTCCATTCGATACTTCATTTTCAGATAATTGGCTATTCCAACACCAATCACTGCTAATGTATAAAATATGCTGCCTGCTTTTAATGAACCTAAAAAACTACTAAGCCATCCGTAAAAAATCAGTAAGACAAAACAACCTAAAAAGAATTTTTCGGTATGCCAAGAAAAGGCGAATTTAAAGGCTAAATCAAATGAGAAATCATTCTGAGTCAGCTGAAAAAAAAGATTTGAAACAAGAATCAAACCAAGCACACCTATTCCCTTTAGAAATTGGCGCCATGGAAGTTTTCGAAATTTTTGCATAGCTCTCTCCTATTCATGAACACCTAAATATTTTAGCGAGAAAACTATGGAAAGTAAAGAATACCTATACATCTCTCCCTTAAACAGATAGTTATTTAAAATTTGACACTTTGAAAGATTCTACTCTCTATTTTTTTGTATAAGTCAAAAAAACCTAGTGAAGCTTGTTCTCCACTAGGTCTTAGTCATCGTTTATTTCCAAAAGTCATCAAAAATAGTGATTGGTAAATGACGTTTGTGCTGGGTCTTGTTCCACCAATTTTCAATGGTTTCCTGCGCTTTTGAATCAATCTCTTTTCCTTCTAGATAATCATCGATATCATCATAAGTCACGCCCAACGCTACTTCGTCCGCAATCAAAGGTTTCCCGTCTTCTAAGTCGGCAGTAGGCACCTTCATATATAAGGCTTCCTCCGCTCCAAGTTCTTTCAACAACATTTTTCCTTGTCGTTTATTCAAACGGAACAACGGTAAAATGTCTGCCCCGCCATCACCGAATTTTGTAAAGAAGCCTGTAATGTTTTCAGCGGCATGATCCGTTCCGATAACCGCCCCTTGATTATCTCCAGCAATCCCATATTGAGTAATCATTCGTTGACGCGCTTTGATATTGCCCTTGTTGAAATCACTGATGGAAACACCCGCTTCTTCTAAAGCGGCTACTTCTGCATCAACGGCTCCTTTGATATTCACGCTTAGACTAACATCTGGTTGAATAAACGCTAGCGCTCTTTTCGCGTCTGCTTCGTCGGCTTGGGCGCCATAAGGCAAACGTACAGCGATAAACTTGTAGTTTTCATCGCCTGTCTCTTGACGCATTTCTTCCATCGTAAGTTGTGCTAAACGACCGGCCAATGAAGAGTCTTGCCCACCGCTGATCCCTAAGACAAATGTTTTTAAAAATGGGTATTTTTTTAAGTAAGCTTTTAAGAATTCAACGCTCTTACGAATTTCTTCTTTCGGGTCGATGGTTGGCTTGGTTCCTAATTCATTAATAATGTCTTCTTGCAACGTCATAAAACGTCCACTCCTTTAATCTTCTTGTTCTGTTTGTACCACAGATTTACGTACTTGGTCCATAATTTTGTTCTTATGATTCCAACACTCCGTAGAAAGATCGACTGGATATTTTTGCGGATTCAAGTCACGTTTGTATTCTTCCCATAACGAATCAAGGCTTTCTTTCGCCGTTTGCTTCACCGTTTCTAAATCAGGAAGTTCATAGATTCGTTTTCCATCTACAAAGATATCTTTGAGAACCGGACGTGCTTCAAAATTTTTCACTGTTTTATTGATATACGGATAGACTGGATGGAACATATAGATTTCTTTTTCTTCTCGTGGATCTTCGTCCCATAGCGTTACATAGTCACCTTCTGATTTCCCATCAGATTTACGTGTAATTCGCCAAACCTGTTTTTTCCCAGGCGTCGTTACTTTTTCTGCATTACTGGAAAGTTTAATGGTATCTACCATTTCTCCCTTTTCATTTTCAATTGAAACCAATTTGAAAACTGCACCTAACGCTGGTTGATCATAGGCTGTAATTAACTTTGTACCAACACCCCAAACATCGATTTTCGCGTGCTGCATCTTCAAGTTTAAGATGGTACTTTCATCTAGATCATTTGAAGCATAAATTTTTGCATCAGGAAATCCCGCTTCATCTAATTGTTGGCGCACCCGTTTTGAGATATAAGCCATATCCCCGCTATCGATTCGGACACCTAAGAAATTGATCTTATCGCCCATTTCCCGTGCTACTCTAATCGCGCTTGGCACTCCTGATTTGATCGTGTCATACGTATCGACTAAGAAGACACAGTCTCGATGTGTTTCTGCATATGCCTTAAACCCGTCATAGTCGTTACCATAGGACTGAATCAATGAATGAGCATGCGTTCCACTATCTGGAATACCGAAAATCTTTCCAGCTCGTACATTACTGGTAGCATCTGCACCGCCAATATAAGCTGCTCGTGTACCCCAGAGTGCAGCGTCTAATTCTTGCGCACGTCGTGTACCGAATTCCAATAATGGGTCTTCACCGATAACTGATTTGATTCGAGCGGCTTTGGTCGCGATCAAGGTTTGAAAGTTCACAATATTTAAAAGTGCCGTTTCAACTAGCTGGCATTGTAATAAAGGCCCTTCTACTTGAATAATCGGTTCGTTACTAAATACCAGTTCGCCTTCTATGGCAGAACGAACAGTACAAGTAAACTCGAATTCCCGCAAATAATTAATAAAATCTGCTGGATATTCCTCTACCTCCGACAGATAGGCTAGATCGCTCTCACTGAATGATAGTTTCTCCAAGTACTTAACTAGACGCTCTAATCCAGCAAAGATGACATAACCGTTATCAAACGGCATATTACGGAAGTAACACTCAAAGACGGCATGAAGATCCGCTCGACCTGTCTCCCAATAAGTTTTCATCATATTGATCTGATAAAGGTCCGTATGAAGTGTCAAACTGTCATCTTCGTACAACTTTTTCATAGTCATGCTCCTCATTTTGTTTTTAGTAGTTTAAACTATTTCTCTCATTATATCACAAGAGTTCTGAGGGAGTAGCTTTTGCTCTCTGCTAATCCGTGAATTTTTTATCATAGATCGTTTATTTGATAAAAAAAGAAAGACACGCGGTCTTTCTTTCATCAATTATTCTGTTGGTACTTTGTACTCTATTGCTATGATGTCCTTATAGGCTTCTTTAGGGCGCAAACCAGCTTCCATGATTTGCTTTTTATAGCCTACATTCACGGTTACATCTTCACGGTCCACCTTCAATAGTCGGTGAATGATTGTGTCGACCTCTTGATGACTGATCTTTCGTTTGCGATTTAACAATAGCAAATCAATCGTATCAAATCGGTCAGCATAAATGATTTTTGTGCGATCATACGCATATAATTTAAGAAGCTTCACAGCTTGGCGCTTATCAAAAAAGTATTTCGTTAGATTAGGATATAGTGTTTCCAAGTTAACATTGCTATTTAATGGGGTCTCAATTAATTTCATTCAACAATCTCCTATTCTATTTATTTTAGTCGAAATGACTAACTTTAATTCTTAACATTGACTATTTTACCATAACGATCGATCGTTTTTTTAAGGAATAAAAAAAATTTACAAAAAAGAAAAAAATCCTGAGACAGCCGCCTCAGGATTACTTTTTACTGCATGACATATTCTACTTGTACTGTTTTTTGAACACTTTCCGCGGCCAGTTTACCAGAAGTCAATGCCCAAGCATTATTTGCCCCTGACGGAGAGTCGCTTCCCATTACGCCGCCCACTAATTCACCTGCTGCGTAAAGCCCTTCAATCGCTTGATCGTTGCGATTCAAGACCTGTAACTGTCCGTTTGCGACTAGACCACCCATCGTTGTCGCAAAACGCGGTTTTTGTTCAATCATATAATAAGGACCTTCGCCAACTTTTTCTTGTAAAAACTCCAATTGACGACCAAAATCTTCATCCTTTTGTTTTTCCACCCAGCCATTATATCGAGCCACGGTGTCTACTAGACTATCATGTTCCATTCCCGCTTTTTCAGCTAGCTCTGTTAACGTGTCCGCTCGGAAGATTTGTGGGGTCTCTTCTTCGTTTTCGATCCAACGTTCCAAATCTTCTCTTGTAATACCGCCTTCTTCTACGGCTTCAGTAAAGATTTCGAAGCGTTCAGCATCCATCAATAGGAATAACATTTGCGGATCTTGCTGTAAGAGCACTTCTAGAATTTTCTTATTGCTGGCACGTTCATTGATTACCCGTTTTCCAGCAGTATTTACTAGCAATCCGTTCCGTTTCAACACTTCAATGTTCCCGCCGATAGTTGATTTTGCATATCCTTGGGAAACTTCCACACCATTCGGGTAAATCTTTCCATACTCCATCATACGTGTCGCCGCGTTCAACTCTGGTGTTGTAGTCATTAATATGCCATCACCTGTAGAGGACTTGGTCCCATAAAAGAGAATATTATTCAATTCAGAGCTCAACAGGTTCGGATTGTTCCCATAGCCGCCAGTTGTAAGAATGACTGCTGGCGCATGGATATTGTGCCGCTTACCAGTATCTTCAACAGCCGTTAAGCCAGTCACTTTGCCGTTGCCATCCGTTAGCAATTGTTCTGCTTTTGTTTGCAGATAAATCGTTACATTGCTTCTTTCCAATGCCTTTCTAGCACTAGCAGCAAACCCATGTCCACCATCTTCATATGCCAACTCACGATTCTTACGATATTCTGCTAAAGTATGCAGCCCGTTTTTCATATCGTATTCGACACCCATATATTCGTGAACCCAATCAGTCGTTTCACCAACATTTTCAGCTAAAGTGGATAAAAGCTCAGGGACATTTAAGCCACTACCATTAGCTAAGAAATCTTCTATCATACATTCCGCTGTGTCATCACAAACGCCTGCTGCCGCTTGCAGCTTGGAGCCCATAACCACTTGATTCCCGCCACTGATAGAGATTGCTCCACCAACAAAGCTTAATTTTTCTAACAGAATCGTTTTTAAGCCCATCTGATCTGCTCTTAACGCCGCAGAAATCCCTGCTGCCCCAGAACCAACAATTACTACGTCTGCTTCTTCTTCTACAACCTCTTTGGACCATTGAACCGTTGGTTTTGGTCGAGCCTTCAACACTTCTGAACTAGCTCCAGCCATTTCTACTGCTTCAGCCACGCCGTCAATCAATCCCTGGCTAGATGCAGAAGCTCCAGAGATTACGTCCACATTCAGTGTTTGACCGTCTATGATTTGTTGTGGCAAGCGAATGAACACCTGATCGGATAACCCTTCTGATTCATTGCTTTGATCTGCTTCGATTTTTTCAATCCGTTCTTCTGAAAAGGTCACATTCATCGCAAGCTCGCTATTGTGGCCTTTCGCCTCAACCGTATAAGTACCAGGTTTGAAGGTCAGTTTCACTTTTTGTAGTTCTTTCAATCGTTCATGTTTCCGTTTCTCTTCTTCTGGATCAATAACCATATAGGCCATGAAATCCCATAGAGGAGTCGGAATTAATAATTTTCTTTGGGCATTTACATGGGCATAATCGATAACCTCTACACCGTCTTTGATCATGTTTACCCAGTTTGGTTCAATCAGGAAGCCTTTGCCGACTGCTAATAGATCATAGCCTAATTTCAACGCATCTTCCGCGTCTGCTCGTTGGAGGATAGACCCCACACCCATGATCGGAATCTGTGCCAACGCAGGTGAGCGTTGCGCTAAATATTTCGTAATCAGCGGTTCCGGATCGTCGGAATCAACGATAGATGGACGTGTGTAAGCACCCATAGAAAAATGGAAATAATCTGGATGCAACTCTGCAAGCGTATTCAATAAAAACATCGTATCTTCAAAATGGATGCCCGGCTCTTCTAACTCTTCTGGTGAAAAGCGATAACCGATGATAAAGTTTTCTGCCTTTTGTTCTTCTACTACTCGTTGCACTTCTTTCATGACCTCTAAGGGGAATTTCGCCCGTTTTTCACGACTGCCGCCCCATTGGTCTTCTCTTCGATTTGAATGAGGAGAAAAGAATTGCTGTAAAATGAAGGTGTTGGCTCCATGAATCTCCACACCGTCAAAACCAGCTTCGATTGCACGGCGTGTGGCATCGCCAAACATCGTAATCATTTCTAAGATTTGTTCCTCTGTCATTTCACGAGGGACAGGAGCATTGGGACGCAAAGCTGCGACTGGACTTGCAGAAATGGGTGTTGCGCCACCATTGATCTCCGGCCAAGCCATCCGACCAGCGTGATAAATCTGCATGATCGCCTTTGAACCCTTTGATTTAATAGCTGTTGCCAATTCTGTCAAACCAGCAACTTTTTTATCTGTATCAACACCTAATGCGCCGGGAAATCCGCGTCCTTTGTCTTCCACAAAGCAGCTTTCAACAATAACTGCCGCCGCATCCCCAGAGCGAAACGCGTAATAATCAATGATTTGCTGTGTGATCTCTCCATCATAAAAGGCCGATTGCGTCGTCATTGGCGACATAAACAAACGATTCTTAAAACTTGCTCCGGATGCTAATGGAATCTCATCAAATAAATTTCTTAACATATGGTTCTCCTTTCAAAATGAACGCCTACTCATCAAAAAGCTCTCGTTATGTAACAAAATTCACATGTGCGGTCAAATGATTAACAAAGGATTTTTTACTCTATTCTTCCTTCGTACCTGCTACTTCATTTACATTAGATTTTTTCTTGATAATTTATGAACAAGGAAGTATATTTCCTTCTTACGCTCATTGTAAGAAATTTGATTGATAAATTCCAATAGTTTATTTACATACAATCTATAAATACTATTTATGATTGTGAAACGGCTCTCCATTCTTTTGTGAACACAAAAAGACCGTGACAAAAGTCACGGTCTTCGTCTTTTAAGCAACGAGTAATTATAGAAGAACTTCTACCTTACATCATGCCGCCCATCATTGAAGGGTCCATTGCTGGAGCAGCTGCTGCGCCACCTTCAACTGGTTTGTCAGCAACAACGGCTTCAGTAGTTAATAATAATGCTGAAACAGATGCTGCGTTTTGTAAAGCTGAACGAGTAACCTTCGTTGGGTCAACGATACCCGCATCAATCATATTTACATATTCGCCAGAAGCAGCGTTGAATCCAGTGCCACGGTCAGCATTTTTCAGTTTATCAATGATTACTGATCCTTCGAAACCAGCATTTTCAGCAATTTGACGAACAGGTTCTTCTAAAGCACGTACAACAATCTTGATCCCTGTCGCTACATCGCCTTCAGCATCTAAATCAGACACTTTCTTGATCACGTTTACTAAGGCTGTACCACCACCAGAAACGATGCCTTCTTCAACAGCGGCACGCGTAGAGTTCAACGCGTCTTCAATACGTAGTTTCAATTCTTTCAATTCCGTTTCAGTAGCTGCACCAACTTTAACTACAGCTACTCCGCCAGCAAGCTTAGCCAAGCGTTCTTGTAATTTTTCACGATCAAAATCAGAAGTTGTTTCACCAATTTGGCGTTTGATCATTTCAACACGGTCAGTCAAAGCGGCTTTATCGCCAGCACCTTCAACAATTGTTGTATTGTCTTTATCAACGACAACTTTACCAGCAGTACCTAAGTTTTCGATTGTTGCTTCTTTAAGATCTAAGCCTAGGTCTTCTGTGATCACTGTTGCACCAGTTAAAATGGCGATATCTTCAAGCATTGCTTTACGGCGATCCCCAAAACCAGGTGCTTTAACAGCAACAACGTTAAAGGTACCACGGATTTTGTTTAATACTAATGTTGGTAATGCTTCACCATCTACATCATCAGCGATGATTAATAATGAACGAGATTGTTGTAGGACTTGTTCTAACAATGGCAAGATATCTTGAATGTTCGAAATTTTCTTGTCAGTAATCAAGATGTATGGATTCTCTAAAGCAGCTTCCATCTTATCATTGTCTGTTACCATGTATTGAGACAAGTAGCCGCGATCAAATTGCATTCCTTCAACGACATCTAATTCTGTATCGATCCCTTTTGATTCTTCAATAGTAATAACACCGTCGTTGCCAACTTTTTCCATTGCTTCAGCAATCAGTTTACCAACTTCTTCACTACCTGAAGAAACTGCCGCAACTTGTGCGATCGCATCTTTTGAATCTACTTCTTTAGAAATGCTGTGTAGTTCTTCAACTGCCGCTTTTGTAGCCAATTCAATCCCGCGACGAATGCCCATTGGGTTCGCACCAGCAGTAACGTTTTTCAAGCCTTCACGAACGATTGCTTGTGTAAGAACTGTTGCAGTCGTTGTTCCATCACCAGCGATATCGTTTGTTTTAGAAGCAACTTCAGAAACAAGTTTTGCGCCCATGTTTTCAAAATGATCATCTAATTCGATGTCTTTTGCGATGGTCACACCGTCATTCGTAATTAATGGTGAACCATAAGATTTCTCTAAAACAACATTACGTCCTTTTGGCCCTAATGTTACTTTTACTGTATCTGCTAATTTGTCTACACCGCGAAGCATTGCTGCACGTGCATCTTCAGAAAATTTAATATCTTTTGCCATGATTCTTTCACCTCATTATTTTTTATTCAACGATTGCCATAATATCTTTTGCAGCGATAATTAAATATTCACTGCCTTCATATTTCACTTCTGTACCAGCATATTTTTCAAACATTACCATATCACCAACAGCTACTGGCATTGGACTTTTTTGACCATTTTCCAGCACATTGCCTTCACCGACAGCCACAACTTTCGCTGTTTGTGGTTTCTCTTTTGCTGCAGAAGCTAAGACTAGGCCTCCAACTGTTTTTTCTTCTTCTTGAGTAACTTCAAGAATGACGCGATCACCTAATGGTTTTAACACAATAGATCCCTCCAACTAGTAATGATTTTTCAAATCGTTAGCACTCGATAACTAAGAGTGCTAACTCACAATTCTTATAATACCATTTTTGTTTCTTTTTGCAAGTCCTTCGTTTGCCTTTTTCTGATTTTTTATCTGGGAGGTTTTTCCTCAAAATGTGTTATACTTGGGAACAATAACTGTTTAGAAAGGAAAAACAATGAGCGAAAAAAAATATAGCTTTATAACCATCTTTACTTACGGATTGGTTCTGTTTTCTCCCATTGCTTTTTTACGTGTCTTTCAAGCAAATCCATCACAGATCATCCAATTGACGACACTGGCTTACTTTCTCGGTGCCGCATTAATGGTATTTTATCGTTTGAAATCACGTGTATTCGAGCTGGAGAAACAACAAAAGAATTTTTTGATTACTCTTTTGATAGGAATCGTTGGCATTCCTGCATCATTACTCTTGCAAATGGTTCTCTTACAAATTGAACAACGCTTCCTTGGACAATCGCTTTCTTCACAAAATACGCAAAATATCGTCCAATTGATTATGAACAATATGATTTTTATTTTAGCGACAACGTTCGCTGGACCAATTATGGAGGAATTTGTTTTCCGTCGCGCCATCTTTGGCGCATTAGAAAAGCGATTTGGTTTCTTCTTCCCTGCACTGTTGAGTTCGGCGCTATTCGCCTTTGCCCACAATGATGGTCATTACCTGCTATACGCCGGATTGGGCTTCTTGTTTTGCGGCATGTATCGCTATAGTGGACGTATTTGGACATCTATGATTACTCATGTAGGCATGAATCTCTTAGTGATTCTTACTCAATTAGCCCTTCAATCCTCGTAATGGATGATTCGAATTCTTTGCTATTTTATAAAAACCTCCTTAGACTAAAGGCAACACATAGTCTAAGGAGGTTTTTTAATGAAAATAGCCATTATCGGTGCCACCGGAAATGCAGGTTCTTTAATTTTAAACGAAGCGTTGAGTCGTGACCTAGCTGTTACTGCCATCGTAAGGCATCCAGAAAAGCTAAAGGTAAAGGTTCCAATTTTAGTGAAAGACTTATTCGAGCTTACTAAGAAGGATGTCGCATTTTTTGATGTAGTGATTGACGCTTTTCGTCCACCTAACGGTCAGGAGGAGCTTCATCAAACTTCTCTAAAACATCTCAGCACTATTTTACAAGGAACGGATACTCGCTTGATCGTTGTCGGCGGCGCCTCTTCTTTGTTTATCGATGAGAAGCACCGCATGATTGATGTCTCTGATCCTAAAGCTGTTTATTATCCAACCGCTTATAACATGTATCAAGCATTTATGGATTTAAGAGCTGCTCAGCAGTTGAATTGGACCTACATAAGTCCAGCGGCAAACTTTGTGCCAAACGGTGTACGCACCGGTCATTATCAAATCAGTGATGACCATTTACAAAAGAACGATGAAGGAAAAAGCGAGATCAGCATGGCTGATTACGCGATCGCAGTAATTGACGAAGTCATCGAACCTAGACATCTCAATCAGCACTTTAGCGTGTACAGTTGAGTCTTCTCAAAAAAATGGGCTCTTTGTCAAATAGGACTGAT
>NZ_JXLA01000054.1 GCF_001886185.1 Enterococcus raffinosus | reverse complement strand
GAATGAACCTTGATAGAAGATGACCTACGTAAAGAAAAATTTGAGAAAGGAAAATACAGCTATGCGACAGGATTTAGTGGCGACCTTTACCAACGGTCTGGGAAAAACACATGACTGGAAATATAACAATCTAAAGAATGATCTGCCAATACCAGTAATCAAAGAAGCTTGCGAACTCTTAACGACGTTGGATATTTTTGAAGAAAATGGCGTAAAACTATTTGATTCCGTGGTGACGGCGAAGATCATTACTACTAAAGAAACCGAGATTTTTGATAAAGAAAAGGAACCTAAAGAAGACCGCCCTTGTGAAAAAGAAAAAACGGTTCCTTCTCCAAAAATAGAGAAAGAACCGGAAATGCCCGCTGTTAAAACAGGAAACAGCTACGACTATTTGTTTAATACATCGAGAACTGCGATTGCTAAAATTTTGGAAGAACCAGCAGAAACGAGAAACGACTCCCTTTCATTAATAATACCTGCACCACAAATCGGAGAAAAGACGATTACATCATTAGAATTACCTTCTGCTGGAAAAACTTTAACTGAACAGTCAGGTATTGAAGAACAAGAGTCTCCACAAAAAGGGCTTCTCGCTTGGATTCGTCAAAAAATCAATCGAAACAAGGACGATCCAGATATCCGTTCTCGAAACGGTGATCCCAGCAGCTAAATTCTGCCCTTCTCAAATAAATTACGCGTAGGTCTCTTGCTTGAGTTGTCAGCCTCCACATCAGAGAGGAGGTGATGCACCTTGAGCGAGCTGATTCGATATGTCCTCGCTCCGCTCTTTGTGGGGCTGATCATCGCCCTGGTCAACCACTGGCTGAGCGGGCGTGATCCATGACGACTAGAGACAAATACACCTGCGGCAATGTTGGTTGTCGCAGGTGTCATTTTCAAACATTCGTAATCGCCAGTTCTAACTCCTAGGTCAAAACCAGACTTCTCTCATTTTTTCTAAAAATTCTTCTGATAAAGTGTAGTGATCACTTTTAGGTAAAACAGAATCAATGCCGCAGTTAGGGCACTCTGCCGTATCACCTGAAGCATCCTGAATCCATGACTCAATCCTTTCATAATCAAAGAGCAGCCCGCAATAAAAGCAGCCACAGAGTCCAGATTTTTTTAATAATTCTCTGTTCCCTGTACAAAATCGGTGAGCATTTTTATAGAGTTCTTCCATGTTTTATACTCCTTTCTTCCCTCTACGTTTTTACTTGCTATTATCATAAGTGTAACTCTTTTAGTGACTGTTCGTTTAGTTTTTTTGTACAAGGTCCAAAACACAGATGAGAAAACTTATAAAATCACTAGCGCAACAAGATATATAATCTAAACAGACGAAGCTTCTATTGATTAGAAACTCCGCCTTCTTTCCACACCCACACTGTATTGAAAATTATTCACCGGCTTGTTTCTCAAGAGAAACCGGCTTGACAGAACCGTCCCATTTTTTTAATATCCAATTTTGTACCTCTTTGTTATGCAAAATCTTTGTCAATTTCTTAATTCGCGGATCGTTTTTGTCTTCTTCCCGCACAGCAATAATGTTCCCATAAGGCGAATTATCTTCCTCTAACAGAATCGCATCCTTTACTGGATTCAATTTAGCTTGATAGGCAAAATTGGCATTAATGGCAACCAGATCGCCTTCTTCATTCGTGTAGGCACTAGTTAAAAGAGAGGGGTCAATAGAATGCTCAAATTTCAAATTTTTCGGGTTTTCTGCAATATCATCAAAACTGGCAGTCTCTAAGTTTATCCCTTCCTTCACCTTGACTAGGCCAGCCTTTTGAAGAATCGTAATGATTCTTCCCCAATCCGAGACCGAATTCGAGGTGATGATCGTCGCGCCATTTTTCAACTCATCCAATGAATTGATCTTTTTTGAATACAAGCCCATTGGTTCGACATGAACGGCTCCAGCATTCGCAAATTTATACTCATTTTCCTTGATTGCTTGTTCAAAGAAAGGAACATGCTGGAAATAGTTCACGTCAATATCTTCATCCGCTAACGCCTTATTGGGGAGGATATAATCGTCGAAGTTTTTAATCTCCAATGTGACGCCTTCCTTTTCCAATAAGGGTTTCACATGCTCCAGTATTTCTCCATGAGGTGTGGTCAAGGTGCCAATCACCAGCGTATCTTCTTTTTTTTCGCTTGTTGAGGCCTTAGAACAGCCAGTCAGTATTAGAATGACTGTCAATAAGCTTGCCAAATAAATTGCCTTTCTCTTCATACATTTCTTCCCCTTTTACTTTTTATTAACCACGTTTGTAGCATTTCCTTAAAAATGACCGTAGTATCTGGTTTGGACTACCGCCGAATATACCCATTTTATTAAGCTGATAAAATCAAACACTGGCAGTCCGGATGCCTGTTGAATGGCATAAGAATATGGTGGCAGGTCACTGCATTCCAGCAAAACCGCTCCGATTTCAGAAGATTTACTCAGTTCTTTCTTCACCGTCTCAACCAAGTCTGCTTCAAGCTTCTGATTATCCAATACGGTTCTTCCCCAACGAATCGCAGAAAAGCTTTCTAGCGCACCAATCTCGCAAATAACACAATCCGATAAGTCTGCACCGGCTGAACTAAAAAAGGCGTCGTCAATATCTTTCCCGCTAGCTACCAAGGTTAAGATTTTCTGCTTTTTTTTGAGTCCTATTTTTATAAGCGGAACCTGACTGATACTGGACAAAAATACAGGGATGGCTACCGCTTCTGCTACTGTCTCTTGAAAATGACCAAAGTAGCCGCAGGCACCAACAATTGCTCGTACTCCTTGTTTTTCAAGCCTTTTAGCAGCATTGATAATTTGATCCTTGATATGTTCGCTTCCCTCAAACAATTGTTCAATTTCAAAATCAACCACCTCATATAGAACTGGAAAGTCAAAGGT
Organism: Enterococcus raffinosus; assembly: GCF_001886185.1. Lineage (GTDB taxonomy): Bacteria > Bacillota > Bacilli > Lactobacillales > Enterococcaceae > Enterococcus_A > Enterococcus_A raffinosus. Next base: position 15,815 of record NZ_JXLA01000054.1, on the reverse strand, counting down.
CGTCGCATTAGCTACATTGCCCGGTAGTTTAGGATAAATTAAATTGACCGCAATAATCCCGATCGCATAGCCGGAAAATGGAGTGGGTGCAGATTGAACCGTGGAGGACAACTCTGCTTCTGTTTGAAGATTGCTCCTTCTCATCACTCTATCACTCCTCGATTCAAATAATTTAATAGCGCCTTTTGATCCAAATGCCCAATACCTAAATCTTCTAAGGTTAAGCCTTCTTTTAAGAAATCTCGTCCAGTCATCACCGAGGCCAACGTAATCATACTATCGATCACTTTCGTCTCAACATTGTATTTTTTCCCTAATTCATGATAGATATGGCAGCCGACAGGTATGTCTTCTGTAATATAACGATCATGGATACTGAAGGGACCTGTTCCAATAGCCATCTCAAATTGTTCATCAAAGGGAACGATACACTCCTCTCCCATATATTCAGGTCCCAAAATACTCGTTCTCGAAAGGAAATTTTTCTTTGGGAAACGCTGAAGATCCACTCCGATTGCTTCAGCTAAAGCCACTTCTTCTAAATAAAAGGCATATTGTACTTCCGAAATCGATTCGCAATAGGCATGGGAATAAATTGAGTAGGTGCTTTTATCATTCCCTCCAAAAACTCTTCCCCAATTCTCCATGACACCGACGCCTAAGATTGTTCCTGGACAATGCAGAACGGGATTCACATTACTAAACCCGATATCTAATACTGTCTTTCCCCCGATTGGCCCGTCTCCGTTTGTGATGGTGTCAAAGCAGCCTAACGCCTGTGTACTTTGTAAAAAAAGCTCTTGGTCTGTTATGGGCAAAGCAGCCCCCCGCAGGGTAATTGCCCGATACATCAAGCTGACTTCCGGGGTTAATACGCCCCCTTCCTTAACGACCCTCGCACCATAAGGAGCACTGGACCAGCCGCCAACGACGACAGATTTGTCGCAATTACTTTCACGCATTTTCTTTCGCAACTTTAACGAGCCAAAATTATCTGGAATAATGTGAACAATCATATTGTCTTCTAAAGCAGGGACCAATTCTTCGAAAAAGGCATCGTGAGCAATCGATGGCACCGCAACAATAATCAGCTTGCAGCCGGCAACACAATCTTTTACATTCGTGGTGATTTTATTCAAATCGGCTTGGCCGGAACGCTTGAATCCATATTTATTATTTTGCTTTCCTGTAAGCAGGATCCCCGTACGTTCGAAATTTTCTAACGTTGTTTCAGCAAAATTTGGTAAATCACAAATATTGACTTGGTTCCCACTTAACACACAATCCGCAGCAATTGCCTTTGCGGCCGCTCCGCCTCCCAACACAGCAATTGGCGTAGCATTATTTCTTTTCTCATTACTCATTTCTTTTCCTCCTTTGTATTTAAAACAAAAAAATCGTCCTTGATTTGTATTCAAAATACAAATCAAGGACGATAAACATACCTTATCGCGGTACCACCTTCATTACTTGCCTTTACAGCAAGTCGCTTTTCGGTTACAGAAAAATATTCGATAACCTATCACTGTAACGGGTGAACCCGTAGTATCTAAAGATTGCTCCCTCGATAGCTAACGCTCAAAGACCATTTTCACAAGGCTTGACTATCTCTTTTCACCAAACAGAGACTCTCTGGAAATCTTACATTGCTACTCTTCTTATCGTTGCTTAATTATATTTTAATTTAAACACAATAATAGGTTAGTTGCTCCTAAATGTCAACATTGAATAGTAAAAATTATTCTCTAGTGAGATCGAGAATCTCTTGCTTTGATTAAAATGAATTGGGCTGCTAGGTGTTCGATTCGATGAATTATTAATGCAGTTGGACGAACAAAGCCACAAAACTAGTAAGGAACAAAATCATACTTATTTTTTAATATCATTGATATCATCGGTAATAACCCAATCATCCATATTCTTTTCTCTATTGTAATAAAAGGGCTCGATCTGCTCTAAATGGTCGACCTCATAGAGTCCTATACACTTTTTCCCGTACCATCTCGTCTTTTGCTTTTCGGATAAATTAAGTGCTTCTCCAAAACCTTTGATGAACGCTGTAGATTCTTCAGGGGTCATTTTATATTTTTCTACTACCTTGGTTAAAACACCGCGATAATTTACTTCTAAATTTCCACCTTTTTCAACAAAATAGAGAATGTCCCCCTCTTTTGCTCGACCACCAAGCGGGCTTTTCTTTCCTGCAGCGCCGCGGATAATCATTGATTTTGTCCCATTTATCAGTTTTTCTAGTTCTTTTCCTTCATTATCCAGATAAACCAAGTGCTCTGCTTGCCCGTCTCTTTTTTGATACCATTCTGCACTAGCCATTTTATCTCCTCCACCATTAAAATTTATTTAGCTACCATTTATTTTATAGGAATCTTACTTGGAAAACTACCTCATTTATTCACGGCCTCTTCAGTCGTAAACGAGTGAAGACAGAAATTACTTCACCGCATGGGTGACTCTTAATGGCTTCATTAGTAAATTGTAGAATTATTGGGTACACAAAATAGTTTGACGAGAAAGCAACTTTTGTTCCATCCTCGTTGATTCTTCTTCCCAGTCTGTTCTTGTTTTTCTTATAAACAGTGTCGATTTTTTTGAAAGATCTTCTTTGCTATCCCCTTTACTAATTAATAAATCCAGCGGAAATAGTTTAGATTTCCTTCACAAAAGGTGCTTCTTAACTATCATAAAAAGAATCTCTCTTTTGAAAAAAAGTATTTCAAATGTTGATTTTTTTCATGACTATGCGAATCACTCTATCTGCTGCAACTATCATTGGCGTCGAAAGATTGTTTATGACTGGCGTCTATATTCGAACAAGAAATTTATGGATTTCATTTATGCTACATTACATTTTCGATATGATAATATTTTTATCGGTAATGCTTGTTCAGCACTAAAGAACAATTGTAAACAATTGCTTAAAATTTGAAAACCAAAAATGACAAGGATGCCTGATTCTGATGACACGCTAAGATTTTCTCATTGAGGGACAGTCGATGCTCCCCCAATGAATGTGTTCAATGTTGACCCCGAAGATCTTTTTAGAAAAATCATCCATTCAGATAGAATTCATGCTTTGGCTGCAAGAGAATTCTTTATGCTTCGTAGATAAAGAGTTAGGGAAACAAGCGTAGTTTTTTCACCTTTTTCCCTTTTATCATAACTCGTAGGTTACATAACAAAAGGGATGGCCGAATCCTTCTTCCTCAAAAATTCTTGACACAAAAATCCCTATAAAGTAGTTTTGGAATTTTTTTCCTTTTCTACTTTATAGGGAATCCTTCATAATAGGAACGCTTTTTTTATTCTACTGATAAGCTTTTACACAGACTTAAACATCGATGAACGAAATAAGGAAGGGATGCTTCTTCATTTTAGCTAAATTATTCCTTTGCTTTCTTTCTCAAATATAGGCCTCCGCCTATGCTCGCTACTAAAAGTCCACCCACTATGGTGAGCCACCAACCTTTTTCTTCACCGGTTCTTGGTAACCCATAACTAGTAAAAGAAGTTGTTGTGTCCTGCGTTTTTTCCGAGTTATTTTTTTCGGCTTTCTTTTTAAGTGTATTCGTAATCAACAGGTTCCCAGTCTTTTCTCCAGCTATTGATGCTGTATAGCCAGCCGGAATAGCTACCTCTTTAATCGTATATTGAATTGGGTTTCCAAACGGATCATTCAAGTCGAGATTATCCCAAGTAAACGTCCAATTCATTTTTTCGCTCAATTGCACTGGTTCCCCTTGCTTCTGACCATTCGCGTATAACTGAATCATGATATTCTCTGGGCGAAGATGGGTTTGATCGTTATTATCTTCCCAATGTTTCGTAACCGTGCGACTTGTTTTTCCGTCTTGATACGTATTCGTAATATCGAAACCTTTTATTTGGGTTGTATAGTGTGCCACACTATCCTCTGTTACTGTATAAATAATTTCACGATCCTTGTTAAATTTTGGTAACTCTTTAAACTCATAACACCAATTGTCGGCTTCACTTACTTTCTTTGAATCAACTTGTAGGCCGTCTGCCAATAGATTTACTGTTATCGTTTCTGGTCTTTTTCCCGCTTGATTATTGTTGTCTTCCCATTTTTTTACTCCAGAAACGTTTATCGTAGGCGTTTCTTTTTTATTTATGATTGTTTTTAAAACGGATCGATCACTTCCAAAATCATCAGGAGAAATCTTAATTTCATCACTTGATAAAACATATCCAGGAGGAGCTTTGGTTTCTTTCAGGGTATAACTATCCTTCAATAACTGATGGATGAGTCCGTGACCGTTCTCATCTGTCTCAATAGTTCCCACAACTACTCCTGTTCTATCTCGAGTAATCTCAAATACCGCTCCTGCTAATCGTTCATTTGTTTCATTTGTTTTATGGATCTCAATTGTGTAGTTGTACCCATCTGCTTCACCACTACCTGATTGATAAGTTCGAGTTACCTCGACATCGTTTATAACGACTTGATTATCAGTCATACGAGCATAGTTTGTAAATTTTTCACCCTCAATAGGTTCGTGGTCCGATTTTGTTTTATAAGATATTTGGTACTCTTTATTTCCTATATCTCCTAAATGAATCGAAAATCCCTTCTCACTAAACTCAATAGTGTATTGGTCCGTAACATTTTCTTCTTCTTCAAAAATCCAAATATGATTACTATTTAATTCCCAATTGCCTACTTTAATGGAAAATGTGTCTTTCATATAAGACAATCCATCGGTTTTTAAAATATCCTCTATCGTTACATCCGAGTAAGTATTTCCAGATGGATTTACTCGTAATTCATTGTATATTTCTGTGCCTTCAGCATTTGTAAACCAAGAAAACTTCGAAAATTTTTCATTTTCATCATCTCCTTGATTCTCAAAATGAATGTCCCCGGCAAATATCTGTTCACCCTCAACATCAATATATATAGGAACATCCGTTTTATTCTCTACTGTGCTGGTATCAATTTTACTAATAAAATACAATTTTCCAGAAATATTGGAGTGTTCTTCGACAAAAGACGTATAGGTCAATGTAACTGTATTATTGCTAGCATTTGTGTTTGCAACAGCTATTATATCTCCAGAGTCATTAGTCACATTGAATGTGATATTGCTTTCTAACATGAATTCTGATGGCAATGTGATTGAACTTGTGTCACCGTTACTCACTTCATTATTCGGCAATGAAAAAGCAATGTTCACCCGAATCTCCGTATATTGAGTGACTTCAGTCAGAGGATTGCCTGCCGAATCGGTTAAAGAAATACTATCCACGATATTAGCAACTGCCTTCCGAGATGAGGGGCCTCGTGGTTGATTAGTAGTTGAATTGGATTGCTGTCTTCGATCTATTTTCTCGCTTGTTGAAGTAGCTTGTTCTTGAGAGTTTGAAGAAACAACTTCCTTCTCCTTTTGAGTTGAGACCGATAAAGCATCCTCATTAATCTTGTTGACTACTGATTCAGAGTCATTGTGGAGCGTTTGCTGTGTGCTTTGGCTTGAGTCAGTTGTTTCTGCCAACGCAATGAACGAGACTGTCAAAAATGAACTGATCATGATGACGAGACTCAAATATAAAGATACCCTTTTTTTCATTTTTTATTCCCTCTCGTAATATATATTTTGAAACGATTTTCATCGTTCCAGTCACCCTTTCGGGTTATTCCTTATTAAATAACTTTAAAACCTTGGCTATTGACTTTTGTTCCTGAATAATAGACTTGTGGAAATGGTCTATCGAAACACTGCTATTTTCCTTTGTAGCTATGACTACAGCAGAAAGCCTGCATCCCGACTTATTGGTTATCATGCCTCAAACCCATTAGCTGTACCGTTTACTTTTTATACTATTTCTAGTAGGAAATAGAGTGGCTTTTAGAAAGTAAACAATTGAGTACTATTAAGCGAGACTGCGGTTATCCAGTAAGGTTCAGGGATAAACTTCAATAGCTAAGTATTTCCAAATAATTTACGAAAGGAGGCCCTTCCATGAAATTATTTATCGGTTTAGATGTTAGCTCTCAAAAATTAGATACTTGTTTTTTAACAGATTCAAAAGAAATTCTATTTGAAGATTCACTTAGCAACGATTTGATCGGAGCTAGTGAAATCAAACAAAAAATTCTGAATTACCAAGAAACCTGCGATTTCAGTCGAATTGTCATAGGCATGGAATCAACCTCTGTCTACAGTTTTCATCCATCAATGTTTTTCTACTTAGATGAAGATTTAAAGCAGTTACCTGTCGAAGTTACTGTAGAAAATCCTTATAGAATCAAACAGTATTCAAGAATGTTTGATCAGGATAAAACAGATAAAATTGATGCACGGATCATAGCCGATTATCTGCGAGTAGATCTTCATACACTATCTCCTATTAAAGAAGAAATCTATGTTGGTCTTCAACGATTGACAAGATCTCGTTATCAATTAGTAACTCAAATGGTAGAAGCCAAACAACATTTTTTAGAAAATCTAACGTATAAATGTAACACCTTATCAAAAGAACTTGCGAATGAAGACAATAAAACTTCCGTATTCGGAACTACGATTATGAACCTCCTAACAGAGGACATTACCTTAGACGAATTTTCAGAAATGCCTTTGGAAGAAGCAGCCGAATTACTTCAAAAGCTAGGAAAAGGTCGATTCAAAAATCCAGAGCAACTTGTCAAAAGTATTAAAAAAGCTGTTCGTAGTTCTTATCGTTTAGGTAAAGTAACCAAGAACTCTATTGATCTTGTGTTAGGAATAATAGCCAATGAAATCAAATTTCTAAAAAAACAGATTAAAGAAATCGAAAAAGCCATTACTGCCTTACTTGAAACAATTCCAGAGGCCCAATGCTTGTTAAGCGTCCCAGGTTTAGGGCCTGTTTATACCGCAGGCTTAATCGCTGAGATTGGTCAAATCGAACGATTTGACGATCAATCTAAATTAGCAAAGTATGCGGGTCTAACTTGGACTAAGAATCAATCGGGAAACTCTCAATCTGAAAACACACCACTAAATCGTTCTGGAAATCGCTATTTTTGTTACTACTTAATTGAAGCCACCAATCGAGTAAGAATCACGCTTCCAGAATTTAAAGAGTACTACCAAAAAAAGAAAAATGAAGTACCTAAACACAAACATAAGCGAGCGCTCGTCTTAACCGGAAGAAAATTTGTGCGCTTGATCGATGTGCTACTACGCAACGGTCAACTCTATCAGCCAACGAAGGTGGTGATAGAAAAATAACGCAAAGTTATTTGCACAAAACCTCGTAATCAGCCCGAAAAAATTTGAATTTTCGTCGGGTCTAGTTCAGTGCGGTCTAATCTTTGAAAATCTAACTCATTTTTTTAAATTTCTATCTTGACTTATTACCATTAGGCTTTCTTTGCCCCTTATTTCATTAAACTATTTTGATTATATATATATTATTTTTATAGTTCAAGGATTTATTTGTAATCTTCAAAGATTAAATTCCCACAAAACTATCCAGTTACAGATAATTAATACATCCATAAAGTTAATTTTTCTTTTAAAAATTAACTGTTCCTTCTGCTTTCCTTTAATAGCTATGCTAGCAACAATTAACCCGAACTATTTTCATCGCAGGCATTTGATTTTATTGCTTCGTCTCCATTGTTCTTTTTAGGCTTCTTTTTTCACACGTATTAAAAGTTTTTTTATCTACGAAACTTTCTTTATCCTTTAACAATAAAAATTCAAAATCCGATAATCCAATCGCTATTCTTCCCTTTTGAGAGGTCTTTTTACAAGGCTAAAAATTCTTTTGAACTACTCACAAAGCAGGTGGATTTCAAACAAAAAACACTGACGGTAAAAAACCATCAGTGCTCCACAACCAAGCTTATTCGCCCATAATCATTAAAAATTTCAGGTTCCTGTCCGTTCGCGATTTTGATCCTAATCGACAAAATAGATGTAGCCGATTAAGAATTCACTATCTTAACTTTTTATTCCTCAGACAAGCCTCTATTGAAAACGAGCGTATGGCGTCACTTAGTTTAACCCATACTAATAATCTTTCCTCTAATTAGATCCCTCGTTCTCCTAAATTCAGATAGAATTTCTTCTTCAGAACCAGTGGCTTGCGCTGGGTCTTTCAAGTCCCAGTGCTCATGGGCAGCATCCTTAGGTATGGTCGGGCATTTATCCTTTGCATCTCCACAAAGGGTGATGATCAAGTCTGCCTTTGCAAAATAATCCATATCTATCAAATCAGATGTCTGATTAGAAATATCAATTCCATCTTCAGCCATTACCTTTACGGCTCTAGGGTTTAAGCCATGGGTTTCAATCCCTGCACTTCTGATCTCAAAATCTGATTTCGGCAAAAGTTTGCGCGCGTACCCTTCCGCTATCTGACTGCGGCAAGAATTACCCGTACACAAGAAATAAATTTTTTTCATTACTGCTTTCCTCCATTTAATTACTCGTCATCAAGAAACCTATATATAGACAAACGTCTATGTATAGGCTAAAAATTATACCCTTAATGGGCTAAAGTTTGGTTGCCATTCTTCAACAGCGAATTTTCCTTTTGAAAGATCTGAAACTTTTTCGATCCATTCCAATTCATTGAAGGAACGGGCTTTCAAAATAGCATTTTGCGTATTCGTTGCCAGCATGCTTTGGTTCACTAGCCACCAGGTATGGGCAATTTTGGCACGCTCCAAATCTTCATCCAACCTCATTGATTCATAGACAGGCGTTGTTTCTGGTAAGGTGACCATCAATACTTCCGTTTCTTCTTTGTTCTGAAGTCGCGGTAATAATTTTTGAATGGCGATGGGAACTTCTCCAGAGCTTCTTTCAACTTCCTTTGCATAGCTTTGAGTAGAGTCTAGTAAAAGTAAGGTATGTCCTGTTGGCGCTGTGTCAATTACAACCACTTCATTTTCCGCTTTGTCTACAATTTCCGCAAATGCTCGGAATACTGCAATTTCCTGTGTACAAGGCGAGCGTAGATCTTCTTCAACGTAGGCAACATCATCTGCTTTCATTGTCTCACGAGCTTTGGTAAGCACTTCCTCTTTATAGGCTGCTAGTTCCTTTTCTTCATCAATGTGACTAATTGAAATAGGTAAATCCTTTGATAAAAATAGATTCAGATGATCGGCTGGATCCGTCGTAGCCAAATGAACATTCTTGCCTGATTGTGCGAACTTCTCAGCAATTTTGATGGCGATCGTGGTCTTGCCTACTCCGCCTTTCCCCATGGTAAAAATGATTTTTTTATTTGTATGAATAAACGCGTCGACAATTGCATCCAAATTACGGAATTCAGCATGTTCTTGCTCTTCTTCCACAATAGCAGGCTGCTGATCCTTTAATAGCAATTGGAGCTTCTCTATCCCTGTGACATTATATGGTCTAAGGGGGATGTAGTAGGTTTCGAATTTAGTTAACGCGTCTGGCATAGTACTCAAATCATTCTGCTGCTCTCTATAAATCTCTTGGGAAATAGCGTCATCATGAGATTCTAATAAGCCATTGATAACTAACTTTTGATTTTTAATGCCTAATTTCAACAATTCTTCTGATGCACGCTCTGCTTCAATCAAAGGAGCAGATTGCGGACGAGCAACTAAGATCAAGGTCGTTTGGGCAGCATCGCTCAAGGTTTCGACAGCTTTTTCATACATGTCCTTTTTATCACCTAACCCGGATAACTGACCTAAGCAGGAAACGCCTGTCGTGTTTTCATCAAGAAAATTATTCCAAGCAGAAGGCAATTGGAGCATTCTTAATGTATGGCCAGTCGGTGCCGTATCAAAAATGACATAATCGAACTGATCTGCAACTTCTCCATCAGTCAAAAAGTTAGCAAATTCGTTAAACGCCGCAATCTCCACGGTACAAGAGCCTGAAAGCTGTTCTTCCATATTTAGTAAAGCGCTATCAGGAAGAAGCCCACGATAGGGACCAATAACACTTTCCTTATACTCTTCAGCAGCAGTTATTGGATCAAAGTTCGCTACCTTCAAATGATCTATTCCTTCAATCGCTGTCGGTTTATTGGTTAAAGTGGTTTGAAAGACATCCTGCAGGTTTGAAGCCGGATCGGTACTAACCAACATGACCTGATTGCCTTCTTGCGCCAATGAAGTCGCTGTGGCACAGGCCGTCGTTGTTTTTCCGACACCGCCTTTTCCAGTGTAAAACAGATATTTAGTTAATCCCAATTTTTGGGGAATGTATTGGCGCATGCCATCTCCTCCTTCGTTTGTTTTGGAGAAGGCCATTAGCAACAGCCTTCATTTCCGCTGTTTCCACCACAGCACCCGCCTGTATTGTTTGCTGGTTGAGTCACAAAATGCACATCTCCGTATTTTCCAAATTCTTCTAAGCTAGGATATGAGCCTTCTTTGACAATTTTTCCATCTAGCAGGGTTACAGGTAAAATATCATTCCCTTTTTCTTGAAGTAATTTCAATATTGTAGGATTGTTCACAAACGCATCCGGATCACTGGTTAAATTATGACGTGACACGTCGATTGAATCCAACCCTTCAAATGTTTCAAACACTGAAGTGACCATCAACAACTCCTCATCCACAGAGGGACCGCAAATCCCTGTTGAACAGCACATTGCTGGTTCAAATAGTTCCAATTTTTTCATCATTTTTCTCTCCTTTACAATCACAGTTTATTTTTTTACAAATGCAATCCTCTTTTGCTGAAAATAATTGCATCATTGAACCCATAAATTGATCAACAAAACGATCCGTCAATTGATAATGGTGCCACGTTCCCTCTTTAGTCACGAGGACAACACCAGCTTTTTCCAACACCTTCATATGATGTGATAGGGTTGGTTGAGTAAAATCAAAATGATCCAAGATATCGCAAGCGCATAAACTACCACAAGACAAAAGATCAACGATTTTAAGACGTTTCGGATCAGCAAGTGCCTTTAGCGTTTTAGACATTTCATCATAGTTCATTCGTGTTCCTCCTTACATAGATGATCATCTATGTTTATAATATAGACAGTCATCTATGTATTGTCAATCGTTTCTGTCCTGCTGTTTTTACTTTAGACATACCCGGGCTCTCCTTTTGCTTGATAAATCTTCAATCTCTGCTATCAGCTCAATGGCACGCTAAAGAGGATCCGCTAACGTGATCCGATTTTGTAAAACGTCTTCCCGCAAAATTTTGCACATTTTCTCTGCTTCTTCAAAACAAGGACTGTGAGCGGAATGATTAAAGGTATAGAAACCAACCATTGGCGCTTTAAGCTTCTGAGCGTATTTTTGGGCAAGGGCGTAGGAGACTTGGTAATCAAAACGGCCATGGAGAATATAGACTGGAATCGCTAATTCAGGTACCTCTTTGGCTAGATCAATAGTCATGATCTCATCCCATAAACAGTTTAACGCAAAGGAGTTGCCCCGCATAAATTGAACCTTTTCCCTCAATGTGTACCCTTTGAACCGCATTAGCATGCTGCCAATTTTCATACTTGATCGGCAATTGCGCATGAAACCAACTCCCAGCTTCATCATCCCTGCGCTCCTTGCAGAAATGTACGCAGTAGACACTTCTCCACCCTGATCGATGGAAAATTTTTCGAGCTTTTTGATCATTTTTTGATGCTTATTCTTCCGATATTCATCCAGCATGTATGAATACGCTAGCCGTTCTGATTCTAGCTGATGACTCATTTGGCCGATCCCAATGTAGGCTTGAAATAATTCTGGTCTTCTTTGAGCAGTCAACATGCCAAGCAGGGTTCCCCAGGAATGCCCTATTAAATAGATTTTCTCCCTAGAAAAGCGCTCTCTTAAATAGTCTGTTACCACAAGTGTATCGGCAATCATTTGCTCGATTGTCATTTTTTCTTTTGTGGTATCTTTTTGATAAGATATCCCGCTGCCTCGTTGCTCCCACCAGCAAACGGTAAATATTTCTTCTAACCCTGTCGGATAATCCTGAGTAAAGGCAATCTCAGGTGAACCGGGACCTCCGTGCAAGAATAGTAAGACCGGATTTTCTGTCTGTTTACTTTGTGAGAACATTCCCTGTTGAGTCCCATTGACCTCAATAAAAATTTTTTCCTCCAACATTGCTTTTCATTCTCCCCACTTCTTTTCGTGGCTCCTTTGTTACCGACACTTTTCTTTTAACCATTAGTATACGTGTATTCGTGGCGGTCTACAATGTTGCTTGAACAATCACCTAATAACGAGTACGCAAAAAAAACACTGACAGCAATTTACCATCAGTGCTCCTCAATAAGACTTATTCCCCCATAATCATTAAATTACAGGTCCGTGTCCGTTCGCGATTTTGATCCCAATCAACAAAATACATATAGCCGACCGAACCGATTAATGGTTCACCATCTTTGATGATCACTGTTTCGCTGGCGCCAAATAGAGATCCTTTGATGTGGGCATCGGCGTTTAAAATAGAGACTGGGTCTGGCAAGTAATTTGGGTCTTTTGCGGCCAAGTCCTTTAAGAATTCCACGTGGGCTGGTCCGGGATATAAGTAGTCCGATTCTGTGTATTGTCTTGGGACTAACTTATCTAAGATTCGATTCTGATCGACTTGCAGGAATTCGTCGCCTTTCCAGTCTTTATCGTGTACATATTCTTCGAAAATCACTGAACAGGTCGTATGCGGAGTGGTAATCGCACAAAAACCATCTTTGATTCCTGATTGTTTGATGGCTTTTCTTAGCTGCAGCGTGATATCTAAATACGTGACTTTCCCTGCTTGAGTGTCAAGGGATAGTTGTTCATGTTTTACTGTCATTTTTTTAACCTCTTTCTTTATAGGCTTTTACTAAGGCTTCCACCATATCCGTCAGCATCTCTGCTGGGGAATCGGCATTGGTAATTCCACTGGTACAGCCTGTTCCATCGGCGCCTAATTCAATCGTGCGATAGACATCCTCCGCTTTACTGATTCCTGCTGCCTGCATCACTAAAATCGTGTCATCGATTTCTTTAATCGCTTGATTTGTTTGTTCAATATAGCTGCTGTCGCTGGTTTTTCCTGTACCAATCAGCTCTGTTGGTTCGCATAAAATGACCTCTGCCCCCATAACAGCTACAGCTTTTGCCTCGGAGATTGAATCTGCGCAGACGATGGTTTGAATGCCTAGCTCTTTTGCTCGTTTGATTGATTGCGCTAATGCAGCAACGGTCATCGGACGTTCGGCATGATTTAAGAAGACCGCCCGTGCTCCTGCATGATAGATGGACTCAGGCAGGACATGCCCGATGCCTCGCCCAGGATAAATCCCGTCCATATGCTGCGCCGTAACGATGATATTTTCGGTGGCGTTCTTCACCGCAGCGATATCTGCGAAAGGAACCGTTACCAGAATGGAGCATTCGGGATGCTTCACCGCTAGCTCATCGGCGCGTTTGGCTAATGCTACTAATTCCTCCCCATAGAGATAGGATTTTGGATTGAAGACGAAAAATGGGGATTTAATTTTGTGGGTCATTTCTTTTCACCTCTTTTTTTAATTTACACTCTTTGTCGCAAAAACTTTATAGCAGGACGCTAACGTCTCCGCCATCGCTTCGTTCGAAAGCCGTTTCATTTCTAAATAATCTTTTGGCTTACTATCCATGTTCTTTTTATAGGCCGCGTTAAGGAAATCGGTAAAAATATTGATCTTCGCAATACCGTTTAAGGCGCAACGATTCAAATTCGTATTGCCGGATGAAGAGCCGCCGTGCAGCACCAATGGTACATCCGTTATTTCTTTAATCTCCGCTAAGCGATCGAAGTTCAAGACGGGAGTCCCCTTGTACGCGCCGTGAGCGGTTCCAATTGAGATGGCTAAGGAATCGACGTCCGTCTCTTTGATAAAGCGTTGCACATCTTTGACCTCTGTATAGATCGAATCGGTGGTTTCGTGGTTTTCATAATTCGTGCCAGCACCTACATGGCCTAATTCCGCTTCCACTGTCACATTCTTTTGATGGGCGTATTCCACGACTTTTTTAGTGATCTTGATATTGTCCTCTAAGCTTTCCTTCGAAGCGTCGATCATGACAGAAGTAAAGCCCAAGTCAATCGCGCGTTTAATGAAATCAAAATCTTCGCCATGATCTAAGTGTAAAACTACTGGGACAGAAACCTTTTCAGCCAGATACTTGCCGATTAGCGCAGCCTCCTCCAACGAGATTAACTCTTTGTGGGCTTGTGCGAATGGCAGCATCAATGGTTTATTTAATTTTTCCGCCACAGTGACAAACGTCCGAGCAGAATCCAGGTCGATAAAGTTTGTTGCAGGTACTGCATAGCCTTCTTTACTTGCCTGTAGCAGCATTTCTTTCGAGTTTACTAACAAAAGAACCCTCTCCTTTTTTACATTTGTAAACCAGTATTTACTTTTGTAAAAAGTGTAGTATCATTAAGTAGAAAAGTCAATGACATTTAGAGATATCATTTGATATAAAAAATTTCGTATCGGAACATATGTTACGTGATGGACGAGGAGGTTTACGGAAATGCTAGATAGAGAGGATTTAATGTTAAAGGCTGTTGTGATGTATTACGAAGAGGAAGCCACACAAAGTGACATCGCAAAAAAATTGAGTATTTCACGCCCCACCGTCGCTTCTTTGCTGCATGAAGCCAAAGAAAAAGGCGTCGTGAAAATAACGATCCAACACAGTGAACTGCATCTACTGAAGCTGCAGGAACGACTGCTGGAAAAGTACGGACTGAAGAACATTAAGATCGCCGCAAAATCACAGAAAAATATGAAGGCCGCAGCCGGAAAGCTCTGTGTCGATCTGATCGAACCGATGCTGGAATCCATCGATAAGTTAGGAATCGGCTGGGGCTCCACTCTTTATGAATATGTCGAACAGGCCAATCTGCTAAATCTGGCCCATTTAAAAATTACCCCATTAATCGGAGGGATCGGACTCTCAGAAGTGCGGTTCCATTCGAATCATTTAGCCTTTATCCTATCTGAAAAATACAAGTGCGATGTTTCTTATTTTTACGCACCTGCAATTGCGG
This sequence comes from Enterococcus raffinosus, assembly GCF_001886185.1. Classification (GTDB taxonomy): domain Bacteria; phylum Bacillota; class Bacilli; order Lactobacillales; family Enterococcaceae; genus Enterococcus_A; species Enterococcus_A raffinosus. The sequence goes on along the minus strand of NZ_JXLA01000054.1, from coordinate 792 downwards.
ATACCTTAGAAATGAAGAAAACGTTGCTTCACACAGAGCTAATCAAGGACGTGATCGAAGAAGGAAAGAAAGTAGATCTCGCCATCCTTGGTGTCAGTGACCCGATCCGCTCCTCTACCTATAAAAAATTGAAATATATTTCAGAGGAAGAGGCCGAGCTTCTAAAAAGAGAGCACGCGATCGGAGATATTGGCAGTACGATTTTTACTGCGGACGGCACTCCGTTAAAAAAAGGCTTCTCTCAACGTCTCCTAGGCATTGAGCTGAAGGATATTCAAAAGATTCCTCGTGTCGCGATCGTTGCAACTGGAAAAGAAAAGGCTGAAAGTGTTCATACCTTACTGAAAATGAATTTTATTACCGACTTAATCATTGATGAAGAAATCGCTGAACTTTTGTAGTTCAGCGATTTTTTGTGGTTCATTAACTATTAAGAAAATATTAAGCTGAATGGAAAGCAACTCCCTATTTTCTTGATCTTCAAAAATTTTCCCAGGTCCTTTCACACGAAAAACATTGCTAAATTAACATCCACCGACTAAGCATACACCCCTCTTCGTTGTCAAAGTGCCGAATTCTGCATTTGGCCCTGAATTTTGCAGGGTATTTGGCGCTTCTGCTTTTCAAAAGACGATGAAATCAGGATTCTTCAAAAAAAATTAGTCGCTGCCCCTGCAAAATTGACCCCTAAATGTAATTTTCGCGGTTTTGACCTAGTTTTGTTTTGTGCCTTATCGTTAAGTCACCGGCCGGAACAAAAATCAAAACATGGAGGAATGAACATGATCCAAA
>NZ_JXLA01000053.1 GCF_001886185.1 Enterococcus raffinosus | reverse complement strand
GCGAACGAAACTGACTAAAGTCATTAAATCAAACTGTTGCCAGCCCAATTTTGGCGTAGAAGTGATGTAGCCATAGGTTGGTGATTCATATTGAATATCAATGGGTCCGAATGAACCGATTCCTATTCCCTTCAATGATTCTTTATATGGCGAAAAAAATTCGAGAACATCCTTCATGGTTTCTTCAGGTGTCGTGGTAGGAAAGCTTTCCCGCTTCACGATTTCTAATTCATCCGTAGCTATTGCACAGACGAATTTTGTTCCTCCTGCTTCGATACTTCCAAACATCGTTCATCTACCCCTTCGCTTATCTCTTGATCAATTGTTTCGCACTTAATTCCGTCACTACTACCTGCTTGAGCCGTTCCTTTCCGCTACAGCTGAAAGAAAAGTCTCGATTTAACGTTCCTTTGAAAAAGCTGTTCACGCTTAGGACGGTTCCTTCTTCTTCATCAAAAACTTCAATTGCATATAGATCAAGCAGGATCTTAAGTGTTTTACTCCTATTAGAAAGCGGCATCGTTAACGTCTTTCTTCCTAAGGGATTTCCAGTTGAATAGTAGTGCAGCTGCTCGTCAATGATGAATATGTCTTCACTCTCACTTTTTTTATCTTTAAACATCAGTTTGATCGGTGCTATCCCCGGTCCCAGCGACAGCTCAATAATCGTAGGTTCCTGAATAGTCGAAACAGGCTTTTGATATCCGTTAGATTGTGTATCATAAATAAATGTCTTTGCCGCTTTCAATGTTGAAATTTTATTCGGCAATACAGACTGCAGCCGATTGTCTTTTAGCTTAATTTTTCTTGGTATGCTCATCGCGCCACACCAGCTATTCTCTGTTAATTCACCGAAGCCATTCCACTCATCCATCCATTCCCAACCGTTTTGCCAACCGATGACATATCGTTCACCCTCGGGCGTTAAAAAGGTCTGAGGCGCATAAAAATCAACGCCATAATCAAGAATACCTCTGGATTCCAATTGGAATTGCCCCTTTTCGTAATCCATATGACCGATTAGATAGGTCGAATACTCGCCTTTTATTCCTACTGGTGAAAAGGTCAATACTTCCTTGCCATCTAATTCGTAAAAATCTGGACATTCCAGCATCCAAGCATTAGGTTCTTCAAAGGCTACCCCCATCTCTGTCCAACCTAAAAGATTCTCCGATCGGTACATAAGCAATTTTCCAACGTTGTCTTGACTTACGCCTACAAGCATGTAAAAGGTAGAACCTTTTTGCCAGACTTTAGGATCTCTAAAATGAGGATTCTCTTTCCCAAGATGATCAATATGAATAATGGGGTTGTTCTCGTATTTTGAATAGTGACGACCGTCTTCGCTCATTGCGACACATTGCTTTTGTATCAGTTGCCCTGCTGCATTTTTCGCGACGGCTGTATAAAATAGATAAAGCGTCCCTTCATGTTCTAGCGCTGTTCCTGAAAAACAGCCGCCATCTGGACTATTCTCATACTCTTCAGAAGGTGCCAAAGCAATCGGCAGTTCCTGCCAGGTAATCAGATCGCTGCTTACCGCGTGCCCCCAATACATTTGGTGCCATTTTGTTTGGTATGGATGGTATTGATAAAATAAATGATATTCTCCTTTGAAGAAGATCAATCCATTTGGATCATTCATCCATCCTAACGACGGTGTAAAGTGAAGGATAGGCTGTTTGGAGCTTTTTGCGGCTAAAGCCCGATATTTTTCGATATATTGATTTGCTTCGTTCTTCATAGGCTATCCTTTCGTTGCGCCAGCGGTCATGCCCGAAGTCACCCATTTATTCAGCGAGAAGTAGATCAGTATTGGCGGCAAGATGGCGATCGATATCGCCGCATAGGTCGCGCCCCAATCCACATTTCCAAACGCTCCCACATAATCTTTTAAGCCCATGGTGATGGTTTTGGCAGAAGAATCGCTGATAAATGTATTGGCAAATATGAAGTCGTTCCAAATCAAAATGCTGTACATTGAAGCGATAGTGATCATTGTATTTCTAGCCAACGGTGCGACGATCTGTAAAAAGACCCGATACGGTGAACAGCCGTCAACGATTCCCGCTTCGATCAGTTCATCAGGAACAAAATTGTAGAAGTTGACAAACATCATGACGGATAGTGGCAATGCAAAGCCTACTTGCGGCAGGACCATCGCCATACTAGTGTTTAAGATCCCGATTTTGCTATAAAAAATGAACAATGGAATCAGTGTGATTTGAACAGGTACCATGATGCCGAACATGAAGAACGAATAGATTTTCTTACTGTGTTTATAACGAAATTTGGATAACGCGAAGCCGATCGTGGCACTTAATACTAGTATCAATACCAGCGAGATCAGGGTGATCTTCAAACTATTCCACATATAGCCACCAATGACGCCATCGCCCAGCACATTTTTATAATTCTCGAATGTCACAGCTTTCGGCAGTGAGAATGGCGTCGTCGATAGTTCTACAGAGTCTTTCAGACTTGCAATAAATAGCCAAATCACAGGATAAATTTGTATGATCAAAAAGATGACCAATAAAAGGACAAACAAATACTTTATTGCTTTCTCTTTCATTACACCACACCGCCTTCCTTGTTACTTTTGCGTTTGCTTAACGCTAGCGCTTGCTTCGCTGCCTTTTTTTGTGCTTTCACATCATAATTTTCAAATATTTTTCTCAAAATGAAGATGATTAAGACACTTTCTATAATGATGAAAACAGCCAAGGCACTCCCATATCCGTATTGATTATTGGTAAAGGCCTGTTTATACATGTATGTGGACATTAATTCGCTTGCATTCCCCGGACCGCCGTTTGTCAGCAGGTAAGGAATGTCGAAGCCTCTCAACGCACCCGTCAAACACATCGTGAAGGTGAGTAGCAGAATGTCCTTGATCATAGGAATCTTGATTTTGAAAAGGATCTGCAGTTCTGTTGCGCCATCGATTTTCGCTGCTTCGTAGACCGATTCGTCTAATGAAACGAGCGCTGCATAAAAGATGACCATGTACATTCCGATGAAGCGCCAACCTTCTGGAATCGAGACGGCACCTAACACCGTATTCAAATTCGTTAACCATGAAGTTGCCACACCACCCAAACCTACTGCCGATAACATTTGGTTCAGCAGCCCTTCTGGCTGTGTTGAATAAATACTTCTGAACAGCTGAGCGATAGCTACTGTCGTAACGATACACGGAACATAATAAAGCGTCTTGACTAAATTCGCCCGCTTTTTCAAGTAGGTCAATAACACCGCAAATAGTAAACCAATCGACAATTGAATAATGACAACGATCACTAAATAAATCAAATTATTGATTAATGCTTTATAAAATACCGGGTCTTGAAAGAGCCGCTTGTAATTTTCCAAGCCAACAAACTGTTGTGGAGTGATTCCGTTCCATTTGATAAAACTTAAACGGAGCGACTCCGTGATTGGATAAAAAACAGAGAGCAGATAGAATAGCAGTCCAGGCATTAGAAAAACGAAAAATGCCTTCTTATCACGTAAAACACCCATATTTTCCCCTCCTTTATTGATCTACAACATTCACTTTGATCGAGTCATCTATCATTTTCACAAAATCTTGAATTTTCATGTCCCCCGAACCCACAAGCAGCAAGTTGTCTTGGACGATCGTATTCGTTGAAGAATCCAGATAGGTATCCCATGGCTTCATAAATTGCTCTCCGGTATTATCCATATCTTTTCGGATTCTCAAATATAAACTTGAATAATCGACATCTTTTGGCAACTCCGTTTTAATTGGAGACATCTGCATTTTTTTCGTGTAAATATCCGCATAATGATCCAGCACGTATAAGAGAAATTCCTTCGTCTTTTCATCGAAAGTTTCCGCGTTGAAGGCCATGCCGATCCCAGAATTTACACAAAATTCGTTGGCAGCTGTTACACTATCCTTCGTTGTCGGCATATAGAAATAATCAACTTCTCCTGCATCATATTTCTCCTGCATAGCACCGATCTCCCAGTCACCGATGTAATACATCGCTGATTTTCCATCTAAAAACATCGATTGCGCTGTCGCGTAATCTGTAGCAGAAAAACCTTCGTTGAAATATTGTCCGATCTCTTTTACGAACTTGACCGAATCAACACCTGTTTGACTAGACATTTTTTCTTTGCCTTGACTCAGATTCTCAATGAATTGATTTCCCGTTTGTCTGAAAGCTGGCATTGCCAAGTAGCGTTGGACCGGCCAGCGATCGATCCCATCAACGGAGATCGGCGTCACACCTGCTTTTTTTAATTTTTCACATGCTGCTAACCATTGATCAAAGGTTTTCGGAACATCAATCCCGTGTTGAGAAAATAATTTTTTGTTGTACCAAATCATCTCGACATGGTATTCCAGAGGAAGTGTATACATCGACCCGTCTGCAAATTCTTGATACTTCAATGCTGTCGGATAAAAGTTCTGATAGTAGTCGTTCTTTTGCAGAAATTTTTTCATGTCTACGAGCTTTCCTGCTTTAACGAGTTCTTTTGCATAAAGATCTGGATCAGTGTCAATGATATCCGGCATGTTGTTGCCGGCAACCAATGTTTTTAATTTCTGTAAATACGAAGGTCTATCCGCCGTGGTTTCAAAATCAATTTTCCATTTCCCGCCTTTTTCCTTACTGTATTGATCGGCGATTTCTCGCATGGTCTCATCGATTGCCCCGCCGACTGGTCTTGAAGTCAACCATTTGACCGTCGTAGTGGAGGCATCTTCTTTTTTCTCTCCGCAGGCTGTTACCATAAAAAGAACGCCTAAAAGACTAACCAAAACTCCAACTTTTCTTATCATGGAAGAAACAACTCCTATTCTTTTATCTCTATCTCATGTAACGCTACTTCTCCTTGAACCACGTATAGCCCGATTTTTTTACCGCTGTGATTATAAAGTCTCGTCGATAGAGCAATTTCATCGTTAACATATACTACACACATGCTTCCTTCTCGCAACAATCGTACATGATAGTGTGAGGCTTTTGGCAGAAGCCTGCTTGTCTCCACTTGATAGGGGATATCTCCTTTGATCTGCCACTGATACTCGCCTTTTTCAGCTCTTGGCCAGAGATCCCACGCAATTAAATTTTGCTCTGGTAGCATCCGTAAGAAATACCCCGTTTCCATTCCTTCATCCACATGAAGGGCAATCCCAAACTCTTTTGCCTTCAAAATTTCAAAGTCCACTGTCACTGAAAAGGTGTCGGATGGACTATCGAACAGCATGGCTCCTAATGTGTCACTTGCGACCTTGTTTTTATCATTACTATGATCATTATAAAAGACTGGTGCGGATATCTCCGATTTTTCTTTAAAGAATTCACCAACTGTATCAATCATCACAGCCTTCAGTTCACCAGTTTGAGGATTTTGGATCAATTCATGGAAAATCATCGTTCCCCCCCAGTCCCATGGACCAAAGTCCGTCTCTCCTTCTTTCGTCGCAACCCATCCAAAAGCAACTCTTCTTTCTCCATCTGAAGCTGTTTTGATTGCATAGTTGGCGCGTGTATCAAACACATCGTCTTCTGGAATGATCCACGGTCCTTCTAAACTTTTTGCATAACGGTAATGTGTCGTAAAGCGGTCTGAAAATGTTGAAAATACTAAATACCAGTAATCCCCCATCTTAAAGACCTCTGGACACTCCATCGTGATGTACATTTTTGGATCATAAAAAGGCTCACAGTATTCCCAAGTCTTCAAATCTTTAGACTTCGACAATGAAATGCACCCGCCTCTCAGATCTCCCGCTCCTTGTCGTCTAGATGCCAACAACATGAAGTAACACTGCTCTTCCTCTACCCAAAAAACAAAAGGATCACGCCAGTCAAACTCTTCATATATCTTCCCGTCAGATGGAAATAGAAAATTCGGATCTGTCTCGAGCTCGTACAAGCTTTCGCCGACCGCTTTCATGACTAACTGGACGCTCTTTCCATTTACAAAAGGTTTGTTCTCATTAAAAGCAGTATAAAAAGCATGATACTTGCCTTGAGCGTCTTTAATGATTGAACCTGTGTAATTATTGAGGTTGTAGGATTCCTTCGTTCCACGTTTGATTGCTTCTCCCTGATAGTTAACGTGGACAAAATCTTTGGTTGTAGCCAAGTGCCACGTTGTTTCTTCTGCATATTTGCCCTCGATGATTCTTGGATCATGCAAATAATATGCATAGAAAGTTCCATCTTCATAATACGGGATCAAATCGCCTACCCATGCATTCTCAGGCCGATAAAATAAACTCATTCAGCATCTCTCCTAAACTTAATTAATCATTTAACACCCTTAGAATAATTTTGGTAGCGCTTAATCACAAGTTTTTTTTACTTTTTTGTGCATTTTCGTGCAAATTATTATTGCTTTTATGTGCATCTAGTGGTTATACTGCACTTGGGAGGGTGAAAAATGAAATGTACGATCAATGATATTGCTAAAGAAACAGGGTACTCAAGGAATACTGTTTCGAAAGCGCTTAAGAACGATCCTCAAGTATCTCAACGAACAATAGAAAACATTATAAGAAAAGCAGAATCGATGGGATATTTTACAAAAGAAGAACGGACAGAATATAAGATTGATCAAGGAAATATCTTGTTTCTGAATATCAGTCATGCGAATGATTCTCAATTTTGGAGCAATGTTTTGACGGGGATCGAAATGGTCCTTTCCGAGACGAATTACCAGTTGACGATCGCAACATTATCGAAAGAGGATATTGCTGAGGGAAGATTGCCTGAAGCGGTCTACAGTTCTAATACGAAAGGAATCATTGTTGTCGAAATGAATTTCCGACCGGTCTGGGAAAAATTATTGGAGACCAATCTTCCAATCGTCACAGTAGATGCACCCAAAAATCCCAATTTTTTGATTGGGAAGTGTGACATTGTCATGATGGAAAATCATTCCAATGTGGAAAAAATTACAGAATTACTTATCAGAAAAGGCTATTCTGATTTTGCCTTTATTGGAGACTTGTATTCACCAAATACGGGACTTGGATTTATGGAGCGTTACTATGCCTTTTTCAATACGCTGAAAAAGCATGAACTGGAAATCGACAGTCACGCTTCGATTCTCAAGGACACAGATACTATTTTTGAGAATTTTGAGAAAATCAAAGAATTGCTCAATTCCATGAAAAAAATGCCTGATGTCTTCTTGTGCGGAAATGACTGGCTAGCGATCCAATTGATTTACGCCCTGCAGGCACTGGGGTATAGAATACCGGACGATATCAACGTGATCGGGTTTGATAATATCCCTAACTCCGAGCGAATTTTGCCAGGATTGACCACCATCGACACGCCGAAAATCTATTTGGGCAGAAAAGCTGCGCATCTTATTATGGACCGCTTGATCGAACCTGACATTCCCTATTCGATCTCAAAATATTCTACGAAGCTGATCCTTAGGGAGTCTACTAGTTTATAAAAAGTAATATGAACTAGTCTATATCTTATGAATGAATTTTACTTATATATTTAGAAATGCAACTATACTATTCGTAAAGAATAAATTAGTTGCATTTTTCTATACTCACACTTAATCAGATCATGAAATTCTTATACACCAACAAAGTTGACAAAAAATATCATCACTTATGATACGGCTCCCCTGCATTGATCCTAAATGCCCGATAAATCTGCTCTACTAGAATCAGGCGCATCAACTGATGAGGATAAGTCATTTTGCCGAAAGAGATTTGGGTGTTGCTGCATTTTAAGACTTGGTCGCTGAGTCCAAGGGAGCCGCCTATGACGAAGACGAACTGGCTTTTGCCGCTGGTTTGTAGTTTATCTAGTGTAGCGGCGAAATCTTCGCTGCTAGGATTTTTACCATTGATGGCTAGTGCAAAGACGTATTCTTGTTCTTTGATTTTAGCGAGGATGCGCTCGCCTTCTTTTTCTTTGACTTGAATCATTTCGGCTTCGCTTAGCTTTTCGGGTGCTTTTTCATCGGGAACTTCAATGAGTGTGATTTTGCAATATTTTGATAGGCGTTTTGTGTACTCGTTGATTCCTTGCACCAGATATTTTTCTTTTAGTTTTCCCACAGAAATAATTTTGATATTCATGTTTTTCCACCTTTTTTTGTTTTAAAGAGTTAATTTTTATCTAAAAAGTTGCTTTCATCTAATGTGGACTCCTTGTCGAAATTTTACTTTTCCACCAATTCAATTAGCTAAAAATCTGTATATGGGACTTTTTCCACGAAGTTATGCACACTAATCACAGGTTTATCCACAGGTTGTGGCTGATTTATTCCCTTTTTACAGGTATTCCTATATACAAACATATGTTTTCCACCGAGTTATCCCCTTTATCCACAATTTTGTGGATAAAAAACTTCAAACAATTAACAAACTTTTTCCTTAGTTTTCCACTAGCTATGTGGAAAAGAAGTTTTTTTATCATTTATCTACATTTTCCTCCGAATCTTTTTCATAAAAAAATCAAATCAGTGTAGTAGACTTAACTTACAAAAAAATACTATACTCAATATAACGTAAATCATAGTAGAGGTGGAGGAAATTATGATAAGAAAAGACATTACCCCAACACCCAAAAAGTCACCCGGTTTTTTTAGACGGTTTGGGATTAGTTTATTAGGCGGTGTACTTGGCGCTGTCTTAACAATAGGAATCTTTTACGTAGCGAGCGGTTCGTTACTATCTCCAAGTAATCAAAACGCCAGCGGCTCGCCTAGTGCGGGTAACACGAAGGTCAGTAACATGAAGGTTGATGTAAACTCTGATATTACCGAAGCAGCCAGCAAGGTGCAAGACGCGGTTGTTTCTGTTATTAATTTGCAGAAGCAACAATCACAAAGCGGCTTAGGCGGCTTCTCTGATATATTCGGTAATAGAAATGATGATCAGCAGTCGCAAGATGATAGTGGACAACTGGAAGAAGCTTCTGAAGGTTCCGGTGTCATCTACAAGTTGGAGGGCAATACCGCCTACATCGTTACAAATAATCACGTTGTGGAAAAACAAGATGGCTTGGAAGTATTGTTAAAGGATGGTTCAAAAGTGAAGGCAACCTTAGTCGGTACGGATTCCTATACTGACTTGGCTGTTTTAAAGGTTGAATCAGACAAAGTCGCTAACATCAAACCCGCAACTTTTGGTGATTCTAGCAGCTTAAAGGTTGGTGAACCAGCAATCGCGTTAGGTTCTCCACTAGGCTCACAGTACGCTAACTCAGTGACTTCAGGGATTATTTCTTCCTTGAATCGTCAAGTAGTCAACCAAAATGATGAAGGGCAAACCGTCAACATCAATGCAATCCAAACAGATGCAGCTATTAACCCTGGTAACTCTGGCGGTCCGTTAGTCAACATGGCTGGTCAAGTAGTGGGTATCAACTCTAGTAAGATCGTTCAGACAGAGTCAAATGTCAGTGTGGAAGGAATCGGCTTTGCTATTCCAAGTAATGATGTAGTGAACGTTATTAACCAGCTTGAAAAAGATGGGAAAGTAATTCGCCCAGCTCTAGGCATTACGATGGCTAGCCTATCTGATCTTTCGACTGAACAAGTAAGTGAGATTGTTAAGGTACCAAGTTCTGTTACTCAAGGAGTCGTGGTGGGAAGCGTACAATCATCTACACCAGCGGATCAGGCAGGCTTGAAGAAGTATGATGTCATCACAAAAATCGATGATACCGATGTTTCATCAGGTGTCGAACTGCAATCTGAATTGTACAAACATAAAGTCGGCGATACAGTGAAAATCACCTACTATCGTCAAGATAAGAAAAATACAGTTTCAGTAAAATTGAGCATTGATTCGAATTCATTGAAATCAAACTCACAACAAGGGAACCAATAAGAACTTTAACCGTCTCTATTCGATAGTGAATAGAGACGGCTTTTTGTTTTCCATAAAAAAATCCAGAGGAATTTTTCCTCTGGATCGTCTATTTTTTCCTTAGTCCACTATCCAATTGTTCTTCCTTTAATCAATAAGACAACTAAAATCCCTATGGTCGCACCAATACTGCCGCCTTGAACCAAAACCATAAGATGAAAGGCACTTCCTAAAGCCAATTTTTTTAGTTTGGCGTTCAGCATTAGGGATATGATCAGACTAATAATCGAAAGAACAAGTAAAAATAAAAGCAAGATTCCCTACCTCCTTCGTATAAAAATAGTAAATTATTTTTTTTAATTTATCATTTTGCATGACTAAAAGGAGTATTATTTCCTAAATGGTAAGAAGAGCGTCCTAAATAACTTTATTTCGAAGAGCTCAAGACAAAAAAATTCCGTTGAGAAAATCTCAACGGAGTTTTTTATTTGCCTACTTCAAATTTTTCGCCGGTTTTCGCATCTTCTTCTAAGACTAGGATGCCTCTTTTTTCTGGCGCATTTGGTAGATGTAATTCTTTAGCTGAACAAATCATCCCAAAGCTTTCTACACCGCGTAAGCTACCTGGCCAAATAATCTGTCCATCCGGCATCATGGCACCAGGTTTAGCTACAACGACTTTTTGCCCTGCTTCGATATTGGGTGCTCCGCAGACGATTTGCAAGGTTTCACCGCCATCGATCTCTGTTTCAGTAATGTGTAAATGATCAGAATCAGGATGATCAACACAGCTTTTTACGTAGCCCACCACAAATTTGGGTGAAAGGTCCGCAACTAGACGTTCTTCAAAGCCAGCGAGTTTCAACTGCTCATTTAGTACATCTATCTCTTTTTCTGTTAGTTCTATTTGTCCATTGCCATGGATCGTTAGGTACTCAGAAACATGGAAAAAGTTCCATGCGACCGTTGTACCGTCAGTCGTTTGAACGCGAGCAGCGGCTCCTTTTCGTTCTACTGAATTTTCCTTATTTTCATCATTTTTGACGATGACCATTAAAGTATCACCGACGTTTTGTTTATTATACGCAAAAATCACGTTTTTACCTCCAGTCGTAGTCCTCTCGTATCTTAACAAATCTAATGGGGCTTTTGCATGAGATTTTTTTCATCAATTTTTTTCCAAATAAAAAGCTGGACGAGCCAGCCTTTTATTTCGCACTTGGATGCACGATTAGGACATCACACAAAGCTTCCTTGATTACATAGCTAGCAACACTGCCAGTCATAAAACGTTCTACTGCGTTTAATCCTGATTGTCCCACCATGACTAAATCGATGTCATATTTTTTTGGCAGGGTCTTGGCCATCGCTTCTTTCGCTGAACCGTAAGCGATAATGCCTTCGATCTTAGTATAGCCAAAATCTCTTCCAATCGCTTTGCATTGATTGATCAGTTCTTTTGCGTCTGCGGCTAATTGATCCATGATGTTTTCATTCAAGGGTGAGTAACTCATGAATGTATAAATTTGATGGTCGATCACGTTTGCGACATACACCGTTCCTTGATTTCGCTTAGCGACAGCTAACGCCTTTTTGAAGGCTTCCATCGCTTGATCGCTGCCATCGATCCCAACTAAAATATTTTGATATGATTGTGTGAACATAACAATCTCCTACCCTTCTACTCGTTGCAAAAAGCCAGCGATTTCGTCTTTGGTTTTACGATTTTTATTGACCAATCGACCTAATTCTTCTCCGTCATTTACCACGACAAAACTAGGAATCCCAAAAATGTTCCATTCAGCCGCCACATCAATAAATTCATCACGATCGACTTGAATAAATTGAAATTGCGGAAACTCCGCCTCGATCTCCGGCATCTGAGGTTTAATAAAGTTGCAATCGCCGCACCAATCAGCGGTAAAGAAGAAGACATTCTTCCCTTTTTGTGCATAGTCGGCTAATTCTTCAATACTTTTAGGGATAATCATTTCGTCACGACCTTTTTTCTTTTACTACCTTGATTATACACTTTTCGTTGTTTTTGAGAAAGAAGCTTACTCGCTTTCTCTGTTTTCTTACAGCCATAATAAATTCGCCTTTAATAAAAGAATAATGACGTATCTTTTTCAAATTTGTTTGTAAGAATGGTAAAATAAGAGAGACACAGAATGGGGTGTGTCATCATCCATTCTATTATGGCTAACACATAGGAGTAAAAAACGATCACTAATAACTAAGGAGGAATCTATATTATGGAGAAGACGAAAAAGTTCGCCCAAGGTCTCGCTATCGGCTCATCAATCGGATTAGCTGCCGGGATTGCCGCGAACCATTATTACAGAAATAAACAAAAAATGTCCCCAGATAAAGTCTTGGATCAAATCAAAGCTGCCTTTTTAAAGGAAGGACCGATCGAAGGCTCCTGGATTTCTTTTGATACCGAGCATATGCAGAAATTCGCCATCACAATGGATGTTCTTTCGGGTGGAATTACCCGCACCGAAGACAATCAATTAGTTGCGTATGAATTTAAAGCAGATGCTAAAACTGGCGCTGTTTTAAGTATTGATCGTATCATTAGTGAATAAAAATAGCGTATGCCAAAATCATCGGCATACGCTATTTTTTATAAGTTGATCGGCTCGCCGCCAGTTACACCATAGATTTGAGAAGTTACATAGCTTGCATCGTTTGATGCTAAAAAGACATATACTGGTGCTAATTCTGCTGGCTGTCCTGCTCGCTCTAGCAATGAATCTTGACCAAATTCAGGCAACGCCTCTTTTGGCTGTCCATGATCCAATTGTAATGGTGTCCAGATTGGACCCGGTGCAACACCGTTCACACGGATTCCTTTTTTTGCTAATTGACTGGCTAAGCTAACGGTGAAATTCGCAATGGACGCTTTTGTTGCGGCATAATCCATCAAATGATCGCTTGGATTGAACGCTTGAACAGAGGTTGTCGTTACAATACTACTGCCTGCCGGTAAATGAGGCAACGCTTCCTGCACAATGGCAAACATAGAAACAATATTTACCTTGAAGGTATCTTCAACCTGCTTCACAGGTAATTCTTCGATAGACTCACGTGAAATTTGCTGTGCCGCATTTAAGACTAACGTATCTAATCCGCCAAAGGCTTCGACTGTCTTTTCAACCATTTCTTTTGGTCCATGGTCTTCCCGCAAATCATAAGGTAACAACAGTGCTTTTCTCCCAGCTTTTTCGATATATTCTGCAACTTCCTTTGCATCTCTATCTTCGCCTGGGAAATAATGAATCGCAACATCCGCCCCTTCTCTTGCAAATGCAATAGCCGCTGCACGGCCAATACCAGAGTCTCCCCCAGTAATCAGTACTCTGCGATTTTCTAATTTCTTGTTTCCGACATAGCTGTCCTCCCCACAATCTGGTTTAGGCATCATATCGTCTTGCAGTGCAGGAGTGTCTTGATCTTGCTTCTTAAATTTACTCCCATGAAATAGGCTTCTTGGATCGATTAAGTTTGGTTCGCTCATCGTATCTCCTCACTTTCTATCTATTAGACTACGCGATATTTTCAAAAAGCAAAAATATTTTGCTCGAAAGAAGAGAGATTGAAGCGTTTTTTACTTCGCTGTTCTCGCGAAGGCTTCAATAAACCATTGTTCAAACTCCTTTGGATCAACTTTAACAGCCACTTCTGCATTCGTCGGTAAATTTAAATAGTTTTGCAAATCAACGAGTGAGGCCCCATAAGTCAAAGTTGGGGAGGTTTCGATCTCCACCCTTGTTGTTACCAACTCAAAGATTTCCGGCTTTACGAGCAAAGCGATCGCCAAAGCATCATACATGTTTAGCCCCGCATCAAAACTGCCGCTGCGGTATTTTGTAAATAGCTGGTAAATCATTTCACCAATTTCGCCAAAATGTCTTATTTGATTGGCAACCTCCGGCATAATCTTCGCTTGGTCTCCAACTTCTAAGGGCGCTACTTGAATTGGAACGCCGCTGTTGAAGACGATTCTTGCCGCCTCAGGATCAGCGGCGAAGTTAAACTCAGACAGCACGCCATAATTTCCCCGTCCTAAGCTGCCGCCCATCACAACAATCTGATCAATTTTCACTAAATCTTGCGGATAAAGGTGAAGGAACAAGGCAATATCCGTTAAGGGACCTATCCCCACTAATGTTGTTTTTTCTTCCTTATTCACCACCTCATGCATGGCCGCAACAGCTGTCAGAGACTCCTCTGCAAAAATTTTCGCCTCAGGAAACACATATCCGTCCATTCCAGATTCTCCATGAATCTCACTGGCATTGATCGCTTCTCTTACTAGTGGACGCGAGCTGCCTAAAACAACGCGTGGGGTCTTTTTGTAGAGAGTCAGCAGCTTTTCTGTATTGGCTTTGGTATTCTCTAAGCTAACGTTGCCAAAAATTGGACAAATAAGCTTTACATCCAGCTCTTCACTGAAGAGTGCCAACGCAATCGCTACCGCATCGTCAATTCCTGGATCTGTACTCAAAATAATCGATCTTTTATTCATGTTCAGCCTTCTTTCTAATAAAACATTCTCAAAAAATCATACAACAGGTTTCATTTTTACGCCAATTTAGCAGAGTTGAGTCCACAAAAAAGACCTCACATTCAAAAATGCGAGGTCCTTTCACTTCTAAGTTTATTTTACTAAACGATAGATTGCATCTGCGTAAATGACTGCAGAGTTTAAGATATCTTCAACAGACATGTATTCATTTGCTTGGTGCATTGTATCTTCAAAACCAGGGAATTGAGCGCCATAGGCAACGCCGCGTTCTAGTAAACGACCGAATGTACCGCCGCCGATCACTTTTTCTTCTCCCTTGATTCCTGTATGTTCTTCGAAAGTATCTAGCAAAGTAGCTACCAATGGATCATCCGCTGGCACATAGTGAGGAAGCATGTGATGCCCTCCTTGTGTCACCTTCACGTCTGAACCGAATAGTTCTTCTAATTTTGCTTTGATGTCTTCCGCTGTCGTTCCTTTAGGGTAACGGAAATTCAAGGTAATATGGTTGTCGTTATCTTGACCATCTTTGAAGCTGAAGATTCCAGCGTTCATAGTCAATTCGCCCATTTTTTCATTGTTGAAATCAACGCCTAGTTTCTTCCCATAGACATCTTCATGAATAGCGTTTGCGCTGTTTTCGATGAAGGCTTTCGCACCTTTATCGAATTCATAGTTATTCAAGAAGACTGCTAAGAAGGTCCCAGCATTTGTTCCTAATTGAGGACTAGCACCGTGAGCTGCTTTTCCGTCTAAGTGTAGAGTAACCGTTGAACCAGATACTTCTGCTTTTCCGCTGACTGGGTTGTTTTCTACATAATCAGCAAAATCTTTCGCTAATTTTTCAGCAGCGTCTGCATCTGCAACTTTCACTTCAGCCACCGCATTGCCGGGAACCATGTTTTCACGAAGACCCGCTTCGAAGCTTACTAAAACATAAGAAGTTCCGTTTGTTCCGTCAAAATGTGGAATCATTGTGACATTTCCTTTTTCACCATTGATGATGGGGAAATAAGCATCTGGTGAGAAACCAAAGTCAGGTTTTTCTTCGTGTTCGAAGTAGTAGTCCATATCTCCCCAGCCGCTTTCTTCGTCCGTACCGAAGACAAAACGGATTTTTTTAGAGATTGGCAAGCCTAACTCTTTGATAATTTTTACCGCGTAGTAAGCCGCAACTGATGGGCCTTTGTCATCACTTGAACCACGAGCATATAATTTACCATCGCGAATTTCTGGTTCGTAAGGATCTGAATCCCAACCGTCGCCAGCAGGTACCACATCTAAGTGACCGAAAATCCCTAAGGTTTCATCGCCGTCACCGTAATCAAAATGACCGGCATAGTTGTCGACATTTTTTGTTGTGAAGCCATCGCGTTCTGCGATTTCAAGCATTTTTTCTAATGCTTCCACTGGTCCTGGTCCGAATGGTGCTTCTTTGGTTGCTTTGTCGTCTTCACGTTCACTTTTAATACGCAATAAAGTGAATAGATCCGCTAATAGATCGTCTTTGCGTGCTTCGACTTCTTTTTTAAAATCGATTGTCATTGAAAGATTCCTCCTTTAATTAAAACCACTATAATGATAGCATTCTATTCCATAGAATAAAAATGAAAACTCTTTAAGAAATGCGGGGACAGACTCTCCTTTTTCCCTTATAATGATACCCATAGTGAATTTTCTCTTAGCTATTTCCATTAAAAATGACTACTATTATATAGTTAATGAAAGCAGGTGCTTAAATGGTCCAACTTAACGAAGAGATTTTGCATAAAGTAATTACGAAACGACCAGAGATTTCTCATAAAGGAACCTTTGGGCGAGTCGCTTTAATTGGCGGAAATCAACAATACGGCGGAGCAATCATTATGAGTGCCGAAGCCTGTATCAAAAGCGGTGCCGGACTGACCACGGTCATCACTGCTGAAAAAAATCACGCCCCGCTTCATACTCGGTTACCTGAAGCGATGGTGCTGGACTTTTCTGAGCTGAAAACAATTTACCAAATACTGAAAAAAGCAGACGTCATATTAATAGGGCCTGGTTTAGGTCTTGAAAAGGAAGCCTTGACACTGCTAAAGTGGGTGTTGAAAAATCAACAGGAGCAGCAATGGCTGGTGATCGATGGTTCCGCCATCACGCTGTTTAGTGACTATAGCTTATCGCTAAAATCACCTGAACAAACAGTATTCACTCCTCACCTAGCGGAATGGGAACGCCTTAGCGGCCTCAAATTTGTTGATCAAACGGATGAAAACAATCGTGCGAAACAAGCCCTTTTAGGAGCTAAAATCGTCTTGAAAAGTCACCGAACAACCATCTATGATGAAGCAATCGCCTATTATCAAAATCCCCTTGGCAATCCAGGAATGGCAACTGGCGGAACCGGTGATACCCTAGCTGGAATGATTACTGGTTTCTTGGCTCAATTTGAAAAAAATACGGATACGATTGCCGCAGCCGTTTATCTCCACAGTTTGATTGGCGACACCTTAGCAAAAGATAACTACGTAGTTTTACCTACTTTGATCAGCGAAGCGCTGCCTCGCTACATGAAAAAATTCGCAACCGAAAGGAATTAATTATGGAAAAATATCCTGGCTATGCTCGCAAGCCCTTTTACTACGAAACAGATAAGATGGGCATCATCCATCATTCCAACTACATTCGCTGGTTTGAAGAAGCCCGTGTAGATGCGTTGACCTTTATGGACTATCCTTTTGAAAAAATTGAAGCGGACGGTATCATGATCCCTGTACTAGGCGTCAGCTGTGAGTATAAGGAAATGGTCCGCTTTGGCGATGAGGTTCTAATAAAACCGGTCGTAACGAAATATACCGGTACACGCTTAGATTTTGAGTATCGTGTTTACAATGGAGACAAGCTGGTCACAACAGGAACAAGTCAACATTGCTTCATGTCCTACGAAACCAACCGTTTAGTCCAATTAAGAAAAACACATCCTGCCCTGCACGAACTTTTTTTAGAATATTACGAGACAACAAAAGAAGAAGCATAAAAAAAGCCGTTGGCAACTTGCCAGCGGCTATTTTACTTTCATTATGCTGAAATACTTTCTCCAGCTGCTTCTTCGCTAACTGTTGATTCTTCATCCACCAATTTCTTGTCGTAGGCACGAGCAAACGGCAAGTAAATGACAAACGCTGAAACTGCACAGATAATTGCGACAATCGCTGCTTTCCAGTCACCCCCGGTACTGATGAAGGCTCCGACACCAACGGGTGAAGGCCAAGGCATATTGGCGATTACTGGACGAATCAATTCTAATTGAATTGCAAAATAAGCAATTGACGCTGAAACCATCGGAGCTAAGAAAAATGGAATCGCCATAAATGGATTATAGATCAATGGGATACCAAAGATTAATGGTTCATTGATATTGAACAAGCATGGAACGATCGCTGCTTTTCCTAACACTTTTAATTGTTCTGATTTTGCCATGTAAACTAAGAAGATACATAGACCTAATGTCGCACCAGATCCACCAATCGTTACAAAGGCATTTTGGAATTCCCCTGCTAATGGGATATGCGCACCATCAGCGTTCAACGCCAAGTTTCCTAAAGTAATCGGTGCAATCAAGGAAGAAATGATGTTAGCCCCATGAATCCCCACGATCCACAATGCATGGATCAAGAAGTAGATGACCATAACACCAATCCAGCTGCTGGTCAGGTTCGTAACGAAGCCGAATGGAATCGCGATCAATTGGAAAATATCTGTATTAAAGAAGACCAATACGCCTGTAATGATTAGAATAACAAAGGCAACAACAAATGCTGGAATCAATGCTGTAAAGGCTCTAGACACCCCTTCTGGAACTTGCTCAGGCATGCGGATGACCCAATTTTTCGATACACACAAACGATAAAGCTGCACGGCAATAACCGCCATAATAATCCCAGTAAAGATACCAACTGTTCCTAAACGTGTGACACCGTCGCCGCCAATTGCCCAACCGTTAATAATATTTTCTTTTGCATCAGTCAAACGAACCACTGTGCCGTTATCTAACACTAATTGAGGAATAGAAAGGAAAAAGGCAAACATTGATAGCAATGCACCTGTGATCGGTGCCATGTTCAAATCATCTTCTTCCGCGATGATTTTGGTGTATTCATACCCTAAACCAACACAGAAGTATAAGGCCAAAATCCCCATCGTTGTACTGTTGGCTAGCATATAAAGATCACTGAACTTGAAAAATGTCGCATTGAAGATATCTTCTAGAAACGGGAAAGTCATTGGCAAAATATTGAACACCAAGAACATTGAACCGACAATCGTAAAGGGAATTGCGCCCATCCCAGCGCCCATGATGGCACGTACTACTTTAAGTGAAGCGATTTTCCCCATCGGGCCCATCAGGTTTTTCTCTAAGAAAGCAAATACTTTATTATTTGATCCGTCCATTTTTTAATCACCCTTTATTTATTATTTAGTTTGCTGAATTCTGTAATGTATGAAGCATGTTTATCTTTTTGACTATAAATGCTGTTAATTCTTTTCAAAATAATTCCTGACAACAGGATTCCGACAATCAATATACAGCTGACAAATCCTTTGCTCGTTGTATTATTAGTAAAAAATGGGAAGACTTGTGAAAATCCCAAGTTAGTTAAAACAGATAGTAACAAAATACCATTTACCGCCAGTTGCGTTCGTTGATAAAAGCGATGCCATTTTAGTTGATTACGAACATCGTCAGATGGATAGCCATACAGACGTAAATGTTCTGCAATAGCAGGGACTGAAAGTACAATTAATCCCAGCGGCAGCAAGGCCCACAAACTTTTACTCATGGCTAAAGAAAGCAACCAATATAAATTGGTAAAGAAAAATCCGGCCAATAAATATCTGAGCTAATTTCATAATTATCAGCCCTT
>NZ_JXLA01000052.1 GCF_001886185.1 Enterococcus raffinosus | reverse complement strand
TCTTCACCAACACTCATTGACGAAGAGCCCCAAAAGTTTGTTCATCACAACTTTTGGACACCCTAAGAAGCCTTCTCTTTTCAATATTCACATGATTCTTCTTACTTCATTAAAAACGCTACTTGTATAGGCAGAGCAACTGATGACTCCCCTTGCTGTTTAAGCTTCAACTATTTTTTTCTTGATTCCTTCAAAATCGTTCTCCACAACCTCGTTTCCTGACACCCATACAACCTTCGCATCTTTTGCTCGTTCTGCGTAAAGTGCTCTATTTGATCTAGGGATAACGATGACATCTGCCTGTGGGAGTTCTTCTGAAAAATCATCACTGATAAATTCAACCGTCCAATCGGGCGCTAGTATTTGTCTTATCCCTCTTTGAAATTTAAAGGGATGCCTCAACGCAATCATTCCATTAGGCGAGCCAACAGTTTGCTGACGGTTATTAAATGACCATATCCAAATGACTTTTCTACTCATTCGCTTCAGTCCTTTTTTGTTTTGCTAAAAAATACTGGCAAAAAAACAGACCTCATTCATTAAATCTCACAATTAAACTTCTTCTTTTACAAAGAGCCCACGATCGATCATACCGTCCATCAGAAAGTAAAATTTTTCTTGAACCATTTCTTGCTTCGAATCTTTAAAGATATCTACTGCTTTTAAGCCATTTGCCGTTGTTACCGACATTTTCATCGTATGGATATCTTTTGATACCGTAATTTTTAGTTTGAAGCCTTCTTTGCTTTGTGGTGTTGCCTGTAGAGGACGAACCAATTGGAAGTTACCAGAACTTGTTTCTGTAAAGCCATTGTCTCGCAGTGTATAGCGTTTAGCCGTTGGTGCTAACGCGTATTGATATTTTGATCCCTTAATCGTCGCTTTTTCAGTAAATGCCATTTACTCACCTCATCGTTTTTTTCTTTCACTCTTAATTATAAAGATAAGCATGAGCCATTTCAATCTACTTTGTTAGTTCTTGTAAACTCGCAACGAGCTGTTCAGCAAAATAGTCCACTTGCTCCATGGTATTTCCGTAGCCAAAGCTTACACGTAGTGATTCCCTTACTTCCTGAGCGTTCTTTCCATACATGGCTTCTAATACATGGGAAGGATCGATCGTTCCTGCTGTACAAGCAGAACCAGTTGAGACGGCAATGCCTCGTAAATCCAGCTTCATCAACAACAAATCATTGATAATTCCCTTGAAACGAAGATTCAGTACATGAGGCAGCTTGTTGCTCAAATCGCCATTCACCTGATAGTCGACCCCTGCTTGATCCAAGGTAGTTAAAATCTTATGAGTGAATTGATCATACAGCGCGCGACGTTTTTCTCGTTCCTCTTCAGTCAGTAATTCAACCGCCTTAGCCATACCGCAAATCCCGGCCAAGTTTTCCGTTCCCGCACGACGTTTCTCCTCTTGTTCGCCGCCTCGAAGCAATGGGGGTAACTTGGCATCGTCACTTTTGTACAAGAAGCCAACTCCCTTTGGCCCATTGATCTTATGGGCGGAAATACTCAAAAAATCAATCCCTAATTCATGAGGACGAATGAATTGATTGCCATAAGCTTGAACCGCATCCGTATGGAAATACGCCGGATGCTCCTTCAACCGTTCTCCGATTTCTTTGATAGGCATCAAATTCCCGATCTCATTATTGCCATACATAATGGAAACTAAGATCGTATCTGGCCGCAAACTGGCGTCAAAATCGGCTAAGGAGATGTTGCCTTTGCGATCTACTGGCAAATAGGTCACGTCAAACCCTTGCGTCTCTAAATACTTCATCGTATTAATTACCGCAGGATGTTCAATCTGAGTAGTGATCAAATGCCGTCCTTCTGCTTGTCGGCCAAAAGCAGTCTCTAAAATAGCCGTGTTATCTCCTTCTGTTCCGCCGCTGTTAAAGATGATCTCATGATATTTCACACCGAGACTCTTGCCGATCACCTCTCGCGCCATTTCCAATTTTCCGGCAGCCTGTCGGCCAAAAGAATGAACACTTGATGGATTACCAAAAGTATCCGCCATGATTTCTGTCATCGTCGCGATGACTTCTGGATGCATAGGGCTTGTCGCCGCATGATCTAAATATATATTTTCCACAAACTTTTAAACCTCTCTTCATAGTCAGTGCTTCGACAAAAAAAGGGCTTAATGCCCTTTTATTCGAAATCTTTTTGTTCCATCGTAAACAATGGGCTGACTGATTCATTTTGATGGATACGTTTGACTGCTTCTCCCATCAGCACAGAACAACTAATAATGGATAATTTTTCTGGATGGCGTTCTGGATCAGTCAAGACAGAATCTGTAATGCAGATGTCCTTGATGTCCGCGGCATCTAAATTCTCTTTTGCTGGAGGTGATAGTAGTCCATGAGAGGCACAGGCAACCACTTCTTTAGCGCCAGCTTTCTTCAATGTTTTTGACGCATTGGAGAAAACCTCCCCTGTATTCAGGATATCATCCACCATGATACAGCAGCGACCTTCGACATCACCGATAACGTAACCAGATTCAGGATTCCCCTCTTCTGCAACATCCACAATCGCGATAGCAGTATCCAAATACTCCGCTAGACTGCGGGCACGCTGAACACCACTATTTTTTGGAGAAACAACAACATAATCATCCCCAACCATTCCACGGCGACGATAATAATGCGCGAACAATGGCATCGTAAACAAATTATCAACTGGAATATCAAAGAATCCTTGGACCTGCACAGTGTGTAAATCAAGAGTCAAGACTCTTGTTGCCCCTGCGTCTGAAAGTAAATTCGCAATCAATTTTGCTGTGATCGGCTCATGCGGCTTTGCTGTACGATCCTGTCTAGCATACCCATAGTAAGGCAAGACAACATTGATTGTTTTCGCACTTGCTCGTTTTAACGCATCGATCATGATCAATAATTCTAAATAATAATCATTCACCGGCTCATTGGTTGATTGGATCAAATAAACATCGAATCCGCGAACTGTCTCTTCCAAATTAATAGCGATCTCTCCATCACTAAACTGCTTGACAGTACTTTTCCCTAATGGCACGCCACAGACATCGGCGATTTTTTCAGCCAATGGTTTATTTCCATTTAAGCTAAAAATTTTAAACTTTTCATTACTTTCTTCTGACATGGTGTCCCTCCAAGTATTTTTGTACCACCAGTTTAACATATTTTGAGTTATTTGATGTAGATTTTACTTTTTGTTTAGGCGGATAAAAGCGATGCTTTGAAAAATTTGATCTGAAATCTTTAATGAAATCCGCGATCAGCCTCTTTGTGCCACCAAAGATATCGTGCCGTTTCCCCATTCAGCAGGAATTACCGCAGCACTTTTACCCCAATTGTCGTGGATTTTATAAAATTTTTGTCCGTCTGAGGTTTCCATGAATCCGTGAACAACCACCCAATGATTTTTATAGCTGCTGCCAAACAATTGCAAGAGTCCGATCATCACAGGCTCTCCCTTCAAAATGCGTTTGGTCACACGCTGCCAAGACCCCGCCACTGTTCCGCGAGCACGATAAGAAATTCGATAGCGGCGAAAAAAGCGATTTAAGCCTAAAGAAATCTGAAGCGGTACAGTTGGAAAATCGATCGGCTGCAACAAAGGCTGCAGCGCTTGAATCAGCGCTTCGTTTTGTTCGTTCTCTTTTTTTCTTAACCCATTCGGCAAAATACGGTCATCTATTTGATCTTGCCAATAGGCTAACAGAACACTACTGGCATAAGTTCCGCATAAAAAACCGCGCGGTGTTTTCCAATCACGGTAGGGTTCAAAGCTGTTTAGCTCTATCCATTGATCCATTGGATAATTCATTTTTGCCACCTCCGAATCATTTTCTTTTGTGTATCTTCTTAAGTTATATCATAATGGATAGTAGCTGAAAGAACTAGAGAAAAAGGATGGAGGAATCTATTTTGAACAAAGCATTAATCAAAGAAGATCTATATGAAGCGGTTAATGGCGAATGGATCAAGGAAGCGACGATCCCAGCAGACAAACCAGCAACCGGCGGGTTCCAGGACCTTGTAGATGGCATTGATGAGCTATTAATGGCAGATACCAAAAAAATGAGTGAGGACGCTTCACTCATTCCCAATGATTTGATGAAAGAATACATTGCCTATTATCGACTAGCCAATGATTATCAAAAACGGGATCAAGATGGCGCAGCACCTATGCTTCCTTTATTGAAACGCGTGGAAGATGTAAAGGACCTTACGGAGATCGAACAGCAATTAACCAGTTGGGTGCTGGACGGACTGCCTTTACCCTTTGGCGTTGACGTAGATGCGGATATGAAAAATACAAAAATCAATGCTTTATTTGCTGGTGCTCCTAGCTTGATCTTACCGGATAAAACTTATTACGAGGCGGAGCACCCACAAGCGCCACAATTGCTGGCAGTCTTTAAAGAAATGACAATGAAGCTTTTTGAACTTGCAGGCTATGAAACAGCTGTCGCAGAACAAATCACCGATGAAGCCCTGCAATACGACAAATTGTTGGCTCCTCACGTAAAAAGTGCAGAGGAAAATGCCGACTACAGTAAAATGTACAATCCTGAAAGCGGCGACGCCTTCATTAAGCATAGCCAGCATTTAGATTTGAAGAAGCTATTGACTGGATTGGTCGGTGAGGTTCCCGAAAAAATCATCGTGACTGAACCTGCTTATTTTGACAAGCTAGATGAATTAGTGAATCCAACCACCTTCCAACAGATGAAAAGCTGGATGTTAGTGATGACCATCAATGCTTTAACCGCTTATCTCAGCGAGGAGTTTCGTCAAGTCGGCGGCATCTACAGCCGCACACTTTCTGGTGCCCCTGAAGCCCGTTCACAAGAAAAAGCGGCGTTCTATTTGGCTTCCGGCCGCTTCGACCAAATCGTCGGCGACTACTACGGAAAGAAATACTTCGGCGAACAGGCAAAAAAAGACGTGGAACAAATGGTTCAACGAATGGTCGGCATTTATCAAGAGCGTCTAAACCATAATACTTGGTTAAGTCAGGCAACTCGTGAAAAAGCCATCGTTAAGTTAGGTACATTAGGTATCCATGTTGGATATCCAGAAAAGATCCCATCAATCTATACACAATTTAAAGTAACACCAGCAGAAAAAGGCGGCACTCTTTTAGATAATGCGCTGCACTTCAGTCATCTTAAACGGAAAGAAGACTATGCTAAATGGAATCAACCTGTTGAACGGGATGAATGGGAAATGAGTGCAGATACAGTGAATGCTTATTACCACCCATTCCGCAATATCATTGTTTTTCCAGCAGCGATTCTTCAAGCGCCATTTTACAGTCTAGAGCAATCCAGCAGTGAAAATTTCGGAGGCATCGGTGCGGTAATTGCTCACGAAATCTCTCACGCCTTTGACAACAATGGCTCACTCTTTGACGAATATGGGAACTTAAACAATTGGTGGACAGAAGAAGATCAGCAACACTTCCAGGAACTAGCTGATCAAATGATCGCTGAATTTGACGGTCTAGAAATTGCCGGTGGAAAAGTAAATGGCAAGCTGACGGTCTCAGAAAACATCGCCGATGCGGGTGGCTTGAGCTGTGCACTTGAAGCTGCTAAAAAGGACAAAGACGTTGACCTTGAAGGCTTCTTTATTAATTGGGCAACCATTTGGCGCATGAAGGCGCGCCAAGAATACACACAACTACTTTTATCAATTGATGTGCATGCGCCAAATAAATTACGGGCCAACGTTCAAGTGAAGAACTTGGCAGATTTTTACCAAACCTTTGATATCCAACCAACAGATGCGATGTATTTAGCACCAGAAAAACGGGTAAGTATTTGGTAATCTCTTTTACTTAAAACAATAAGTTCGAAGAAAGCACTCCCTGTTTTCTTCGAACTTTTTTAGTTATGGAGATTAGCAATTGATTATATTTCCTGAGATCTCTCGTTGTGATATCAAGTTAAATCAACTGCAAGTATTTCTTTAAACCGTATAAAAAAAGAACCCTGACAAATGTTGTCAAGGCTCTGGCGATGTATTAAGCTTTTGGTTTCTTTGAATCAATAGCATATTGACGGCGACCGCCTGGTTTCGGTACAAGATCGCCGATCATATTCCCGAAGCCACCTTCCACACGTAATTCGTGGCCGTTCGTATAATCTGAACGTTTGCTGGCTAGGTAAAGCACCGCATTCGCAATATCTTGTACTTCACCGATGCGGCGGTTGGCAGTCATTCTTCTTCTGCCTTCTTCTACTTCCGCGTCTTCATAGAATTTCGTTGATAATGGTGTTTTTACGAAGCATGGCAATACACAGTTGCTGCGTACACCATATTGTCCCCATTCACCGGCGATCATCTTAGACAGCATGTTCACACCCGCTTTACTTGGGCTGTATGCGCCTGAGTAAGTTTCCGGTGCAATCGAAGCGATCGTAGAAATGTGGACCATCCGACCAGATTGCTGCTCGATCATCACACGACCAATTCGTTGTGAAACTAAGAAATACCCATTCAAGTTCACATCAATTGTACGCTTCCATTCATCCAACGCTAAGTCCTCTAATGGACTGAAGGTCAAGATAGCTGCTGTTTGAACCAACACATCAATTCTTCCAAAATCTTCTTTTACCGTTTTCGCTAATGCGTCTACTTGCTCTTCAACTGTTGAATTGCAGGCATAGCCTTTCGCCTGAACGCCATATTTTTTGGCTAACTCTTTCGCATAGCTTTCTGTCGCTTCTTCATTTAAGTCGACTAAAGCTAAGTTTGCCTTTTGCTCCGCGAAGTCATTCGCGATTTTGCGCCCCATTCCACCTAAAGCTCCCGTGATTACGACCACGTCGCCTGCTAAATCTAACCATGATTTTTCCATTATTTCCGCTCCTTAAAGGTTTTCTTTCTTTAAATATACTGAATCCTATCAATGGATACTAATTCTTTTTTTCAATCAATCTATAGCCTCGTTCAATCAATCATCAGCAATTGCTTTGCCAGCTCCTGACTGTAATCAGGAGCGACTGGATAAAGCAAAAGTACATTTAATAAAATTGGCGAAAAGTTCAAATCCAATAACTCTTTTGCAAAGCTTGTCGCCGCGATTTCACTCAAGGAATGTACACGTGCCTGACGTTTAAATGGCCCTGTTTGATAGGTCAACTGCTTTTGCGTCGTATAGGATTCCTGTTGATTTTCCAGATAATGATAGAGCTCGTGGGCTAATAAAATCTCCTTCACTTTCTTCTGACCCTGTAGAAATTCCTGTTGGGCTAAAAAAAGGACTTCTGCTTCTTTTAACAGGCTTTGATTGATTCGAATTCGATTAGGCAATTGAAACTCTGCCAATACAAAACGAAAGTTTTCCGCCTTCAAGTCTTCAGTAAAGTATTCAACCTGAATTGTGTTTTTCTGACAATATTTCCACAAATCCTCTTCAGCAAAATCTTGTGCCGTCCTTTTTCCACAGTCAATGGCTTGATGCAGCATTTCGGAGCGTTTGACTTCAGGAATTTTTTTATAAAGATGATCTTGTGAAAGTAAAAAATGCCCGATCTGCTCATCTCTTAACTGCGACAACTGTTTCATCTGATCCTCCATAAGTCAAACCTCCATCAACCTTTTAAGTGTAGCGATTCGCCGCAATGATCATCATTTCCTCAGCGCCAACGATTTCACTCATTTCAATCTCCATCAGCATCGTCAACTGTGTAAAGTCGGTGCTGGAAAAATCTAATAGCCGTGGTCCCACACAGAAATAGAAATCTGGACGGATAATCAAATCACTCTGATAATTTGCCATACTTTCCCACAAATAGGTCACCTGTTCAAAGTAATTTTGAATAGACGTTTTTACTACCTCCGCATGCTCACGCTGTACTCGAATAAAGCCTTTCTTGTCAATTACCCGAACACCATTCCCTTTTTTGGAATTGGCGCCATAAACGTAAAAATGATCGGTAGAATCAAGCAGTTGAACCTCTTCAGCCGGCAAACGAAAATCCTGTACAGCAATCTCGCGTGCCTCTGTCTCAGTGGCAACTGATTGGACTTCCGTCGCCTGTGCCGCTGTTGAACCCGAAGCCCTGGCGGTAATTTTTTGTGTTTGCGGATCGATCTCGATATGAACTTCGACACTATCCTCTGTCGCCCCACTCTCGATTGCCATATCTGTAACCTCTTGCTTGATTGCTTGAATATCCTGCTTCGTAGGATTTGGTACGATTCGTTCAACCACGTCTTGTACAGCAGCCAACGCGACACCAATCGAAGAGATCACCTCAGCATTTTCAGGAATCTTATAGTTCAATTCCATTCGCTCTGCAGCGAATTTGATCAATGCAGCGACACCGCCACCTACACCTACTAAGGTCATTTGATTTTTTTCTAGCTGATACTTTTTGGCTAATGAGCGGATCACTGGCTCAATCTTTTCCACCGCCTTCGACAAAATCTGTCGCGCGACATCCTCCACCGTGGTATTCAAATAGTCCGCTAAAGGAGTCATGGCTTTTCTAGCAGAAGCAACATTCCCGTAAGAAAAATCTTCCTCCGTAACATAGCCTAAAACATTTGCTGCGCAGGAATTAGTGATCGTGATACATTTTCCACTCGCCAATCTTATCGCTACATAGTCCGCTGGATCCCCCTCTTTTGGTGAATAGAGCTCCAGCTTTGGATCAACAATTTCTTCTTCTGGTGTGTATACGGCATATTCTAATCCGGCAATGTGCGCACTTCGCGGACCAACGTCCTTGACACCGCTCTTGTTCACCCGGATCATACTTCCCCCTGCGACACCTAATACGCGCACGTCCAATGAATTCACGTAAGTTTTGTGACCAGATATTTCTGAATAATCAATCACCGGACGTCCATTTTTGATAACACCTAGATTGGTAGAGGTGCCTCCCACCTCAAAGTAGATACCGTTGGAGGTGCGCAAGTACATCAGAGCCCCCATGACACTAGCAGCGGGACCTGACAGCATCGTTAATACCGGACGTTTCTTCATTTCAACAACATCCATTAGCCCGCCATCCCCTCGCATGATCATTAAGGGAACATCCACACCAGAAGAGCGAACACTTTCTTCAGTAGAATTAGCCGTCTCCAGCATTTTTGGCAGAATTGATGCATTGATCGTTGCTGTACGTGTCCTTCGAGATAGACCATAGAGCTTGGTCATTTCTGAAGCTAAGGTGACTGGAATCCCTTTCTTCCTACCTACCTCAGCGATCTGTTCTTCTAAACATAAGTCATCCACGCCAAAAGCTGCAGATGCAACCAAAACATCCATGCCATCAGCCAATAACTCGTCAATGATGGTTGAAATCTTCTCTTCCTTTAATTCATTTTGAGTAACAAAACGTGAGGAGATATGAATACTTCGCCCTGTTCCTAAATCAATGTCCTTTAAATTGGATTGAATCCGTGCTAACCAGCCTTCTATTCCAGGTTTCGCCGTACTGATAATGCCGATTTTTGCGACGTCTCCCTCTAGTAAAGCATTCGTTGCCTGCGTGGTACTATGTGCCACAAATACAACTTCTTCAGGATCAATATTGTAATCCTTTAAACATTTTAAGAAGGAATTGACCACGCCTTCTGCTACGCCCTTCTCATTATCATGGGTAGTTTTAACAGAAGATTTTCCAATGATTTCCTGCGTATCATTATTAATTGCTACCGCCTTTGTATGGGTGCCGCCTACGTCAATCCCTATTCGAACTCTTCGTTTCATTCAGAGATTCCCCTTCTTTCATTCATTTATACTGGATTATTTAGCAAGAAGTTCGCAATTTCCAAGATCAGCGCGACAATAATCCCAGGGACAAATGTCACCTTCATATAATCGATCGCGTTGATTCGGTTGAAGCTCAATCCCCATGCATTCCAAGAAATCGTAATATCAAAATGCGCCATGCCGATCAATACAGAGGCAAATAGCGGATAGAGAAATGTTGTTGGATAATTCGTCGTTTGACTCACCACCGCCAACAAAGCCGCACCAGATCCAATTAAAGATAGCGGTCCCTTAAACCACGTTAATGGCGCTAAAATACCAAACAGAATACATAATGCTAAGGGGGCCGTTGGAATGATGCCGCCGATGATTTTCTCAAAGTATGGTGCCGCAAAAAAGGCTGCATCATTAAACATGGCTAAAGTGATCCAAAAGGCAACCAACGAGGAGGTGTCCTTGACCCCTTCTGTAAAAATACGAGAAACCGTTCGACAAATCTCTCTAAAGCCGCCCTTCAGCACACCGCAGACAGCCAAAGCATACAAACTAGCTAAAATAAAGCAAAGAATCACCGGAAGATCCAGCAGAATAACTCCCACTACTGGTAAAAAGGGCGTGATCAGCGAAATCCCTGGTGCGTCCATAATCTTACTTTCTTTCGTCGCCGCCCAAGCATAGGTCAGACTTTCCACTCGCAAATAAATCATCGCCGCTATAGACACCACAACGATCATTACTAGAAATGCCAAAATTCCAAACGGAAAATAATCGCTATATGAGTATTCGGCGCCGCCGTTTGAATTCAAAAAGAAAGCAGAATATTGCGCGAAATTAATTGGATTCAAAAACAAGCCAGCTGCCACCGAACCAGTAAATGAAAAGAACGCGATAACCTTCGGAATCCCAATTGAAAACAAGATCGGCAGAATAATTACCGCAATCGCGATAACGGAGCCTGCTCCAGTCATCGAAGTAAAAATAAAACCTGTAATTAAGTTCACAATCGCTAAAATGATTGCTGGATTATCTCCACCTAATTCCACACTCTTTCGAATGATCGTAGAAGCTATTCCAGTATCCAATAATATTCGGCCAAAAAAAGCACCCAAGAAAATGTTCATTAGTGACGCCCCATATTTTTCGGGCGCCGTTTGATAGACCGTCTTCAGCATGTCCGTGATTGTCATGCCGGCAAATACCTCGTTAGGTGAAATCAAATTTCCAATGATTGGCAGCACGGTCCAAATGGTCGCCATAATGAAAAAGCCGACCATCAAGTTGTGTCCTTTTATACAAAATATAACCATTCCTACAAAGGAACAGATTAACAATATCCCAATTAAAATATCCATGGGTACCTCCTTTAAACCCTGAGTCTCTGTTTCCATAGTTGAATATTGAAAAATATTTCACATGATACTTCATAATATGAAAACAAGGAGGAGACTGATTCTTAAAAATCAGCCTTTCCTCCGAAAGTATTATTCAATTCCTGCTAATCCTTCAGCTTCTCAAAAGCACTGTAACCAAAAATCTTCTTGTGCTGTAGGACTAAGTAACTCATCATAACGATTGAGATGACCCCAAACATTAGCAACAAGCCCATCATGATATATACCGCTTGTCCTTCACCTGCCGATTTTGTCATATACGCAACAAAATATGGTAAAGCGACACTGGCGATACTCATCCAAGTATAATAGATCCCGGTATTTCTACCTTTTCTCCCTGGTGAGAACATTTGACGAACGCTAAGTCCTGCCTGTAAAGCACCACCCGCAGCGAAGAATCCTAAGCAAGCGATACTGATATAGATCACCGTAATATTATGAATAAGCAACACAGCAACCAAAGGAATCGTTGTAAAGATTGCATCGATGAACAATACCTTCACCGGATTCCATCTTAATTTACCCATCATAAAGGCCCAGAAAAGAACAGCGATAATGGAACCAATCGTATAAACAGACGTCAAGCTCGCTGCCTGCATTTCTGTCATACCGACATTACTCAAACCATATGCCTTCGTGTATTGCTGGCCGCCGTACATAATGAACATGCAGACAAAACCGTAAAACATCGTTGTAAAATTAACCAGCTTGTTGGGTTGAACCAGCATCTTCGCTTTTGCTTCATCAATTTCTTTTTGAACCAAATCTTCTGAAGACTCTAATGCTTCCTCTACGGAAGAATCACTTTTCGCTTTTTTACTAGCCTTCATATCATCATCATAAGCAAATGGACAAAGAATCGACATAATCACACAAATAAGTGCCAATACTCCCGGTACGATGATACTCATAGAGTTTTGTCCAGCTTCTGCAAAACGAACAACCATTAATGGGAAGATTACCCCAGCGATGGAGACAAATAATTTAATTCCTAATAGTGCTGAAGCCGCATATTTAGGTGTCGCTTCTTGTGCTGCCGGATACAACGCCGCATCCCACATACCAGAGTTTGCGATCCCAACAATGAATGCCGCAACATAGGCGATATACACGTTAGTTGACAATAATAAAACGACGAAGAACAGAAGATATAGCACAGATCCGCCGACAGCCAACACTTTACGACCAACCTTGTCTGAAATTTCTCCACCGATCCAAACAGAGATCAGCTTCCCGAAACCTGTAAACGTGATCGCCATTGAAACAGCCGCCGCCCCAGCGGTAGCATCTGTATATCCCCATTTGTCAAAAAAGTATGAGGCATTTTGACTCAGGCTTAGTGTTTGCATTCCGTGAGTAAAATAGGCCAAATATACAAAAATCAGTGACGGTAAATACTTCTTTCTCATATGATAATTACTCCTACTCGTTTATTTAGCTCCAACGTTTATTTTTCTTTTGTTGGAAGAGGTTGTCCGGTGAAAATTTCAAATGCAGCTTTTCCTTGCCCTAACAGCATGCCTTCTCCAGTCACCGTGTCACAGCCCTTTTCCCTAGCATCTTTAATCAACTGTGTTACTGGAGGATTGTATACCGCATCCGCCACCACTAATTTTTCATGAAGCATACTCGTATCACTTATTGGTGTTCTCGTTGACCCTTCGCCCATTCCAACAGTCGTACCATTCACTAAAACGTCTGCTTCAGCGATTTTTTGTTTCAATAATTCCGCATCTCCTAAGTCATGGATGGCAACCGCTAAATCTGGATAGAACTTCTTGATTCGTTCAACGGTTTCTTCACCCTTTACAAAGAAATCATCTTTGATGTTGAAGATATCAATAGCTGCCGCTTCTTCAATCGCTAATTGAACTTGGATCGCTGTTGCCGCACCACCAGTTCCTAAAACGATGAATTTCTTTCCTTTAGGATCAACATTATTCGCCTTCAGATTATCGACAAAGCCGATTCCATCCGTGATATGGCCTGTTAATTTGCCATCCTTATTCTGAAAGGTATTAATCGCACCGACCATCTGAGCCGCAGGGGATAACTCATCCATATATTTCGCTGCTTCGCCCTTACAAGGCATCGTCACGTTGCCCCCAGGCATATTGAAGGTACGAACAGATTGAATCGCTTGTTCTACTTCATCTATTTGCACATCAAACGCAAGATAAACAGCATCAATGCCTAATTGTTCAAACCCATAATTGTACATCGCTGGTGATCCTGAGTGACCTACCGGACTACCGATCAATCCATATAATTGTGTTTTACCTGAAACGCCTTCTAACATATTTTACCCACCCTTTTCTAGTCTTCTAGTAGTTCTGGCCAAGCCTGTTTGATTAC
This sequence comes from Enterococcus raffinosus, assembly GCF_001886185.1. Classification (GTDB taxonomy): domain Bacteria; phylum Bacillota; class Bacilli; order Lactobacillales; family Enterococcaceae; genus Enterococcus_A; species Enterococcus_A raffinosus. The sequence continues at coordinate 6,760 of NZ_JXLA01000052.1, read as the reverse complement.
ATCAATACTTGTGTCATAGTTCATTTGAGCCGCCTTTTCATAGCCTAAACTCAAGATCGGATCAGAGATTACTTCGGTACCAACCACCCGAGGCTTGATGCCGTGTTCTTTGATGGCTTTCAAGAAGCCAACGGTATCTCCCCAGCCTGTTCCCGGGCAAAGACGGTCATGCATGGATTCATCACGTAAAATCGTATCTGGGTAGCGGCGTTCCAGCACGTCACAGATTTGAACGGATACGACTTTTTCCGCCGGAACATCTTTCAAATCTTCTGCTAATGTTTCCGCCCGTGCCCAATGCCACGTATCTAAGATCAGCATGCCGTTATCACAACCCGCACCTTTAACGATATTCCAAGCACTCGCTAAGTCGGGTACACCGCTGTATGGCATGAATTCTAAGCCGATCACTAATTCCTTCGCCCGTGCACACAATTCCTTGAAGGCTTGGATATGAACTTCCGCTGGATATTTTTCCATCAAGCCGCAGTTGATATGACCTACGCCAAACAAACGAGCCATATGATAAACGGTCTGTTCTTTAAATTGCTGCAATAGCGTTTCTGGTGTTTCTTGCGTTTTATTTGGATCCGCCCATAAGGTGATGTACTCTACTTCCGTTACCTTCATGTCGTTTTCTTCTAAAATTTCTAACATGCGTTCGTCAGAATAGCCTTGCTTGATAGCCAACATATACGTTTCAGCACGAAGACCAATGCCATCAAAGCCTGCTGCTTTCGCAATTTTCACCCGTTCTTCAAAGTCAATTTCCATACCTAAAGTATACGAGCTGATCGTTAATGGTACTTTTTTCATTTCTTATTCTCCTCCTAAATCGTCTCTCAGTTATTCAAAAGTTATTTCTTTCACATGCTAGGCTGCAGTCCCTTAATGTATGAAAGCTTTTTTGACGTGAAAACTATAGGGTTCATAATGTATCTGCTTTCACAATCAAATCTTGCATTCATTTTAACGTGAGAATTTTCAAAATTCTAATTGGTTTTTCTCGAAGAACCTATAGGTAAAACATATAGGTTTTGCTATACTTATAGAAAAGCTTTATAAAGTCGAGAAACGAGCAGGAGTGAGGCAGATGAATTTACAACATTTGAAATACTTTGATGTATTGGCCAGAGAGCAGCATTATACCCGTTCCAGTAAAATACTGAATGTTACACAGCCAAGCTTGAGCAATGCGATCGCCTCTTTAGAAGATGAGCTGGGCATCACCTTGTTCGAGAAAAAAGGCCGGAATGTCGTATTAACAAAACCAGGAAAAATCTTTCAAGATTACATCGCCCGTACTTTGGGTACGCTGGATGACGGGATAGAAACAGTGACAAAAATCAGTAAAGGCAGCGGCTTTATCAGCTTTGCTTTCCTGCCCGTTTTAGGAACGACTTTTGTACCAAAGCTTGTTCGAGGCTTTCATGACGCAAATCCTGATAAAGAGATTCTTTTTGATTTTCACACTTCCTCTGGGGTAACAAGAGAAATCGTGGATGGCATCAAAACGATGCACTACGATATTGGCATCGCCTCCTACCTACCCGACGAACCTAGCGTAGAATTTCTACCCATCGCTAGCCAAGAATTAGTCGTTATCGCGCCCCTTGATCACCCATTGGCGCAGTTTGACAATATTTATTTGGAGCAAACACAGCCCTATGAGCAGATCGGCTTCAGCAAAAGCAGCGGCCTGAGGAATGTGATTGATGAAATATTCAAAAAAAATAATTGCAGCTACAATATCGTATATGAGGTGACCGTTGACCAGGTTATTGCCGGTCTTGTCAGTCAAGGGTTTGGGATCGCTGTTGTGCCAAATATGTCCATCTTGAAGCACCTGCCGTTGAAAACGATTCACCTAAAAAATGTGATACAGGATCGTTCCTTTTATCTAGTTACGAACAAAGAAGCCTATCTAACACCAGCGGTCATTAGTTTCAAAGAATTTGTCTTGGCGCATTCGGATCCAAAAGAGATCGTTTATTAAAAAACAAACTTGAAATCGACAAAGTGGAATTCATGATGTTCACTCCTCATTATATTAATCATTTTTTCTAATTTTCTGGACCATACTAGTCTTCAACGTATTGCCCATTCAAAGAAGCAGGACGTTCTTCTCGTCCTGCTTCTTTAAATTAACGACTATGGGCTCTTTTCTTTGAACGGATCAATGAGTGGATAGTCACTTCATTGCAGTCGTCAGCCATAATTTCTGTAAATCGGCGAACCCCGTCTTTCTCAAAAATTGTCAGCTTTGTCAGCATCTCAAATAATATATAGAGCTCCGCCCCTGACTTGCTGATATCGGCATGTTTGAAGGTCACCATATGCTTCTTGCCATTCGCATCAGCAAAATATGCCTTATAACAAAAATCGTAATTCTCCTTATCAGCAAAAGCAGCAGCTCTCTGTTCTTCTGGATAGTTCTGTGTCGCATAGCTCAAGATTTCATCAAATTTGTCATAAGTCGGTGCCGCAGCCGCGCGAAAACACTTTGTTTCAGGACGAATCCTTCGTGTCCATTCCGAAAACTCCGCACGATTCTTAAACAGTCGATTTCGTACGATCTCCCATTCACTGTATTCAAAGTAGTCGTAGAAATACAAACAAAAATCGCGCTTTGTATTGTTGGGCTTACCTTCTAAAAAGATTTTGCAGATCAGGTCTTTGCAAATAAAGGAGTAGTCATCCATCACCATCGCATTTCTCACTAGAAGAACCAACCCATATTCGATCACTACATCTTCATTTTTTGTTTCGTTGTAGTACTGTTGAATCCTCTTTTCTAAAGAATCTCGATTCATTTGAAGCAGTTGTCTTTCCTGTAAAGGCTGCACGTTTTTCCCCTCTTTCTAATACTATTGTTTTTTCTAGCTTATAGGTCTCCCACAACTGTTTTGCAGTCGGGAAACACGACCTCCGCAAACTTTCGAATCCCATCTCTTTCAAAGATTGTCAGCTTTGTCAGAATCGTTAGCAGTGCCTTTAACTTCTTAGTCGACATGCTAATATCGGCGTTTTGAAATTTTTGTTTATGCTTTTTCCCCTGTGCATCCTTAAAAACGGTTTCGAAATAGTAGTCGCAGCTTTCTTTCGCTTGATGGGTATGACTCCCATCACCGTAATAACGCTCAAAAAGCCAATCCCGTGCTTTATCCGTAGGCGCAGATGCCGCTCGAACACACGTCGTTTCGGGACGAATCAAGCGTGTATATTCCGAAAATTCCGCTCTATTCTTGAACAATCTCGCTCTTACAAGCTCCCATTCACGGTAATCAAAGAAATCATAGAAATACAAGCAATAATCTCGTAATTTATCACTTGGTTCACTTGTTAAGAAAATTTCCTTGATCAACTCTTGACAGACAAATGAATAATCATCCATCGTAATCGCGTTAAAGACTAGAACCGCCAGATTATATTCCAGTACAGCATCTGTATCATGGGTTTCTTCATAGTATTGCTGTATCCGTTTTTCCAAGTTCTCCCGCTTCATTCGAAACAGCTGCCTTTCATTCAACGGCTTTACAGACATATTCAGACCTCTTTTCTCTATAGCTTAGTTATAGTTCTATCATACCTCTAAAATAAGCCGAAAATTACCCAAAATTAATAGTGAAAAAAAAGTTTTTCCGATAATTGAAAGTTACGCTTGAAAAGATTGTTTCCTTTTTCATTCTGTGCTAGTATTTCTTCGGGGGAACTCTCCCAAAAATAAATCAGAGTAGAAAATAAAGCGTTAAGTGCTGGAGGGATGGGATGTTGCCTTCTGGACGAAAGACTTGGTCTGCGGTTTTATTTTCGCATTCGCTGCATGAAGATGTAGCAGCTCTATAAGGAGATGCTAGAAATGAAGAAACACCTCGATGCTAGAAGCATCACAACGATGGCGCTATTGATCGCCATGATGGTCACTTTGTCTCGGATACTAGGAATCGAGACGCAATTTTTAAAAGTCAGCTTTACCTTTATCCCGCAAATTATCATGGGAATGCTCTTCGGTCCATTTTGGACGGGGATCGGTGCGGTTATCGCTGATTTTATCGGTATGTCACTTTTTGCAAAGGCACCCTTTTTCATTGGTTTTACCATCAATGCCTTTCTAGAAGGAGCAATCTACGGGTACTTCTTCTATAAGAAAGAAATTACTTGGAAAAATTCGATTCAAGCGGTGCTAGTTACGACGATTGTGATCAACTTGATCCTAACTCCACTTTGGCTGGCAATGATGTACCATGTGCCATTGAACAGCTGGGTAATTTGGGCACCACGTTTGATCAAAACCGTGATTTGGATTCCGATCCAAGCCATCATCACCTATTTCTTAGGGGGCGTATTGCCCTACAAGCAATGGATCGCACGCTTCAATCGCGCACACTAATTTTATAGAAAAGATTACGTTTGTTTGAAAGTAGTTCTTTCTTTCACATCGTAAATTCCTTTAGAGGCTGTCTTATCCCATAGACAGCCTCTTTTTTTTGACATTCACGATTTTCACATTATAAGTAGGGTAAGAGCAGCTTTTTTAGAAAGAAGAAAGTAGACCTGTTCGATCAGTACAGCGTGATGCAAACCGCACGTGAACAAAATTTTTTCATTTCTTATGAGGTTTCTGTGTTATTTTTCTCAAGCATAATTATCGCTATTGACTTTGGAAAGCGCTATGCTAGGTCAAATTTAATAAGAAAGCTGGGAGAAAAATGAAAAATTCTGATGTTTTGATTGTCCCTAAGGACCGTTCACTATACTTTTTCCCTGCCATCTCAGAAATGAGTGTTTGTTCAGGGAAAGAATTACTTGCAGCAAGCAACGAGACATTACGTCACTACTTGAAAAACTTTCAATTGATCATATTTTTAGATTTCGGCTTTGAACCAGAAATGGCGGCACGAATCCGCCCCTTCACAAAAGCCAAGATCGTTCTATTCTTCTGGAATCACTTCAAATTAGAGCATTATCGAAAATTGAACGACGCACAAAAAGAACCCGCGATCGATGAGATCTACCATTTCGATCCATTAGAAGCCCGAGATCTAGGGCTAAAACATAACAGCTCCTTTTACACAAAATCAGTCGGTGAGTCCGTGCATAAGACTGAATACGATATTTTCTTTGGCGCCAATGATAATGGCCGCAAGCAGCAGGCGATGGAACTAAAGAGCCGTTTCGAATCCCTTGGCCTATCCACCCACTATCATATACTGCCAAAACGCGGCAACGAGCAAGAAGGCTACTTGCCCTATAACGACTATTTGCAGCTAGTTAAACGCAGTAAAGGCATCCTTGAAATCCTACGTGCTGGACAATACGGAGTGACTCTGCGAACATTCGAGTCCTTATTTTTACAGAAGAAACTTGTTACAGCGAATGCGATGCTGCCATTTTATCGCCTATACGATCCAAGAAATGTCTTCATGATCGAACCAGATCTAAGTAAACTGACGGCATTCTTGAATATCCCTTATCATCCAGCCGATCAAGAAATCCTTGATTTCTTCGAAGCTAAGAATTGGGTCAAACGCTTCGTTGATTACGATCCGACACTTTTTGAGGAGTTCGAGTATTACCCAGAACTGATGGCGCATGAGAGTGCGTTGTAAAGAAATACAAGCAGACAAAACTTTAAATTAAGAGTTTTGTCTGCTTTTTTTCATTTGCTTATTGATACGGAGAATATTCCTATTTTCTTCAACTCCGATCATACTGCTGGACAGCTTAAATTGATTTAAATTTCTAAAAATATTAACGATCTTCAATCTAGTAACAAGCTTATTTCTATTAATAATTTTTCTTTAACAGTCATCCATAGTACGATTTTTACTCAATTATTATAAGTTTCAAGCATTCGGATTCATAACTAACAAATCATTTGTAGTATTCTTGATAAACCTAGTGTATTTGGAGTTTAGTTATGAGCCATTTTTTGTGTTATCTTCAAATTTATGATTCAAGGTTCATAAATCAATGAATAATGCTTAATTCTACAATTTACATTCTTTCGACAGTGCAAGTCAAAGGGCAACTTCGATGCTTCCCCCACAACTTCGATCATATGAAACGGTCTTTCAACATTTCCAAGACTTAAACATTCGAAATTGAAGGTTTCGATTCGAAATTGCGGTTCGCATTTTTTTTGCAAATCCTTTATCTTGTAGTCACCGGCCGGAACAAAAAAACATGGAGGAATGAACATGATCCAAAAACTAAGCACCAAACTACAAGTCCACTTATCTGTCCCAGGAGTGGAAAAATTAAAGAAAGTCACTTTTTCAAACGTTGTGGAAAACCCTGAGGAAGCAGAAATCATCCAATTAGGGGAAATCATGACGGAATTAGACCAAGACGACACCTTGTTAGATGGCGTGATCATCACCAGCCAATCTCGCGTGACAAAAAATTAGAAGGAAACTAGATGAAAAAACTTGTATCGATCTTTAAAACCAGCGGCGGTCGCTCTCAAACTTGGAGCTATCCAAACCCAGGAGAAGGCAAAGCGCCAGAGGATATCCGCAGTATCTTAGAAAAAATGACGTTGTTACATTTATTCAATAAAGATGGCGAAAAACTGTATAACGAAGTCGTTAGCGCCAAGTACGTCGAAACGGTCGAAACAATCATTTTTTAATCAATGAATTTGAGGAGGCGCGGCTTAGCCGCCTTCCTCTACTAAACAAAAAGGAGGGCATCATCCCATGAATGAACAAACACTTTCGTACCGTCAATTGTTCCATTTGAAATCAACAACCTTAGA
>NZ_JXLA01000051.1 GCF_001886185.1 Enterococcus raffinosus | reverse complement strand
TCTTAACAGGTTACTGAGTGAATGTCAACAACTTTTTTCATTTATTTTTGAAAAAGTCTTGAAACTCAATTGACAACTTTGAAATAATAACATTCAACAAAAAGTCTGCCAACATTTATTATTCATTGTTAGATCAACTTATTTCAGCGACGTCATTGATAATATCATATTGAAAAATAATGTCAAATACTTTTCAACTGTTTTTCAAAATAATTTCATTATAATAGAAAATGGACTAGCAAATTGCTAGTCCATCTCTACTTCTATTCCAAAATGGTCACTAATTATAGACTCGTTATTTCCATCAAAAACAATATGGTAGCTTTTAACCTCGTAATTATCAGATACAAAAATATAGTCGATTCGCAGCTTGGCATCGTTCCCTGACCAACCGTCAATTTCTTTTTCTACTGTATTCTCACCATACCTGTCTTTTGCCAAAATGAATGCGTCATACAAACCAAGTGAACTGTTTTTGACTAAATCGTACCCTTCACCAATTCTTTTCGCTTCGTTGTTAAAGTCACCCATAATAATCAACGAGCCTTGCTTTTCCATCAATATCTTTTCAAAGATACTCCATTCGTAAGCAAAAGCTTTTTTATCATTTTGCCACCAGGAGAAATGAGCGCTAGCTACAAATGTTTTTTGATCATTGACCGTGGTAGTGCTAATCATAACTTTTCTTGTATGATAATCTGTTGGATCAGAGCTTTCAGAAATTAGATAACATTCCGATTCAATCGGTGTTTTTGACAGCAATCCGATTCCTTCGTGGTAAATATCATAACCGATATGATTATAGCTCCAGCTCCAATAATAGTTGCAGCCCAAATCTTTTAAACATTTGACCAAACAAAACAAGAAGTTATCTTGACGGATCGCTTGTTGCTCTATGGTCGGTCGAAAATACTCATCCAGTTCTGCCAACGGGCTGTCCATGAGCTGATTCACTTCTTGCAGCCCAACAAAATCATAGTCTTCCTTAGCAATTCGTTTAGCTAAAATATCGACCTGCATATGATTATCTGTTTCCATCCAGCTATGAGTATTCAAGGTTAGTACTTTGATTGTTCTCGCCCCACTTTAATAATCGATTGACCCAATCTTCTCTCCACGAGAAACCAGTCCAGTTTTATCATAATGGTAATTGTCAATCTTGTCACCATTAGTGAACACTACAATCATCGTTGTCATTTTTCCTGCTTTTTGAATTGTCGCTAAATCTGCGCTTGCCACAATTTTCCCAGCTTTTACTTTTTCACCTTCGCGAACTTTAATTTCAAAAGCATCACCACCAAGATCAACCGTATCAATCCCCATGTGTAGTAACACCTCAATATCATCATCCGTTTTGATCCCAATCGCATGTTTTGTTGGGAAAATCGAAACAATTGTTCCTGCTATCGGACTAGCGATCTCACCATTTTCAGGAACCACCGCAAACCCTTCACCCATCATTTTTTGTGAGAATACATCGTCTTCTACTTTATCAATTGGAACGAGTTCACCATTCGCCGGCGCAACGATATCAGCTTGGAGACCTTTGAACGCCACTGCTGCTTTCTCAGGTTCAGATGAATTGTTTTGCAGATTAGCTACAGGAATTTCTACCCCTGAATCTAGTAAATCTTGTATATCTGACTTCAATATATCTGCTTTAGGTCCATACACCGCTTGAACACCATTATCCTTAACTAGTAGACCCATCGCACCAGCTTTCTTCCATTCTTCTTCTCCGCCAACAATGCTTTTATCTGCAACGGATACCCGTAACCGAGTCATACAAGCATCTACATCCGTGATGTTTTTCGCACCACCTAAAAGATTAATAATTTTCACAATTTGAGAATCGGCAGAAACAGAACCGTCTGCTGTTCCTGTACTTTCTTCTTCAGTATCTACTTCGTAATTCCCATTTCTTCCTGGTGTAGCATAGTTGAATTTTTTGATCATAAAATTAGCAAAGAAATAAGTAAATACACCGAATACGATACTAGTCAATACAAAATTCAGTAAGTCTCCGCCTAGTCCCGCTTTCAACGTCATCGGTACCCGAGTCAGCAGTTCAATGTTACCGAATGAATGGACACGTAAATTAATGACATCCGCCATTGCAAAAGCCGCCCCTTGAATCACTGCATAGCACGCATACAGCGGTACCGCGACAAACATAAACATAAACTCTAGTGGTTCAGTTACTCCTGTTAAGAAGACAGCGACTGCTGCTGAAAGAAACATAGATTTGTATTTTTTCTTTTTGTCTGGATCAACATTACGATACATAGCAATCGTTAATCCCATCAGAATACCGCTCGAACCGATCATTTGTCCAACTTTGAAACGCGCTGGTGTCCACTGAGTTAATACTTCTTGATATTGAGACATGTCACCACTGTTTTTCAAGTTAACTAAGTCCGTTGCCCAAGCCAACCATAAAGGATCTTGCCCGAACACTTGACTTCCAGCTTGTGCGCCAGTCAAGATATCGTAGGTTCCACCCAATTGTGTATAGTTCATTGGAATCGTCAACATGTGGTGCAATCCAAATGGCAAGAGCAAACGTTCCAATGTACCGTAAAGGAAAGGCGCTAAGATTGGCGCTGTTTCCTGTGAATTTGCAATCCACTTACCAAAATCATTAATTCCTGTTTGAATAACAGGCCATACAAGTGCCAAAACCAACGCTACTATTACTGATCGTAAGATAACTACAAAAGGAACGAAGCGTTTTCCATTAAAGAAAGTCAAAACTTCTGGCAGCTTACGGAAATTGTAATACTTATTATAAGCCGTTGCACCCACGAACCCGGCAATAATACCGACAAATACTCCCATATTTAATGCAGGAGCCTCCAAGACACTTGTGAAATAACCATCTACCATTATTTTTTGTCCAAACAATGTATGAGTTACTGCACTCGGATCTGCAAGCATATCTGAGGAAATTCCAAAAATCGCACCGGTGATTCTATTAATCAAAATGAATGATAGCCCTGCCGCAAATGCACCACCAGCTCGCTCTTTCGCCCAACTTCCGCCAATTGCCAAGGCAAACAACAGATGTAAATTTCCAATGATTGCCCAACCAATATTCTCTACTACTCCACCTGTCGTTACTAACCATCCGAGATTCTCGTTAATCAAAGGTAAGGATTTCCCTATACTAATCATTAACCCCGCTGCCGGCATTACTGCAATTACCACCATTAGGGCCTTCCCGAACTTCTGCCAAAACTCAAAACTAAAAATCTTTTTTATTCCCTTCATCTTTGCTCCTCCTACTTTTTTTCTGTTGCTAACAACAACGCAATCGGTTTCGTTGATTCATATTATATACTTTCGCTTTTGATTTGTAAACTCTTTCAACGAAAAATATTAAAAATCACAAAAACCTTTTCAAATAGCCTTATTGTATTAAGCAAATTAACGCTTGACTTGCGCAACCGATTGCGTTTATTATAGTATTAAGAAATGAATGATGCAAGTAAAGTTTTTAGTTACAATAGAAAAAAGAGCTATCTGAAGTACCTCTATCAAAAAATTAACTAAACGACTATCCATACAAGCATCAAATCTATTAATAGGAAATAAGGAGGACTATCATGAAAAAAGTACAACGTCTTTTTGAGATTGACCCTTGGAAAATTCGCACGACTAAGTTAGATAAAGAAAACCGACGTCTACAGGAATCTTTAACAAGTATCGGAAATGGGTATATGGGGATGCGCGGGAATTTCGAGGAAAGCTACACAGGAGATCATCATCAAGGAACCTATCTAGCAGGCATCTGGTATCCTGATAAAACACGTGTTGGTTGGTGGAAAAATGGGTATCCCGAATATTTCGGGAAAGTCATCAACGCGCTTGATTTTATTCAAATGAAACTGTTTATAAACGAGCAAGAGATTGATCTGGCTACAAATGACATTGAAGATTTTGATTTAGAGCTTGATATGAAAAACGGTGTGCTCTCTCGTACTTTCGTTGTAGCTGTTGATGAAGTGAAGGTTCGCTTTACTTTTGAACGATTTTTAAGTGTTGTTAAGCAAGAATTAGCAGTTATTCGACTTACAGCAGAAACTTTGGTTGGCGATGCACAATTAAAGGTTGTTTCTAAATTAGATAGTAATGTTCAAAACGAAGACAGTAATTACGAAGAAATGTTTTGGTTAGAAAAAGAACGTGGTCATCAAGAAGAAATCAGCTTTTTAACGACACAAACGATTCCAAACAATTTCGGCATTGAGCAATTCTCAGTGACCGGTGCAATGAAACATATTGGCGCCGTACCTGGGCTGCAACAGGACGATTTATTAGAAGTAGCAGAAACGTTTACCTTTGATTTAAAAGAGGAGCATCCTATCCAATTAGAAAAACGTGTTGTTGTCTTAACTAGTCGGGATATTCCTGAATCGGAACAGGCTCTAAAAGCCATCGACTTATTGACAGAATATGATGATTCTTTTGAAGATTTATTGGCTGAGCAAAATGCTGCTTGGGCAAATCGGTGGGCGCTTGCGGATGTCTTAATCGACGGAGACGATGAAGCTCAACAAGGGATTCGCTTCAATATTTTCCAATTGTTCGCTACTTATTATGGAGAAGATGAACGCTTGAATATCGGACCAAAAGGTTTTACAGGAGAAAAATACGGTGGTGCTACTTATTGGGATACAGAAGCCTACGCAGTCCCTATGTATCTTGGAATTTCTGAGCCAAACGTCACTAAAAATTTATTGAAATATCGACATAACCAATTACCCCAGGCTCAGCACAACGCGCGGCAGCAAGGATTAAAAGGCGCATTATACCCAATGGTTACCTTCACAGGTGTAGAGTGCCATAATGAATGGGAAATTACTTTTGAGGAAATCCATCGAAATGGAGCAATCGCTCATGCCATTTATAACTATACAACCTATACTGGCGATGAAAGCTATATTCAAAAGGAAGGTTTAGAAGTCTTAACTGAAATCTCACGTTTCTGGGCGGATCGCGTACATTATTCAAAACGGCAACAAAAATACATGATTCATGGTGTAACAGGACCAAACGAATACGAGAACAATATTAACAATAACTGGTATACAAATTATCTAGCGACTTGGGTTCTTTCTTATACTTTGGAAAATTACAAAAAATTCCAAACGTTGGCAACTGTTACCATCTCAGCAGAAGAACAGGCGAAATGGCAAGATATTATCGACCATATGTACTTCCCAACTGATGAAGAGTTAGGTATTTTCGTTCAACATGATACGTTCTTAGACAAGGACTTAATGCCTACTTCTGAACTTGATCCAGCAGATCGGCCCCTGAATCAAAATTGGTCTTGGGATAAAATTTTACGTTCTTGCTTCATTAAACAGGCAGATGTTTTGCAAGGTATCTACTTCTTCAGTGATCAATTTACACAAGAAGAAAAACGAAAGAATTTTGAATTTTATGAACCTATGACAGTTCACGAGTCTTCCCTTTCCCCTTCAATTCACGCTATTTTAGCGGCTGAATTGGGGCTAACGGACAAATCAATGGAAATGTATCAACGTACCGCTCGTTTAGATTTAGACAACTACAACAACGATACGGATGACGGTCTTCATATTACTTCTATGACCGGCAGCTGGTTAGCGATTGTACAAGGATTCGCTCAAATGAAAACAAATACTGGAAACCTTAGCTTCGCACCAGTATTACCAACTAACTGGGAACAATACGCTTTCCATATCAATTATCGCGGACGCTTATTAGCGATAGCAGTGAATCAAAAAGAAGTGCGAATCGACTTGAAAGATGGACCAGCATTAGATATGATGCTTTATGGAAAAGAAATTTCCTTAAGCAGCTCAATAAGCGTTCCCTTAGAACAGGAGGAACAGCATGTTTAAAGGAGTTTTATTTGATTTAGACGGCGTCATTACTGATACGGCCGAATATCATTACCTCGCGTGGAAGAAATTAGCCGATAACCTAGGAATCTCGATTGATCGCGAATTCAACGAGAAGCTAAAAGGCGTCAGTCGCGAAGATTCTTTACGCCTGATTCTAGCTCACGGAAATCGCGAAAACGATTTTACCGAAGTTGAGTTCAATCATTTAGCAAAGATGAAAAACGACAACTATGTGGAAATGATTCAAGCTGTCTCACCGAAGGATGTTTATCCAGGTATTTTAGAATTGTTGAAGGCTCTAAAGAAAGCTAACATTAAAATAGCTCTAGCATCGGCTAGTAAAAATGGACCGTTTCTTTTGAAGCAAATGGCACTTACAGAATACTTTGACGGCATTGCCGATCCAGCAGCAGTAAAAGCTGGAAAACCAGCGCCAGATATTTTTATATTAGCTGCGCAAGTCGTAGGTCTATCCCCTGAAGAATGTCTCGGAATTGAAGATGCGCAGGCAGGTATCACTGCAATTAAAGCGAGTGGTGCTATCCCAGTGGGTGTCGGAAATCCTGAGCAACTAGGAGGGGATATCCCCTTAGTAGATTCTACTGACAAATTAACTTTAGAATTTTTAGAAGAACAGTGGCATAGATAGCCACTTAGGAAGGAGAGAAAGATGGTATTTACAGTTAAAGATGTCGCAAAAAAAGCAAAGGTCTCTCCTTCTACTGTTTCTCGTGTAATAAATGATCACCCTAGTATCTCTGATGATACAAAACAGAAAGTGCGAAAGATCATGGATGAGATGGGGTATTTTCCCAATATCACAGCTCGAAATCTTGGAAAACAAAGGGCCAATTCTGTGGGGGTGATTTTACCGCCCCTTGACTCACGGGAACGGTTAGGCAACCCCTTCTATTTAGAAATATTGACTGCTGTAAATGAAACAGCCGCAGAATTCCAAGTGACAACAGCAGTCGCCTCTGCTGACAATAGCCAAACGTTATTAGAAAATGTCACGCGAATGCATCGGCAAAAACAGGTGGATGGCTTTATCCTAACCTATTCTGAAAAGAAAGATCCTGTGGCAGAGTATCTGTATAGCAATCAAGTTCCCTTCACATTGATTGGGCGTCCAGCAAAAAGAGAAGCTGACATCGTTTATGTTGATAATGACAATCAGCTATTAGGGAAGCAGGCTACGGAGCACTTAATTGAAAAAGGGCACAAAAATATCTTGTTCGTATCAAACGTGAATCAAGAAGTCATTTTCTTTGAACGTTATTTCGGTTATCAAGAGGCTATGATGCTGCAAGGGTTGCCTACTCATCCACCGTTGACGATGCTTCAGCCAGAAGATTACACAGATTTCCCTGAAGTCATCAAGGAAACGGGTGCGACAGCCTTAGTTGTTATCGATGATATCTTTGCTTTAAGAATGATCCAATTAGCAACACTGCATGGCTATAAAGTACCGGACGATCTATCCGTTATCAGCTTCAACAATTCAATATTTGCAACACTTGTTCACCCTTATCTGACAACGATTGATATCGATATTTCTGATCTTGGTCGTCTAGGGACACAAAAATTAATGGAACAAATTGACCAGAAACAATCTAGCGGCGTCCAACTAGTCGTACCGCATCATCTTATCCAACGAGAAACTGTTCGCACGATTTAAATTATCCTTAAATACGACCTGTCCAACTTGTGACAGGTCGTTATTTTTTATATACTAGCAAAAAATCAGAAGGAAAGTGGTATAGATGATTCTACTTTTAGGTATACTGCTGGTGCTCTTTCTGATCTATTGCCGTTACGCAACCTACCAATTGATCGAAAAGCACTTTCAACTCATAAGAAATGAATAATTGACAATTAAACCCGGAAAAAAAGTTGGCTTAACTATCGCGCAAATCAGCGACAGCCACTTCTCACCGTTTTATTCTCCCAAACGGTTTGATAAAATTATCAATAAGTTGAATCAGGCACAGCCTGATATTGTATTATTTACCGGTGATTTGATCGAAAACTATCGTTATTGGCAAACTCGCGATTGTACAGCTATTAGTCAACAACTAGCAAAAATTAATGCCCCAAAAGGAAAATTCGCAATTTTTGGAAACCATGATTATCGTTCTGATGGACAACCAGCGGTAGGTCAAATGCTGAAAGATGGCGGATTTGTCCTGTTGAAAAATCAGAGCTTACAAGTAGATCAACTTAGTCTGACAGGAATTGATGATGGGCAAGAAGGACATCCTGACTATGATACGCTTCCTAAAGAGGCAGCTTTCTCTATCTTAATGGTTCATGAACCTGATCAAGTCAGACACTTGCCTCAGCTCGATCGTTTCGATCTAATTTTATCTGGTCACAGTCATGGTGGACAGATTCGTTTTCCAATTAAACCTTATAAAAATTTTGGGTCGAAACTCTACGATCAGGGTATTTATATGCTGACACCTCAAACAGGGCTAGTCGTCAATACTGGATTGGGTACGACAGGTCCTCCTTTACGCTTTAGAGTAACACCAGAAATCCTGTATTTCCATCTATAAAAAAGAGTTTGGAAGCTTTTCTACTCAGAAAGTCTTCCAAACTCTTTTTCATACGTGAATTCTTTGTTTAAGATACGGGATCATGATCGGCACCAAGGAAACAAAAACAATCAGCAGCATAATTAATGAAAAATGATCGCTGACAATCGGGATATTTCCTAAAAAG
This sequence comes from Enterococcus raffinosus, assembly GCF_001886185.1. GTDB lineage: Bacteria > Bacillota > Bacilli > Lactobacillales > Enterococcaceae > Enterococcus_A > Enterococcus_A raffinosus. Next base: position 12,176 of record NZ_JXLA01000051.1, on the reverse strand, counting down.
TAGCCCGCTACACTAACAACCGTTCCCCAGATAATCGCACCAAAAATATTGAAGCTAGAAAAAGTCCTCCAATTCATTTTACTCGAACCAGCAATAAACGGGATGAACGTACGTACAAATGGCATAAATCGACCTAAGAAAATCGTCCACTTTCCTCGTTCATTAAAAAATTTTTCAGCCTCTCGTACTTTGTCTTCTTTGATAAAACGAGATATCGGGCTATGATATAACGCCCTAACACCTAATGTATGACCAATCCAGTAATTCATCATATCTCCTAAAATCGCTGCAATCACACAAATCCCAATCACATAGGGTAGATGAAGAACGTTTCCTCCTAAAGCAGTTAATGCCCCTGCCGCAAATAAGAAAGAATCTCCAGGCAAGAATGGAAAAATAACGACACCCGTTTCAATAAAAACAATTGCAAATAAAATGGGGTAAATTCCAAGACCGTATTGATGAACTAAAGACACCATGTGCGCATCAATATGCAAAATAAAATCAACTAAAGCCATACATCCTACTCCTTCTGACATGTTTCCATTCTTATCATACGACTTTTTTAGAAAAAGGAAAGAAGGACCCATTGTTTTATAGAAAAAATAAAATTATACGGAAAATGGTATAATAGTAAAAAAGAGGAAAAGGAGTATTTTATGAGCGTTCTTTCTCACATGAAAAGCATGCAGAAGGAAATGTCTGCAGCCGAAAAAAAAATCTACTGCTTCATTCGTGATAACAGTGAAAAAGCCGCCAGCATGACAGCGAATGAAATCGCGGAAGCTTCAGGGGCTAGCGCGCCTACCGTTGTGCGCTTCTCAAAAAAAATGGGCTTTAATAGCCTAACTGATTTCAAGATTGAACTTTCTGCTGAAACGATGCAGGAACGTAGCAATAATACGTATAGTGATGTGGATCATGATGAATCCTTCCATAGCTTGAAAAATAAATTAGCAAGTAATGCTCGCTACACAATCGATGAGACGACCGCTTTGTTTAACGAAGAGGAATTTCTTGAAGCCTGCACATTACTTGAAGAAAAAGAATTTTGTTATGTCTTGGGAATCGGAGCATCTAACTTAGCAGCAACCGATATTGTTCAAAAATGGAGCCGCTTAGGAAAAAATATTATTAGTGAGCCGGATTATAACACGATCCTACCACAGCTTGTTTTACACCAAAAAGAAGCCGTTATTTGGTTGGTTTCAAATTCTGGGTTAACTTCTGAATTGATCGCATTAGCTGAAACCGCGAAAGATTTAGGCATTCCAATCATTACGTTGACTCAGTTTGGACAAAACCCGTTGGCAAAACTTTCCGATGTTTGCCTTCAAACTTCTCGACCTACCGAAGCGACTTACCGAAGCGCTGCGACCGACTCGATTTTAGCACAATTTATTACAATCGATTTATTGTTTTATGTCTATATCAGCCGCAACAAGGAAAATGCGGAGAAAATTTATACGACCCGCGCGATTGTCCAAGAATATCGAAAAAAATATTTTTAAAAAGACCCTGAAAGGAGACAACTCCTTTCAGGGCCTTTTGCTTAATACTGTATCCAAATATTGACTGTTACCATCGACTCTTCTGTGATCTTTTCTTTTTTTCTAACCACCGCTTTAAGAGGAAGCAAATAAGTGTCCTGCTTCGTATCGAACCAAATAGCTGTTTGCCACTCTGTCTGCCCAATTTTTGCCGTCACTTTCAACCTTCCCCATCCCTCTTCTAAAGATTTGAATGCCTCTCGGATAGCTGACGAAAGATTTTTAGGAAGCGAGACCATCGTCCAACCAGTCATCTGAGGTGACGAAGAATAATAATAAACACTTGAGGAAAACTCATAATTGATCCCTTTATTATCCATATCTTCTCCCCCTGATCCATTTTAATTAATTGTAGCATAGAGTAATCGTTGGAAACTCTTAAAGTCTTATATTGCAAAAAAGAGCAGATCAAAAGGATCTGCTCAGTATACTTTTTATTTTGTCGTTGCCTTAAAGACTTCTTCTGAAGCACTCACTGCACCTGTTTTTTCTAGTACGTGCGTCTCCACATCATTCATATTAGTGATTAGTACCATCATAGATGTTCCTTTACCAGCCTCTTTAATTGCTGATAAGTCTACAGAAGCAAGCTGTGTTTCAGGTGTAACATTTTGCCCTTCTTTTACCAGCACTTCAAAAGGTTTCCCGTCAAGTTCTACCGTATTGATTCCCATATGAAGCAGAACTTCTAATCCACTAGCAGTTGTGATGCCAATCGCGTGTTTTGTTGGAAAAATAGTTGAGATTTTTCCAGCTACTGGAGTAAAAATCGCTCCATCTGTTGGCTCAACAAAGTAGCCTTCTCCCATCATTTTATCCGCAAAAACTGGATCTGCCGCTTCTTCTAGCGGATGAACAGAACCATTAGCAACTGAGGTGAAAACAGTTGTTTCATGTGCTGATACTGTTGTACTGTTTACAGATTCTTTTGAGTCGATGATTGTTTCCTCAGCCAACTTTTGTTCTGCTAATTTATCTTTAGGGATACCAAAGAAGTACGTTGCAACAAACCCGCCAACATATGCAGCTAACAAGCCAAGCACATACCCCCACCAGCGTCCATCAGCAATTAATGGGATCAAGGCAACACCAGAAGGGCCAATAGCGATCGCACCAATGCCGCCTAATGCACCAAGCACGCCACCACCGATACCACCGCCGATACACGCAGTAATAAATGGACGACCTAATGGCAATGTAACCCCATAGATCAATGGTTCACCGATACCTAAGATACCAACAGGCAGCGCTCCTTTGATCATTTCAGTCAATTCTTTGTCCTTACGAAGTTTCATCCATAATGCGAAAGCGGCACCCACTTGTCCAGCACCAGCCATTGCTAAGATTGGTAATAATAGTGTTTTACCTGTTTCCCCGATCATTTGGATATGAATTGGTGTCAAAATCTGATGCAAGCCAAACATAACCATCGGCAGGAACAATGCTCCTAAAACAAAGCCAGAGAACGCTCCACCTACTGATAATACCCAGTTGATTCCACCGACCATTCCATTAGAAATGAAACCTGCTAGCGGCATAATCAAGAAGATTTCCAGTAAGCCTATTACTAACAAGGAGAGCATTGGAGTGATAATAATATCTACCGCATCCGGAATAATTTGATGTAATTTCTTTTCAACGATTGATAGTAACCAAACGGCGAAGATAACACCGATAATCCCGCCTTGCCCAGCAGCTAAGGCATCACCAGTGAATAAATTTTTAATCGGCGCTTCCGGGTTCATTCCCGTTAACAATACCACCGCACCAATTACTCCACCAAGCGTCGGGTTAGCACCAAATACTTGTGCCGAATTTACCCCTGTAAAAATGACCAAATACGTAAACATTCCATTTTTTAAGATGTTCATTACATCGATGATTTGTTGCCAATTCGCTGCATCAATCGTGCCTGCAGTCACTAAGTTCGTTAGGATCGCTGCGATACCAGCGACTAATCCAGACCCAACGAATGCCGGGATCATCGGAACAAAAATATTTGAGATATCTTTTAAAATAGCTTTAAATGGGGAATTCTTTTGTTTTGCTTTTTGTGCGGCTTTCATTTCAGCAGCCTTAGCATTCACCTTGTCCTTCCCAGAACCGTGAGGTAATTCCTCTCCTAGACCAACTCCAGCGATATCCACCATTTCTTTCGCAACCTTGTTCACTTTACCGGGACCAATGATTACCTGAAGTTGTTCATCATCAACAACGCCAAGGACACCAGGGATACTCTTTAATTTTGCCTGATCGACTTTACTATCATCGCGAACACTCATGCGCACTCGCGTCATACAATGGACTACGCTCTGAACGTTCTCCATCCCACCGGCACCTTCATAGATCTCTTTAGCAATTTGATTTAAGCTTAATTCTTCTTTCGCCATAGTTCTTCCCTCCTAAATTGTCTTTTTAACAAATCCATCGGCTTGGATTAATTTTTCAGCTGCTTCGTCTTTCGTACTGTTCGTCAAAATCATCACGATTGCCAATTTAACATTTTGTTCAGCCTCTTCAAAGTAATGAGCTGCAGTTTCATAATCTGCGTCTGTGGCTTGCATGATAATTCGTTTTGAACGTTCAACAAGTTTTTCATTGGTTGGTTTTACATCCACCATTAAATTGTTATAAACTTTTCCGATTCCAATCATGCTGATAGTAGAAATCATATTCAGAATCAATTTTTGAGCTGTCCCTGACTTCAAACGAGTTGAACCGGTTAGGAACTCTGGTCCGCAATCAACTTCGATTGGAAGTGCCGCATGTTTGCTGATTTCGGCCCCTTTATTACATGAAATCGTTCCAGTTGCTGCACCGATCGAACGAGCATAATCCAATCCACCTATGACGTAAGGAGTACGACCACTTGCTGCAATGCCGATCACCATATCATTTTCGTTTAATTTTAGATCTTTCAAATCTTGTGCACCTAATTCTGCATCGTCCTCAGCGCCTTCCACCGCGACAGTCATCGCTTGTTCGCCGCCTGCGATCAAACCAACCACCATTTCAGGTTCAACACCAAACGTTGGTACACATTCCGCAGCATCTAAAACACCTAAGCGGCCGCTTGTACCTGCGCCCATATAAATCAATCGCCCACCATTTTTAAACGCGGTGATCGTTGCTTCGATAACTTTTTCAATTTGCGGCAATTGTTCAGCCACTGCATCCGGAACCTTATGATCTTCTTGGTTCATTAGCTTAACTGCTTCTGCTACACTCATTTCATCTAAGCCAAAAGTTGTTTCATTACGTCGTTCTGTTGTTAAGTTTTCTAAATTGATCATTCTTTCTCCACACTCTCTAAGCTAAATTTCTGTCCTGCTTTAATATGTTCTATCAAAGCTTGATCCTTTTTCGTTACTCGTCCAACGACATTTACCTTTTCATCTGCCGCTAGCTTACGTTTTACTATTTGAATTTCTCCCATATAACGCAAGTAATTCGCATTATCAATGGTTACGCTCCCGACAGTTCGTTCTTGTGCCGGCAATGGGCGAACGTGAGGAATTTTCTTAAACCGAGCCTCCGCACTACGTACCACATCACGAGCCTCGTCTTGACGATTGATATGATCTCCTAAGACGTACTCAATTTGCTCATCATATACTTCGACACTTAGTTTTAAACTTTTTTCTTTAATATAGAAAGAAAATTGATCCAGTACTTCTTCGGATAACCCGCTGTCGCCGATATAAACTTTGTCGGTATCCTTTAATAGATCTAAAGCTGCTGCTAACGGGTGCATCCCACGATGTTCTTCCAGCGTCGGCAGACCTTTGAATAGCGGGCCTCTAAATTTTTTATCTCCCGGAACAAATCCTTGAATTGTAAACCCCTGTGAACGCAACCAGAGATTTTTTGTATGATACCAATTTTTATCTAGCCCAGTTTCAGGTCGTGGATAATAATTGTGCCACGCTTCTAAATGATCGAAATCCGCTCCTGCTTTTCGTAATTCCTGAATGTCCATCTCCGTAATCGTCGATGCATTTAAAGCAATTGATATCTTTTGAGATAGTTCAGCAATCTGCTGGTTGCTGATATGATAATCCATTCGTAGTCCGGTAACACCAATCTCAATAAGTTCCTGTGTTTGATGAAAAGAAAAGCCGGCACGAGTCAAAGCATCACCTGAAATGTCCACCATCAAATCTAAATGATAACTTTTAGCAATATCACCTAAATCAGTCAAGCGCTTTCGATAATGTGAGGCATCATCTTCAGGAATATGTAACGAAGTAAAAATACCTGAAAAACCTGTTTGTGCCATCTCTGCTATATATTGTTTTGTTTCTTTGGTTAGGCTTTCATTTAGAAAAATTGAAAATCCAAACATAGGCTTCCTCCTATCTCATGGCAATCACTAGCGTTTTAAGTAAAGAATTTTTCTAAGATACTCTCATTCTTACAAAAGTAAAAATCAAACGGTTTATTAATGAAAACCATTTCAACTTTACGAGATGATTATAAACGCATCCGCGACAAAATGCAACACTATTTCATAAATATTTTATATATCATGAAATATCATTTCTTAAGAGAGCACATAACCCGCCTTTTTAGGCTTTTTTATGTATACTGTCTATGGAACTTGAAAGGGGAAATCTCACTATGAAAATCGCAATTGCTGGAGCAGGTGCAATGGGGAGTCGCATCGGATTAATGCTCCATCAAGCAAACAACGAAGTAATATTAATCGATCGCTGGCCGGATCATATTCAGGCTATACGTGAAAAAGGATTGATCGGAGAGTTTGAGGATCATGAAGTCGTCGCTCATCTACCCATCTACTCACCAGAGGAAATCGTGGAAGACCATGCAAATGTTGACCTAGTTATCGCATTGACTAAATCTATGCAGCTTGAATCAATGTTTCAAGATATTCAACCGATTATTGGTAAGGATACTTTCGTCTTTTGTCTATTAAATGGGCTGGGTCACGAAGAGACACTATCAAAGTTCGTACCAAAAGAAAATATTATTTTTGGTACCACAACTTGGACTGCTGGACTTGCTGGACCGGGACACGCAAAATTAGTTGGCACTGGAAGTATAGAGATGGAGAATTTAGCCTCTGAAGGAAAGGCCTTCACATTGGAAGTGTTAAACGTCTTCCAAAACGCTGGATTAAATCCTATTTATAGTACCAATGTCCGATATTCCATTTGGAAGAAAGCTTGTATTAATGGGACACTTAATGGTTTGTGTACAATCCTAGATTGCAACATCGCTGACTTCGGCGCATTAACCGGAGCCAAGAATTTAATTGAAACAATTGTTGAAGAATTTGCTTCAGTTGCCAAAATGGAAGGAATTGAATTGGATCAGCCGCAGGTCATTCGCGCTATTGAAGCAACTTATGATGTTAAAACTCAGGGATTGCATTTTCCATCAATGTATCAGGACTTGATTCGTAATCATCGAAAAACAGAAATTGACTATATCAATGGGGCTGTTTGGCAAAAAGGGAGGAAACATCAAATTGAAACACCTTACTGTGCCTTTTTAACTCAACTCATTCATGCAAAGGAAGAATTATTGAATGCANAAAAAAAGCGCCTAGGCGCTTTTTTTATTTACGGATGAATAATTACTTTCTTCCAATAAAGAATGAAACTACTGCAACAACAATAACTGCACCAATAATAGAAGGAACTAGTGCCATACCTGCTAAGCTAGGGCCCCATGAGCCAAGTAACGCTTGACCAATTGCAGAACCGACTAAACCAGCAACAATGTTTGCAATCCAGCCCATTGAACCGCCTTTTTTAGTAATTGCACCTGCAATCACACCGATTAATGCACCAATGATTAAAGTCCATAACCAACCCATTCTTCTCTCCCTCTTTCTATATAAAATAATTACATTATTATGTTACAAATAAGCTTCAAATTTTCCCATTAATCTGCTCAAAGATTGTCGGAAATTTTCTTTTCTAAAGCTAAAAACATTGAAATGAAGAGCTTTTTTGCCTATGATAGTCCAACTCCAAAAATTTCTCATAAAAAGAAAATCCTGAAGTAAAAAAACATCTTTTTACTAGTAAAAAAGAATTTTTATCTCACATGGTTAACAATTTTTGTTTTTTAGCTCTTTTTAATCACATAGTAAAATTTTTTTTATTAAAATAACAGAACGCTAGCTGATTATAGTGATTTAGTGAAAAAGGAATGAAATTTTTTTCACTAAAATTGAATTGTCGGAACATTCTGCTATTATTGACAAATAATTATCAGAATATTTCAAATCTACAAATTATTCTCTCAATTTAGAAACGAGGCAGCTTTATGGAAAATAAATTACAAAAACAAATGACTTCACGCCACATTATGATGCTCGCGCTTGGCGGTGCAATCGGTGCGGGATTGTTCAAAGGAAGCGGTGAAGCAATCGGCATCGCCGGCCCTTCTGTCATCTTGGCCTTCCTACTCGGAGGATTAGTACTCTTCATTGTAATGAATGGTTTAGGTCGCTTAGTTTTAAACAGCGACAATGTTCAAGGTTTATCTGGTATTATTAAACCCTTTCTGGGTGATCGTACAGCAGATTTTATTGACTGGTTATACTGGTCTTTATGGATGGTTAACATTATTGCTGAGGCGGTAGCCGCTGCTAGTTTCATGCAATTATGGTTTCCTCATGTCCCTTCATGGATTTTCGTGCTGATTCTAGCGATACTTACGACAATGATTAATTTGTATTCTGTACGATTGTTTGCCGAGACTGAATACTGGCTAGCATTTATCAAAATAGCGGTCATTATCATTTTGATCGTCTTTAGCGCCTACCTAGTCGCGCATGAGGTCTTTAATATTGGCTTCGTTGATACGATTTCTCGTATGAATAGTCATGGAGGATTCACTCCTCATGGTCTTCATGGTTTAGTAAGCTCTCTTTTAGTTGTTATATATTCCTATGGCGGTTCTGAGTTGATCGCCATTACAGTGAGTGAAACGGAAGATCCAAAAACGGCGATTCCTAAAGCAATCAAAGGAGTTATGGGACGCATCATTTCATTTTATATCGTACCAATGACCTTACTGCTGATTATTTATCGTTGGGACACTTTATCAGCAACAACGGTTAGTCCGTTTGTCATGGTATTTCAAAAAATGCATATCCCCTTCGCAACTGATATCGTGAATTTTGTTATTGTGCTGGCATTGTTTTCTTCAATTAACTCTGGTGTGTATGCTTCATCCAGAACGTTATACTTCCGTGTTAAAGACAATGACGGCTTTACATCTAAACTAGCAGCATTGAACAAACACCAAGTGCCACAAAGAGCCGTTTTATTTTGCACAGGTACACTTTATCTAGGCGTTATCCTTTCATATTTCTTAGGGAACAAGCTGTTTAATTATTTAGTGGGCTCGTTGTCCTATTCTGTTCTATTGACTTGGTTATTGATCAGTATAGCGGCTTTTGTATTAGCATTGAAAAAAGGAACACGGTCAGAACGCTTCTTCAGCGGATTAGTCATTTTAGTTTTAGGATTGATTTTCATCGGAATTCTTATGAACAACCCAATCGGTGTAACACTTTTCACGGCCTGCATCTATTTAGTTATTCTCTTCAGCTACCGTAAGAAACAAACCGATCCTGTTTCAGAACAAATTTAAACGAGCAACGCATCAATCTACAGATGATTGATGCGTTTTTCATGGAAAGCAAGCTTTACATTTGTGAGATTATCTTTTATACTATAAATGAGATGTAAAGCTTACTTTCCTTTTGGAGGTTACCAATGAAAAATCGACTAGAAGAAATTCGTAAAGAAAGAGGCATTAAACAGGAAGATTTAGCGACTGCTTTAGAAGTTTCGCGACAAACAATCGGCTCTTTGGAAAACGACCGTTATAATCCATCCATTGTATTGGCATTTAAGATAGCCAAGTTTTTTGATATGACGATTGAAGATATTTTTATTTATGAGGAGGAGTAAAATGAAGAACAAAAAGGATCTACTTATTTCACTCTTTGGAGTACTGTTGATTTTAGCAGGTTTTTATTTGATCAAAGCCATTGATGATCCTCAAAATGTCATGAGGTCATTGCCATACCTTTGCATCGGTATAGGGTGCGGATTATTTGGAAATGGCGTTGGCGAATTTATCAGTAAAAAATCAATGGAAAACGACCCGCAACTGGCAAAGCAAATTGAAATTGATACTAAAGATGAACGGAATGTTATGATTGGTAATATGGCCAAAGCAAAAGGCTTTGATATGATGCTCTATGTATACTCTGCTCTGTTGCTCACATTTGCGCTAATGGGGATATCTTTCAATGTTCTCATCCCACTAGTTGTTGCCTATCTATTTGTCATTGGTTATTCTATTTATCATCGAGGGAAGTTTGAGAAAGTACACTAAAAACAAAAAAGGCGATCCCAATAAACCAAACTTTATGAAGTTTGATCATTGTGGATCGCTTTTTTAGCATTATTTTTCTTCGCTACCCATAAACTTAGCAATAAAAGCTGCAATGACTGCACCTAGAGTTGGTGCTAAAAGGTAAACCCAGTAATGTGATAGAGCACTACCGCCAGCAAAAAGTGCGGGCCCTAAGCTACGTGCAGCATTCAATGAACCACCTGTCAAATTCAATGCAACGATAATCAAGAAAGCTAATGTAAGCCCAATAGCTAACGGAGCCATTTGAGCGTCACCGTATTTCTCACTCGTTACCATCAAAATAACAAACACGAATAAGAAGGTGATCAATGTTTCTACACCAAAGGCTTGAGCTGCACTAATATTTGGAAAATCCGTTTGACCAAAACCGTCGCTAGGTAATTTTAGCGCATGAACATAACTATATAAAATTGCTGAAGCTACAATTGAACCTAACGCTTGGGCGATGATATAAAAAATACCATCCTTCACAGCTAAGCGCTTGTTAATCATCATAGCGATAGATACGCCGGGATTGAAGTTCCCTCCAGAAATACCACCTACTGCATACGCCATGATTGTAATCGCCAATCCAAATGCTAACCCAATGGTTAATGCGCCGCCTTTAGCAATAACGACTGTACCAGTTCCAAGAAAAACAAGCATAAAGGTACCTATAAATTCTGCTAAATATTTTTTCATTTTCATTCCACATCCTTTACAAAATAGTTAAGAGTTTAGTTTATTTAACTCTCTATTTTTTGTAAAGCAATAAGTAATCCGTCTTATTTTCTTCTCTTTTTCACTAAATCCCAAAATTTTTTTATAATAAAGAACGTTATTTCACTGATAGTTCTTGTACTTACATTTCATTACATAAATTGTTGAAAAGAAAAACTCCTCAAAATTCGAGGAGTTTCTAAACTATACCAATACTACTTCTACATCGATGTTACCACGAGTGGCTTTTGAGTATGGGCAGAATTCATGAGCTTCTTCTACAATTTTTTGCGCTTCTTCTTTTTCAACACCTGGCAATGAAGTTTCTAAGATCACTCCGATTTGATAACCGCCATCATCAAGCTGATATAAAGAAACTCTTGCTTTTACTTCCGCATCAGATTCAATATTATGCTCTTTTAACATATGGTGAACTGCACCATTAAAACATGAAGCGTAACCCGCTGCAAACAATTGTTCTGGGTTCGTTCCTTCTGCATGAATTGAAGGTGGTTCGATCTTCATTTTCATACTTCCGTTCGGCGCTTGTACATCACCCGTACGTCCGCCATGGTTGATCATCGCTGTTTCATACATTTTCTTCAAATTCAATCAGTCCTTTTCTACTTCTTGATTAATAGTCTACGCGTTATTCATTATCTATACAAAGATATTGCTCATTAAAGAAAATCTTTTGACGTCTTATATCGAATTTCACCCAATTTGAAGCAGATTGTGCAAACGATTACAAATTTATGTTTTTTTGCTATAATCTAGTATGAAGGGGGGATTGTCTTTGAAAAAAATTTTTGTAGCATTTTTAGTTACAGCTTTCTTGCTAGTTGGATGCGCTCGTGATTCATCGCAACAAACGAACGAATCCTCAAATAGTCATTCAATTTCTGAAAAAAGTTCAACATCGATTAGCCAAGAATCATCCAGTATTGATCAGACGTCTGAATCATCTGCATCCGAATATTCAACAAATCATTCAACAGTCTCTGAGTCTACTTCCTCAACGGCACAGCAAACAGTTGACACTGTATCCAGCAGTGAATTTGGCGGTTACGCAACCTTTTACTTCACTGGTATGAATGTTCCGGATTCCATCAATATAAATACTAATACAAATCAGGTCACTTTTAACGTAGATACGCCTAGTGAAGCAGTTTACAATTTGACAATGCAAAACAATCCTGTTAAATCGATTCGTGTTTTTTCAGCAAATAAAAATGATATCAGAACCGTTAAAGTAAGTACTACCTTGACTGTTGGGCAACAGCAGTCTGGTGCCATCAATTCAAATAATCAATCTGGAGATTTGTATCTGTTTCATAATAAACAAGGCGGGCTATCTTTAGCCACTCCGAATTATGCGGGAAATGTAACTGAAGAACAAAGAGATGTTATGATCGAGGTTTTACAATAAAATAAATAATGGAATTCATCCGGGCCCAACTTATCGGCTCGGATTTTGGCTCTATAATTTCTAGGACTGAT
>NZ_JXLA01000050.1 GCF_001886185.1 Enterococcus raffinosus | reverse complement strand
TTTACTTGACTCTATATAGTTAGTCTCTCCAATAAATATAGTATCTCCATAGGCTTTTTTTAAATTCTCTTCATTAAATACAGATTCTACACTTCCGTGAGCAATTAGATTTCGATTCAAAAGAATAATATTATCAAAATACTTCTTTACCTTGCTTAAATCATGATGCACAATTAGCACTGTTTTTCCCTGATGTTTCAATTCTTTTAACGTATCCATAATTATTCGTTCACTAACTAAGTCTATCCCTACAAATGGTTCATCTAAAAATATGAAATCCGCATTTTGAGCAAGACATCTTGCTAAAAGTACACGTTGAAATTGTCCTCCAGATAATTCTCCTATTTGATGATTAGAATATTTTCCCATATCGACCTTTTCCAAAGCCTTTGAAACTCTTTGCCATTCTGCATTTTTAATTCTTTGAAAAACTTTCATTCCGGCATATGTTCCCATAGATACACATTCTTTTACTTTTATTGGAAAAGTAAAATCAATATCAGCTTTTTGCTCTACATATGCAATCTTCACCAGTTTTTTATTGATATCTTCATTATTAATGGAGACCTCTCCCTGATGAGGGATAATATTTAACATTGCTTTAAGCAATGTAGATTTTCCAGCACCATTTGGACCAATAATACCTGTTAAAGCACCTTCTTGTATTTTTAAAGAAATCTCGTTCAATGCTAAAAAATCGTTATAACAAACATTAAGCTTTTTCACTTCTAACATAACTTTCTCCTTCTAAATGATAATGATTATCACGATCATATGGTATACAAAAATTATATTTTAGTCAACCCTAAATTTTATAATTTAGATTTTTTTCTGTTGTTGAAGATTAGGATGTCAAAATTATTTGAAACTACTCGTATAGTAAATAGTAAGTAATTTTCAAAACACGAAGAAAAACAAAAAGAAAAAAGGAAACGCCGAAGCATTTCCTTTCAGTGATTTAATGAGAACAACACGATTTGACTTAGAGTCTCAAAAAGTCGAATAGGTACACTCATTTAAGTGTCTCCATTCGACTTTTTGGGGATGAGCTGGCTATTGAGGTCCGCTTACCCTATTGAATAAATACAAGATTGGGTATTTCTAATAAGTCCGCCCTTCATATTGGGGTGATCGGGGCGAACATGCCATCTTTTCATATACCACCTCCTCGACACTCAATAATCAAAGATTCTCGTTAATCTTCTTCGATGCTTGCAATGATGTTTTCAATATTCATATAACGAAAATCTTCTTGTTTGATATAAACGATCTGAGCGGTACATTTTTCCTTTTTGATGATTTCTTTTACTTTTTCCTCAGAACGTGCGACCTGCGGCGTTAAAAGTAAAACGTCATAGTCTTTATAATTCAGTTTTTCTTCAACGTTTCGGATCGTTGCATAATCTATCTCATACGATAGATTTTTGGCTCTGATCGTTTCAAGCATTTTTGATACGAGCAGCGACGCACTGATTCCGGTCTCGCAAATAATCAATAGATCCTTATGCATAATACCCTCCTGTTTTTAGCCTGCAAAGCCAATTGGTGAAAATGCCACATAAGTTAAAATAACAATGACTACCAATGCTATAGCAGTCACCTTGGTGTATTTCCAAGGCTCGATATCGACCTTTGTATCGAATGAGTTCAACACAAATTCTCCATCAGGTTTCAATTTGGAAACCACCATCAAAATGATAATGTCCAGAACGAATAATGCCGTCAAAACATAAAGGAAATGGATATTTTGGAAAAGCATTTTTGATAGTGCATACAAGACGATATGCACGGCAATCGTCGTTTTTGCCCCAAAAGCAGTTGCTTTTTTTGAATAAAAGGCAAAGAGAATGATCACGAGCAGCGGCATGTTGTATAGTCCATTGAATTCTTGAACGAACTGATACAATCCAGCCGGTGCAAAAGAAATGAATGGCGCTACGATAATGGAGATAATCCCCACAACGACCGTTACTGTTTTACCAGCACGAGCGATTTGCTTATCATTTGCTTTCTTATTGATAAGCGGTTTATAAAAATCCAGTGAAAACAAGGTCGATGTCGCGTTCAAAGCTCCCGCAAATGATGATAAGATCGCGCCAAAGATAACAGCGGCGAAAATACCAAAGATCATTTTAGGCAATACTTCACTGACTAAAAAAGGATACGCGTTATCTGGATTTGACATTAAACTATCGCCAAAAATATTGCGAGCGACGATCCCTGGAAAGACAAGGAATAACGCACCTAAGATTTTGAAGACGCCGACTAGGAAAGCGCCCTTTTGTGCCTCAGCTAAATTCTTGCCGGACAATGCTTTTTGGACGATCATTTGATTGGTACACCAGAAATACAGATTGTTAAACAGCATCCCTGTAAATAGTGTCGGCCATGGAACAACAGCCGAGTCGATCGATCCCACAGAGTTAAGCAGCCATGGCGTGTTTACCACAACGTGTTCGATCCCGCCAACAAAGCTGCCGTCACCAAGCTTCATTAAGCCTAAAATTGGGACCAGCAGACCACAAGCCAGCAGACCGACTCCATAAATGGAGTCACTATTGGCACTTAACGACAAGCCGCCGATCAGCAGATAGAGGATGCCGACAATACCAATTGCCATCGCTACAATTATGATCGCGACGATCGGCTGGACGCCCAGCAGCTCATCAATATGGAAGATCTTATTGAACACCAGCGATCCAGAATAAAGAACCACGGGTAAGAAAGAAGTCATATAGGTCACAATAAATAAGATCGAAATAATTCGTTTGGTAACCGTATCATAACGAATCTCGATGAAATCTGAGATTGTATTGATGCCGTATTTAAAATATTTTGGCAAGAATATCACAGCCAAAGCTACGATCGCAATCGTAGCAGTTACTTCCCAGGCCATTACTTCCATCCCTGCATGATAACTTTGACCATTTTGTCCGACTATTTGTTCGGTGGACAGGTTCGTCATGATGATCGTGCCAGCGATTGGCAAAGCAGTTAAGCTCCGCCCTCCCATGAAGAACCCTTCTGATCCAGAAGTATCGACACTTCTGGATCTAGAATAGGCAAATAACCATACACAGATGACAATCACTAGGAAACTGATTATAGAAAAAAGATTCATCGTCTAGCTCCTTTTCAATAGATTAAAGACCGGTGACCTCTCGAATGTAGCTTCTGGCTTTGACTGCATATTCAAATGGATTGGCTTTAGCCGGGTCCTGTTCTGCTTCAACTACGATCCAGCCTTCATAGTCGCTGGCATGGATTGCTGTCCAGATTGGAGTGAAATCAATCATCCCATCACCAGGAACCGTGAAGACGCCTTTCTTCACGCCGTTTAAGAAGCTGTCTTTTTCCTTTTCTACTTCTTCAGCCGTTTCTTGACGAATATCTTTGAAATGGATGTGTTTGATACGATCTTGATGACGGTTGTAAACCGCGATTGGATTTTCACCAGAAAAGACCAAATGTCCCGTATCGAACAATAATTTAACTTTGTCTGGATCAGTCATTTCCATTAAACGATCGATTTCTTCCGTCGTTTGAACGCCGGTACCCATGTGATGATGGTAAACGATCTCCATATCCTTTTCGTGGGCCAAATCCCCTAATTTTTCTAATCCTTCCGCCAGTTTTTTCCACTCTTCATCAGTGAAAACTGGTTTATCATCAAAGACTGGCGCTGTCATAATCCCTTGGATACTATGACCCTGCTCAGCTACTACGATGACTTTAGCGCCCATCGCATGTAAGAAATCCCGATGTGCTTTGAAGGCTTCGGCAGTTTCTTCAAAAGGTTTAGTTGTCAGAAACGCACTGAACCATGCACTGGCAACCTTTAAGCCGCGAATATTCAAATATTGTTCCAACACCTCTGGATCTTTTGGATATTTGTTGCCAATCTCTGTTCCGGTGAACCCAGCAAGGGCCATTTCACTGATACATTGTTCAAAGGTATTTTCACTACCAAGCTCGGGCATATCATCATTGGTCCACGCGATTGGTGCGATGGCTAATTGAATTTGTTTGGTCATATTCTCACACTCCTGCTTATTTTTTTAGTTGTACTAAACTCTTCGTATCGAATGATTCTTGACAAGCCAACGCGATCTTAGTTGATTGCAATCCATCTTCTGCATTAACCGCTGGTTGACGTTTTTCTTGAATACATGAGACAAATTCTTGGGCTTCACGAATGAAGGCTTCTCTGAATCGTTCTGGGAAGTTTTGTGAACATGGACGGATGATCCCTTGATCGTTCATGATCGTCACAAGATTTTTCTCAGGCGCTTGCGCTACCCGCAGCATTCCTTTGGTTCCCATGATCTCTGTTTCGACATGATAGCCATGGGCTGCGTTTCTGCCGGCAACTAGTAAAGCTATTGTTTTATCGCTCAGGCTCATCATTGCGGCTCCAGTTTCAAGCTCACCAGCCTGATCCAATTCTGGATACGCCGCATTTTTCCCAATCGCCCACACTTGATCGACTTCTTGGCCGGTAAACCAGCGAACCAAATCAATATCATGGATCGCCATATCTAAGAACAAGCCGCCGCTGTCGTTATTCATGGCAAATTTGACAAAGCTTTCCAAGCCTTCGCTCGGATCGATCCCATAACAACGAATCAGTGTGATTTCGCCGATTTCGCCATCTTCTACCATTTTCTTCGCATACTGATACGACTCATCATAGCGGCGCATGAAGCCTAACATGAAGACCTGTTCAGGATGCTCTTCGATGACTTTTTGGGTCTTTTTAATATCTTCAACTTCAAGGCCTAATGGTTTTTCAGTAAAGACATGCTTGCCATTTTCCATCGCCAAGCGGACTTGGTCACAGTGAAAGCCTGATGGTGAAACAATAAAGACTGCATCGATCACGGAACTTTTGACCATTTCTTCATAGCTGGAAAAAGTATGCTTGACGCCTAATTTCTTCTGTGCGAATGCTAATTCTGTTTCAACTAAACTGCACGCAGCCGTAAGCTCACAACAACTGACACCTGTTGCTAAATTTTGTGCATGTACTTTTCCTAATCTTCCTAAACCGACGATGCCTACTCTAATGTTGTTCATGAAATACCTCCGTTTTCTGAGAATTACTCATTGTATAGTGCTGGTCGTTCATCCATTTGAATCATTACTTTTGTTTTTGTTTCACGAGACTCATGACAAGCCATCATGGTGATCGCTGCTACATACCCATCCCAAGCGGTAGGACCGACAACCGCATCATTTTTGATCGAATCGATCCACAGCTTGAATTCATAATCATAGGCATCCAAAAAGCGGGTCTGCCAATCTGGTGAAACAGGTGTGTAATTTTTTTCTTCCGATTTAATTCGTGTATAGGCTGGGTCCGTCATTCCTACTTCTGCCGTTTCGAAAACCACATCACATTTAATATCGTAGCCAAAGCGGCAATTCACAAAGATTTCCAAATCAATCGTTACACCGGATTTTGTTTGAAAGATCAGCAGCTGCGGATCATGCAAATCGGCATGGGAGTTGCTGGTTTTTTTCGGCAAGATCATTTGAACAGATTCATAATCTTCATTTAGCAACCAGCGAAGCACATCAATCTCATGAATCGCGGTGTTGCTGATCGCCATCGGTGTTGTGTAGTTTTCATCTGCGCTAGGATTTCTATGGGCACAATGCATCATTAATGCTTCTCCGTATTGCTTCGATTCGATTGCTTCTTTCAGTTCAATGTAGCCGCGGTCATAGCGGCGCATGAAGCCAACCTGAACCAATTTCTTCCCATAAGCAACTTCCGCATCAACGATCCGGCGGCAGCCTGCTGCATCCATCGCTAATGGCTTTTCGCAGAAAACATATTTCCCATGCTTGATTGCTTCTAACACATACTGCTCATGGGTCGGGTCCCAAGAAGTCACAACAACGACATCCACATCTTCAGAAGCGATCAATGCTTCTCCGGTTTCAAAGAATTTAGCATCGACACGTTTGGCAACCTCTTTAGCAGCTTTTACATTGATATCTGAGACTGCTGTCACATAAGCCCCTTGTGTTTTCTGATTGATCCTGTCGATATGCTCGATGCCGATTGCACCTGTTCCGATAACGCCTACTTTTACTCTCAATTACTTATCCCCCTGTTCTGTTGTTTAAGCACACATAGTATGCGCTTACAAAATTATTCCTGTGTAGCTTTTATTCTTAAAAGGTAGAGCCCTCTCTTTGCTCCGCCTTTTACTACCCATAAGCTTGTACGTATAATTCCTTAATTTGACTATGACTAGGCACCTTTTTATTATTTTGCGGACTTCCGCTGGTCAACGCATCCGCGGCCATTTTGTCTAAGGCTGCCATAAACGCTTGCTGATCAATACCATAATCTCGAATCGTTGGGATCGACAGCTGCTCACAGAGCTCTTGGATTTTTTTAATCAGATAATCCGCAGCCTCTTCCAGCGATAAATCTTCGGCTGCCGGATAAATAAATCTGGCGATCGTCGCTAACTCAGTCTGAATAGCATCCTTTGAGAATTCCAAAAAGACCGGCAATAACATCGCATTTGATATCCCATGAGGAATGTGAAAAAGTGCCCCCACCGGTCGACTCATTCCATGAATCAATGTGACTGACGCATTCGAAAAGGCAATCCCCGCCTCCGTTGAAGCTAAGCTCATTTGTTCTCTGGCTTCAGTGTCGTCGCTATTTTCATATGCCTGAGAAAGCGTGTTCAAAATTTTCTTCATCGCTTCCAGTGAAAATAGTTGCGTTACTTCATTGGCTTTGACTGAAACATAAGATTCCAAAGCGTGACATAGCGCATCGACTCCCGTTGCCGCGGTTACTTTTGGTGGTACAGTTTTCGTAAAATCAGAGTCAACGATTGAGATCTGTGGCATGAAAACGAGATCCTTCATCATCATTTTGACTGCTGTTTTTGTATTGGTAATAACTGCCACATCGGTTACTTCCGAACCAGTTCCAGCAGTTGTTGACACTGCAATCAGCGGAATGCCCGCTTGCAGCTGATCAAAATTTCTTGCATGAATCGCTTCGAGACTTAATTGATTAGCAGCCAAAACGGCTACCACCTTGGCTGTATCCAGACAGCTGCCGCCACCAAAAGCAATGATATGATCACATTGATGCTTCTGAAAAAGCTTCAGCGCATCATAAACATTTTCTTGCGTCGGTTCGGCTTGAATGTCTGTATACTCCGCTAATTGATCATCTGTTTTTCCCAACAGCTCCTTGATCTTTTGAAGATGCCCGGTCTGTTCCATAACCGTATCACTAATGATTAACGGCTTGTTGCCTAGTTGTTCTGATTCTTCCATAAGAAATTGGATTGTTCCGCCGCCAATTCTTAAATTGGCAGGCATTTTCAGTTGAATATTCACAGAAAAAACCTCTCTCTGGCTTATAGCCTATAACAAAATCCTCGAAGCTCTTTAACAGAGCTTCGAAGCAAATCTTTAAATCTCACTTTGCGCATAACGTGCTGTAACAACTTTCCGATGGGTATAAAACTCAACACTGTCTTTGCCATTGGCATGCAAATCACCAAAGAAAGAGTGCTTCCAGCCTGAAAAGGCAAACCAAGCCATCGGTGCAGGCACCCCAAGATTGACCCCCAGCATCCCAGCATCAACATTTTCTCTGAAGTAGCGAATCGCTGATGCGTTGTTGGTATACAGACACGAACCATTCGCAAATTCAGATTCATTCGTCAGCTCAACGGCTGCCATCAAATCTTTTACCCGCACGATTGATGCGACCGGGGCAAAAATCTCATCCTGCCAGATCTTCATATCCATCGTGACATTATCAAAAATCGTTGGTCCAACAAAATAGCCTTTTTCTGGAATGTTTTCGCGACCATCTAGTACCAGTTTCGCTCCTTCATCGACCCCTTTTTGGATATAGTCAAAGGTCCGCTGCTGTGCATCTTTTCGAATCACTGGTCCTAAAAAGACCCCTTCGTCCAAGCCATTGCCGATCTTGATCGCTTTTGCCGCAGCCTTAAATTTTTCAACAAACTGATCCGCGATTTCCTCTTCCAAAACAATGACGGAGGCTGCCATGCAGCGTTCACCAGCAGAACCAAAAGCTCCGCCAATAAGGTCCTTGACTGCCCGATCAATATTGGCATCTTTCAGCACAACAACATGATTTTTCGCTCCAGTCAACGCTTGTACCCGTTTTAGATTTTTTGTTCCTTCACGGTAAACGTATTCACCGACATTTTTTGATCCTACAAAGCTGATGCCTTTTACCAGTGGATCTTGCAGCAATGTGTTGACAACATCGTGGGCACCATAGACAACATTAAAAACACCGCTAGGAAAGCCTGCTTTTTCAACCAGCTCAACAATTTTCTCCATCAACAATGGTGTTTTTTCTGAAGGCTTCAGCACCACCGTATTTCCTGCCGCCAGAGCCATCGGGAAGATCCAGAAGGGCACCATCATTGGAAAATTAAACGGTGTGATCCCTCCGATTACTCCGATTGGGTAACGATAATTCGTGATCTCAATATCAGTCGCCGCTGTTGATAAAGAATCTCCCATCATTAAATTGGTGATTCCCGCTGCGTGCTCCACATTTTCGATTCCTCGTTGAACTTCTCCCAGTGACTCGGACAATGATTTCCCATTTTCCAGCGTGATCAAACGCGCCAATTCACTTTTATGATCTGTTAAAAGCTGATGCAGCTTGAACAGATAACGTCCGCGAACAGGAACAGGAACTTTTTTCCAAGTTTGAAACGCAGCATCGGCAGCTTTAACTGCTTCGGCTGTCTCTGCTTTGCTAGACAACGGTACATTCGCCAGCGCTTCTTCTGTAGCCGGATTCATTACTTCTTCAAACTCTGTTGAGCGACTAGCGACCCAACGACCATCAATATAATTTCTTAAAAATCTTGTCATTTATTTTCCTCCTAAAAACCTAACTAAACCTAACTAAACTTTATGTATCTAACAGCTTAATAACTACTTGCGCTGCAAGATCCATTCGTGTTTCTTTTCATTGTGGAATTTCCAAATTCGCTCAGGTCCCGCCATCACATTTAAATAGTAGGAAGTATACCCGTCAGGTACCCCAACTGGATGATAGCCCTTAGGAACTTCGACGACATTTTGATGCTCTACCGTCATCGTTTCATCTAGTGAACGATCTTCCGTGTAGACCCGCTGGAAAACAAATCCCTGCTCTGGATCAAGCTCATGGTAATAAGTTTCCTCTAAAAAAGACTCATGTGGCAGATTCTCTTGATCGTGCTTATGAGGAGGATAGCTGGAAAAATTACCGCCCTCGGTATAAACTTCGACGACCAGCAGGCTGCTGGCAGTATCGACATTATCCGGTAAAATGTTGTGAACAAGTCGTTTATTCTGATAGAGTCCACGTTCTTCGACGGTATTATCCTCCGCGCGAATCACACTTATCGGCAAAGCTTTTTTCGCTGGTGAATAGCAAAGCGCCAATCGGACATTGCCTGTAGTTGCCACAAGTTCGAACGAATGCTCCGCTGGAAGATAAATACTATCGGTTGGAATCTTTTCAAAAACAGATTCTCGTGTCCCTAAATCTTCATACCATGTGTCTGCTGCCTTAACCTTAATTTTTCCAGTCAAAACGACGATGCAGACCTCCTGTTGACTACCGGTTTCCTTGTAAGAAGCACCCTTTTCCAATTCCAAAATTTGAAATTCAATGTAACTCAGATCAGAATTAGCCTGTCGAATATTTTGAATTTGCTTTACTCCAGGTGCCAGTTCTTTGATTATTGGTTGATGCTTCAATTTATTTTCCAATCAATCCACTCCTTTTTTTTGAGCACAGAAACAACTGTTTAATATTTTCTGATAGCGGCAAGTTTTGCTTGCTTGGCTTTGTAAGCCTCCTGCACGGCTGCTTTCTCCGATACTTCCGCGATACCGACATTCCACCAGCTGCCGTCGTAGCCGTCTGTCATAGTCTTAGGAAGTACCTTCACCTCAATCAGTGTCGAGCGTGTTTGCTTCTTCGCATCCTCAACCGCTGCTTGTAATTCTTCAATCGAGCTTACCCGATACGCTTTTGCACCATAGCCTTCAGCAATTTTAGCGTAATCGATGTTCATGATCTCATCCTCGGTGTTTCTGAATTCGGTTCCTTGGCTAGCTCCGCCATTATCCATCTGTAAATTATTGATACAGCCGAAACCAGAATTATCGAAAAGAACAATGTTGATTTTTTTATCATATTGCAAACTAGAAACCAGCTCGCTATGCAGCATCAAGAAACTGCCATCACCTACTAAGGCATAGACCTCTTGTTCTGGTTGAGCCATTCGTACGCCCATCGCACCAGCGATTTCATAGCCCATACAAGAATAACCGTATTCCAAATGATAGGTATTCTCCTTCATAGGATTCCATAGTCGCTGCATATCGCCCGGCAATGACCCAGCCGAACCAATCACGATCGCATCCTCATCAACAAAATCATTTAAATGAATGAAGACCTCAGTTTGCGTCAAATTCGTAGCCAACGCATCGGCATATTCATTCAAGATTTCTTGAGAAAAATGATCTTTGATTTCTGGCGTAAACGCTTCGCGAGTAAAATGTGTGTATTTTAACCGATTTCGCTCACTGAGCCATTCTTCCTTCAGTTCATTGATCTTCTCGCCATAAGTAGTTTGGTAGCCTTCGATCATTGGGGCAAGCTGCTCCAAGGTCGCTTTCGCATCACCAACAACTTGAAAAGCTTCCAGCTTAGCAGCTTGTTGTCTGCTTACGTTAATATTCATCATTTTCGCTTGTTCAAAATTAAAAATACTTTTAGAAGCTGATGTAAAATCAGTGTAGCGTGTGCCGATCCCAATGATCAGATCAGCCTGCTGCACAGCTTTATTAGCTGCCGACGTTCCCAGAATCCCCATTCCGCCGAGATTGTTCTTAAAATTCCACGAAACAGTCGATTTACCGGCGTGCGTTTCAACTAATGGAATCTGACAATCTCTTGAGATTTGCTCAAGAATCTCACCAGCCTCCGAATATTTGCAGCCGCCTCCAACAATGATGACCGGCCGTTTACTGTCTTTAATTTGTTGACTTGCTGCATCAAGCTCACGGGCTGTCGGAATCCTGCGATCAAAATAATGAACTCTTTTTTTGAAAAATTCTTCCGGATAGTCATAGGCCTCTGCCTCTACATCCTGCGGCAGACAAATCGTTGCCGGACCCATCGTTGCCGGATTGGTCATGACTTCAAAAGCTCGCAATAATGCAGACATCAACTGCTCTGGTCGATTGATGCGATCCCAGTAGCGGGAAACAGCTTGAAATGCATCATTTGTCGAAAAGGCTACGCTAGCCGCATGCTCTAGCTGTTGCAGAACCGGATCAGGCTGACGTGTAGCAAACGTATCCGCTGGTAAGAAAAGTACGGGGATATTATTTGCAAATGCAGTACCAGCTGCCGTTAATAGATTGGCAGCCCCAGGTCCGGCAGATGTTGATACGGCAAAAATTTTCTTGCGTAAATTCTGTCTGGCAAAGGCCGTTGCCGCGTGGGCCATCCCCTGTTCATTTTTTCCACTATAGCTTTTTAAGTGTCCGGGCTCTTGCTCTAATGCCTGACCGATTCCTAAAACATTCCCGTGGCCATAAACATGAAAGAAGCCTTCCACATAAGGTGTTTCCTTGCCGTCAACGCTGATGTATTGTTGATTCAAAAATTTTAATAATGCTTGTGCTGTTGTTAAACGAACCGTCTTCTCCATTTTTTTCACCTTAAATCCGAGCGATCATTTCGCCGTATATTTCTTTCTCCAATGTAATAAAATCTTTTACCTCCTGAGTATTCGGTAAAGAATCTGAACAGTTATTGCTTTTGACCATCATTGACGCTTCCGCTGAGCCAAACTCTAAACAATCAATGATCTCCCAGCCTTCAAATAAACCGTATAAAAAGCCCGCAGCATATCCATCACCGCCGCCAAAACCTTTGCGTGCTTCTACTGGAAATGGTTTAATTGAAAACTGCTGCTGATTAGCCGTATACGCAGTCGATCCTTTCATCCCATGCTTGATCACAACGATTTCTGCACCGCAGCTACGCCAAAAAGTAGCGCTTTCATTATCTGACATGTTAGGCTGGATCAGCTTCTCAGTTAGGTCGAATTCTTCTCTCGAACCCATGATAATGTCTGATTCCTTAGCGATCATCGAATAGTAAATAGAAATATCGTCGTTGTTTTTCCAGTTGTAGGCGCGATAATCAATATCAAAAATAATTTTGACATTATTCTTTTTCGCTAACATCACTGCCTTGATCACGGCTTCTCTGGATGGGCTCTCTGCTAGTGCAGTCCCTGAGATCAATAATGCTTTTGATCGTTTCAAGTAGTCTTCATCAATATCGTCAACACTAAGCTGCAGATCCGCCGCTTGATTTCGATACATCAAAATATTACTTTCCTTTGATGAGAGCATTTCAGTAAAGGTCAGCCCCAGCTTTTCGCCATGCTGCGCTTTGCTGATCTGAGACGTATCGATGCCTTGCTCGTTAAAATAGTCAATCACATATTCGCCAAACTGATCATCCGAGACAGTTCCGATAAAACCTGCTTTCAGTCCATGCTTTGTAACACCTACAGAAATATTGGCAGGAGAACCCCCTACAAATTTTTCAAACATATGGACATTTTTCAATGGTTTAAATTCTTCTTTGACTTGATCGTTATAAGCAGGATTAAAATCAATAGTGACTCTTCCTAAAAGCAGCAAGTCAAATTCTTTTGATTGATCAAAACTTATATAACTCATATACCCACCTCTTCATTCGTTCTTCTATTTCTGAGGCAAGTATAGCACGCTGAAACCAAGCGTGCAATATTTATTTTAACACGCATATTTGCGTGTTAATTAAAAATAACGAAAAAAAAGGCGTGAATCGCCTTACAGCATGATTCACGCTTCTATTAAATATTGTATTTTGTTTTAATAATTATATCAGTAAATAGCGCATCCTTTGTAACCGTTTTATTATTTTGCAGCTGATTCGCTAACATTAGCAAAGAGCGATAGCCCTGAGTAAATCCATCTTGATCGATTAAAAAATCAACCTGATCGTTTCTCAGCATCTCGATATTGTTCTTAGTCAAATCATAAATGATCACATAAGGCCGCCGCTTGCTTTTATCGATTTTTTCCAGCGCTCGTGCAATTCCCGCTTGTCCGCCAGAAAAGACGACTACGCCATCTAAGTTTGAATAATTCTCTAAGGTATTGCTTAAAATCTTTTCCACCTCAGCACTTGAATCAAAGCTGCTCTGAACACCCGTCAGCTCTAATTCAGGGAAGGACTCCTTCAGCTCTTCAACAAATCCGGCGACCCGTAAGCTGTTAACGCTATTTCCAAAGTAACCGGTAATCGCTAGAACTTTGCCCTTCCCTTTCGTCAGCATACATAGTAATCCCGCAGCCGTTTTGCCACTTTTGAAATTATCCATCCCAACAAAACACTGTCGATTCGTACCAAGAATATCCGAGTTAAAGGTGATGATGATGATGCCCTGCTCTGTCAATTGATTGATTTTTTCTCTGATACCATCACTATCTACCGGCATGATCGCGATGCCCTTTACTCCAAGCTCCACCAGCCGATCCAATGCCTGCAGCTGTGCCGCTTCATCAACACCGTCTACCTCTTCTAAAAAGCAATCGATGTTACGCTTTTTCAGATCCCCGATAATGGATTCCAGACCAGATCGGATTGGAATCATAAAAGAAGATTTCGCCAATTGTGTGACAATCCCTAGTTTAAGAGTCGTCTCTTTTACGGCCTTCTTTTTCTTTGGAACATAATTCATTTCCTTAGCAATCGCTTTGATTCTTTCCGCAACCTCAGGATTGATCCGTCCTCGATCGTTCAATGCCCGATCCACTGTTCCCCTAGACACCCCAGCTTTTTCAGCTATTTCTTTAATCGTACCCGCCATTTTGCCGCTCCTTTTTTCCTATTGTGTTTATTTTATCACAAAATTAAGAAAACCGCTCCTGAGGACTTTTTGTTTAGATAAATCATTTTATTGTCGATCACTGATTCTAAATTCGTATCCAAGTACGTTCTTATAGTATTCTGGATACATCTCTCCACCACATTTTTCGCAATCAAATTGCGGAGCGTTCTCAGGATCAAATGCAACATCTCCTGCATCCAAAAATTGAACTACTTCTTTTGGAATTTTTTCCTTTATCCCACATTCAAGACAAATGTAATGAACCACTCCATTGGAATCGAAGTTTTTTAAAAGCTGCTTCTTTTTCATACTTACGTTTCGATGCTTCTTCCCCAATTTTTTTATTCTCCTCTCGCATGAATCGTTCCGATTCTTTATTCTTCGCATATTTCACTACAAGTCGTCCATTTTTAGACACACTAACTCCACTAAATTCATAATATTCGCCACATCTAGTACATTCCAATGGATTTACTCCGAATTCTTCGGCTATTCGTTCACACCATGATTTTGGTTTAAGTGCTTTCTTCACATTCACAAGCATTCGTTGAATCTCTTTCTGGTAATTACTTAATACTTTTTTCATGATTGTCTTGATCCGCCGACTATAAATGCCGTATCTACGAATTGTTTTGAACTGGTTCTCTGGAATATGACGAATCAGTGCACCAATAAATTCCTCTGCCGACATCGTCTTTATCTTATCCGTGTTAGTTCGTTTATCATGATACTGAAACATCACTATTTTCCCATCGTACAAAAGGATACGATTTAAAGCAATGGGACCACGTTTCATATAACGACTGATATATTCTAATATCTTTTTGAGAGAAGTTCGGCTCCTTTTGGGTGCATGCACGTAAAAACCCTCTGCATTTTTCGTGTACGCCGCTTGTAAAAGCGGCTGGACTCGTGCCTTATCCCATTGGGATAAGGTTCTTCGAATGAGCTTTAGGACCGCATTCTGCCAATATTTCCTCAACATTGCGAACGGAAAATAGTCATAGTCCTTCCATTTTCCATCCTTCGTCAGTCCACCCATGGTGACGACTAAATGAACATGCGGATTGTATTCTAGCTGAGAACCGAAGGTGTGGAGTGTTGCCACAATCCCAGCTTGTATATGGTGCTTTCTAAAAAAATCTAATAGTATCCGTGCAGCTTCATCCATTAATCCTTTTAAAAGCTCCTTACGATACTTCTCCTTCAGAAAAATCTCACGTAAACCTTCATCGATCGTGAAGATGACGTGTCGATGCGTCACTGTAAACAGATCATTCGCCGCAACCTCTGCCCACCGTTGACTTTCCCCAGTTGCACAAGTTGGACAAAATTTCCCTTTACAACGAAAAGCCACTTTCTTTACATCATGGCATCCTTCACAGACAAATAGACGATAACCTTTTTTAAGGTCACCACAATCGCGAAACTTCTTCACTTCTCTTTTCACAACGGATCGAGTCCTTCTCGTGTACCTTTGATTGAATTTCTCCCAGTTTTGATATTCATCAAAGAAAATGGCGTGTAAAATATTGGGTTTCATATCTCCAGTTTAATAGGAAAAAGACCAGATGAAAAGCGGTCAAAAGATTGATGTATCAATCCTTTGACCGCTTAAAATGTTATACTTCCTTTAATGTCAAAAAATATGCGGCGCACNTCGGACTAAGTTTTATTCAAATTTGTCTTCGCCAACACGATTTGACGAAGAGCCTTTTCTTTCAGGAAGACTTCGGTAATTTTTAGGAGTTCTACCTATTCTTTTAACCGCTTATTCTCTTTTTCTAAGCGTGTAATTTCATTTCTGCGAATGGATTTCATGACTTCCTCTACCGAGAAAAGTACGTTATCCATATTTTTCAATTTCTTGAACTCATCAATACACGCTATTAGAGCGAGCTTCTAGCTATAGACTAACTTCTTTAACAGAAAACCCTTCTTCCGTTACCAGTTTTACAGCGGTAATTTTAAATATTTCATCAAATGAACGTCTTGGCATAATCTAGATCTTCGCTTTCTCTTAATTTGGTGTCAATTTTAGTATAACCCGTCCAACTTATTTTTTAACTTAGGGTCGCTTCATTACTAGAATTCAACAAGAGATGT
Organism: Enterococcus raffinosus; assembly: GCF_001886185.1. GTDB lineage: Bacteria > Bacillota > Bacilli > Lactobacillales > Enterococcaceae > Enterococcus_A > Enterococcus_A raffinosus. The sequence continues at coordinate 4,806 of NZ_JXLA01000050.1, read as the reverse complement.
TTTTTATTTTATTTAAATTATGGGGTCAGTTTCCATTTGATTACAAACTTCTTTGTTTTCTTTTTTTAAACGCAATAATAAAGGTTTTAATTTCAGCCTTTTTAATTAGAAAATCAATTTTCCCAAATTATTTTCTTTAGCTTTCTTAACGATTTCTGTCGCAACTACCACATCTAATACAGCCGAACCAACTGTTTTGAAGATCGTGATTTGTTCTCCACTTGTCCGACCGATCAATTCTTCATTGATCAGTTGGCCTAGTTCCCCATGATAGCTGTCTCTTTGAATATACCCATCTTGCAGCGGTGAAATGAAGTCCCCAGCTTCTTTTAGAACACCGTCCATGGTATCAAAAATAACAACATCTGCGGCTTTGATTATTTCTCGTGGAATTTCACACATTTCCGGTGTGTAAGCACCGACTCCATTGATGTGCGCACCTTTTTTGACCCACTCAGCAGAGAATGTCGCACGTTTTGAAGTGGTCACACTTGTAATGATGTCTGCTCCTTCAACGCATTCTTGACTGGTTTTTGTTGGGCGCATCGTTACAGAAAATTGTTGCATCATTTTTTCAGCAAATTGGCTGGCACGCTCAAAATCAATATCAAAAATCCGAACTTCTTCTAATTTACGAACGGTCAACATTGCTTCTAATTGTGACTGTGCTTGTCCGCCGGTTCCAATCAGCGCGCCAATTTTAGCATCTTCTCTTGCAAGAAGTTCTGTTGCTGCTCCTTGAACAGCGCCTGTTCTTAATTGTGTCAAATAAGTACCATCCAAACAAGCGGATACCATACCCGTTTCTGGATCCAATACGATCATCGTTGCTGGTACACTTGGTAAGTTTTTCTTGATGTTTTCAGGATACACGGAAACGATTTTGACACCTAGCGCGCCTTCGCCACCTTCTACGTAAGCAGGCATATATAAGCTTTGTCCGTTGCTTTTTGGCACATCGATATTGGTGCGAAGAGGCACACTTGCCTTTCCTGTTGAATACAATGACAGTGCTTTTTTGTCCGCATCGATGGCTTCTCTCATTGAAAAACTTTTGATAATATCTTCTTTTTTAAGAAATAACATTTGAATCGCTCCTTAATTAGCTGCTGTAACTTTTTTTAATTGACTGCCCAACATCGTATATGCACTGTATAGTAAGACCAAAATCACGATCCATTTCAGGATATAGGTATCTAAAGATTTGACTAGGAATACAGCGACCAATACCCCCAATACACCGAAGGTTGAAGTAAAAAGTGTGATTTTTCTGCTGTATTCATTAAATTTAATGAATTGAACACTGCCGATCGGTACTGAGAAGGTACAAGCCCCCATCATAATAGGAAAGGCTGCAACTGGATTCAAGCCTAGCAAGTAGACAGTTACCATCGTTAATGCATAAGAACCAATGCCGATATTGTTCAATGCGCCATAGACAAAGAGTAAAAATCCTGCCAAGATTAATTTTCCGCCATACAATTCACTGGCTGTTCCGTTTGATGGAATCCAGTTCATTTGTCCTGCAAAAATCAACAATGCAGCAATGACCAATCCTATGCCGACAAACAGTTTGATCGTTTTCTCTGGTAACTTCACGACAAATCTTGGTCCTAAATATGCACCGATAATTTGGCAGATAATACAAACAGCTAGTGTCTTGATCCCTACGTTGATGGCAGTGATGTAAGACAATGCCATGACGGCTACCGGTACTACACATTGGGTATTCAACGTTCCGGGTAGTTTTTTCATGCTGACCCATTTCAACTTTGGATAAAGGACGGTTCCGATAGCAAAGTCGGAAACGCCAAATGTTGAAAGAAAGAAGATGATAAATGACGTGAAGGGCAACAGACGCATATCCCCTGGTTCTTCTTTGAAATTTTGTTTGTTTTTGAAAAGGTCTCTTAGAAAGTAAATAATAAAATATAGATTGATTGCGACAATTAGTGTCAGCAAAATATTCCGAATCATAAAAAATTCCTCCTACTAGTAAATCTTTCTGATCCCCTCAAAGTCCTCACCATATTTTGCTTTAAGTTCTTCAGGAGATTCTGCAATCACTTTTAGTGTATATGCATCATGTTTGACATATTCTTTTGCTAGATTGACCATGGCGTGGTTTTTTGTCCAAGTGACATCGGTTGATTGCAGTTCTTCGTTAATGGTACCAAACACGACTTCTTGCTCATCGGCGACGATGTTGATCCATCTTGCTCCAAAGTCAGCAAGTTTGTCTGTTTCAAAACCATGAATATAATACTTTTCTAAGGGAAGATCATATTCATGGGTAGAACTGAATAAAATCAGTACAAACTTATCAACTCTTTTTTCAGCTTGCTGCAATGCCTTTAGTAGTGAATCCGTGAAATTCTCATGCCAAACTTGAATGAGCAAACTTTCTTTTGCGTTTTTCACCAAATGCTCTACTTTATCCAGAACATACTCGATACCATCAACTTTCCACAGCATTTCTTCTTCATCTTTTTCTTTGATCATCCCTAGATTCTTGGTAAGAAAAGAAAGATCATTTTTAACACTTTTTTCTAATTTCTCTAAAAACTCATTTGCCGAGATGGCATGATAAAGTTTAGGTTCTGATTTATTAACGACAATCAAATTCTTTTTTAATAGTTTTTCCAAAATATTATATACTTTCGAGCGTGGCACACCTGAGATTTTACTTACTTCATATCCTGTAAGATTACCTTTTTCTAATAGTGTGGTATACACTCTTGTCTCCATCTCTGAAAAATCATATTTTTTCATGATTTGAATAATCGTTTCCATTGATTAATCCTCACTTTATTTTTAGTAGCTACTACGGTAACAACTATAAATTCTTTTTGATTGTCTGTCAAGAGTTAGTTCAATAACACACATATAATAATTAGCTTAAAAACAAGCTTTTTATTAAAAAGAAACATTATAATATGAATATTTGTGAAAAAAGTAATAAAACTTAGTCATTCTTTACAACGATTTATAGAAAAACAACCTCTTTAAATATAAAAGGTACGGGTTACTGATTACTTGTAAATCTTTACGTTCCAGTTTTATTCTTTCTAAAAAACATACTCACTTCTTTTCTTAGACTTCTTTTTTTGATTCTCCTCTTTATGGTCTTGTCCTTTTTTGCCTTCAAAATATTTAAATAAACCCCTTTCAAAAGCATTTCTAGGTTTTGGACAATAAGGAATGACTTTTTTCTTCATATAAATACCTCATTTAACTATTTGATCTATTTTATATCATCACATTATCAAAAAAAATAGGTTTTTTATTAAAACTATCTTGACCTTTCGGAAGATTTCACTGTGATTTATTTTTATTCCCATACTTTTTTCGTTGGTCACTTTCGTATACCTAATCTAAGCGATCATCGGCGACGGTGCTTTTACAACGAATGGCAGGACAAAACAAGGGGCGGAAAAACTTTTTTGCCTATTTCATAAAAAACTTTTTCCTACAGCAATCCCTTGTTTTGTCCTACCATACGTTGTGAACCTAAAGCACGCCGACGAACGCTTAGCTATACGAAAATGACCTCCAAAAACAAAAAAGTGAGGTGAATAGAAACAAAAAGAAATTGAAATATCCCAAAATGTCGTCCGCCTCGGAGACAACTTGCTGCTGAAAATGGTTGGTTAATTCATTTAAGTATTACATAAGATAAATCATCAAATGAATCGAAAAAATAGCATGATTGGCCTTATCAAAAATAAACTGTAAAAACTTATATTTCTATGAGTGGTGGAACAATGCTAATACCAAATTAATTTATCGATTACCCACCTGCACAAACCAAAGATAGCATTATTAGGAAACGAATCAATCAGCGAATCCAGCATTATAATGAGGATACTAAAAATAAAGTTTTCATAATTATTTCCTTTCTTCTTTTACTCTCCTATAGCTTAGCATTTAAGTGGGCACTCGTGTCACCTTGCTAGATAGCTATGAATGCCGTAATAAGCCTCCTAGTATATAGGCAGACTGCCAATTATAACTGATTCAATCCACATTATGATAAAATCCACCTTTTCGTTTCATATGTGTTGAAATATCACATATGTCAAAAGTGCACGAGTCTTTTCATTCAGTGCTTTGTAAATACTCAAAATTATTCCTTTTCACTTTGAAAAAAAGATAATTAGTACAAAATCAGAAATGAGGAAAGTATTAGGATGGACTAGAAAGGAGTTGTTGAATTTGTTGCAACAGATTGGTCATTTATCAATTAAAAATTAGGTGAAGTTTTATTCATCACTGCAGCTGCTGTTTCCCAGAGAATAAAACGTCTAGAAGAAACTGGTCAGTTACTGTATTATCAAGCGGCAATTGACTACGAACAAGCTTGATTACTAACCAAAGCGTTTATCCACCTGTTGATTAAATCAAATCAAAAATCAGGTTTTTACACGTTCATAAAAGCAATCTCCAGTGTACTCGAATGTGACTGTATCATAGGTCCTTATTCGATGTTAATCAAAATGGGGTTTCCTTCTACCGAATCATTGGACAGTTTTATCAATGATTTATCAAAGTTTGGACGAACCAACACCCAAATCGTTTTCTCGACTCTTGTTTCCTTAATGGTTTATCAGTTCTGGAATGTTTATCATGCGCTTTTATTAAAATAGAAAAGAGCTTTTTTCATGCGACAAAGCAGTGATCATTTATTGGCACATGCAATCTTTGTGGATCCATTTTTTGAAAATACGATATTTAGTTTTGACCCAAAAATCTTTAAATACGTATTTGATAATTTATCTTAGTGCCTACTGAATAATTGACAAATTT
>NZ_JXLA01000005.1 GCF_001886185.1 Enterococcus raffinosus | reverse complement strand
GTCCGTAACTTCGGTGAAAAAGCCGTGTCATTTGTTCGTTCCTTGATTTCTAAAGTACGTCCAAAAGAAACTACAGAACCTTGATAGAAGATGATCTACGCTGAAAATTTGAGAAAGGAAAAGAAGGCTATGAGACAGGATTTAGTGGCGACCTTTACCAACGGTTTAGGAAAAACACATGACTGGAAATATAACAATCTAAAGAATGATCTGCCGATCCCCGTCATCAAAGAAGCTTGCGAACTCTTAACGACGTTGGATATTTTTGAAGAAAATGGCGTAAAACTATTTGATTCCGTGGTGACGGCGAAAATCATTACTACCAAAGAAATCGAGATTTTCGATAAAGAAAAAGAACCCGAAGAAGCCATCCCTTGCGAAAAAGAAAAAACGGTTCCTTCTCCAAAAATAGAGAAAGAACCGGAAATGCCCGCTGTTAAATCAGGAAACAGCCACGACTATTTGTTCAATACATCGAGAACTGCGATTGCTAAAAGTTTGGAAGAACCAGCAGAAACGAGAAACTACTCCCCTTCATTAATAATAAATGCACCACAAATCGGAGAGAAAACAATTACATCATTAGAAAATTCTTCTGCTGAGGATTCTTCCAACCTGTCGGCTGCGCAGTCAGATGTTCCCGAACAGGAGAGTCGGCAAAAAGGCTTTCTCGCTCAGCTACGTCGAAAAATCAATCGGAACAAGGACGACCCAGACATCCGTTCTCGAAATGGTGATCCCAGCAGCTAAATTCTGCCCTTCTCAAATAAATAATGCGTAGGTCTATCTTGCTCAAGTCGTCAGCCTCCACATCGGAGAGGAGGTGATGCACCTTGAGCGAGCTGATTCGATATGTCCTCGCTCCGCTCTTTGTGGGGCTGATCATTGCCCTGGTCAACCACTGGTTGAGCGGGCGTGATCCGTGACGACTGTATATACTAGCATCTGCGATCACATGATCGCAGATGCTTCCTAAAAAGAACTGGTCAAACAATCATTCCTATAATGCAAGAAAGAGCTATTGGAAAAAACTTCTCGATCGCTTATTAAGCGATCTTTAACGATCGACGATTTCTATGCTTTTAATCATCTCATCGAAGTACTCCTTTTCTTTTGCCGTTAGCTCTTGCTTAGACAGAAATACCAACTGACCATTGATTTCTTCTGTTTCAAATTCATAGATTTTACCTGTAGCATTTACTGCTTCTGATAACTCTTCCCGATTGAATTGATGATAATTTACCATTGTTGTATCCGTTCTTTCTATATCTAGCTCCTCTAGAGAGTAGGCGTTCGGTCGTTCAACGGCAGCTTTGTTATGTAGTGATAATTGAATCAACAACGAACGATATTTATCACTTTGCAAGATTAGCCAAGTGTTCCCATTCTCATCGCTTATCTCTCCATCCGGTATTACATTAAAATCGGAAATAGTCATCCGAAATAGTTTTTCTCCAACTTCGAATTGAGTAATCTTTTCTTGTGAAAACTCTGAGCTGTTTGTTGATAATTCGACTGTCCTTGAAGTAGAGGCACTCGTATCAATGCTTTCTTTGCATCCGCTAAGAACAACTAATCCTGCGAAAACTACTAGCAGAAGCTTAATTGTTTTCATCTTTTCTCCTTTTTACAAATGAATCTCCTCATTGAGATACTCCTGCAGCACCGTCTTAACCGATTCTTTCTCGCTTTCTTTTAAGCTGCTAGGCAAAATATGAGCGATATTCGTTCCTAATAGAATACTGTCTTCAACGATTTTAAACGGATAACGCTTTTCTAGGTCGTTTCGCTTCGTACGTTCAGGCTTTTCAAGCGTGTCTTTCGAATAGATGGCTTGCTCTGTGACAACCAGTCCGTAGGGACCAACGAATGTGGAATCCGTAATGGCAAATTGGATCGTCTCGGCCTGTGGGATGCCAAATTTCTTAATGACTTTTCGGAAATGCTTCTGATGGGACTTATCACTTCCCATTTTTATCAGGGAATTATTCTTAAGCCCTAATTCAGCAAATCTTCCTTCCACATCTCCGGCTTTGAGTCGTTCGATGTGAGCAATCTCCAGCGTTTCCTTCACAGAAAGAATATCGGTAATCGCTTCTCTCATTAATTGGGTCAGTTCTTTTTTGATTTGCGGAGGAAGAATGGTTTCAAGGTATTCCCAATCAAAGGCCTTCATCGATTTTTCCAATACCTCGATTGCCTCAATTTTTGCTGCCGGATAAGGATAGCTTAGCGGCAATGTGTCATTAAAAATACTCGCTTCTTTTACATAGATCATGTGATCCGTCAGAAGAAAGCCCGTTGCGTTAGCTTTTCGAGTAATTCTATTTTGTGCGTTTGCACCTACGAAAAGAACAGGAATCTCACTTTTATCCAAAGGAAGAAAATCAGTAATCGCCTTTTTATAAACCTGACTCGCGTCTTCCCATACCTCTGGTTGATAATACGCACTAAAAACAAACTTTAACGCTTCTTCTGTATAGTCATCATAACGAGTAGCTAGCTTCTTACAGTAGCTTTTTTGGTAGTCGATTTGCTCATTCGACAATTCTTGTTCCTTTTTGAATTCTGTCATTCCCATCACCTTCCCTATCTTGAGTTTCGTTTACTCTTTCAATACTCCTTATAAAAAGAATACCTATTTTACCAGCATTGAGCAATACATCACAGGCGGTGATCAACCTGCGAAAAAACTTATGTATACAACAAAAATCATAAATAATTGTTCGTTAATTTAACTTCTATCTATTCGCAAGCTTATTTTCTATATCCATTTTATTTAACGGTGCTCTTTTTTATTAAATGTGATGAACAATTTAATTGAAACTTCGCAAAGAAAAATTTTTTGCATAAAGGTGGAAGTGTGACAAAAAACACCTTATTTATAAAACTTGTTGATAATAGATTCTATCAAGCTACTAATCCGTATAATTGAAGGCAAAAGGAGGGATTCTATGAATCAAAGGCAATTATCCAGAGAGCCAGAAGTTTACACCTTTCGTGAACAAAAAATTCTTGATTATCTAGTATTTCTGAATGAGCATTATCCTACAGCCAGTCGTTATCCTGTTCGGCTTCTTCGCATTAAGGAAAAACGAATCGTCCCTAGTCATTATCCAGGCCGACGATGGTACCTTTGTCCAAACTGCAAGCATGTATTTTTAGAGGATCTTGGTGATTACACTTATTCATACCGTCCCCATGCTATAAACCTTATCGGAACTTATTTTGTTTACGAGGATTGGAAACACAAAAAAGCCATTCACTGCTGCTCGAAATCCTGTTTAGCTGGAGCTACCGTAAAATTCGCTATCGAAAGTCTTACTGAAGAAGGAAAGAAATATATTCATGTGAGCAATATCAAAGTGGATGTTCTGGAAGCTATTAAGAAGTTTCATTGATTTAATTAAATTTGAGCTTGTTTACTGGAACATTATAAAGAAGCGGTATTAGCGGCTACCACCACTAATACCGTTTCAAAACAGATTTCACTGCCTTATTGTAGTTTTTAAATCCTCAATCCTATTTTTTCTCTCTCCATAATCAGAAAAATGAAGCTCAAACATTCACTGTTCAAGCTTCATATATTTTTACACAACAACAAAAGAATTCAGCATCTCATCAACAACTTCGCTGTTCCTCTCAAAGAATGAAGGAAGACCAATCATGTTAATAACTACATAATCTGTCTCGGTCTCTAATATATAGAAACGAACCTTTCCATTCATCCCTTCAGAGTTTCCAGTTAAGTCGTATAGCACACCTTTATAATGAGTCGTTTGATACGGTTCTTCTTTGACAGTCTCTTCATTTATTTGAAATTCTTCTGTTGAAGTAATTTGTTCTCGTATCTTATTTTTAAATGTATCAAAGCCATCGACATCGGTCTTCTTTAATCCATAGATCATCAAGCCATCTGTAGTCTCTTCATCACTTGCACTAAAAGCAAACTCTTCGTCTTGAAGAACTTCCCAGTTATCTAGTATTTTTACTTTATATTTTGTTCCTTCAAGCTGAAAATCAACTTCTTTTAATTCGCTCTTCTTTTTCGAAGAGGAAGTTTCTACTGAAGAAGATACCTTTGTCTGTTTTTCTGAACTATCCGTTTCATTTGTTCCACCAGAGCCGCAAGCTGCTAGTACGCCTAGCAGCAATGTTAAAATAAATAATTTTTTCATTCGTATACTCTCCAAGCCTTCGATTTTTTATATGGGATCTTCCTCACTAGAAATTGCATTTGTATCTTCTTGGGTAATCATAATATTCCCTAATTCTGTTAGATCAGGTCTTAGATAGATAACTTGGATTTTGGCATCAGGAATCATTCCGTTTACAGAATCCATGATGGGCTTCATTTGTTCTACCATCACTGGTTTTAATGCTGCCGCGTCCATGGCTAATCCATTATCTTCTGTGAAGGTAAATTGATAAACAATCGTATGGTTTTCTCCGGCGAGAATTTCTATATTCGAATATACGCCGTTGAACTGTTCCTTCATACTAGGAAGTTGAGATTGTGCCGCCTTAATCATAAAATCGAATATACTAGAGTTCGAATTCTCCCCTTCAGGACTGGCAGACTCCTCTGCGAAAGTTATTTCAGATGAAGCGACAGTAGATGATGATTCTGACTTTTGTTCTGTGGATGATTCTTTGTTGGCAGCGTTATTTGCGTTTGTACCACTCTCGTTAGCAGAACACGCTGCTAAACTCGTAAGCACTACCCCTATAACCAACATTTTTACAATCTTTTTCATAATAAACCCTCCTATTATTTTTATTAGCCTAAACACCAACCCCTACATATCCTTCTAAGCTAATACACTCCTAATTAGTACTCTTTTCAGTTACTTGATTAAAGAGCAGAAAAATATTCAAAAAAACTTTATTACCTATTAATAAAATAGCATAATACATCAATAAAATGAATAATTTTTTTAGAATAAGTACTAACAAAAAGTATTTTTAACTGCAAAAAATGTTCGTTAGTAAAAAAATGGATAAATAATAATTAATAAATATCACGCCAATAAAGCAAAGCTTCTTGAGTAGTTTGCAAGGTTTCTATTAATATCTTTTCTAAAACGTTGTTTAATCCTTATATTTCTTTTGTTTTTACTGTTCATTTCAATAAAAACATATACTTCTTTCGTTATTTATTTCAGCTTTAGTCAGTTGCAGATGAATAAGTATTTCGCTATACTATTTCTTGTGTCATAGAGGTTCCGTGGTGTAGGGGTTAACATGCCTGCCTGTCACGCAGGAGATCGCGGGTTCAAATCCCGTCGGAACCGTTGATCCTAATGGAGGATTACCCAAGTCAGGCTGAAGGGAACGGTCTTGAAAACCGTCAGGCGGGTAACACCGTGCAAGGGTTCGAATCCCTTATCCTCCTTCTTTTGGGGAAGTACTCAAGTGGCTGAAGAGGCGCCCCTGCTAAGGGTGTAGGTCGGGAAACCGGCGCGAGGGTTCAAATCCCTCCTTCTCCGTACAAAAAAACTGCTGAAACTTAGTTAAAGTTTCAGCAGTTTTTATTTATTCTAGGTCTTATCGATTGGCTGAACGCGCCATGCGAACAAACGTATGGCGTCTGCCGCGAATAGCTACAGAAGCTTCGAAAATTGTAGTAGGTACAGCCATCCCAGAGACTCCAGCATCACCTAACTCAAAGACATCTGCTCCGGCTCGCTTAGCCGCAAGCGCCATTTGTTGGATGGTGTCCTTATCCGTACCTTCTTGTGAGGTTCCAACTGTACAAGAAACTAACGCTCCCTTTGCTCTTACTGCCGAAATGATTTCTGAAAGTTTTGCTTCAGTAACTCCGGCAACTGCACCAGGACATGGCAGCACAAGCAAGTCAACACCTGCCTCTACATAGCTTAATAGATTATCTAGGGACATATCCATTCCATGACTGTATACGGGATTCAGCATCAACAGTCCTTGATAATGCTCTCTTGTTAATCGAATATCAGAGATGATCCGCTCAGGCGTCGCCTCTGGCTTCACGTAAGCCGTTAAGGACAGGAAGTCTGGGCCCTTCGAGAGTGCTTCTTGGATCGACTCTTTATTTACTTGTTTGAAGGTCGGAATGCCATCTGCGATCTCTAAGTTTAGTCCGATTCCTGTCCCAGTTAATTCTCTTAAGCGGGATAAATGATTGATCTCACCGATGCCACTGATGGTCATTTTTTGAACATCGATTGCCTTCAGTAATAATAAATCTGCACCAAAGGCAGCTGCCATCTCTCCATTTGTCACTTCAGGATATAACGGCGTCGTTTCTGCCGCGATATCTGTTAAGATGACTCTTCCTTCTGAGGCTTTAATGGCTTCCTTTAATTCCAAGGGTGTCGCGTCTTTTCCATAATCTGAAGCGGTACAGGCTAGAATTCGTTTCATACTAACGCCTCCATTGTGTAAACACTTGGGCTGGATTGATGGAACCCTGCTTCCAAGATCTGGATATTCGTTAATGCTTCTTCTTGTGATACTAATGGCTCCGCACCATTTTTTAACGTTTCGTAGACAGCGTCATAATAGCGTCCGTAATCGCCTACTGGTGTTTTTATTTGTTTTTCGATCCAATCGCCATTGGCATTTTTATAACGTGCGATTCCGTAGTACATGACAGAATCTTCGCCAAATCCTGGTGATCCCGGCATTATTCCAGCTTTTAAATCATTCTCCTGCTGGTCTTCTCCATATTTTACAAAGGAGCCGTTTTCCCCGTGAAGAATAAATCGCGGATAACTGCTGGCTACGACATGATTGGTTTTTACTTTTACTTTAAATGTATGTCCGTAGTGCAGATCGACATCAAAGTAATTATCAACCCCTGATTCTACTTCATTATTCCGAATATCATAGGCTACCTTATCTGGACGGCCAAAGAGCGCGATCATACGATCCATCAGATGAATCCCTAATCCGTAAAAAGAACCGTTTTCTTTTACCCCAGGCTCGGCAATACTTCCTGGTCTGTAATAATCAATATGCGTCTCTACTTCATTCAACTGACCTAAAAAGCCTTGTTCGACTACTTGCTTCACTGCTAAATAATCCCCATCGAACCGCCGATTTTGATAAGGCATAACTAATACGCCTTGCTCTTTGCCAAGTTCAAAAAGTTCTTTGGCATGCTCCAAGGTATCACAAAAAGGTTTCTCGACAATGACAGATTTCCCAGCTTGAATAACCTTCTTCGCCAATTCATAATGCGTGTGCGCAGGAGTACAGATTGTTACTAATTCGATCTCTGAGTCCGTCAACAACTCGTCAATCTCTGTAGTAAATTCAACACCCTTTTCCCGATACGGCGCAGCCAATGCTTCGTTAATGTTTAGATCAAAAATCTTCTTCACCCGCAGGTTCTCTCTAATAGTGATATACGGCAAATGATACCGATTGGCACTCTTTCCAAATCCAATGAAACCCATAGTAACTGTCATGATCTTCTTCCTTCCAAATCCATCCTGATTGTTTTTTCTATTCGCCTTGCTTCTCACGATTTTCTCGGATCAGCATCAAAGCTTCTTTTAAAATTTTGTTCGCGTTTAGTCGGCCAAAATCCTCGGCATTGATTGCTTGAACAGGAATTCTCGTTCCTAAACGCTCCGCGATCGTGTCTCGCATAAACGCGATTTGCGGACCTAATAGGACAATATCCGCCTCTTTACTTTCGGTATCTACCTTGGGTTCAGAAACAGCCCAAATTTTTACTTTTAATCCATTCGTATCCGCGACTTCCTGCATCTTCTTGACCAAAAATGAGGTGGACATTCCTTCGTTACAGCATAATAAAATATTTACCATGATCGTTCCTCCTTAAAGTATTTTTCCATTGCTTTGAATCACCTGTTTGTACCAATAATAAGAATCTTTCGGAATTCTCTGAAGGCTTCCCTCCATTGATTCATCCTGATCCACATAGACGAAGCCATATCGTTTTTGGTACCCATTTAACCAACTCAACAAGTCTGTGAAACTCCATGTGTGGTACCCGATAACTTCGACGCCATCGGAGATCGCTTCTTGAATCGCCTGTACATGCTGTCTTAAATAGTCGATCCGATAAGAATCATGGATCTCGCCATCTTCTAATTTATCGTATTCCCCTAAGCCGTTTTCTGTAATCAAAATAGGCAGCCGATAGCGGCTATTCATTCTCCGTAGGGCAATTCTTAGGCCTATCGGATCAATCGTCCAATCCCAATTCGTCGTTTCAACAAAGGGATTATTAACGGTCTTTTGAACCCCTGGAACACCACTTTCAACAGCAGTTCCCTTTTTCCCCGTGGTGTTCATCTGATAGTGATCCCCATTGGCGATCCCATCTAATGGGTTCCAGGCATTTGTCGCTGATTGATAATAGTTCAGTCCTAAAAAGTCTGGCTTCGCAGAACGCAGCAGCGCCATCTCTCCCGGTCTGATATCAATGGTAATCCCTTGCTCCTTTAAGTACCGTAGTACCACACTTGGATACTCGCCATATACGTACACATCCATCCAAAAATTTGCCAATAGCTCTTCAGCATTTTCAGCGGCTAAAATATTCTTCGGATCACTATCGATGGCATACTGTGGCGTATAAGCAAAGGACGGACCAATCTTGCCGGGCATCGCCATTTCTTTAAACTTTTGGATCACTTTCGCATTTGCTAGATTGGCGATGTGATTGACGTTATAGAAAAGCTGCGGATCTTTTTTACCTGGCGGGTGTGTTGCAATCTGCCAGCCTTGGTGAGTGAAAACATTTTGCTCGTTCAATGACACCCAATAATTTACCTTGTCTCTAAAGGTGTGAAAGAGAATCTCTGCGTAGTTGACAAAATCATCAATGATCTTTCTATTTTCCCAACCGCCATATTCTTCCTGCAATGCTAACGGCAGATCCCAATGATAAAGGGTCAAAACGGGCTCGATCCCATTCGCAAGCAGTTCTTCTACCAGATCAATATAAAACTGCAAGCCTTTTTTATTTACTTCGCCCCGGCCCTGGGGAAGAATACGTGTCCAGGCTACTGAAAATCTATACGCCTTCAAGCCTTGCTCCTTCATCAATTGGATATCTTCTTTCCAGCGATGATAATGGTCTACCGCCACGGCTCCATTCGTTCCTTTATACGTTTTGCCTGGTATCGTTACAAACTCATCCCAAACGGATTTTCCTTTTCCATCCTCGTTCCACGCACCTTCAATCTGATACGCCGCTGAGGCAGATCCCCATAAAAAATTGCTGGGGAAGGCTCTTAATTGCAAATGCTCCATATCCGTTCCTCCCAAAAAATAGATAACTCACTTTATATTCTTCTCTTACTATTGCGTGATTTTCTGTTAAACACCCTTACATAACTCTACTGATTCGTTACATAAAATCGGTGAAGTCTGAAAATTCATCTGATGCTTCTGCTGATGCAGCAGAGGTTGCTGTTGCCGTTTGCTGCTCTGTGTTTGACTCACTACTGACACTTGGCGTCTCAGTCACAGGCTCTTCTACTTCAACACCCATGCTGTTTTCATACGCTCGTAAGAATGGGAAGTAGATCATCACCATCATTACGATCAACAACACCTGTAGGATGACGTTTCTAAAGTCTCCACCGCTCGCCACCCAAGCATTAATCACTGGCGGCATCGACCACGGCACGTAGACGACAATCTTGGAAACAAGTCCTGCCCAAGTCGCGAAGTAAGCAATCGTGAATGAAATCAATGGGCCTAAAATGAATGGAATCATAATCAGCGGATTAAACACGACAGGAAATCCATAGATTACCGGTTCATTGATGTTAAAGAGCCCTAATGGTCCTGTCATTCCAGCAAATTGGCGGTTCACTTTCTTCCGACTAAAAATGAAGATCGCGATAATTAATGCGATGGTCGATCCAGTTCCGCCGATATGTCCATAAAGATCACGAAACGGAAGAACAATAATATTCGGAATTTCCTGATGATTCGCAAATGCCGCCGTATTTTGGTTCATCGCAACTAACAAAGGGGGTTCCAAGATAGGGTTTACGATTCCACTTGGATGGATCCCCAATGCAAAGAGCAAGTTAGTAAAGAAACACAGGATAATGAAGCCTGGCAAACTGGTCGTCAAATGAATCAATGGCGCTTGAATAATTTTGTTGATAAGTTCATGAATTTCCATGTTCGTCAATTGGTGAATACCAAATGAAAGTAACGCAAAGATCAATAATGTGATCATGATTGACGCCATTGCTTCAAAACTTTGCGATACAGCTGGCGGAATTCCGTTTCCGCTGAATTTTAATTTCAACTTGTCACTCTGTGAAATTCTGACAAAAAGCTCAGTGGATAAGATCGCAGCGAATATCGCTACAAAAATTCCCGCCGTTCCTAAATATGAAAATGGTGCGACCCCGCTGATTTCGACTGCCTTCTCTGCCCCGTTTGGTACCACTGAATTAGATAGCGGTAAGAAAATCATGATTACGGCAATCGTCACTAATGAACTGAAAATTGGATTGTCCTCGCCACGATTCTTCGCTAGGCTGTTGGCAATCAATGCACCAATCATGAGGGAGTAGCAATTCAATGTCCCATTAATAATCTTATTCCCTAATTCTTGCCACGTTGTCAAAGTATCTGCCGAAACAAAACCGGCGATCCAGCCAGTATCTGGTGCAATAATGATGTTATTGATCAGAATCATAATCCCTGCCAGTACTAAAAACGGCACAGTAGAAACAAATCCGTCACGCAATGCTCGAAAATAAATCATTGAGGCCATTTTTCTCGCAAAGTTGTTGATTCCCTGTAACACCTTATTTTCCTTCTTCATTCATTACGCCCCCTTTTCATCGTGAAGCTCGTACATTTTTTGATACATCTCAACCATTTTTCCTGCCATATCATGCAGCAAGCTCGTAGTCATCAATTGATCCTCTGCATGTACCAACAGCAGCCCTAATTCCACCTTCTCGCCACCGGCTTCTTTTTGAATCATTTCGAAATGAGCATTATGAGCACTAACAAACTTTTCCTTTGCGGCAGTCAATTGTTCCTTTGCTTCATCAAATTTCCCTTCATTCGCTAACCCAATTGCTGACATGATCAATGATTTTGCTTCCCCAACAGCCGCAATAATCCTAAACGAAATTTCCTCCATACCTTCCATAACTCTCTTCCTTTCCAGTCATTCTTTAAAATAAAAAATAAGTCCTTGATCGTCATCCCTGTTATCCGGTCTCTCCACCTCCAACTACCTACCAAATTCAGAAAGCGCATTCTTCGATTAAAACTATATAGTTTTGTAAATAGTATGTCAATAGTTTTTTTGCTAAAAAAATAAAATCGGTGATGTATAAACGACTTAACTATATTTATATCTATATAGTTTAAATATTTTGAATTCGTGTTATACTAATCTTGAAGAACGTTTACAAGGAGAAGAAGAATGTCTACAACAGTCAAAAAATATACCGAGATTTATCAGCAAATTAAGCAAGATATCGAATCTGGTGTCTATAAGGTCAACGAAAAATTACCACAAGGCCGGCTTTTAGCTCAAAAATATCAGGTAAGTGAATTAACGATCACAAAAGCGCTCAATGTCCTCGTGCGTGAAGGCTATGTCGTGCGACGCAGAGGATCAGGAAGTTTTGTTAAAGATTTCCAAAATGGAAATGTAACGAAGTTTTCTCCATTAACAGGCAGCTTTTCTGTTTATGACGGCAAAGTAGAATCCGTAATTATTGGGTTTTCAACAGAGATTCCAGATAAAGCTTTGGCCGAAAAACTCAGTATCAGCGAAGAAACACTTGTTTATAAAATCATTCGTATGCGAAAAATAGAAGGCGTTCCGTCGATTATTGAATATACTTGGATGCCTACCAATGTGATTACAGGCTTAACTATGAAGGAATTAGAGACGTCGATTTATAAATATATTTCCGACACATTAAAGTTGAAGGTCAAAAGTGCTCACGTTCACATCGCTGGGATTCGACCTTCGATCCTTGAAAAAAGTTATTTAAATCTAACTGACAATGATTTTTTGATGAGTGTCGAACAGGTGGCTTATCTAGATGATGGTCGTATCTTCGAATTCTCGATCGCCAATCACATACCTAGTGAGTTTAACTTCGAAACAGTCCTGATCGCTGATTGATTTTTGGTTAAAGTCATCTTCAACAACAAAAAACTGCTGAAACCTTTAGGGATTTTCAGCAGTTTTTTGTCCTCTATAAATCGTCTTATGTTTAATGTTTTAGTTATTCAGAACCATGTTCTTTGACTTTTGTTTGTAGGAATATATGCATAAGAGTAAACTAGTATAAAAAGGAGATTGCAGATGAATTATTTGTTTGGTGTTATTTTCTTATTGCTTAGCATTTGGCAATTGGCAATGACGAAGCGCTCATTCTCGAGTCTAAAGAAAGATGGTAATGAGAACACTTCCCCCTTCATCCTATTGGGATTATGGTTTAGCTTTATTATCGGGATAGTCTTTCTTTTAGCCGCTGGTTATTGTGTGTTTCGTTTGTAGTTTATTTTTATAATGAAAGACGGCCGATTTTATTATTTATATCACGATTGGACAACATGTGTTAAAAACGTATAAACGCTTCAAAAATTAGACCGATCGTCAATACTCAGACTAAATATCTAAGTATTGACGATCGGTTTATATCTTCATCACATTTTTATATTAACCTTCACTTGCTTAGTTTAGGATAATTTCTATTAGTTTTTGAAAATTACTTGTCGCTTTCATCACAAAAAAACTTTCAATAAGATGGATTTTTCAATCCTCTTTAATAATCGGTTTCTATTTCTTATTCACTTTTCCATAACTTTTATCAACCATTCTCCAATATATTTTGATCCTAAATAGGATGGATGGTTGGTCTCATCATAAATAAATTGATTGTTAATTATACTTGGAGAATATTTTTTTGATCCATCGGACAATAATCCGTGTAAATCTAATAATTGAATTTTTCCTTTACTTTTATTAGCTACTTCGTTGATACATATATTCATAGCAGTGGAGTATTTGTTTAATGCCAATTCATCTGCATTGTGAGCATTATTTTCTACATTTGTTAAATAGATTTTAATTCCTTTTGTGTAGAAAAAGTCGATTATCCGTTGATATTGCTTTACAAAATGTTGTTTGAATTCTTGTTCACCAACCCGCATTTTTTGTCCATTAACGACCATTTCGGATTGATCAGCATTGCCGAATACCAGCAATACTTTCTTTGGATGGTACTGATCAATCGCTGCTTGCCAGTAGGCTAAATAACCATCAAAGGACTTATATGGATAAGATTTCTCACCATTGGTTAGAAAATATTCTGGATCCATAATACTCCCATTTCCTACACCATACAAAATAAGCTGATAATCAGATTCAGATCCCTTTTGTGCCACATTCATGCCAAACGCTAGTCTTCTTGACCAGGAATCTCCCACAATAAGAAGCGGCTCCTCTCCTTTAGTAACTATTGGATCACTTTCAATCCATTTTTTTGATACAGAGGCCTGAAGGTCAATAATTTTTAGATGAGCATACGTTGGATTCGCCACTAAAATAGTGATACACAACGGAAATAAAAGGACTACTGCTCCAGCAACCTTAAAGGAACGGATTCGAACCTTTTTTTCAACTAATAAATAAGAGAAAACAGCGATCAACACAGAGGTTGAAAATTGAATGAACATCAGCAAGAATTCATTTTGTATTGTGATGTTCAATGTGTTCTGAATCCATTCTTTCGACAAAAAAATAATGACTGGAATATGCCACAAATAAAGAGAATAACTAATTTTCCCAAAAAATAAAAAGAATGGATTTTCGAAGAAGCGTCGTATCCATTTTTCTTTAGACGTACGACCTAAAAGAAAAAGAATACCGCCGAAAACTGTAGCATATAAGAAAATAAGTCCACGAAATAATGAAAGACTATTTAGTTTAAAACCAGCTGTAAGGACTAATAAGCCCAATATCAACAAATACAATAGAAATTGAATTTTTCTGGTTTTATCGTTTGAATTCGTTGCTCCCTCATTTTCATCATACGACGCATAACCAAAACATGCACCAATCAGGAACGAACTCACTCTGGTTATTGTCGAATAATAGAGTACGCTAAAACTAAAATAATAAGAAGCAATGAATGTTCCCACAACCATAGCTAAGACAAGTCCTAGAATTGACATGAGAAAAAATTTTCTTTGCGTCGCTTTAGTATTTTTCTTTGTTAAAAATGTAAAGATAAAAGGGAAAAAAACATAAAACTGCATTTCAATCCCAATTGACCACATATGTAGCAAGGGTGACTGTACCCCTTGTTCCCAGTAGCCATTCTGATGAATGATCTCATACCAATTTTCTCCACCAAAGGCAGTATAAATAGCTTGTGTGATAAATTTATTTTGAATACTAACCAATGGGAAATTCGCGAAAAGAAATACTACTAGTATTAACATGAGGATCAATGGTGGATAAATTCTCGAGATTCTTCGTTCAAAAAACTGACCAATACTAATTTTTCCTTTCATGTGGTGTTCCCTGTTTAATAAATACGTAATGATAAAGCCAGAAATAACAAAAAAGAGCTCTACTCCAGCAAAACCTTGTGAAAACAAATTTAAATGAAACAATAAAACCATTAATACTGCAATTCCTCGAAACCCGTCCAAATAATCAATTCGCTGCATACACATCTCTCCAAAAATATTTATTATATTAAAGCATATAATTATAATATTTCTATATATTTAAATTTCAAAATGATTTTTCTGAAAATTAGATATTTTTAATCATTCTCAATTAATAATACATATAATTTTCTTTCGACGCTTTTATTTTTTCTTGCTTACTATCGTTGATGCCGAATCTTTCATATTAAAAATATCCTTGGATTTTTCATAGCTATCCTCAACCTCTCTGTCTATATATTTCAGATTTGCATAATTCTATTCTTCACAATTGATTTTTAAAATGCCTTTTCAATTAATTTTTACACATAAAAAATTTTTTTCGAAATACTATTCATCACTTGAAAGAGTATTTTGATCAATAATCTTCGAGCACCCTATTTACATTTCTATAAAAAAATAGTGTTGGCAGTTTTCTGCCAACACTATCGACTATTGAAATCTTCTATTTATTCGCACGTTTTTGATATGTTCCTTCTGCTGTATTGATTTCTAGCATTTCGCCTTCTTCAATAAAGTCTGGAACGTTTACGACTAAGCCAGTTTCCATTGTTGCTGGTTTTCCTGAACCAGTAACAGTCGCGCCTTTGATTGATGGTTGTGTTTCTACAACTTTCAAGACAACGGTTGTAGGAGGCGTTAATCCGATCACTTCGTCTCCGTAAAATTGGATTTTTACTTCCATGTTTTCAAGGATGTATTTCATTTCTGATTCGATCGTTGAAACTGGAATTTCATATTGTTCATACGTTTCAAGATCCATAAAGATTGCGACATCATCTTGGCTGTATAAGTATTGAACAGCCTTTGTTTCCATCATCGCTTTTTCAAATTTTTCTTCAGGACGGAAAGTGGTATCATACGTTGAACCTGTACGCACATCGCGTAATTTCATTCGCATAACCGTATTTCCTTTACCTGGTTTGTGGTGGCTGGCTTCCAATACTTTGATCAATTTTCCGTCTTGAATGAAAGTCATCCCTGCACGTAAATCACTTGCTGAAATCATTAATAAGCACTCCTATTCTTATTTTATATGTTCGAATGCTTCATCATGAGCATTCGATGGATCGTCCTTTTTCTACGATTCTACGATAAAATGAACCTTTATTATTGTAGCAAATAACCCCAACACTTACTAGGGAAAATTATCTATCTGTTCGGATTCTCAGATGAGGCCTCTATTTTGCTTCCTGGACTCGGAAGAATTTTATTTTTGGCAAATGATTCAAGGTCATTTCCAGTGACGGTCCCATTAACAATAAGACAATCAATGTACCAAACCCGATGTGCCCCCCTAGTAAAAAGCCTGTCAAAAAGAAGAGAGCATCTAATACGATTCGTGCGACTTTCACCGAACTATTCATTACACGCTTCAATAAAATCATCAACGATTCATACGCAGCCGAGCCTGCATCAGCTAATAAATAAATTCCGGTTCCGATACCAAAAACAATTGACCCTGCAATAATTGATACATACCCCGTCCCATCGGGAATCGTGTGCAAAATCCCCATCCAGTCCAGGATGTTCAGGTAAAATCCCAGACCAAAGCTGTTGATCAGACTGCCAATACCAATCATTTTCCGATCATAGAAAAAGATGATGATAAGAATGATCCCATTAAAAAGCATACTCACTGTACCGAATTGCAAGGATACATGCTGCAAAATTCCTAAAACTAACGTACTGATCGCATCGGCACCTAGTCCGCTGACAACAATCAATCGAACCCCAACTGCGGCAATAAAGGTTCCCATGATGGCAAAAAATAATTGTTTTGCTAAATTTGGTTTGATGATTCCATACCTCACTTTCTTTAGTTAAGAACGTTCAATTTTTCACTTAGGTAAACTGTTTTACTTAAAAGGCTTTCATAAAAGAATAACTTTAAAAATGAGACTGACAGCTAACTCTGGGTGAGAAATCATTTTCGAACGCATACCATTTTTCTAACCTGCTGTCCTCTCAAATTTAAAGAAACAAATTTTTGACAAAATTTCTTTTTAAGCTCACGGACATATCATCCAACTAAACATCATACGCTATGCTTAGTCTATGTTTGTAAATACAAAAAAGTTCAAATGAAACTGCAAAAAGTTGGACTGACAAAGCAGGAAGAAAAACTGGCAAAAACAAAGGCACCAAACATTTTTTTGTTTGGTGCCTAGCATTGATTTATTAATTCCATTCTTTCTTTAGGCGTGCTTTGTAGGAATTGAATCTATCTACTAAAGGCACGGCGGCTTCTTTAATGGCGCAATACTTGTCGACCATAGTTACGATGTAGCTTTCCTTATATTTAGGAGGAGTAATTGTTGCGCCCCACATATGCTTAATAATAATGTCACGTTCGAGCTCAGACAATTCAGTGATCTTCTCTGCATTCTTTACAGCGATCCGTGGATGCATGTAAGCATGTGAGCCTTCATCAAACTTCGTTGTCCGCCAGTCATAGTAAAACAAATCATGCAATAACCCTGCACGAGCGGTTGCTCTTGCGTCGCCATTGAATTGTTTTGCTAATTTGTAGCTATTATAAGAAACACTGATTGAGTGCTCCAACCGTGTTGAATTCATATGTTGAGTGTAATTTGCTAATCTTTGTACTTCCTCGGTAGCTAATAAATCTTCAATATAAGAAACGTATTCTTCATCGTCACGCCAGTTTTCTGTCATGGATATAAAGCCCCTTTTCGTTTGTCTCTGTGGCTCATTATAGCACGGTGAGGAAAACTTGAATAGGCTTCCATGAGTTTGTGAATAAAGTTTAACAGTTCCTTAATAACAGTTATCAAATTGTGAACTTTTACTTAAGTAATTGGAACATTAAGATTCCTGCTGCTATCGCAACGTTTAAAGACTCCGCTTGTCCCTTAATTGTAATATAGAGATTCTGATCGGTCATCGCCAATACTTCTGGTGAAACTCCTTGACCTTCATTTCCCATCACCAGCGCAAAATCAGACATCTTCTCTGCTGCTAAATAATTCTTTGCTTCTTTATCTAGCGCCGTCCCTAATACAGGATGCCCAACCTTTTGAAATTGTGGGATTATTTCTGTTAACTCTCCGCTTTTTACGGTTAGATGGTATAAACTGCCTTGAGTACTGCGCAGTGTCTTCGGATTATATAAGTCCGCGCTCCCCTGACCTAAAACAACCCCAGTAAAGCCCGCAGCATCAGCTGTGCGGATCATTGTCCCAACATTGCCAGGGTCCTGCACATTATCCAGCAATAACCAAGCACCAGAAAAGTCATTTTCTTCATCCTTAGGCATCTCCGCCACCGCGATTATTCCTTGTGGTGTCGGCTGACTGGCTAGTGTTTTCAGCACCTCGTCAGAAACAACATAATAATCCGTCAGATTTTCCTCGATCCATTCGGACCATTCATTCAGTCCACGTTGGCTGATAAAAACTTCTTTAAAAGCGACCTTCGCCGCTTTAGCCTCTTGGATCAGATGGAAGCCCTCCAATAAATAGCTTTGCGTTTGCTGGCGGTATTTTTTCTGCTGTAATTTTTTGGTTTCTTTGATTAATGTATTTTTACTCGATTGAATCTCCTTCAAAATGCTGGCCTCACTTATTTTATGTCTTCTTTTCTGTACAAAATCGCTCCGTCTGTCATTATAACATGCGAATTCTTGTCTCAACCAGCAAAAGTCGTTATCATGGAGAGGAAGAAAAAAATAATTAGGAGGGTTTCTTATGAAGATGCATTTAAATGTTACTGGACGCGTTCAAGGCGTCGGCTTTCGATATACCACGTATCAATTAGCAGTTGAGATTGGATTAACTGGTACGGTTAAAAATGAAGAAGATGGCAGTGTGACCATTGAAGCTGTTGGTACAAAGGAACAAATGACTGAATTTCTTGAAAAAATCAAAAAACCGCAAAATCCGTTTGCCAAAGTTTCCCATGTTGAGCAATATGAAGACCCTACCATTAAAGACTACGACCAATTCAACGTGGTCTATTAAAAAAACGACAAGGTTCCCTGATTTTCCCGAATTTCATTGAAAAGGGCTGGGTTATCTAGTATAGTATTTCCTGTATAAATTTTTATTAGCAGAGGAAGAAATAAATGACAAAATTTAAAAATTGGCTTTTAGGCTCCGGCCTTTTGGGTGTTCTTTTACTATTATCGGGCTGTGTCCGCTCAAATAGTGATGGTACGCCAGATACATCAGGTCTTGTCTATCGAATGCTGGTTGTTCCATTAGAGAATTTTCTGAACTGGATGGTTAACAATTTCAACTGGTCATACGGTTTAGCGATCATCGTTTTAACGATCATCGTTCGCTTGATCATTATGCCATTGGGAATCAATCAATCGAAAAAATCTCTAATTCAATCAGAAAAAATGCAATCCATCAAGCCGCAAATTGATGCAGCACAAGAAAAAGTAAAACAAGCAACTACTCAAGAAGAACAAATGGCCGCACAACAAGAGATGCAGGCTGTCTATAAAGAAAACAATGTCAGCATGATGGGCGGCATGGGCTGTTTACCATTACTGATCCAAATGCCGATCTTCTCCGCATTGTATTATACGGCTCGTTTTTCTGAAGGGATTCAGCACTCCAGCTTCTTAGGAATCGACTTGGCGAAACCAAGTATTGTCCTAGTTATTGTGGTTGGTGTGGCTTACTTATTGCAAGGATATATCTCATTGATTGGTGTTCCTGAAGAACAAAAGAAAACCATGCGCAGTATGATGATCGCCTCACCATTGATGATCGTCTTCATGTCCTTCACCTCACCTGCGGGTGTGGCACTTTACTGGGTAGTCGGTGGTATCTTCAGCTGTATTCAAACCTTCATTACAAATGTCTTGATGCGCCCTCGTATCAAAGCACAGATTCAAGAAGAGTTGAGAAAGAACCCGCCAAAACAAGTGGTCACAAAACCAATCAAAAAGGCTGAAACGATCCAACCAAAACAGGTGAATCAGCCAAAGAATAAAAACAAGAACAACAATGCGAACGGACGAAACGCCGGCAAGCAAAAACGTAAATAATCAATGTTAAACCATCGCTTATGGGCGATGGTTTTTTTATTTTGGTCCTACTTGTTTCGTTCAATTTTAAATTTTTTTCGTAATTTTAATAGAAGTATATTTAACGCTCACGTTTGTTTGATGTTCCATCCACATAAAATGAAGTTTTTAGCAAACAATGTTTAAAATATACGATCATTACATTTACACGTATTAAAGCACGTGTTAAAATTAAATGTGTAAAAGGAGATAGATATGGATGCTAAGGAGCTAGCCAAGATTCTTAAAAACGATGGTTGGTATTTTGATTCTCAACGTGGAAGTCATCGCTACTACAAACATCCCATAAAAAAGGGCAAAGTACCTGTCCCATTCCACAGTCACAAAGACATCCCTATTGGAACACTCAACAACATACTTAAACAAGCTGGCTTAAAGTAGTTAGCTATTTTTTAATTCTGTCTCCTATAATAATTTGAAAGGATGGATTCATATGGTCATTTATTATGCTATGTTCGATTTTGCAGATAATGGGATCAATGTTGTTTTTCCAGATTTGAACAATGCGGCTACATTTGGTGAAAATATGCATGAGGCCCTCTATATGGCTAAAGATTTACTAGCAGGTTGGCTGATTGATGCAGAGGATGAAAAGCAAGCTTTTCCTTCACCTACTGATCACCGAAGTCTGAGTGTAGCAGCTGGAAATTTATTGATCCCAATTGAAGTTGATTTATCCTTTTACCGTAAAAAATTTGAAAGTAAGCCTATCAAAAAAACATTAACTATTCCAAAATATTTAAATGATTTAGGCAATGAAGCAGGAATCAACTTCTCAGCTACACTAACTGAAGCATTGAAAGAAAAATTAGAAGTTTAGCATTTGCTAAGCTTCTTCTTCATTAAAAAAGCTATCTCAAATTTGAGATAGCTCATTTTACACGAAAGCCTTATTCAACTTATGATACTCATAGCGATATCTAGCGTAGAATATCAATCAGATCTTTCTTAGCTGCTTCTGAAGCGGGCATGACTGAGAAGATCAGTCCAATTCCGCTGGAAACGCCAACGGCCAGACAAACAGTAAACAGATCAACGGTAACTGAGATGTCCATCACATTGCCGATCGCATAGGCGACGATCATTCCTAATAAGTAGCCAATGAGTCCTCCAACAAGAGTCAAGGTCATTCCTTCTAATAGGAACTGCATGCGAATCGCTCCACGAGTTGCTCCTAACGCGCGACGAATCCCAATCTCCTTTGTCCGCTCCGAAACCGAGATGTACATCATGTTCATAACGCCAACACCTGCGATAAATAGCGATATTCCCGCCACTGCACTGATGAACAGCGTGATACTGTTTAGTACCTCACTGATTCCATCCGTCATCATGGCCATATTCGAAACCTGGTATTCCCCTTGCTGACGCATCGCTCCAGCGGATTCCAGCTTCTTAATTGCCTTATCCGCAACCTTATTCAGTTGGCTGCCATCGGCTAACGTAAGTACGACAGCACTCTTATCCTGTTCGTTGCCAAAAAAGTGAATATAGGTTTGACGAGGTAATTGAATTTTAGTCGAGCCCATTGAGAACATGGTTTCATCTGCTCCAGATGGAAAGACTCCGATGATCGTAAAGACTTGGTTTTCTAATTCAAAACCTCGACCGACAGCGCCTTTGGCAGAACCGAATAGCTCTTTTGCTAAGGCAGAATCAATGGTGACTACTTTGTTTTGCGTCTGATTATCATACATGGAAATGGTCCGACCATAGCGTACGGCCTTCCCTTTTTTTGAAACGACTCCTACACGATAGTTTTTTGTCTTATCCTTCACTTTAACGTCTTTATAAATATAAGACAAATCGTTTTTCGGATAAGAGACCGATTCCACCCCGTCAACATTTTTCAAAATACTGAAATCAGACGCTTGGATCATGTCAATATTAGAATAATAAAGAGCCTGGTTGCTAGGCACAAAATTGATGTTTACTTCTAATTTCTCCGAGTCACTGGCAGTCAAACTCTCAATCGTATCTCGTTCAAACCCGCGACCAATGGACAAAATCGCAATTACCGCCGCAATCCCGATCACGATCCCAAACATAGTCAATGCACTGCGTTTCTTGTTCTTAAAAATCGAACCTAAAGACGAGCGCCAATTCACGTAAAACTTCATTCTTCGATCACCGCCCTATCCTCAGTAATCGCACCATCTCTGATTTTTACCAGTCGTGTACAGTATGGAACTACCTCAGGATCATGGGTTACAAGAAAGATTGTCGCGTGATCTCGTCGATTCAGTTCCTTAAACAGCTCCATGATTTCATTTGATGTGTGAGTATCCAACGCGCCAGTTGGTTCATCGGCAATGATAAACTTTGGCTGATTGATTAACGCTCGAGCAATGGCGACCCGTTGCTGCTGTCCACCAGAAAGCTGGCGAGGATGCTTCTCCGCTTTATCCGCGATCCCGACTTTTTCTAGTGCTGACATCACTTTTTCCTTCGTCTGATGGAAGCCGTAGCCATTATATAGCAGAGGCAGCTCAACATTTTCATAGACCGTATAATTTTCGATCAGGCTGAAATTTTGAAAGACAAAGCCAACCATTTCGTTGCGTGTTTTGGATAAACGATCATCGGTTGTAGTGACCAGATTCTCATCTTCAAATAAATACTCGCCTTCAAATTTCGTGTCGATAAAGCCTAATAGATTGATCAATGTTGATTTCCCTGAGCCAGAAGGACCCATCACAGCGATCATCTCCCCTGCATCAGCCTTCAAATTGATGTCTTTCAACACATGCAACGATTCTTCGTCGTTGCGGTAGTACTTGTTGATATTTTTTAGCTCAATCATTTAGTCCACCGCCACTTCCTGACCATCTCGCAATGATTTATCAGGATTTGATATGATACGGTCGCCATCTTTGAGACCATCCTTCAAAAGAAAATACTCGCCCTTGTCTTCTACTTGAACAGTGACTTCACGAACTTTTCCTTTGCGATAAGCAAAGACATAGTGAGTATCGCCCGTTTCCATGACTGCCTTCTTCGGTATGCGAATCTCATTCACCGGTAGTACGACTTGAACATTGTAACCATATTGCAATGCTTCAGTCGGCTTCACAATGAAACTATAATTGGAGACCGAACTGTTGGCTGCGGTTCCTGCCGCTGCCGCTTGACTAGCCGCTTCTGCTTGATCTGGCAATTTATTTACATGCGTGATTGTTCCAGCGATTTCCTGACTGGTGGTGATTGGTTTGATCGTCACGGACGCGTCTTGATGCACCTGCGGATAATCATATTCTGAAGCCTTCGCTTCTACTGTCACTTCATTGCTGACAACCTTCACGACAGGGACGGACGGATCATTTTTGCCTTTTTCATTGATATAGGCGATCCCGCTTGTCGCGCTGGCAACGGTTGAACTGATCTTGCCACGGATTGTGTTCACACTTTGATTTGCCGCGCTTAGTTCTACATTAGCGCTTTCCAATGCCTGTCTTGCCTGCACAACAGCATCGCTCGCTGCGTCCAGACTGCTTTCATATTGTGTCATTTCTTGCTTGTATTGTTCCTTTTTCACAGCGCCATCTTCACTATTCTCGTTCGTATTATTATAGTTATTGGTCGCTTCATTCAGCTTTTGCTGTTCTCTAGCTTGCTTATCTTGGGCGATTGCTAGTGTTTCTCTAGCGTTGGCTACTGCAAGATTTAATTTATCTAGATTGGTACTTTGTTCATCTGCTTGTGCCTGATATTCTGTATTTGTATAACTTAATAGCACAGTTCCTTCAGTAACCTCTTGTCCATCTTGAACATTGATTTCAGAAACCTTCCCTAATGTTTGATCAAAATAATAATCCTGCGTATGGGTTGCTTCCACAATTCCGTTAAAGGTCAATGGATCAGACTTTTTCAATGTCACTGTTTGAAATTGATTTTCCTTCACGTTGTTGCTCTTCATTTGAGAATATGCGAATGCTCCGATGAATAATACCAATGCGAGAACGCCTGCAAGGATGCTCCAACGAATCTTTTGCTTTTTCGTCATTTTTTTCTTTTTCATCTACTACTCCTCTGGCTCTGCTTTAAATAGATGGACGATTACAAGAATCGCTGGGATTAAGAAAATGAATTGGAATACTAATCCCACGATCGTTGTCATGAAGGACAGATCCATTCCCTCGATCTCCATTTTAGGTTGCATAATGAAACCAATCGCTAAACCTAGAATACTACATCCAATATAAACATAGTATGGGACCTTTGTGGGTGCAATTTCATCCTCTAATTTCTTATTAGCCTTAAAATAAAACACTACTAAAACGATTGAGATTAACAATGATACAACAGAAATAATTTTAGTCATTGGATTATTCAAATAGTCATACATCTGCTGTCCATAATCTCCTAGCATTTCATAATCGCTCAGTTTAGGATTTAAGGATTTTGGCAGACCGAATATTCCCGTTGCTACAGAAATTAGAGATAATACTATCAAAACCATATTCCACGTTTTTGCTTTTTTCAAATGCTTTTCCATTTCATCACTCCATCCAACAATTTTCAATTATTTATGAAAACAGCGCGACAACCCTAAGCACCTATTTCACAAATTAATTCCCATTATACTACTAAACTCAATCCATTTTGAAGGAAAATCCTGAAAAGAAGCTTTTTAGTCCTGAACGTACAAAATCAATAAAATCAATACTCTGATGCGTTTATTTTTTCTATTCTAATTTATAATTTTCAATCAAATATCTATCGTTTGAAATCGTAAAGTCTATGAAAGATTACTTTCACAATCTATTGAAAATGATAATCTTTCATTATTCTTATCCATTTAAATTAGTAGCATAAATTTTTTTGAAATAAGGATTTTTTTCCGAAAAAAATAACGATTCAGACTATCTGATCCTGTTATAGCAAATACCAATGATCGCACAATCAAAAAGGAAACTATCAAAGTGGGGTGGATGATTGCTAATCAGCCCACCTGTATTAAATCCTCCTGGACTGACAAAGCCCGACCAACCTGCAGGAAACACGAAGGATGCCGCCAACTGTATACAGTTGAAAAGGAGAATACTCAGCATGCCCCATGCTAAAGCATCAAAAAATCTTCTTCTTTCTATTTCATCATAGCGATGAAACCCAACCAATGCTCGAAGCATTGTTACCACACCTACTATTGAATAAACCATGAATCCTAAAAAAACTATTTGCATAACCAATTCAATCATTCCCTGTTCCTACCTTTCATTTATGAGTAAAGATATCTTTACTTAAAACTCTATCACTCAATTCTAGATAAGTAAAGATATCTTTACAAAAAATGATTCAAAGGACGGAACGCTTATTTATAGAAATACCCCATGACTATAGAAGTCACGGGGTAGCTTTCAATTAGATGATGGATAAACCATTCATTTTAAGATACGCAGCTAGTCTTTCCTTACATGATCTTATTGCATGTGCGCTAGGTACTCTTATCCACGTATTCAAAACCAAAAAAAAGAGCTGAGCTCTCAGCTTACATACTGAATGCTCAACTCTCTCTTACTATTATAACCCGTACGGGATTTGAACCCGTGCCTCCGCGCTGAGAACGCGGCGTCTTGACCCCTTGACTAACGGGTTAGTATTTCTCAACAGAAAGAATTATACTGCTAAACGATTTTTTTAGAAAGTATTTGCACTTTATTTTTCCAAATTATTAAATATGTGTTTATTTGACCATTCATGTTGTTTATATACTTATTACGTGTATAATAGGTTGTGTATTCAAGTCATTGCTTTTCAGATGAGCTTGAATGACCCACGAAAGAAAAAGAAATTCATTTTTTCTCAAAGAAAAACGAATGTATTACTAGGAGGACCTATGAATCTATCACAAAGGCAAGAGAAAATCATTGAGATCGTCAAACGCGATCAACCGCTAAGTGGTGAAAAAATCGCTGAACACTTAGGAATTTCACACGCTACTTTACGAACGGACCTGTCCTTCTTAACCATGGCAGGTATTTTGGAAGCCAGCCCTAAAGTCGGCTACACCTACACAGGTGTGGGCATCGAGCAATTTTTGTTCGACAAAATCTTTTCTGTGAAAGTCGAAGAAATCATGCTGTCCCCTCTGCTAACACCGCAGGATACCTCCATTCATGACGCGATCACCAATATGTTCATGTATGATGTAGGCTCGATTTATGTAACGGATAAAGAACAGCAGCTAGTCGGCTTATTATCTCGCAAGGATTTGCTGCGGGCTTCATTAAACAGCAACCTGCAAAATACACCTGTTGCTGTTGTGATGACACGAGCACCTCACCTGCAGACGTGTACAAAGGACTATACGATCTTAGAAGCCGGCGCAGTTTTACTGGATTATCAAGTGGACTCATTGCCAGTAGTCAGTGAAGATGATCCAAAAAAAGTGATTGGAAAAATAACGAAGTCACGGATTTTCAATTATATTATGCAGCAAGCAAAACAAACTGAAACCAATCGATAGGAGCGAAAAAAATGAAAAAAAGTGTCCCATTATACATGATCTCTGATTCAGTCGGTGAAACCTCTCTAAAATTAGTGAATGCCGCAGCAGCTCAATTCCCTACAGTGGATTTTGATTTATCTTATCGTTTCCCCTTTACTAAAGATGAAGAAGAACTGAAAAGTATCTTAGGTGATGCCTTAAAGGACAGTGCGGTTGTCGTTACCACGTTGGTCAGTGATAATCTAACTCAAATCGTGGAAGATTTCGCTGAACGTACAGGCTTGCAATACATTAATTTAATGAGTCAGTTCATGGATATTGTTCACCAAAAAACCGGTGTTGCTCCATTACAACAAGCCGGTGTCGTTCATAAATTGAATCAGGAATATTTTGATCGTGTAGCTGCTATTGAATTTGCTGTGAAATATGACGACGGAAAAGACGCGAAGGGCTTCCTAGAAGCGGATCTTGTTCTCTTAGGAATCTCTCGTACTTCTAAGACACCGTTAAGCATGTATTTAGCGAATAACCGGATTAAAGTGGCCAATTTGCCATTGATTCCAGAAGTTCCGTTACCTGAACAGATCAAGGCCGTACCAAAGGAAAAAATCATCGGTCTTGTCATTGAACCAGAAGTTCAGAAGAAAATTCGGATGAGCCGCTTGAACTCTTTAGGCTTAGCTGAAAATTCTCGCTATTCAGATATTAACCGCATCAAAGAAGAACTGGATTATGCGTTAAAAGTTTATGATGAATTAGGCGCCTTCACACTAGACGTTACCAATAAATCAATCGAAGAATCTGCAACACTGATTTGCGAACATTTGGACAACGCGTTATAAACAAGTTTCCTTCTACTTCTTACTTCGAATAGTACGTGTACGAGAATATATAAATAAGGAGCGTATCTATGCTATCGACCCGTGACAAATATTATCAAATGTTGGAGAAAGAATTTAGTACCAAGGAGGCGATCATGACTGAGTTAATCAACCTAGAGGCCATCATGCATTTGCCCAAAGGAACCGAACTTTACATCAGTGATATTCATGGGGAGTTCACTGCCTTTGACCATATTTTGCGTACTGGTGCAGGGAATATCAAAGAGAAAATCAGCCTGCTTTTCGGCGATCGCTTAACAGAACACGAAAAAGACAAACTGACGATCCTTGTGGCTTACCCGCGAGAAGCATTGGATGACAAAGACTTTTATGCCTATCGTGATCGTTCATGGTATCGTAAAAAAATTCGTCAGCTCTTAGAATTGCTGTCCTTTTGTTCCACTAAATACACGCGTTCTAAGGTACGGAAGGCCTTACCGAAGCAATACGCTTATATCATTGAGGAATTGATGTATACTGATACGAATTATACTGATAAAGCGGCTTACTTTGATCAAATTTTGGCGCATCTGCTGGATTTGGAGCAAGGTCGTCCCTTTATCATCGCCTTATGTCAGAGCATCCAGCGCTTAGTTGTGGATCATCTCCACGTTGTTGGTGATATCTATGATCGTGGACCAGAGGCCGATAAAATCATGGATCGGCTTTGTCAAATGCCCTCTATTGATATCCAATGGGGCAACCATGACATCCTCTGGATGGGTGCGTATGCCGGTTCTCGCGCGTGTCTGATGACCTTATTGCGGATCGCTGCACGCTATAATTATCTGTATGAGATCGAACAGGCCTATGCCCTCAACCTGCGTCCATTATTCATGTATGCTGAGGAGCACTATCAAAAGAATCCAATCTTTACTCCAAAGGAAAAGAACAGCAGTGAAAGCTATTCTATTGAGAGTCTAGACAGTTTGGAAAAAGTTCATCAGGCCTTATCGATTATCCAATTCAAATTGGAAGGACAGCTGATTAAGCGTCATCCTGACTTTCAGATGGAGGATCGCTTGCTGTTGGAAAAAATTGATTTTGATAAAGAAACCGTTCACTTAGCCGGAAAAGACTATCCTTTGCAGGGAAGCTGCTTCCAAACCTTACAAAAAGATGTTCACGCATTGACCGAACAGGAAGAATACGTCGTGGATACCTTACTAAGCTCCTTCCAGCAATCAGCCAAAATGCAGGAGCATATGCAGCTGCTGTTAAACAAAGGATCAATGTACCTAGTCTACAATCAGCACTTGCTTTTCCATGGCTGCTTACCGTTAAAAGCTGATGGTAGCTTTCTGCCGCTGAATGTTGCGGGAAAAGATTATGTTGGAAAAGATCTGCTAAACTTCTTTGAAGAGCAGATTCGCTCTGGCTGCCAAAATCAGGAAACCGATAGTTCACAGGCGGACTGGATTTGGTACTGCTGGTCTGGCAAAATCTCACCACAGTTTGGGAAAAGTGCCATGACTACCTTTGAACGGTATTTTATCGCTGATAAAAAGACCCATAAGGAAATCAAAAATCCTTATTACCAATTTCGCGACACTCACGATACCTGTCAGATGATTTTAGAAGAATTTGCTTTGTATTCATCGAACTCGCGAATCATTAATGGCCACACCCCAGTGAAGGTTAAGAGTGGTGAATCACCAATCAAAGGGGAAGGCATGCTGTTCGTGATTGACGGTGGGCTCTCAAAAGCTTATCAAAAAACGACCGGCATCGCGGGCTATTCGCTGCTGAATAATTCGTATGGCTTCCAGCTCGTCACCCACGATCCCTTTGAATCGGTCGCAAATCTATTAGCTAAGCAAGCCGATGAAACCTCCTTGAAGCGAGTGATCGACAAAGACTTGAAACGCATCCTGATCAAAGATACGACGGTCGGCGATAGTCTCGAAGAACAGATTGAAAATCTGACTGGACTATTAAACTATCAAGACCAAAATGACAGCTAGCTCATTATTAATGAACTATTTTTCGTACGCTTAATATTTTTCTAATCTGTTGAAGTAGGAAAAAATAGTCCACACGGGTACCATCAGTAATTGATGCTGCCCGTGTTTTTCTGTATAGTGGATGCGAGGTGAAAAAATGGTTTCTGCATATATTAATATCTTTTTTATTTTTGTCTTAATGTTCATCGGCTATGTCCTAACCTATAAGCAATGGTTTTCAAATCAAATCGGTGATGCCTTCTCAAAACTGGTCTTGCAGATCGCGTTGCCCTGCAACATGTTTTTAACGATCACTAAGAACTTTTCCCGTTCGGAGTTTCTCCATCTTGTTGGTGGTATGGTGATCCCATTAATTTCTATGCTGCTGACCTTTCTCGTCAGCTTTATCTATTGCCGAATCTTTCGGATTACTCCCGCTCGAAAAGGAATTTTCTCTACAATGTTCACCTGCTCCAATACAATTTTCATTGGACTGCCAATAAATCTAGCGATTTTCGGTGAACAGGCCGTTCCGTACGTACTTCTTTATTACATTGTCAATACCACAATCTTTTGGACGTTGGGCATCTACTTTATCGCTCGGGACAATCCTCAGATTGAACAGGCTACCGTCAAATTCCACCTGATTCCAATTTTGAAGAAGATTTTCTCACCGGCGCTGCTGGGCTTTTTACTTGGTCTGTGTGCCGTGCTGGTCAATCTTTCTGTATCTGATTCAATCGCGACCTTCTTAGGGTATCTCGCAAATCTGACGACGCCGCTGTCGATGTTTGTCATCGGGATCATCGTGTACAATGTAGGAATTAAAAATCTGACCTTAAACAGAGACATTATCGGGGTTCTCGTGGGACGTTACGTCATCTCACCGCTCATCGTTTGGCTCTTAGGGCAGTGGATCAGTGTACCGCCTTTGATGCTTTCCGTATTTATTATCCAAGCAGCGATGCCAGTTCAAAATTCAGTACCGATCTTAGCCCGTTCTTATGGAGCGGATCAACAATTCGCCGCTTCTTCTTTAGGATACTCCGTTCTCCTCTATCTGGCGTATATTCCGCTATTATTGAAATTGATACTATAAAAAAACCTTCGAGCACGAGCTCGAAGGTTTTTTATTTATCGTTAACTTTACGGCTATTTAGTAATAATTTTATCGATACTTGCCAAGGTATTCGCCATACGAGCAATAATCGCTAATTGATTCAAACGGTTGTCGCGAATTTTTTCATCGTCTACCATGATCATTGTTTCGTTGAAGTAGCGTTCGATTACTGGACGCAAATTCGTCAAGGTTTGATAGTTTTCTGCCATGCTTTGATTAGCAAACTCATCTTCCGCTTCTTTCACTGCCGCATATAATTCTTTTTCGCTTTCGTTTTCAAACAGCTTAGGATCAACCTTGAAATTGATAGTTGCAGGGTTCATTTTTTTCGTCAAGTTAATGACCCGAGTCAAAGCTTCCATCGCTTCTTTGAAATGCTCATCTGACAAATGCTGATTAAAGATTTGCGCTGTTTTAAAGACTTGTACCAAATCATCCTGATGTGAATCTAGTACAGCATCGATAATGTCATGACGTACATTGTACATTTGCAGCCGTTGACGCATCCGACCTTTGAAGAATTCGATAAACTCTTTTTGGTCGCGGTTGAAATGAATCCCGTAATCCAAGACATCTTCATTGATCGCATCGACGATTGCTCCTTGCATATCGGTGAATGGGAATGTCCAGCCTTGTGCTTCGACAATCCGTACAATTCCATACGTTTGACGACGCAATGCGTAAGGATCGTTTGAGCCGCTTGGGATCATACCTACAGCGAAGAAGCCTAACACACTGTCAATCTTATCAGCAATCGCTAAAACAGCGCCAATCGCTGTTTTTGGCAGTTCACCTTCTGCTGAGATTGGCAGGTAATGTTCACGGATAGCCGCAGCAACAGCAGGCGTTTCACCCTTCAATAAGGCATATTTCTCTCCCATGATTCCTTGCAATTCAGGAAACTCGCCCACCATGTTCGTCACCAAGTCGAATTTATAAATTTCAGACGCACGTTTTAAATCAGTTAATT
Source organism: Enterococcus raffinosus (assembly GCF_001886185.1). Taxonomy (GTDB): domain Bacteria; phylum Bacillota; class Bacilli; order Lactobacillales; family Enterococcaceae; genus Enterococcus_A; species Enterococcus_A raffinosus. The sequence goes on along the minus strand of NZ_JXLA01000005.1, from coordinate 120,244 downwards.
CTTCCTCGCTCAATCCAACTCGTGTACCAATCAATTGACTAATTAAACCGACACGCTGCATTTTTTTATACATGCTGCCGATTTTTTCATGGAAGGTCACGTTCTTTAATTTTTCAACGCATTCTTCAATTGATAATTTTTTATCTTCTTCAAAGAAGAACTCGCCGTCTTCCAGACGTGCCGCCAAAACTTTTTGATTTCCTTTAATTACATTGTCCAGCTTCACGCTGTTTCCGTTGCGGACAGAAATGAAGTGCGGCAGCAGCATGCCTGCTTGGTTGCGTACTTCAAAATAGCGTTGATGTTCCTTCATGGAAGTAACTAAAACTTCTTCTGGTATAGATAAGAAACGTTCTTCGAAATCACCGACAAACGCCGTTGGATATTCGACTAAGTTTGTGACTTCTTCTAATAAATCAGCATCAAGATCGATGACCCATTTATTTTTTTCTGCCAGCTCTTCGATTTGTTCTACGATCATTTGTTGACGCTTATGGGCATCAGCGATCACGAATTGTTCTTCTAATTTTGCTTCGTATTCGCTAGGATTAGCAAGTTCAACTTGATCCCCTAAGAAGCGATGGCCTTCTGTTGTACGACCTGTTTGTACATCTAATAATTCAAACGGAATCACTTCTTCATCTAACAATGCGACGATCCAATGAATTGGACGGATGTATTCAAACATCGTATCGCCCCAATGCATCATCGTTGGAAAGTTCATGCTCTTAACAACCTCTAATAATCCAGTTAGTACTTCTTTGCTTTCCTTCCCATGAATATATTTTGTCACGTAAACATATTCCACACCATTCAATTCGCGGAAAGTAATCGCGTCTGTTGTTAAGCCTTGTCCACGGACAAAGCCTTCTGCCGCTTTACTCCAGTTGCCTTCTGCATCCAATGCGATTTTCTTCGCTGGTCCTTTGACTTCTTCTTGCACGTCATCTTGACGGTCAGGAATATTCGTTACACGAATCGCCAAACGTCGAGGCGTTGAAAAGCTTTCGATCGATTCGAAGGTTAGACTGTTTTCGGTTAAAAATTTTGAGATCTTTTCTTCTAATTGTTTGATGCTTGGCCAAACCACGTGGGCTGGCATTTCTTCTAAACCAATTTCTAATAGTAGATTTTTCGCCATCTTATTTGCCCTCCTGATTCAATAATGGGAAGCCTAGTTTTTCCCGTTCAGCTACAAATATCTTCGCAACTGAGCGTGCCATGTTTCGGATGCGTGCTAGATAACCCGCGCGTTCTGTTACAGAAACAGCTCCGCGAGCGTCTAATAAGTTAAATGTATGGCTGCATTTTAAAATGTAATCATACGCTGGATGCACGAGATTTTCATCAATACAACGCTTCGCTTCTTTTTCGAATTTTTCGAAATTATCTAAAAGCATCGCTTGATCACTTTCTTCAAAGGAGTATTTTGAATGTTCATATTCTGGCTGCTTGAAGATTTCGCCATATTTAACCCCAGTACTCCATTCCAGATCATAAACACTGTCAACTTCTTGAATATAAGAAGCCAAACGTTCCAACCCATAAGTCAATTCAGAAGTGACAGGGTGACATTGCAAACCGCCGACTTGTTGGAAATACGTAAACTGTGTGATTTCCATACCGTCTAGCCAAACTTCCCAACCAACACCGGCACAACCCATTGATGGGTTCTCCCAGTTATCTTCAACGAAACGAATATCGTGTTCTAATGGATCAATCCCTAATAAACGCAAGCTGTCTAAATACAGCTCTTGAATATTTTTTGGTGAAGGCTTCATCACCACTTGGAATTGATGGTGTTGATACAAGCGGTTTGGATTTTCCCCATAACGACCATCCGCTGGACGACGTGATGGCTCAACATAAGCGGCACGCCATGGTTCTGGTCCAATAGCTCGTAAAAAAGTATACGGACTCATAGTTCCCGCTCCTTTTTCCGTATCGTAGGCTTGCATCAGCATACAACCATTGTCTGACCAAAATTTTTGTAATGTCAAAATCATTTCTTGCACAGTTAACTTGCTCATTCTGTTTCCTCCTGTATATTTTCTATGTAACTTTATCCATTGTTCTATTGTCTAACTGCTAGCTCATAACAGACGAAATCATTTTTCAAAATACGGAAAAATGAGTTCTATCTTCATACGCATAACATTTTTCTAACCTGCTGAAGCAGGAAGAAAAACTGTCAGCTAGTTCTTTCTAAGGAATATATTTTTCAAACACACCAAAAATAATTCCTATTTTCACCACGCATACGATTCCACTAACCGTACTAAAAGTACGGAGTGGAACTCGCAAAAAAGTCCCCATGCCGAAATAATCGACATAGGGACGTATTAACGCGGTTCCACCCTACTTCCAAGCATAGGCTTGGCAGCTTTAACTAAACGTGCTCACAAACGCCAACAAAATCTGCTTCTCTGCTTGGCTTCCACCGATCCAAGCTCGCTGTGATCTTCCACAAATTTCTAAATTTGATCATCGCACCTATTCAACTTGGTTCTATAATAGCGACACCAGACCCCTTTTGTCAAATCTTTCTGTCATGAGCGTTTCGCTCTTCGTAATGTCTATGCTACAAAAGACCTTTTAAGGGAGCTAGCCAAAGGGGATTGGTTGAAATAGACCATCCTTTAATTGCATTGTCTCCGTAAATCCGATGGCCTTTAATAGTTCAACCGTTTCTGGAAAATGACAAGTTAAAGTCGTCGTCTCGTGGCTGTCGCTGGTAATAATGATCGGACAGTCTCTTTCCTTTAGTTGTTTCAATAAAAATGGATTAGGATAGGGTGTTGTTCGCCAGTTGCGAGAAATCGCACCAGTATTGATCTCCACCATACCATCATAAGTTTCGATGATATCTATGACATGATTCAGCGCCTGTAAAGCAATCGCTTGGTATTCTGTTCCTTCTTCATCCAACCAAGGTTGTTTTTCATTAAACTTCGTAATCAGGTCAAAATGTCCAACGATCTTCGACTGGTTCTGGTTAATATGCTTAACTACGGTGTCATAGTAATCGCGCACCATTTGCATCTTATCCCCTTGGTACCATTCGTCCAGAGTCTTCATCAAGCTTTCCGGACTCTCATCGACACTGCGGAAGATTCCTTGACGCGGTGGGAAATAATGCACAGAACCTATTGTATAGTCGTATCCGTCAATTGGATCTGCACTGTAATAATCCCATTCTAAGCCTAGGCTGATTGTTAATTCCCCTGCCAACTTTTCCTTTAAATCACGCAATGCTGCCTGATAGGCCACTTCATTTTGTACTCCAAGACAGCTAGGATCAAAAAGTGCTGGTGAATGACACGTAAAGCCTAAATCTGTAAAGCCCAAATCAATCGCCGCTTGTGCCATATCTTCTAAAGTATCTTTTCCATCACACCAAGTACTGTGCGTATGAGCGTTTGAATAAAACATCGCTGACCTCCAATTTTACTGCATCCGTTCTTGCTTCACCTTTTTATCAACAACATGCCGATTAGCTAATTCTTGACGTACCTCAGTCAAGTCAATCCCCATCTCAACCATCAATACAAGGACATGATACACCAAATCGGAAATTTCGAAAACAGTCTCTTTGTGATCCTCTTTCATCGCGCCGATCACTACCTCAGTGGATTCTTCTCCGACCTTCTTTAAAATTTTTTCGACACCTTTTTCAAATAAATAGCTCGTATAGCTGCCTTCTTGGGGAGCTTCCTTGCGCCCCTTGACAAGCTTGTACAAAGCATCAATTGTTGCTTTGTGATCAGCCTCACCGTATAAGAGTTCATTAAAGCAGCTCTCCGCACCAGTATGACACGCTGGACCATCTTTTTTCACCTTCGCTACTAAGGCATCCTGATCGCAATCTAGTTTTAACGAAACAAGATGCTGATAGTTCCCGCTGGTTTCACCTTTGCGCCACAATTCTTTGCGGCTGCGTGAATAGAAGGTCATTAATTGATCCTTCAATGTTAATTCATAGCTTTCTTGATTCATATAAGCTAATGTCAATACTTCATTGGTTTCGGCATCTTGTACGATCACCGGAATCAATCCTTGTTCGTCGAATGTTAATTCAGTCATCCCATGCCCTCCTTATTCCTATCAATGTAATCATTTTTCAAAATACGAAAAAATGAAATTAATTTTCATTCAGTATACCATTCTGCTAATCTTGTAGAACTGACTGTCTAAACGATGCGGACAGGAATATCCGCCGTCATCAATTGTTTTTTCAGATCAGGAATCTTTACTTCACCATAATGAAAAATCGATGCAGCTAAGCCAGCTTCAATTTTAGGCAATTGAAACAGGTCAATAAAATCTTCACTTTTTCCAGCACCACCAGAGGCTACGATCGGCAACGTGGTAATCTCGCTGACAGCCTTCAGCAGTTTTAAATCAAACCCTTGCTTTACCCCATCTGTATCCATGCTATTGATGACTAGTTCGCCCGCTCCTAATTGCTCACCCTGACGAATCCACTCTAGGGCTTCCATTCCTGTATCTTCTCGTCCACCTTTAGCAAAGACATGCCATTCATCTCCGACACGGCAAATATCTACTGACAAGACCACACATTGACTGCCGTATCGCTTCGCCCCCTCTTCAATCAGTTGAGGACGGCGAATCGCGCCGGAATTGACACTGACCTTATCCGCGCCGCAATTCAAGACGCGTTCAAAATCAGACACTTCATTAATCCCGCCACCAACCGTCAACGGAATAAAGACCTCAGAAGCGACACCCTTCAAAATATCAGTGAACAACCCTCGCTCTTCCGCCGAAGCGGTGATATCATAAAAGACCAGCTCATCGGCTCCCTGCTCATTATAAAAACGCGCCAAAGTCACTGGATCATTGACGTCCTGCAGCCCAGCAAAATTGACTCCCTTAACTACACGGCCATCGCGAACATCTAAACATGGGACAATTCTTTTTGCGATCATTGATCGTCACCCCCAGCTTGCAAGACCTCTTCCAATTTTAAGCTTCCGTTATAAAGCGATTTTCCAACGATTACACCGCTTATCCCTAATTGTTTTAAGCCTTCAATATCCTTTAGTGATGCGACACCACCAGAGGCTACGATTTCTATATCTAATTGATTCAATTTTTGATACAGCGGCAGATTAATGCCTTCACCCGTTCCATCACGAGAAATCTCAGTGAAGATGATTGTCTCTGCACCCCAAGCAGCTAGTTGCTGACAAAATTCAAAGGCATCAGTCTCTGTTTTCTCCAGCCAGCCTTCTACAGCTACCTTTTCATCTTTGGCATCGACCCCGATAGCGATCTTACTGCCGTATTTTTTTAACATCGCTTGTGTGAAAGCTGGATCTTTTTGCGCGATTGTCCCGAGTATTACCCGATCCACCCCTGCAGACAAGCAATGTTCGATCGTTTCCTCGTCACGAATACCGCCACCCACTTCTACAAAAAGATTGGTGTTCTCAGCGATTTTTTTTGCGATTTCAAAATAATGAAGCTTGCCAGCTTTGGCACCATCTAAATCGACTAAATGCAGGCATTTTGCTCCTGCTTTTTCAAAGGATTGCGCAAAAGCTACAGGATCGTCGCCGAAAACTTCCTTTTGCGCATAGTCCCCTTGATACAATCGTACGACTTTCTGGTCTAAAAGATCAATCGCGGGAAAAATTTTCATACTGGCACCTCCGTAAATGCTTTTAAGATTTTCAAGCCAACTTCACCGCTCTTCTCAGGATGGAACTGCGTCCCAAAAACATTGCCATTCTGCACAATTCCTGGAATGGAAACACCATATTCGCTGTCTGCGACTAAATGTTCTTGGCAATCCGTCGCATAGTAGCTGTGAACGTAATAAACAAAATCCTCTTTACCCAACGACTTTACCAATGGACTTTCAAAATCTCGCACGTCCAATTTATTCCAGCCGATCTGCGGTACTTTTAGGTCAATCTTTTTTTGATCAAAGGCCTCTCGCATCGAAACGATCCGGCCGGGAATCAAGCCTAATCCAAGATGCTTCCCGAATTCTTCACTTTTATCAAATAAAAGCTGCATGCCCAGACAAATTCCTAAAAACGGTTTGCCTGAAGCGGCTAATTCTTGAATCGGTTCGACTAGCGATAATTCCTCCAGCTTTTTCCGTGCATCGCCAAACGCGCCGACACCAGGTAAGATAATTCGCTCTGCTGCCTTCAGTTCCTCTAACGAACGTGTGATTTTACATTCCACACCTAAATATTCCAATGAGCGTGACAAACTAAACAAATTGCCAACGCCATAATCAATAATTGCTAGCATCGCTTGTCTCCTCCTAGTTTATCGTCCCTTTAGTGGATGGAATCTCATCTGGCGCCAATTGATTGATCGCTACGGCTTCTCCCAATGCACGCCCAAATCCCTTAAAGCAAGCCTCCACAATATGATGGCTATTTTTTCCAGCGATTTGATGTAAATGGATCGTCGCACCTAGTTCACGAGCAAAGGCAATGAAAAATTCTTCCACTAGCTCTGTATCAAACTGCTGCCCAATCTTTTCACTAGGAATGTCCAGCTCGACAACTGCCATACCGCGCCCACTAATATCGATGGCTGACATCACCAATGCTTCATCCATTGGCAACAGCATACTGCCGTAACGTTTGATTCCGCGCCGTTCACCTAGACTTTCTGAAAAAGCCCGACCGATCGCGATGGCGACATCTTCGGTTGTATGATGGGCATCTACTTCAATATCTCCATCACAAACAAGTTCAAGATCAAAACGGCCATGACGAACAAACAGCTCTAGCATATGATCTAGAAAACCTACTCCCGTTTTAATCGTTTGCTGTCCGGTACCATCCACAGTCAAAGAAAGCTGGATCTTTGTTTCGGATGTGTTACGTGTTACTTCGGCCTTTCTCATGCTTTCACCTCATTTAATATTGTTGTCAAGACAGCGATCAGCTGCTCCATCTGCTCTTTCGTTCCTACAGTAATTCGCAAGTAGTCTTTTGTTCGTGGTTGATTGAACCAGCGCACGAGGATTTTCTTCTCTCTTAAAGCCAGAAAGAGACTTTCGCCTGAGAGTTTTGGATGCTTCGCAAATAAGAAATTTCCTTGACTATCCGTTTGTTCGAATCCTAGCTTGGTTAACTCCTGCTTGCTCCATTCTCTGACCTTGATCGTTTCTTGAACCTTCTGATCCACATACACTTGCTCCTGCAAGACAGCTCCACCCGCGGCTTGCGTCAAGCTGTTAACGTTGTATGGATTTAAACTGAAACGCAGTCGATTCAAATCCGCAATTAAATCCGTGTTCCCTATACCGAAGCCCAAACGCGCTCCCGCCAATTGACGAGATTTCGAAAAGGTTCCTATGACAAATAGATTCTTGTATTGATTAATTAAAGAAACCATTGATTTTCCGCCGAAGTCGATATAAGCTTCATCAACGACCACTAAACGATCTGGATGACGTTCAAGAAAGGCGCAAATTTCTTCTTGCGGCAAATAGATGCCTGTCGGTGCATTAGGGTTCGCAAAAATGACGGTTCCCTTGAATGCATCGTACTCAGCTAAGTCTAGCGAAAAATCCTCTTTCAACGGAACCACAGTGGATTCCACTTGATACAGTCCGCTGTAAACTTGATAAAAACCATAGGTTACATCTGGAAAGGCGATGCCTTTTTCAGTAAAGCCTTGGAAAATGTAAGAGAGGACTTCATCACTGCCGTTACCTAGAAAAAGCTGCTCTTGCTTCACTCCCAGATATTTTGCTAAAGGCTTTGCGACAGCCTCTACCGCAATATCTGAATAACGATTCAATTTCTGAGCGGCCTCTGCTACTGCTTTTTGAACATTAGGCGCTGGAGGATACGGACTTTCGTTTGTATTTAACTTAATGTATGCTGCTTCATCCACCTGCTCCCCAGGTGTATAAGGCGTTAAATTCTGATACGTTTGATTTAAAAAGCTCATGCATCCTCACCTCTTCGCACCTTCATTGACCGCGCGTGCCCCATTAGATTCTCGGTCTCCGCAAACAATTCTACCGCTGGTCCAACGGCGTTCATCGCCTCTTCTGTGTAATAAAGATAGCTGCTCTTCTTAACAAAATCATCCACTGAAAGCGGGGAGTAAAATCGGGCTGTTCCTTCTGTTGGCAAAGTATGGTTCGGACCGGCAAAATAATCTCCCAATACTTCTGGCGTGTGGTGTCCTAAAAAGACACTGCCGGCATTCTCAACTTTTCCTAACAAGGCAAAAGGTTCTGCTACCGATAACTCTAAATGCTCTGGAGCAATTTGATTCGCTATTGAGAGTGCTTCCTCTATATCTTTGACTAAAATGATTTTGCCATTATTTTCAATTGCTGCAGCCGCGATTTCTTGTCGAGGCAATGCAGCGAGTTGCTGTGCGACTTCTGTTTGAACCTTTTCTATTAATGCTTCTTCTGTCGTTACTAGAATTGCTTGAGCTAACTTGTCATGCTCTGCCTGTGCTAGAAGATCCGCTGCGATCCAACGAGGATTCGCGCTGTGATCCGCCACAATCAAGACATCACTAGGTCCCGCAATCATATCGATATCTACTTCACCGTAGACCATTTTTTTAGCCGTAGCGACATAAATATTTCCTGGACCTACGATTTTGTCTACTTTTGGAATAGTATCTGTTCCGTAAGCAAGTGCAGCGACCCCATGAGCACCTCCGACTTTATAAATCTCATCAACTCCGGCAATTGAAGCAGCCGCTAAAATAGCGGCAGGAACATTGCCTTCGTTATCTGTGGGAGTCACCATGACAATTTTCTTAACGCCAGCAATTTTTGCTGGCAATACATCCATTAATACAGTACTAGGATAAGCCGCCGTTCCCCCAGGGACATAAACCCCTACTCGAGCTAACGGAAGGATTCGCTGCCCCATAACTACGCCGCTATCTTCTGTCGAAACAAACCCTTGGCGTACTTGTTTTTGATGAAAGGACCAAATATTTTCTTTTGATTGCTCCATCACCTTTAGTAATTCTGGCGAAACTGCCTTTAATGCTGAATCGATCTCTTCTTGACTGACCGCTAAGGAATCCAAAACTACATGATCGATTTCTTCGATTATTTGATAAAGCGCTTGATCCCCATCCGTTTGGACACGCTTGATTATTTTTGATACAACATCAGAAACATCGGCAGTTTCAGAATATTTCCGTGCTAAAATCGTTTTTAATGGCTCTTTTTGTGTTGAATAAACTCTCATAGCTGCTTCCTCACCTTCTCGATCACCTTTTGAATTCGTTCCTGTTTAAATCGCCACGTCGCGTTATTAATAATGAAACGAGCAGAAGACGGAGCAATCTCTTGAATCACTTTTAAATCATTCTCCTTCAACGTTGTACCCGTCTCCACAATGTCTACGATCACATCGGATAATCCCAATAGCGGTGCCAGTTCAATTGACCCATGCAGATGAATCAATTCCACGGAACGGCCGAGACCTTCATAAAACTCTCGGGTAATTCGCGGATACTTGGTGGATACTCGCAGTGGTCGGGAGAAGTCTTCTTCAAAGTCGTTATGAGCAGCCACGGCCAATCGACATTTTCCCATATGCAAATCAAGAAACTCAATGACTTCGGCTTTACTTTCCAATAAAATATCTTTGCCTACCACACCGATATCCGCCGCACCATGCTCCACGTAGATCGCTACATCACTAGGCTTCACTAAAAAGAAGCGCAATTTATTGTCCTCATCGCAAAAAATCAGTTTGCGATTTTCTTCAAAAACGCCTTCTGCTGCCACACCGGCCTTAGTGAACAGCTCATAGACTGCGTCACCCATCCGTCCCTTCGGTAAAGCGATATTCAAATACTCAGAGCTTTGATTATCTGACGGCAATTTCTGCCCCACATGATTTAGTTTCATTCCGAAACCGAGTGCTCCCTGATCCTTTCCTTGACGGCTCATTAAACGATCATAGCGGCCACCATATAAAATGGTTTCTCGCGCTTCTTTAATAAAGCCTTGGAATAAAAGACCGCTATAATAGTCCGCATCATTCATAATAGAGAAATCAATTCGCAAGCGAATCTTGTCGGATAGTTTTTCTTCCTGCAGCGCTGTATATAGTTGTTTCAATTCTTCTAAGCCTGCTTGAGCCTTTGGATACGTCGCTAATAGTTTCTTCGCTCGTTGATATTTCGTTTCAAAATTCCCGGATAGGCGAACCAATTTGGCTAAATTTTCCGATTCCTCTTTAGACAATCCAGCTTTTGCCGTCAGCTCATCCATGCCGTGAGAGCTCTTATCACGTAGACAGTCTAAGACCCTCTGGCGATCCTCCTCTGGAAAACGATCACAGATCCCATTCAAAATCCCCATATGAGAAAGGTCTAACGTCCCTTCACCCACTTGAGCCAAGCTTTCCCAAGCCAATTTTAAAACTTCTAGCTGATCTTCCCAGGTAATGTCGTCAATGATTTCTAAACCGATTTGATAGATTTTTTGGTATTCTCCAGCCTGTCGGTCGTGACGGTACACATCCTCGACATAATAAACTTTTCGTGCTTCACCCGCAGGTGTATTTTTAGCGATCGATAAAGTCACATCCGGCTTTAATGCCATAGTCCGTCCATCATTTCCTGTGAAGGTAATAATAGAAGAATTCCGCAAAAAATTGTAGCTCTGCTGATAATTTCCGTATTCTTCAAAGTTATTTAAGTGATAAGGATGAAAATGATGCTGAGTATACAACTTTCTTAGCTTCAATTCGATTTGTTCTTCTGGTCTCAGTACTTCCCATAATTCTTCCACATTATCACTCCTAATTATGTATAGTTTCTATAGAAAAAATCCTCCAATGTGAGGCGACTCCTTTTATGGCTTAAATAAAAAAGAGCGAACCAATTTTCTTTTAACAGCCGCAAACATTAGTGTTTTCTAACAATATTAATTGTTTTGCCATAAATTAGCAATGGTAATCTGTGAAAGAACGCACTTTTTGCTAAAAGTTCGAAAATAAATGAATCAATAATAGAAGAATTTCTTAGATTTTTTTTAGAAACCTATCTGTTTTCTGCTATACTTTTGGTAACTTGATGCAGATTGGAGGAGTGAGAAATGTTCACTAAATTAAAGAAATGGAATCATTCGTTTAAATTATTTATGATTAAAAGGCCTTTCTTGTATACCCTATTTTTACTAGCGATTTTTCTCATTACGCAAATGATCATCAATGTCTATAGAAACGAACCCATACTAGCGAATTTTAACAATAATCTAGCTGTATTTTGGATTCTAATCGTGGGTTATCTCGCCTCTTGGCTATCAAAAAGGCAGGGGCAACAATTTTTGATTTGTTTTCTCTTCACCTTCACTTATTTAATGATTCAAAGTATTCTCGACAAAAGCATTGTAGATTATACTTCCGTGCTTATAATTTTATTCATAGCTCTTCTGTTAGGTGGTGTTTCATGGATGTTAGCTGACACTGTTACCTCGCGAAAAAAAGAATTGGAGAAATCTGAAGATGAATCAACCAACTCCTAAAAACAGAAAAATCAATAATCAATTTTTAGTCCTGTTTATATTCTTCGGATCACTGCTATTTGATTGGGCTCGTGACCTCTATACAAATGGCTGGTCACTTAAGCCCCTCTTCAATATCACGGCTGTTCTATTGTTTTTGATAGCTTCTTACTTGGTTGAAAGGAAAACGAGCTTATCCCCTACAGTACGAGGGCTGTTCTATTTTCTTTACTTTCTGATTATCGGAACAATCGCTTCTGCAATCATCTATAGCAATCAATTAAATGGTCAAATGCTGTTCCTATATTTATTCTTTTCTTTTATGGGCACTCTTATTTGGCTATTTGTTTGTAAAAAATTAAGAGCAAAAAAATAACCTGCAACACCCATTAGGTTTTGCAGATTACTCTTCTCTTGGTTTTAGCACGTCTTGCCATTCACTCATTTGATCAATAAACTTCTTGCTTTTTAAGTGCAACCCGATATATTCCTCATAGAGCTGATCCAATGTCTGTCGGATCGCTTTTTTTGTTTCCGGCTTTAAATTGATGGTATTGATGTTTTCGTAGGTGATGCTGTTAAACATTCGAAGAAAATAGATTGCTCGTGGATCGGCATGGTAGCGATGCTGGTCCAAATGCCAATGCTCTTCACAGAGAATCCCATTGTATTTTGAAGAAAAATCAAATGCGCCAGTTCTTTTCCCGCAGACCCCGCAGGCCTGCCAATTCAGAGAAATACCAAAACGCTGCATGATCTGAACTTCGTAGATATTCATGATCGTCTCGCCGTCTGCTCCCTCATTCATCCGCTGCAATGCCTCTCGAGTAAATCCATACAGCGAAGGGTCATACACGTGGTCTTCAATTGCGGCATCTGCTAATCCTAAAATATAGGAGCCATAAGCATTTAAAAAAATGTCTTCCTGCAATTTACGCATAGGTTGAATTTCTTTCGCACTATTCAGGAAAGAAAGCCCCTCTGTTTTCAGATTTCCGATGAACACCGCTTCGGTAAATGGCTGAACGGCTGTCTGTAATGGATTATTGGCTCGGTGGATTCCCTTGGCGAAAAACATGACCTTCCCCGCCGATTCTGTAAATATTTTGATCAGCTTGTCCTTTTCCTTATAATCCCGACTAAATAAAATGATGCCTTTTGTTTCACCAATTTGCGCCAAAACTTCACCTCCCATTATTAACTATTCGACTTACAAAAAGCTCCACGAAAAAAATCGTGAAGCTCCTTTTCCTTAATAATCCTCTTTGCGATAGCCATAATCTTGCAGATACGTTTGCTTATCGCGCCAGTCTTTTTGGACTTTCACCCAAAGCTCTAAATAAACTTTGTCTGCTAAAAGGGTTTCGATATCCTTACGGGCCTGAGTACCGATATTTTTCAGCATCTTACCACCTTTTCCGATAATAATCCCTTTTTGGCTTGTCCGCTCTACAATAATTGTCGCTTGTATATGAACCTTATCATTTTCATCTCGCTTCATTGATTCTGTAACAACTGCTACAGAGTGAGGCACCTCATCACGGGTCAGACTCAATACTTTTTCACGAATCAATTCAGAAACGATAAAGTATTCCGGATGATCTGTAATTTGATCATCTGGGAAATATTGCGGACCTTCATCCATTTGATCGACTAAAACTTCTAATAAATGTTCCACATTATTTCCTTCAGTCGCTGAGATCGGGATGATCTCTTTGAAATCCATAATCGTACGATAGTCATCAATGATTGCTAGCAAATCGTCTGGATGGATTGTATCAATCTTATTGATCACTAGGTAAACTGGGACTTCCTGTTGGCTTAAACGCTCCAAGATGAAATCATCTCCGCGTCCACGCTTTTGATCTGCACTGACCATGAATAGAATCGCATCGACTTCACGTAGGGCGCTGTAGGCCATCTCTACCATGTAATCCCCTAAGCGATGCTTTGGCTTATGAATTCCTGGCGTATCAATGAAGATCACCTGTGCCTCAGGAGTCGTATAAACCCCTTGGATTTTATTTCTAGTGGTTTGTGCCTTATCACTCATAATGGCGATTTTTTGTCCTACAATACGATTTAATAAGGTGGATTTTCCAACATTGGGTCGACCAACAATCGCCACAAACCCTGATTTATGTTCTGTCATATAAAAGTCCTTTCTGAACCTTTGGTAATTACTTTTTTAAAGAAAAAGCTCAATAATTTTTGGTAGGAAGATGATCACACCCACAATAATGGCAAAGACTGACGTCACTAGAACGGCTCCAGCGGCCATATCCTTGATCTTCTTTCCAATCGGATGGAAATGACAATCCGTGACCATATCTACTACATTTTCAAATACAGTATTGATAATCTCAACAATCCAAACTAGAAAGACTGCTAGAAAAATCCACAGCCACTCAAGCACCGATACGCCCAGCAAGAATGCCACCAAAATTGCCATTAGCCCAAAGACTACATGGGCTCGCATGTTGCGCTCTTCTTGAAAAACTGTCTTAATTCCTTGAATCGCGAATTCCAAAGATGTGACAAAATGCTTGTTTTTTTCCGTTTTATCTTTTAAGTCCATAGGCATCTAATATCTCTTTCTGTAGACCAAACATCTCTTTTTCATCCTCAGGTGTCATATGGTCGTACCCATTGATATGTAAAAAGCCATGTACGGCTAGAAACCCTAGTTCACGGTCAAAACTGTGTCCATACTCTTCTGCCTGTTCACGGGCACGTTCTGTTGAAATCATGATATCACCAAGATTTCTCGGCATCGGATTCTCCTCGTCCATAATGATGGGAACTTCATCTTCACCTTCTTCTTCTAAGGCGAAGCTGATTACGTCCGTTGGTGCGTCTTTATCGCGATAGTCACGGTTGATCACTTGAATTGCGGCATTGTCCATAAAAGTAACAGACATTTCAGTATCTTTCGGCAGTTTTAAGTAATCAGCAGCAAATTGCAGCACGCCGTCGATTTCTTGGATTTTTTCATCAGAGACCTGCTCTGTTTCGTCAATAAAAGTAATATCCATTACTCTTCTCCTTTTTTCTCTTGCTCTTCTTTCATCTTCTCGGCCTCTGACTGCATCCGTGGATACTTGATCCGTGAATGGAAGGTCGAGCTTAGTCCGCTGATCAATGATTTTTCAACGATACGGATTTCTTTTAACGTCAAACCGGAGTCATCCAGCTGTCCATCATTGATCCGTTCTTCAATTAAATTATGAACAAATTCAGTAATTTTATCAATTGAAGGGTGATCCATTGCTCGAACGGCCGCTTCACAGCTGTCAGCGATATTTACTACGCCAGCTTCACGTGTTTGTGGCTTAGGACCTGGATAACGGAACTCTGCTTCAGTTGTATCTGGATTCCGCTCTTTTGCCTTAAAATAGAAGAATTTCATTAACGTCGTGCCATGGTGTTGATAGCAGATATCGATGACCATTTGAGGCATTTTGTATTCCTTTAAGATCTTTGCCCCTTCGATAACATGACCGAAGATGATTTGCTTGCTATCTTCTGGCAATAAAAAGTTATGCGGATTTTCCGCTCCTGTCGGCAGATTTTCTACGAAGAAATTCGCATGCCGAATTTTACCAATATCATGATAGTAGCAGGCTACTCGTGTTAAAAGTGAACGACCGCCAATCTCGGCTACCGCATTGGCGCTTAAGTTAGCCACCATCATTGAATGATGGTACGTTCCTGGTGCCTTTTCAAGTAATTCCTTCAAAAGTGGATGATTGGGGTTACTTAGTTCATTTAGCGTAATCACACCACTGTCAGTAACTAAAATTTCAATATACGGCTGCAAGCCCATCCCCATAATAAAAGATAGGATGCTAGCTGCAAAAGCACCTAACAGTAATCCCCAAGTTTGTGGATCAGTGAAGGACATCCCTTGATAAATACTTAAAATAATCGACCAAATGATTGGAAATGCGACGATCCATAGCATTGCTTGCTTCACTTGATCGGATAGACGTTTTTGCTTAACCATGACTGCCAGCGTACCAGAAAAAAGATAGGTCATTAAGATAACCGGCAGCATATTGGTTCCAATAGCTTTGTAATAAATAAACAACGCAAAAACCGTTTGGAAAACAGCGGATAATGCCCCTGCCCGACGATTAACAAATACAGTCAAGATCAACGGCATAAAGGCTGCTGGGAAAAACAATGCCATATTGTTCGAAGAAGCTCCTTGAAACGCCTGCAGTATTTTCATGATGAAAACACCGATCGTCATCGTCGCGCTATAAAATAGAATAAAGCGCACACGTTGAAATTCGACTTCAAACTGACGACTATAAAACCATAGCAACACACCCTGCAGAATCGCTGACAGAATCATCGCAATCAAAGGAAAAATCGAGGTGCCTGAACTAGTCAATCCTAATAGCTTCAACTTATTAATTGCATTAGCATCGATCTGGCTTCCTTCACGGACAATAACTTCCCCTTGATAAATCATTACTGGTTGAACAGAATCACTGGCTTGTTCTTTTAGTTCATCCGTCCGCTTCTGATTTAGCGAATCATTGATAATGATGCCATTTTCAAGCAAATAGCGCATTACTTGATTTGATTCATCTGACAAACCTAATCCTTGAATTTTATCAATGGCCTGCTGTTTATATTCAGCTAAATCGCTTTGTCGGATGCGTTTTGCCATCTGTTCATCTAAGAGCTTCAGACTTTCCGTGCCAACTTTTGTCAATTCCGTCGCGCTTAATTGCACAACTGCCTGATAAAAATCCTCCGGCAGCTGCTGATAAAAGGTAACCGCATCTTGGTCCAAACCTTCAAAATTCTTTTTAACAGCGGCAACACGCTCATCAACCGTTGGCTGAGGAACCTTTTCACCATCTTTGGCCTGCGATACTTTGGTCTGATAATTTTTATCTAGATCGCTATTAGCCTTTTGGATCAACGTAATCAATTGATTGATTCGATCATGCTGCGTCTGAGCCAAATCCGCTTGATACGTATATTCCGGCGTCACAGCTTCTGCAGCCAGCTGACGCTTCTGATCTGTTTCAGCCTTATTCTCAATCGTCTTATTCGCACGAATACTTTCTGTTGCGACTTGACCTTCTTTGTAGTCAACACTTTTTTGAATGACGCTGGAAAGCATCGTCAAAACTAGTACCAGTGAAAAGACACCTAGAATAATCGGTATTAATTTTGAACCTAATTTTTTCAGCAAGTTATTGATGGGTCGATTTAACATCCAATTCCCTCCTGACTACTTTTCTTGGCGTCGTAGGTTCTCTTGTTCATACGCTTCAATAATCTCCGCAACTACAGGGTGTCGGACAACATCTCCTGCCTCAAAGTTCACGAAGCGAATCTTCTTGATCCCTTGCAAGGTCCGCTCCGCGTGAATCAATCCACTGACTTGTCCCCTTGGTAAATCTACCTGAGACGTATCCCCGTTTACAATCATTTTGGAATTAAATCCAAGACGCGTCAAAAACATCTTCATTTGCGAAATTGTCGTATTTTGTGCCTCATCTAAAATAACAAAAGCATCATCCAATGTCCGTCCCCGCATGTATGCAAGCGGCGCAATTTCGATAACACCACGTTCTAATAAACGGTTCGTGTGCTCCACACCGAATATCTGATGTAAAGCATCATACATTGGGCGTAGATATGGATCAACTTTTTCCTTTAAATCTCCTGGCAGAAAGCCTAGACTTTCTCCCGCCTCTACCGCAGGGCGTGTCAAAATAATACGCTGTACCTCACCTTTTTTCAAGGCAGCGATTGCCATGACAATTGCTAGATAAGTTTTCCCCGTACCCGCTGGTCCAACACCGAAAACAACGTCAGATTTTCGGATAGCTGCAATATATCGGCTTTGTCCAATATTTTTAGGGCGAATCGGTTTTCCATTGCGATCCTTTAATAGCTCTTCTTCATACATCATGACAAACTCATCTAGGTGGTTCTCACGTCCAAGACGTAATGCAGTCATTACATCGGGTGTCGCCACCTTGATTCCACGATCAATCAAAATCTGCAATGTTCGAATAATATCTCCAACCAGTTTCGCCTCTTCTTTCGGCCCAATGATTTGGATTGTTTCTCCGCGAGTATTGATTGTCGTTTCCGTATTCTCTTCTAAAAATTTAACGTGTTTATCGTGGGTACCTAAAAGCATACTGATGTCATCTTTTCCATCAAGCTTTATCTCTAACGACTCAAAATCGTTGCTATTCAACAAGCGCTCATCCCTTCATGAATCATTCCTTCTTATAATACCACACTCTAAATAAAAGAAAAATTGTCTAACCTCTAGATAAAGAGAACCTGAGAAACTGGTTATTTAAGCAAAAAAAAGCCGAGAGAAAATTCTCTCGACTCGTTATTGCTTATTTGTTTAGAAGCTCTTTGACGACTGCGTTGACTTGATTGCCATCGGCTTTGCCTTTGACTTTCGGCATCACTGCTCCCATCACTTTACCAAATTCCTTTGGTGAAGTCGCTCCTGTTGCTGTAATCGCCTCTGAAACAATTGCACGAATCTCTTCTTCTGAAAGTTGAGCCGGCAAATATTTTTCAACAATTACAATTTCCTTTTTGACCTTATCAGCCAAATCGGTGCGATCAGCTTTTTCAAACTCGGATAGAGAATCACGGCGTTGTTTCATCTCGCGAGACAATACTGTCAATTCTTCTTCGTCATTTAAATCCTGACCTTTTTTAATCTGCTCATTTTGAATCGAAGCTTTAAGCATCCGGATCACTTGCAAAGTCTCTTTATCTTTTGCTCGCATCGCTTGCTTCATGTCTTCATTCAAGGTAGTAAGTAGTGACAATAGAATCACTCCGTTCACAGACTAGAATTTCTTACGTTTTCTAGCTGCTTCTGATTTTTTCTTACGTTTCACACTTGGTTTTTCATAAAATTCACGTTTGCGAGATTCTTGTAGAGTCCCTGCTTTTGAAACGGAACGTTTGAAGCGACGAAGAGCATCGTCAAGAGATTCATTTTTACGAACCACTGTTTTTGACATATAAATTCCCTCCCTCCGGGCTTGAAATGTAACCGTTTTTGTTATTGAAATGTACTTCCAAACAACAAGACCGTCCATAAGTTATTATATCTAATGGGCTATTTTGAGTCAAGGTACTGAAGAATTTTAATTCTTAATTTATTCATGCAGTTTTTGACATTTCTCACAACGCCCATATAATTCAAAGCGGTGCCCCTCGATTTCGCAGCCATCTAATTGTTCTTTAAAGAAGTTCATTGGACACATATGGATTTCCTTTGTCATTCCGCATACGGTACAAATAAAATGATGGTGATGTTCAAAATTTTCACTGCAGCTGAAGCGGAATTTCATCTCTCCTTGCAGCTCCGTGTCTTCGATCAAGCCAATTTCACAAAATTCTCTTAAATTGCGATACACCGTATCATAGCTCAACCCAGGAAATTGTTCGTTCAAATAATCATAAACCTCACGAGCCGCAACGTAACGATTGCATTTGATCAAATAATCTAATAACGTTTCACGTTTCTTTGTATACTTAAAGCCATTTTCCTTTACTTTTGCCAAGGCTTTTTCTAATAAAGTCGTTTGTGTCATATTCTCCCTCGTTTCAAAGTGTAATGATTCCGAATAAACAGTATGGTATAATAAATTATTACTGATTGCAAGGGAGTTTTTCTTTATGGATAGCGAAAAACAAAATGAGTTAGTCACTATTTTCATCATCTCTGATTCTGCTGGGGAAACAGCCTCTAAGCTGGCGCAAGCCTCAATGGCCCAATACCCAACCGTAGAATTCTGTCTCTTCCGTCGTACCTTTGTACACACAGAAGAATTATTGATGAAAGCCTTAAATGACGCCAAGGCCGAGAACGGTATGATCATCTATACACTGATCGATCCAAAACTATCAAAAATTGCGAAAGAATTTTGTGACAATGAAGACCTGTTTACGATGGACCTATTGAATCCAGTTGTGAGTGAGATCGGCAGACGTGCACAGCTTGAACCAACTGGTGAACGAGGTGCGTTGCATCATTTGAATGAAAATTATTTCAAACGAATCAAAGCAATGGAATTTGCCGTAAAATACGATGATGGAAAAGATCCACGCGGCTTTTTAGAGGCGGATGTCGTGTTATTAGGCGTGTCTCGCACATCAAAAACACCATTGAGCTTGTACTTAGCCAACAAGAATTTAAAAGTCGCAAACTTGCCCTTGATTCCGCAAGCCCATATTCCAAAACAATTGTTTGAAATTGATCCGAAAAAAATTGTCGGCTTAACGAATGATCCTGAAGTATTAATTGGCATTCGTAAAGAACGGATGCGCGCCTATGGGCTAAACCCAGAAACAGCCTATTCAGATCGTGAAAAAATTCAAGCAGAACTGAAATTTGCCAATGATCTCTACCAAAAGCTAGGTTGTGAAATTATTAATGTCGCCACACTCTCTATTGAAGAAACAGCAGCCATGATTATGAGTGCTTTGGATCTTGAAGACCATAGTTATTACTTTATGGAAGAAGAAAGCTGAGATCAAATTGATCTCAGCTTTCTTTCTTTTTGCAGTTCACGGATTCTCTCTAACTGATAAGGCGTCATTTGATACACATCATTCAACCAATTGTGATAAAACAGGTGTGCTTGCGCGCGCCAGTAATTATAAATTTTCCCATTCTCGTAGTAATTTGCTGGTTTTGCCGTATCTATCCCACGATCATGGTCTCGTAAATATTCTTTTTCCAACGTATCGGTGGCATATTCAAAATGACCCATCAAAAAAACATCGTGTTCATCATCCGATATTAAAATAGCAGACCGTTCTTCTTCATCCTTCGCAATTACTTTGATTTTTCTTTGACGTACTTGTTCCTCATTGATACCAGTATATCGAGACTGCGGCATCCAAAAGCGATCATCAAATCCTCTGAATAAACGAAAATGATGCTCGATGTCCTGCTTATAGATCCCAAATAACTTTTCCTTAAATGGAACCTTCTCAACGCCAAAATGATGGTACAGACCTGCTTGCGCTCCCCAACAGATATGCACGACAGACGTCACTGAAGTTTGGCTCCAATCCATGATCTCAACCAACTCCGGCCAATAGTCTACTTCTTCAAAAGCAAGTTGTTCAACCGGAGCCCCTGTGATAATCAATCCATCATAACAAGTATCCTTTATTTGTGAGAAGTCCAAATAGAATTTGTCGAGATGTGTTTTACTAGTATGTTTGTGCTCATGACTAGCCACTTTTAAAAAATCTACGTCAATTTGTAAGGGGCTTTGGCTAATCAAACGCAGTAAATGAATTTCTGTATCGATTTTATTTGGCATCAAATTTAAGATTAATAGCTTTAATGGACGAATATCCTGATGTTCCGCACGAGAATTGTCAATTGCAAAAATATCCTCCGACTCTAACACCGATTTCGCTGGAAAATCAGGCTCTAAACGAATGGGCATGGTTTATCCCTCCAATTTATCAAAAGCCTGTTGCAGATCAGCGAGAATATCCTTTACATTTTCAATGCCGCAAGATAATCGAACAAGCCCTGGTGAAATCCCTGCTTGCTGCAATTCTTCATCCGTCAATTGGCGATGAGTCGAAGTCGCCGGATGCAAAGCACAGGTTCGAATATCTGCCACGTGAACCTCTAACGAAACAAGGTCTAAGGCATCCAGCCATTTTGCCGCCGATTCTTTTCCACCGGAAAATTCAACAGAAATAACTCCGCATAATCCATTTGGTACATACTTTTGTGCCAGCTCATAGTTTTCATCGTTTTCTAAACCAGGATAAAAAACATTCTTAATCGCCTTTTGTTCTGACAAGTATTTCGCTACTGTCATGGCATTTTGATAATGACGATCCATACGAATTGGTAATGTCTCCATACCAAGATTCAATAGGAATGAATTTTGCGGTGACGGCGTGGCACCCAGGTCACGCATTAATTGAACACGAGCTTTGGTGATATAAGCCGCCTGACCAAATTTTTCAGTATAAACAATGCCGTGATAAGTTTCATCAGGTTCAGAAAGCTGTGGGAACTTGCCATTGTTCCAATCAAAGGTGCCGCCATCTACGATTACCCCACCTGTTTGCACAGCATGACCATCCAAATACTTAGTTGTACTGTGAATGACAATATCTGCCCCAAAATCAATCGGACGACAAAAATATGGTGTAGCAAAGGTGTTGTCGATGATAAATGGAATATCTAGTTCTTTTGCCACCGTCGCAAATTTTTCCTGATCCAGTACTTTTACAGCCGGATTCGCGATCGTTTCGCCGAAAATCGCTTTAGTATTTGGTTTTGCCGCTTTCAGTATTTCTTCTTTTGAAGCGTCTTGATCAATAAAAGTCACTTCGATGCCCATTTTTCTGAAGGTGTGAGCGAACAAATTATAGGTACCGCCGTAAATATAGCTGGACGAAATCAAATGATCTCCCGCTTCTAAAATATTCAACACTGCATAAAAAGTTGCCGCTTGACCGGAGGATGTACATAGAGCACCCACACCGCCCTCTAACGCAGCAATCTTCTCTTCTACGGCACCAGTCGTTGGGTTCGCTAATCGTGTGTAAAAATAGCCTGCTTCTTCCAAATCAAACAATTTCCCAATTTCATCAGTAGAATCATAGGCATAGGTCGTACTTTGGACAATCGGTAATACCCGCGGTCCTCCATTTTCTGGCTGATACCCAGCATGTAAACATTTTGTTTCAAATTCCATTATTCTTCCTCCTCATTTGAAATAATATAGTCAATAAATGATGCTTAAATTAAACGTGATTGGGTGATACAAATACGATTCCACTAACCTGCTAAAGCAGGAAGTGCAACTCGCAGTCGACTCAATATTCAGAGGGTCTATAAATTTCTGACAAAATTTATTCTTAGCCTCGTCGAACTATCATTCTACTAAACAGCCTGTTCAACAATTTCAATAACTATTGAGTCCTCCAGCTCAAATAACATGAACTGCAAAAAGTAGAACTGACAAAAAACTCCCGTCTTTTCATATCTGAAAGGACGGGAGTGCCGTGGTACCACCTTAATTTATCAGTCCCTCACAAGACTGAACTTTTGTCGTATTGCTACGAACTGCTATAACGGGCATTCCCGTGTCCTATAGACAATTGCTCCAAGGCCATCTTCCAACGAATCGCTGCTGCTTCTTCTCAGTTAACGAAGCTCTCTGTCAAGTCCGATCTGCTGTACTCTTCTCTTCTACGCAATTAAAATATTTGAACGCCTTCTTTTTCGACTGAAAGCACATCAATTAGTGCTTCATGGTCAAATGCCTTTAAAGTTTTCACCAGTTTTTCTGTATTTTCAGACGGTGTTAAAACAAGCACCGTTGGGCCCGCACCACTTAAAAAGCTGCCATATCCACCATAAGCTTTGCAAAACTCACGGATTTTTTTCAAATGAGGTACGAGATGCTGGCGATGACTCTCATGCAAAATATCTCGTTCCATCATCTTTCCAGCTAATGGCAAATTACCATTTAGAACAGCCGCAATCATCACATTCCCGATTGAGCTGGCTTTGACAGCATCGCGATAAGACATTTCCTTTGGTAAAACCGCACGACTTTCCGAAGTCAATAACTCGTGATTTGGAATAAAGGCAATTACATCACAATCAGGAAATGTATGTTTTACAAAATTCACCTCATTGTTGTTATAGCTCGCAACGACAAAATCGCCACAGATTGCTGGTGCGACATTGTCTGGGTGTCCTTCGATTTTTGTTGCATAGGACACTTTTTGCTGTGGCGTCATTCCTAAATTCCCTAACCGATTGGCTAGTTCGATGCCGGCTACTACAACGGAGGAACTGCTCCCTAATCCACGAGCGATAGGAATATCTGAAGTCATAGTAATTTTATGCGGCGTTAGCTTAGGAGCCAAATCTAAAGCTGTTTGAATTAACAGATTTTTTTCATCTGTAGGAATGGCACTTCCTAATTGATGATCAATCTGCCACTGTTTTGTTTCAGGACCTATATCAATAGTCAAATATTGTGACAACGCGATCCCGCAGGAATCAAAGCCGGGACCTAAATTGGCACTCGTTGCTGGGACGCGGATTTTCATAGTGCGGCCACTCCTTCACGTAAGTGTCGGCGCATATCCTCCAAATCACTCATCTTGTTAATCTTAATATCTGTTTCATTGATTGCCGTATCCGGATCCTTCAATCCATTTCCAGTGAAGACCGTTACCACCGTCTCACCTGGTTTGATCCGGCCATTTTTCACATGTTGGATTACCCCGGCAAGAGAAGCTGCAGAGCCTGGCTCAACAAATACGCCTTCTTGGGCTGCAACCTTTCGATAAGCATTAAGAATTTCTTCGTCTGTCACTGAATCGATATAGCCTTTGGATTCATCTCGAGCAGCTTCAGCCAGTTTCCAGCTAGCAGGATTTCCAATACGAATGGCAGTCGCTACTGTTTCTGGTGCATCGATAACCTCACCTTTTACAATCGCTGCGGCTCCCTCTGCCTCAAATCCATGCATACGTGGCAATTCGGTCCCTTTTTTCTCATGCCATTCTTTGAACCCTTTCCAATACGCAGAAATATTTCCAGCATTCCCGACAGGAATCGCCAAAACATCTGGCGCTTGTTCCAATTGTTCACAGATTTCAAAAGCAGCCGTTTTTTGTCCTTCCAAACGGTAAGGATTTACGGAGTTTACTAAAGCCACTGCTTCAGTTTCAGCAATATCACGTACGGCTTTTAACGCCTCATCAAAGTTTCCGGGAATTGAGATAATATCCGCGCCATAGGCAATCGCTTGAGCTAATTTACCCATAGCGATTTTTCCGTCTGGAATTACGACATATGCTTTAATACCAGCACGCGTTGCGTAGGCGGCAGCAGCAGCACTTGTATTTCCCGTTGATGCACAAATAATCGCTTTTGCTCCATCTTCTACCGCTTTCGCTACAGCCATCACCATGCCCCGATCTTTAAATGAGCCTGTGGGGTTTAAACCTTCGTACTTCCCATACAAAGTAATTCCCAACTCTTTTGAAAGATTCTTTAAAGGAATCAACGGTGTGTTTCCTTCTGCTAAGGCAATTTGAGGTGTCTTCTCTGTAATTGGTAAATACTCTTTATATTGTTTTAATAGACCTTCGTACATGCTTATTCCCCCATAACTTTCATCAATGATATCAATTTGTAGCCGGTTTTTTCTTTAATTTCCTTTTGAACGGTATTCATCTTTGTCTCTGATGTTTCATGTGTGATCAAGACAACCCGTGCAGTCTCACCATCACCTTTTTCCTGAACAACTTGTTCAAATCCTACTTTTGTCTCTGTCATGATCTCAGCCAGCTTCAAGAATTGACCCGGCTCATCTGGCATTTCTAAAGATAAAAAGTATTTACTGATATTGTCACTCGGTGATGTTAATTTCGTTGGTTGGGTATAGCCAGTAAAACGATGCCCTACAGTATTCTTTTTCATCTTATTCACAATCGTCATCAAATCAGCCACAATACTGGTTGCCGTAGGACGTGCACCAGCACCTGGCCCATAATACATAGATTCGCCAATCCCTGAACTTTTAACAAAAACAGCGTTCATCTCATTGTGAATGGAAGCAAGTGGATGCTCATGCGGAACTAAAATCGGACCGACTTCAACTGAAATCGTATCGTCCTTTTTGATTGTCGATCCAATAAGCTTGATCGTATAACCAAGCTGATCAGCTAAAGAAACATCTTCAGCGGCTAAACCGCGAATTCCCTTGATCTTAACTTGATCCATCGTTATAGACATCCCAAAAGCAAACTTGCTTAAAATGACCATTTTATAAGCAGCATCAATTCCGTCCACATCATTTGTTGGATCACTTTCTGCAAAGCCAAGCTCTTGCGCTTCCTTCAAGGTTTCATCGTAAGTGCGTTGCTCCTGCACCATTTTCGTCAACATGTAATTGGTCGTTCCATTGACAATACCTAAAACTTCGGTAATATCATCGGCAGCCAAACTATTAGCAATCGTTCGTAAGATCGGAATCCCACCAGCGACACTGGCTTCATAATACAAATTCCGTTGCTGCTCTCGTGCAAGATTTACCAATTCACTGCCATGCTGCGCCAATAAATCCTTGTTTGCGGTCACAACATTTTTCCCCGCCAATAACGCTTTTTTAATGAACGTCTTAGCCGGCTCGATACGACCCATTACCTCCACAACAATGGAAATTTCAGGATCGTTTAGAATAGAATCGAGCTCAGTAACCAATTCCAAATCATATTTCTCTGCTAAGGCGCTTTTATCTTCCTCTGGTCGGATCAATGCTTTTGTTACAACCAAGGGACCGCCGATACTTTTTTCAATTTTATCTCGATGATCTGACAAAATTTCCAAGACACCAGTACCTACTACACCTAAACCTAATAGACCTACCTTGACTGCTTTTTCCATAATCCGCCTCCACTAAATTACATTCGTATTAAAAGTAATTTCATCATATTCTAATAGTTAGCTATCAGTATAACAAAATTTCTGCAAAAAAAAAGAGCTTTTCCAAAAATTTTGGAAAAGCTCTTTTTTATTGGTGCAGGACGTGTCGGAAGGTTTGCTCTAAAACATCAAGGACGTGTTGATCATCCAGACTGTAAAGCATAGCCTTGCCGTCACGACGCGCTTTGACTAAACGGTTGTCACGTAATAATTTTAATTGATGAGAAACAGCAGATTGTTCCATTGCTAGCGTATCACTGATTGATGAAACATTCCGCTCTCCCTCTTTTAGAAACATCAAAATTTTTAAACGTGTTGGGTCACTCAAAATTTTAAAAAATTGGCTGACCGCTTGAAATTCTTCGTGTTCCTTCATTTATAGCCCTCATTTACTCTATTCGGCAATTTTGCGGATCGCTTTTTCATAAGTTGCAATTTTTTCTGCAGCAGCATCATGAGAGTCGCCTTTTACACCGATATAGAATTTGATTTTTGGTTCTGTACCAGAAGGTCGAACGGCAATCCAAGTTTCATCTGCCAATGTGTATTTCAAGACATCTGAAGCTGGCATATCGATCGCAGTTTCATTTCCTTCAGCATCAATAGCTTTAGACGCTTTGAAATCTTCAGTCAAGGTAACTGCGACATCTGCGAATGCTTTTGGTGCCTCGTTACGTAAATTACCCATAATCGTTTTGATTTGTTCAGCTCCCTCAGCACCGCTCAAGGTAACAGAGATGGTTTTTTCTGCATAATATCCGTATTCTTCAAAAATATCCTGTAAGCCGTCATATAAAGTTTTACCCTGTTTTTTATAGTAAGCTGCTACTTCAGCTAGTAGCACTAATGCTTGAATCGCATCTTTATCGCGGACAAAAGACTTAATCAAATAGCCATAGCTTTCTTCAAAGCCAAACATGAATGTTTGCGAGTTATCATCTTCATATTGTTGGATTTTTTCAGCGATAAACTTGAATCCAGTCAGCACATCTACCATCTTCACGTTATAAGAATCCGCGATGGTTGTCGCTAATTCACTTGATACGATTGATTTTAAAACAACTGCATTAGATGGTAAAGTTCCCGCTTGTTTATGTGCCTCTAAAATATAACGAATCATAATCGCGCCGATTTGATTTCCTGTCAATACTTGATAACGGCCATCAGGCAAACGAACAGCAGCGCCTAGTCGATCGGCATCAGGGTCCGTTGCGATCAAC
The DNA here is from genome assembly GCF_001886185.1 of Enterococcus raffinosus. Lineage (GTDB taxonomy): Bacteria > Bacillota > Bacilli > Lactobacillales > Enterococcaceae > Enterococcus_A > Enterococcus_A raffinosus. Next base: position 93,018 of record NZ_JXLA01000005.1, on the reverse strand, counting down.
AAGTCAGCCCCTTCTTGTTCTCCTAGCTTAATGGCATATTCAAAGGCTGAATGTTCTTCTGGATTTGGTGATTTTACTGTAGAGAAATCTGGATCAGCGATTGCTTGTTCTGGTACTAAAACAAATTTTTCGAAACCTGCTTGCTTCAAGGCTTTTTCACCCAACATTTTCCCAGTACCATGTAATGGCGTGTAAACTAATTTTAGCTCTTTGCCCATTTCATCAATCAATTCTTGGTTGATGGTTACTGATTTGATCTCTTTCAAGTATTCTGAGTCCACTTCATCACCAATAATATTGATCAGTCCGCTGTGTTCAACCTCTTCATCCGCTAAAACTTCAACTTCTAATGGGTTTTCTACAGCACGTACAAACTTCGTCAATGCATCTGCATCTTCTGGCGGCATTTGCCCACCATCTTCGCCATAGACTTTATAACCGTTATATTCTGCTGGGTTGTGAGAGGCCGTAATCATAATTCCTGTAAATGCATTTTCAAAACGAACAGCAAAAGACAACTCTGGTGTTGGACGTAAACTTTCAAATACAAATGATGGAATATCGTGTTTGGCTAATGTTTTTGCCGCTTCCATCGCGAACTCTGGTGACATGTGGCGTGAATCATACGCAATTGCTACACCACGACGTTTAGTCTCAGGATCTTGTGTATCCATAAAACGCGCCAATCCTTCAGTTGCTTGACGAATAGTAAAAATATTCATCCGATTGACACCTGGACCTAATACTCCGCGCATCCCTGCCGTTCCAAATTCTAGTTGTTTATAAAACGCATCTTTTTTCAACTCTGGGTCTTTACCTAGGTCTTGTAATTCTTTACGCATTTTTTCATCTAATTTATCTGAATCAATCCATTGCTCATAAACTTGTTCCCAAGACATGAAACACACCTCTTTCAAATTTTTCTTACCATTTAAGTATACCATTACTGTTATATTCGGCAAAGAAAACTTGCATTTGGTCGTGCCGAAAAGCCCGTATTTTTTCTAAAAAAGAGGAAGACACGATTGGCCTTCCTCTCCCTGATTAATTTTGTGCTTCGATGTACTTATAAACTTGTTGTCCTGCGATTCCACCTTCACCGACAGCAGTCGTGATTTGGCGTAAATCTTTTTCACGGGCGTCACCAATAGCAAAGACACCAGGAATTTTTGTCTTCATTTCATGATCGGTTTCAATCCAGCCAGCGGCATTTGTAATCCCGCTATTCTTAAATGGCTCAGTTAGTGGTTCCAAACCAACATAAATAAAAGCGCCATCTGCAGGCTCTAAATGAACCTCTCCAGTTTTCACATTGCGGATTTGAGCCCCTGTAACAACCATGTCGTTGCCGACGATTTCATCCACTACACTATCCCAAATAAATGAAATTTTCTCATTAGCAAAGGCACGATCTTGAATAATCTTTTGCGCCCGTAATTCATCGCGGCGATGTACAATGACCACCTCAGAAGCAAAACGAGTTAAATAAATCGCTTCTTCAACTGCTGAATCCCCTCCACCGACAACAATCAAGCGTTTATTGCGGAAAAATGCACCATCACAAACTGCACAATAGGAAACTCCTCGTCCTGCAAAGGATTCTTCTCCTGGCACACCTAATTTACGATGGACACACCCTGTTGCAACAATGATGGTCTTGGCTTGATAGCTTTTATCTTCAGTAATTACTTCTTTGTAGTCTCCATGATCCTTGATGTCCTGAACGATTCCATAAGCATTCTCTGTACCGAATTTCGTGACACCATCATACATTTTCATTGCAAGCTCAGGTCCCATGATTGATTCAAAACCAGGATAATTTTCAACTTCAGCGGTATTGTTCATTTGTCCGCCTGGTGCGCCACGTTCAATTAAAAGAACTTTTAAGTTTGAGCGTGAAGCGTATAAGGCTGCGGTCATCCCTGCTGGACCCGCACCGATAACTATTACATCATACATTCAGTCATTCCCCCATTCGGCTTAACTTTACATCCAAGTGTTTATTCTGTCGACAAATCTGCTTACTAAATGTAACCTTCCCTATTTTCTTCATAATGAGGCTTGGGAAATTCTCACATTTATTATGCTGACTCATTGATGAGAGTTTTTGAATGATAACTGGTGCACCTCTCTGAATACATCAGGTCAAAAAAGAAGGGCAATCATCCTGCGACGATTGTCCTTGCAAAATTATTGTTGATTTTTCATTTGCTGCATCATTTGACGAACTTTTTTCTCTGAAGGCTTTTGCCCCATCGACATCATCATCTGACGTAACATATCCTCGTTGATTGGAGGATTCTTTTTGAAATAGTCTTGCATATATTTACGAGCTAAGAAGAAACCGCCGACAGCACCTAATAGTGCAGCGATTACTGCGATCAATACTACGATTCCAGTTGATACCATTTTCACCGCTCCTTTCCTGACACATTCTCATACATTTTACTAAAAGATTCCCCAAAAGAAAAGACGTTTTAAGAAACTTCAAATCTGTCTGTGTAAATTTAGTCCAATCTTATTTATTGGGTGAGACGTGTTCCTTTTTTACTTACTAATTAAAAACTAGAACAAAAGCTCTCTTACCAAATTGAAGAAAAAGTGAAAATACTCAATTATTTTTAAATAAATGATGAAATATTGATTAGAATATGCTAAAATGCAAAACAATATCTTCCTCGCTGGTGGCTAAGTGAAGAGGTGTAAGTATGAGAGAGTTTTTAAAATCTGTAAATCGGATTGTTGTAAAGATCGGAACAAGTTCTTTGATCCACCCAAACGGTAAGATTAATTTGGATGGTATTGATCAATTAGCATTTGTACTCACCGATCTACGCAATCAAGGAAAAGAAATACTATTAGTCTCTTCTGGCGCTATTGGTGTCGGCATGGACAAGCTTCATATCCCAGAACGTCCACGGGAGATCCCTGTACAGCAAGCAGTCGCAGCTGTAGGACAATCAGAGCTGATGCACATCTATAATCAGCGTTTTTTAGGCTATAGTCAACAAACGGCTCAAGTGCTGTTAACGCGAGACGTAGTAGATTTTCCAGAAAGTCGAAAAAATGTAATTAACACCTTGGAGCAGCTTCTTTCGATGGGCATCGTTCCAATCATAAATGAAAATGATACTGTAGCTGTGGACGAAATGGATCACACGAGAAGATTTGGTGATAATGATGAATTATCAGCAATCGTTGTACAATTAATGGATGCGGATTTGTTAATTATGCTAAGCGATATTGATGGGTTCTATTCTGATAACCCATCAAAGAATAAGCAGGCCATTCTCTACTCCACTATCTCCACAATCAACCAAACACTGATGGACCAAGCAGGTGGAAAAGGAAGTCGCTTCGGAACAGGCGGCATGGTCAGCAAATTGAAGGCCGCTCAACGAATCTTAGACGTAAAAAGCGCTATGGTCTTGGCAAATGGAAAACCTCCCAGAATAATTTTTGATATTTTAGCAGGCGTAGAAGTCGGAACATTATTCAAGGAGGGACAACATGAATAACTTAATGATCAGTTTAGGAGAAAAAAGCAAAAAAGCCGCGCAAGAGTTAAGTCAACTGGAGACCAGCAAGAAAAATGACTGTCTACTACAGATGGCAATCGACTTAGAAAACAGTAAAACCACGATTCTACAAGCAAATCAGCAAGATCTGAAGCAAGCCAAGGAAAACGGCATTCCAGAACCGCTGATGGATCGTTTGCGTTTAACCGACGATAGAATCCAAGAAATGGCTGAAGGAATCCGGCAAGTAGCGGCTTTAGCGGATCCAATAGGCGTCGTAGAAAAAATGTGGCGTACCGAAGATCAGCTAATGGTGGGACAACAGCGTGTGCCATTAGGTGTAATCGGGATCATCTTTGAATCGCGACCAAATGTAACAACCGATGCGGCTAGTTTATGCTTCAAGTCGGGAAATGCAGTAATATTGCGCGGCGGCAAGGAAGCCTTCTACTCAAACCAAGCCCTAGTTAAGCTCATGCAGAAAACTTTACAAAATAAACAATTAGACATTGGGATGATCCAGTTCGTCAATGACACTTCTCATGATGTAGCAAACGAAATGATGCGGTTAAATGATTATCTAGATGTCTTAATTCCTCGAGGCGGAGCTGGTTTGATCCAACGTGTTAAAAATAGCGCTACTGTCCCTGTAATCGAGACAGGAACAGGGAACAATCACGTATATGTAGATAATGCAGCGCAATTAGATATGGCCAGCGACATCGTCGTGAATGCGAAAGCACAACGTCCTTCAGTGTGCAACGCAATCGAAACCTTACTGGTTCATGAAGACATTGCCTCGGAATTTCTGCCAATGATCGAAAAAAATTTGATTTCACACGGTGTATCTTTACGTGCCGATTCGAACGCTTTGTCTTATTTAACACAAGCATCCTTAGCAACTGAAGAAGATTGGGCAACAGAATTTCTAGATTACATCTTGGCAGTTAAAGTCGTTGCCTCCATCGATGAAGCAATTGAACATATCAATCGTTACAATTCGAAGCATTCAGAAGCGATAGTAACGGATAGTTATCACAATGGGCAAAAATTCTTAAAAGAAGTGGATGCGGCGGCTGTATATATCAATGCCTCTACTCGCTTTACCGATGGCTTCAAATTTGGTTTTGGAGCAGAAATCGGGATTTCTACACAAAAGCTTCATGCACGTGGTCCGATGGGCTTAGAACATTTGACTTCCAGTAAATATATCATTTACGGAGATGGGCAAATTAGAGAATAAAATACTATAAGACTAATGAAAAGACACACGTCTAAAATAGAGCGTGTGCCTTTTCATTATTGTGCCTGAATTTTTTCTAATAAATCGGGATCAAATTTACCAGCTTTCAGCATAGCAATTTCAAATCCATAAGGCGCCTGTTGATTTTTTTTGTCTTCTCCAACATAAGGTGTTTCTAAAATTTTTGGCAATTCTTTCAATTTTTCATGGTGAACGATAGCATTCAATGTATCAAAACCAATTGTTCCGAAGCCAATATTGGCATGGCGGTCCTTGTGAGAACCCATTGGATTTTTCGAGTCATTTACATGGATCACCTTCAAGCGATCCAAGCCAATCACCCGATCGAACTCAGCCAACACTCCGTCAAAATCATCCTTCACATTGTAGCCTGCATCATTGGTATGACAAGTATCAAACGTCACCGAAAGTTTCTCGTTCAACGTGACCCCATCAATAATGTATGCGAGCTCTTCAAACGTTTTTCCTAATTCAGTTCCTTTACCCGCCATCGTTTCCAGAGCAATTTGCGCTTTTTGATCTTTAGTAAGTACTTCATTTAATCCTTTGATAATTTGATCAAGACCCGCTTTTTCACCTGCTCCCACGTGAGCGCCTGGATGTAAGGTGATTTGCATCGCACCTAGAGCCTCTGCCCGCATGATTTCATCACGTAAAAATTGAACGGCAAAAGGAAACATCTCTGGCTTTTTCGTATTGCCTAAATTAATGATATACGGCGCATGCATGACAATATTCGACAATCCTTGTTCCTTCATAAATTCTTTCCCAGCCGGAATATTCATCTCATCTACTGGTTTACGACGCGTATTTTGCGGCGCTCCACTATAGATCATAAAGGTTGACGCATCATAACTTGCCGCTTCTTGTGCTGCACCTAGCAGCATTTCTTTTCCCTTCATACTTACATGAGAACCAATTAACATAAAAAACCTCCATCTGTTTTTCTTTATAAAAATAGTAACAAGCCTGTCATCAACGGCAAGCTGACCAGGAAACTGAGAGACGAAGTGAACCCTACTACCTCCGCCCGCATTCCCGCAGCAACACTATTGATAACAGCAAACGTCGGAATCGGCCCGACAGATACAAGACATAAAACGATTTTGATCATCATTGGAATCGGCAGCAGCATAAAAACAACAGCTAATAAGATTCCTGAAGCATATTTGATGACTAAAACACGCAGAACTAAAGCCAAATCTTTTTTTGGCAAGCGTAATTCTAAAAATAGCCCAATCATAAACATTGATAAAAATGTATTTGCACTAGCAATGGGCTGCGCAATTTGAAATACCGCTGGAGGGAGATCCAACTTTACCATTCGGAAAAAGAGCATGATCAAGTAGCATAAAAAAGGGACTGACCTGCCCAAACGACCAAGAACCATTTTTGCAGATGGACGTTGTCCATTGCTTCCACTAATCCCTTCAATCACAACATTTGAACCGCCAGCTAACATCACACTATTTCCAATATCGAAAAAGGATAGAATAGGAATCGCCAGCGGCATAAAACTTTGAACAAAAGGAATCGCAAAATTCCCAATATTATAGCCGGAAACACTATACATCAAAAATTCTCGCTCTACTTGTTCTTGCTTTTTTGAGAAAAAATGACCAATGATTATCATTACAAGATTCAATACTAATCCTGCAGCAATCAGTAATAATAGCTGATTTTTTACTTCCAAGGATTGCAAATTGACAATGATTGCCGCTGGTAGTGTAACATTGACAACGATTTTTGAAATCGTTGTTCCATCGGCTTTCATCAATAAGTTTAATCGTTTTGTTAAATAGCCTATCAAAATAATAACAAATAATCCCAACGAGTTTAATAAAACTGCTCTCACACACTCACTCCATCCACTATCTAAAACGCTTACCGCCTATTACATAGAAAGAGGATTGCTCCAAAAAATTGGTACAATCCTTTTTCTACTAACAATTAAAATTGTAAAACAAAGTATTTTTTCTTGCCACGACGAATAACGATATATTCATTTGACAATTTGTCTTGATCACTTAGTGTGTAAGCCACATCTTGTACACGATCTCCATTGATATAGATCGCTCCATTGTTAATGTCTTCTCGCGCTTGGCGTTTGGATTTTTCAATCCCTGCGGTCAATAGAATCTCCACAAGATTCAAATCATCCTCCGCTTTAACTTGGTAGCTAGGCACGTTTTTAAATCCTTGTTTGATTTCATCCGCAGTTAAGTTCTTAACATCTCCGCTAAATAACGCTTCAGAAATATGAACAGCCTGATTGTAGGCTTCCTCTCCGTGAACCAATACAGTAACTTCTCTGGCTAACGCTTTTTGAGCCGCACGTTGTTCAGGTGCCGCAGTAAATTCTTTTTCAATTGCTTCGATTTCTTCTAAACTCAAGAAAGTAAAGTATTTCAAGAATTTCACCGCGTCACGGTCATCTGTGTTAATCCAGAATTGATAAAATTCATACGGTGATGTCTTTTCTGGATCTAACCAAACCGCATTTCCTTCAGTTTTACCGAATTTCGTACCGTCCGCTTTTGTGATCAATGGCATCGTTAAACCAAATGCCTGTTTTCCTTCTTCGCGACGGATCAACTCAATTCCTGAAGTGATATTTCCCCATTGGTCGCTTCCGCCTAATTGTAATAAACAACCATAACGTTTATTCAATTCATAAAAATCGTAGGCTTGGAGCAACTGGTAAGCAAACTCCGTGTAAGAAATCCCTGATTCGATGCGACGTTTCACACTTTCCTTACTCATCATGTAGTTGATGGTGAAGTTTTTCCCTACATCACGTAAAAAGTCGATCAATTTTAATTCGCCTAACCATTCATAATTGTTAGCAACAATCGCTGGATTTTCTTTATTTTCGAAGTCAATAATACCAGAAAGCTGATTCTTGATACTTTGAGACCAGCTTTGAACAGTATCCAAAGTATTCAATTGACGTTCCGCGTCTTTAAATGAAGGGTCTCCAATCATTCCGGTACCACCGCCAACTAATGCGATAGGAACGTGTCCGTTTTGTTGGAAACGACGCAACGTCAAAATTGGTAATAGATGACCTATATGCAGGCTGTCAGCCGTCGGGTCAAAGCCGATATATAGTTTAACAGACTCTTCATTTAATTGTTTTTCTAGGGCTGCTTCATCTGTTACTTGAAAAATTAAGCCACGGGCTTTTAGTTCTTGGAAAAAGTCTGAATGCATGTTTTATCCTCCTAATACATTTTGATGTCCCTTATTTAACAGGGGAACATTTCTTCATTACGCATATCATCTTCAAATGATTTATACTTTCCCATATTAACTGAAAAAAGGCGGAAATAAAAGCTATTCGTTAGATTTAATTCGAACTTCCTCCACAATAAATTTGATTCTCGAATCAAGTAAAGCGACCAATATAATAATGTTTGTTTTGTTTTACTTAACAATTAGTTGAAGTTTTGATTACAAACATTGCATCCGCTTGTTAATAGAAGTAAAACTTTGCTATAATTCAACAGATAATTAAAATGAATAGAATCTAATGAGGTGGACTTTTTGGCTCACAAGAAAAAAATAAATAAGCAACCGAAAAAGAGCAGCAAAAGTAAGGCAAGACCGGCTCTTGGTGGACCTTTCGCGCTTAACGTTTCATTGCGAGTGGTCAAATCACTGCTGCTCGGCTTAATCGTTGTGCTCTTTTTAGGCGGCATGCTGGTCGTCGGAATCGGTGCTGGGTATTTTGCGCATCTTGTTGAAGGGACGCCAACGCCTACAAAATCTGAAATGAAGCAAAAAGTCGGAGACATCGCGGAATCGTCTAAGCTTCTCTATGCGGATAACCAAGAACTGGCGACAATTCAAGCTGATCCCATTCGTGAAAAAATAAACTCCGATGAAATCTCCCAATGGGTGAAAAAAGCTCTTGTAGCTACTGAGGATGAAAACTTTTATGAACACCACGGAGTCGTTCCAAAAGCTGTTGTACGCGCCTTACTCGGTGAAGTCGTAGGCTTTGGAGCTGGATCTGGCGGTTCCACACTTACTCAGCAATTGATCAAACAACAAGTTTTGACAAACGAAACCTCTTTTAAGCGAAAAGCAAACGAGATTGTTTTGGCTTTAGACTTGGAGAAATACTTGAGCAAGGATGAGATTTTGACAGCCTATCTAAATGTTTCTCCTTTTGGTCGGAACAACAAGGGTCAAAACATCGCTGGGGTCGAAGAAGCTGCAATTGGAATTTTTGGGGTTCACGCCAAAGATTTGAACCTGCCGCAATCCGCATTTATTGCTGGGTTGCCACAAAGCCCGATCGTCTACAGTCCTTACACCAATACGGGCGATTTGAAACAAGACTATTCTCTTGGGATGGCACGTAAAGACGATGTTCTTTTTAATATGTACCGTGAACAAATGATTTCTAAAAAAGAATATGAAGACGCAAAAAAATATGATCTAGCAAAAGATTTCCAAGCGCGACAGGACGTCGAGGTTCAGCAACACGGCTTCTTATATTACACGGTTTATAATGAGGCAATTAATATTGTAGCCAGACAGCAAGCTAAAGAAGATGGTGTGAGCGATGCAGATTACAATAAAGAAGATGTACAAAACCGCTACATTGAACAAGCGAAAGTTAAGATGCAAAATCAAGGCTTAGTGGTAAAATCAACGATTGATAAAAATATCTATGATGCAATGCAATTAGGTGTCGCCGAATATGGACAATACTTAGATGACGGCTCTGGCGCAACAGTAGAGCCTGGTACAGTGATGATGGATAATAAAACCGGTCGTATCTATGGCTTCGTTGGCAGTCGAGATTACAATACCAATCAAAACAATCACGCCTTCGATACCGCACGACAGGCTGGTTCCTCTATCAAACCCGTTTTAGTTTATGGACCTGCTATTGATCAAGGGCTAATAGGAAGTGCATCACGTATCGCTGACTTCCCAATGAAATACCAACATGGTGAAAACGCCGGCAAGGAACTAGGTAATGCAGAAAACAAAGGGTCTAAGACTTTTCAAACAACACGGCAGGCACTTGTTGAATCAACTAATATTACGTCCTATCATGTTTACCAAGACTTGTTAACAAATAAAGGCTCTGACCAGTTTGCATATGATAATTACCTGAAGAAAATGAATTATCCATCCTCCAATACTTGGGGGGTAGAATCCGCACCACTAGGAACAACTAATGTCACAACTTTAACAGAAGTAAATGGTTTCCAAACCTTAGCAAATGGTGGTGTTTATCAACAGGGCTACTTGATTGACTCAATCACTGACAGCACAGGAAAAGAAATCTACAAACATAAAGAAGCTCCTGTTCAAGTTTATTCTAAAGCAACAGCGTCAATTATGAATGACCTGATGCGTAGTGTCATAAACGAGCAGCATACAACGCCATTCAAAACGATCTTAAGTGGTGTTAATTATCAATTGAGCACGGCCGATTGGGTCGGAAAAACCGGAACCACCGATAATTATGCGGACAATTGGTTGATCGTCTCTACACCGTCTATTACATTAGGAACATGGACTGGACGAGATGATAACAAACCAATGAATGACGGAGCTGGAAATCGGACAGCGACCTACATGGCTTACCTTGCTGGTCGAATTTATCAAGTAAATCCAAATGTCTTCGGTGAAAATGAAGAGTTTGAGTTGTCTGATGATGTAAAACAAATCAAAGTTTCAGACTTTACTGGATTAAAACCTGGAAAAGTTAGTCACGACGGTACGAATTATCAAGTACCTAGTGGAGAAGCAACCTCTCTTTGGGCGAAGGATGGTCCTGGCGACAATACTTATGAATTTGGTATCGGCGGAACCGATGATGACTACAAAACATATTGGAACACACGTAATAAAGTCAATGCCAAAAACAAAGAGGATAAAGAAGACGAAGAAACAAAAACAGATGATTAATCTTTGATGAAGACCTCTCCTTTTACTGGAGAGGTCTTTTTCGGTGATTGCTCCTCTCTTCGTCTTCTTGTAGCTCCTCAAACTTTTTGGTATTCTACCAAAAGAAAACGAAAATTTAGATGGAGGAAATATCAATGACATTTGAAGAAATTTTACCTGAACTAAAAAAAGGGGCAAAGATTATTCGTGAAGGTTGGGGCGGATTTGAATTGTACGTAACCCTAGTGGAAGGAGACGTATTTGATGGTTCGCCCGTTACCCCCTACTTTTTGATCAAGACCGCTGATGAAGGGTTCTCCAGCTTCGCACCGACCGTTTGTGATATTTTGGCAGAAGATTGGAAAATCGTCGAATGATGGCGATGGATTTCTCAAAAAAAGTAGTGTTTATTACTGGCGCTGCTTCAGGGATCGGAGCTGCTCAGGCACAAGCGTTTTTGACTACTGGTGCCTATGTTTTTGCCTTTGATCAGCAAAAGCAAGAGATGCTGACTTTGCAAATGAACTACCCTGAACAGTTTGCTTTCTTTATTGGCGACGTTCGAGAAAAAATAGCTTTGAAGAAAGCGATAAGAAAATGCCATGAACATTTTGGTACTGTGAACATTTTGTTAAATACAGTAGGCGTATTGGATGATTATTTGCCGTTGCATGATACAGACGAAGAACTATGGTCAAACATATTAACTACGAATCTTAACAGCATGTTCACCCTAACAAAATTATTACTGCCAGAGCTATTAGAGAATCAAGGGACTGTCATTAACATGGCTTCAATTGCTGGACTTGTCGCTGGTGGCGGAGGGATTGCGTATACTACTAGTAAACATGCGATTGTCGGCTTTACTAAGCAGCTTGCTTTAGACTATGCTGCCAGGGGGCTTCACGTCAACGCTATCGCTCCTGGAGCCATCAATACGCCTATGAATCAGGCTGATTTTGCCGGTGACGGTCAAATGGCAAAATGGGTCGCTGAGGAAACTCCTGTTAAACGTTGGGCCGATCCTAAAGAAGTCGCTTATGCGACATTATTCTTAGCGAGTGATGAGACTCGTTATATGCAAGGAAATATTTTACCTATCGATGGTGGCTGGCTTTTAAAATAGCTTGCAATTTTTTCTAAATAATCTAAGATAGGTGGTAGCGATATTTTCGCACTGTGACACTTCAATCCTTTGGTCGCAGTTATTAACGAGACGATGTCTTGTAAAGGAGAATGAAAAATGAATCTTGAAAAAAGTTCAGCACAACGCTGGACCACCACCGACACGGCAAAAATGGCCGTCGTGACAGGGCTGTATGTCGCTGTCACCATCGTTTTATCCGTTATTAGTTTTGGCGCGATCCAGCTCCGTGTAGCGGAAATGTTCAACTACTTACCTCTTTTCAACAAGCGATATACGATCGCTGTGACGCTAGGTGTCGCGATTGCCAATTTGGCATCCCCATTAGGGATTGTAGATGTAGCATTAGGGAGTGTCTCTACGTTGATCGTTTTGTTGATATGTCGGGGAATTACTCGAAAAGTCACAAATCTTAAGAAAAAAATGATTATCACAGCATTCCTCTTTGCCTTTTCGATGTTTACGGTAGCAGGACAATTAACGTTCTTCTATCAGGCGCCATTTTTACTTAATTGGCTAATTATCGGTTTAGGTGAATTACTTTCTATGTCACTAGGCGGTATAATCATTTATTTGATAAATAAACGAATAGACTTAACTAAATAGAAACGCGTGAGCACATTTTGCTCACGCGTTTTTTTAACAATAAATAGCGATGGATTGATACGGCTTCAATGTGATTTCTTGACCCTTTGTATCACTATCATAGTTACTGATTAATACTTCGCCCTTTTGAAATTCATCAGGCAGATCAATTGTTGTTTCCTGTGGAAAGAAATTATTAAGCACAAGAAGTCTACGATCCTCATAGCTACGGATATAGCTGTAAATTTGCGGATGATCAGGTAAAAAAGCTTCATAACTTCCTTCCGCAATGATCGGATATTCTTTCCTCAATTTGATCAATCGTTGATAATAATTAAAGATAGATCCCTCCTGCAGCTCCTTCGCCACATTGATTTCATTAGCCGTATTTCCTAGTGACAGCCACGGATCAACCGTTGAAAAGCCACTATATTCTCCACTATCCCACTGCATCGGCGTTCTTGAATTGTCCCGCGATTTTGCTTTGACAATTTTAAAGGCTTCCTTTTCCGATGTTCCTGCTAATAGCAATTCTTGATACGCATTTAGGCTTTCCACATCTGCATATTTTTCCATAGAATCAAAATCTGGATCGAGCATTCCGATTTCTTCTCCCATATAGATATATGGCGTCCCCCGATTCAAATGAATCGAACTAGCCAGCATTTTTGCGCCAGCTACACGATAGTTATCCACATCCGTAAACCGATTCAACGCTCTTGGCTGATCGTGATTATTCCAGAAAAGAGCATTCCATCCGTTCTCTTGGCTCATCTGCGTTCCCCAAGTATGAAACAATTCTTTTAGTCGAGTAAAATCAAATGGCATTTGTGTCCACTTCTTACCGTCTTTATAATCAACTTTTAAATGATGGAAGTTAAAGGTCATGTTTAATTCTTCGCGCTCAGGTTGGGTGTACAAAATACAGTTTTCCACTGTGGTAAAACTCATTTCACCAACGGTAATCATATCTGTCTCTTTCCCAAAGGTTGCCTGATTCATCATGTGGATAAAGTCGTGATTAATCGGACGATCTGTGTAGGCGGGTTTTCCATCATTCTCTGCACAATCTTTTAAAACTTCATCTTTGCCGATTAAATTGATCACATCGAATCGAAACCCTTTTACACCTTTTTCCATCCAAAAACGGATAACTTCAAATAATTCTTCGCGTACTTCTGGATTTCGCCAATTTAAGTCAGCCTGTGTTTTATCAAATAGATGCAAATAGAATTTACCAGTCTCTCCAAATGGAGCCCAAGCATTTCCACCGAATTTAGAAACCCAATCCGTTGGCTCATCCCGTAAGATAAAGTACGCTTGATATTTTTTATCACCAGCCAATGCTTTTTGGAACCATTCATGCTCTGTCGAGACATGATTGAAAACCATATCTAGCATTACTTCGATACCATGTTCTTTTGCAGTAGCAATTAGATTTTCAAAATCACTCATGGTTCCAAACATTGGATTGATCGCTGTATAGTTCGCTACATCGTACCCATTGTCATTTTGAGGACTTGGATAGATTGGGCTCAACCAAATCATATCGACCCCCAAACGTTTCAAATAGGGGATTTTTTGTTTGATACCTGGTAGATCCCCGATGCCGTCCTGATTTGTATCCAAAAAAGATTTGGGATAAATTTGGTAGATGACTTTTTCTTTAAAACTCATTTTGTCCTCCAGCTTCTATAATTCTGTCGCTAATAAAATTTTCTCTGCACTTGTTACAGGGGCTTCCTGAATCAATGGATCCACTTGAAAGTCGGTTGAATTTGTTATGATAATCGGTGTTTGCACCTCATATCCTGCTGACTTGATGGCCTCAACATCAAACTCCATTAAAAGCTGACCTTTTTTGACACTGTCTCCTTGCTGTACATGACTGGTAAAATATTTGCCGTCTAATTGTACGGTATCAATCCCAATATGAATCAATACCTCTGTTCCCTCTCTACTAACTAAACCGATAGCATGCTTTGTTGGAAACAATAAACTGATTTGACCATCAAAAGGTGCAACTAATTTTCCTTCACTCGGGTCAATCACAACTCCTTGTCCCATCATCCCCTCAGCAAATACCGGATCCTTTGCACTGCTTAAAGGATGAAGCATTCCAGCAATTGGCGAAAACAACTCAACAACAGAACCCGTTTTCTTAACAGGCTCATTGCCCAATGTTGGCACATTCCCTTCTTCGATCCGATCAATTTTATTGAACAAACCGATCCGACGGAATGTCAATGTCAAAAGAAACGGAACAGCAATCGCGATTACCATTCCAATCGCAAAGATTGGATAGTCTTGCGGGCGAATCGCTAAAATCCCTGGAAGCCCGCCGACACCAATTGATAATGCCCGAACCTTGAATAACGTTATAAACAAGCCTGCGATCCCACTACCGATCATAGCAGCAATAAATGGATACGTGTATTTCAAATTGATCCCGAACATTGCCGGTTCCGTAACGCCCAACCAAGCAGAGATCACTGATGGAATAGATACCTGTTCTTCTTTTTTATTCCCACGATGAGCAAAGACTATCGCCAAAACAGCCGCCCCTTGAGCAATATTGGATAAGCAAATCATCGGCCATAAGTTAGTCGAACCAAAGTCGGCAATTAATTGTGAGTCTATCGCTAATGTCGTATGATGCAACCCAGTAATAACCAGAGGCGAATATAGCGCTCCGAATACTCCGCCAAATAACCAGC
This sequence comes from Enterococcus raffinosus, assembly GCF_001886185.1. Lineage (GTDB taxonomy): Bacteria > Bacillota > Bacilli > Lactobacillales > Enterococcaceae > Enterococcus_A > Enterococcus_A raffinosus. The sequence continues at coordinate 77,877 of NZ_JXLA01000005.1, read as the reverse complement.
TAAAGCTAGAAGTTAGACCCGCATTTACTACAGCAGAGATCGCTGTTCCGATTTTCCAACCGATAGGACCTAAAATAATATGCGCAGCCAAAATCGTTGGAAGCAATGAGAAAAATGGAACGAAAATCATTGAAACAGCCTCAGGAATATGTTTCCGGAAAAAGCGTTCTAGGTAAACTATTAGAAACCCTGCCAGCATTGCTGGAATAACTTGGGCTTGGTAACCGATCTTATCAACAGTGAAAAAGCCAAAGTCCCATGTCCAGTTCTTTGCAATTTCTGCCGCTGTCGTGCCGTTAACTGAATAGGCATTTAACAATTGTGGCGAAACTAATGTGATCCCAAGAACGATCCCTAAGATTTCAGTCGCACCCATTTTACGAGCAATACTCCAAGTAATCCCGACTGGCAAGAAGTGGAAAATAGCTTCACCTGGCAACCATAAGAACCCATTGACACCGTTCCAAAATGTAGAGGCTTCAACAATTGTTTGACCATTCAGCCACCCCATTGGTACGGCTTCCAAAATATTACGAAATCCTAAAATCAAACCGCCGACAATAATTGCTGGTAATAAAGGGGTAAAAATTTCTGCTAAAACAGTAATGGCACGTTGGACTGGATTTTGATTTTGCTTGGCCGCCGATTTTGCGGCTTCTTTCGAAACACCTTCTACTCCGGAAACAGCAACAAACTCATTATAAAAAACGGCTACATCGTTTCCAATAATTACTTGAAATTGTCCAGCATTAGTAAACATTCCTTTAACACTTGGAATCTCTTCGATTCGCTCCTCATCTGCTTTTTTTGGATCATTTAGCACAAAGCGCATCCGAGTAGCACAGTGGGTAACCGCAGAAATATTTTTCTTTCCGCCAATGGCTGCCAGCAGGTCCTTCGAATCCTTTTCATATTTTCCCATCTTTTTTCCCTCCGAATAAATTTAACTTGTATGGATAAGTTCAGCTGATAGGTTTACTATAATTGGTTTGAGCATTTTTGTAAATCGCTTACATCTGGTGCTACGAAGTGTTTATTAGAGAAATTTAATTTTAATGGACGATAACAAATTTTATTAATGATTAATCAGTCTTATAGTTACCAACAGGTTGGTAAGAAAGCAAACAAGCTTCTCTTAAAATAAGAATTTACTCATTTTATTTATCCAAAATCCAAAGAAAACGTTTTACTTGTGATTTTTTTCTTTGTATAATGGAATCACATATACGGACAAGTTGTTTTGATCTGTTTCCCGCACTGATAGGCTAGTAAACGAGTTGGATAAAAGGAGGGCTAAATGAAAAATTATGAGGTGATTTACCAAGCAATCGAACGAGGAATTTTAAAAGGCGTTTATGAAGCGGGTTCTTATTTGCCTAGTGAAAACAAATTGCGTCAAACCTACCATGTATCACGCGATACGATTCGCAAAGCCTTGTCTCTTCTGATGGCTAATGGCTACATTCAAAAAATTCAAGGTAAAGGTTCACTTGTTTTGAAGCGAGAGCAGCTGCGATTTCCTGTTTCTGGTTTAACGAGTTACAAGGAACTCCAAAATTCTTATGGCTATGACAGTAGTACGGACGTTATTAGTTTAAAGAAAGTTATGATTAATGAAAAGGAAGTACGTGTGACTGGATTTGAAATCGGGGCTGTCTGCTGGGAATTGATTCGTACACGAGCGATCGACCAGAAAAAAGTAATACTTGATAAAGACCTATTACTGACGACAGTTGTGCCTGAGCTAGATACTGAAATCGCAAAGGATTCCATTTATCGCTACTTTGAAAATCAATTGGGGTTGAATATCGCTTTTGCTGAAAAGGAAATCACGATTGATGCCCTGACTGATGAAGATCGAGAACTATTGGATCTTAATCAGCATGATATCAATATTGTTTCTGTAAAAAGTCGTGTATTTACTAGTGATGCTCGGCAATTTCAATACACAGAAAGTCGTCACCAGGTGGATAAATTCCGCTTTTTCGATTTTGCACGACGACACCCTTCAACAATGTAACCCGATGAAAAAGGCTGTGCCAAATTTGGCACAGCCTTTTTTCATATTATTGCTTCGTTGATCCTTTTTCGAAGATACCATGTGGCAATTCGATTGTTTTTTGTTCAATGTCTTCTTTGTTCATCATTTTTGTTAACAGACGCATCGCAACGGCACCGATATCATACAATGGTTGAGTTACACTGCTTAGACGCGGACGTGCCACTTCTGTCAGCAATGAATCATTGCTTGTAATGATTTCGAAGTCTTCAGGAACTTTCACGCCTTTATCAATCAAGCCGTCTAATAAACCGATAGCTAATTCATCATCAGTCACATACGCTGCTGTTGCACCACTATTTAAGATACGATCAGTCAATGCTAATCCTTCTTTAAAGTTATAAGGCGCTTCAAAGATCAGCCCTTCATTGTAGTCTAAACCATTTTCAGCCAATGATTCTTTATAGCCGCCCATACGAGCTTGACCATTAATCGCGTCAATCAACGCTCCGCTGATGAAGGCAATTTTCTTATTGCCATGTTTTGCTAATAAATCAATAGATTCTTTAGTTGCTGCTTTGTAATCAATGTTTACACTACCCACTTGTTCATCTGGATCAATTGAACCAGCTAAAACGATTGGTGTCTTTGAACGTGAAAATTCTGCACGGATTTCATCAGTAATACGATGACCCATGAAAATTACACCATCTACTTGTTTCGCTAATAAATTATTTAATACATTTACTTCTTTTTGCGCTTCGCCATCTGAGTTCGCTAAGATGATATTATATTTGTACATTGTAGCAATATCATCAATTCCTCGTGCTAATGACGCAAAAAACATATTGCTGACGTCTGGGATGATTACACCGACTGTCGTAGTTTTCTTGCTTGCTAGTCCTCGTGCGACAGCATTTGGGCGATAATCTAGACGCTCAATAACTTCTAACACCTTTTTACGTGTTGTAGGTTTTACATTGGGATTGCCATTGACTACACGAGAAACGGTTGCCATTGAAACATTTGCTTCACGGGCAACATCATAAATCGTAATTGTTTGCTTTTCCATGGATATGCTCCTTTTTTTGTTTTCAGAAAATATCATTTACATTTCTAAAAGATAATAGCACGTTGTTTCATTGATTGCAACCGTTTTACACATTTTTCCTTAAAATTCTGTAAGCGTTTTATCAGAATCATTTTTCAATAAATTTTATTAGTGTTACAATCAATATAACGCCAAAAGAAAGAAGGATGCTTTAATGAACCAAGAAAAAGTTTTAGAACTACGAAAATGGATGCAAAAAAATGAGGTTGATTTGGCTTATGTTTCAGATGCGAGCCACATTGGTTATTTCTCCGGCTTCGATAGCAACCCGATGGAACGTGTATTGGCATTGTTCATTCCACTTGAAAAGGATCCATTTCTATTTGCGCCTGGCTTAGAAGTTGAAGATGCAAAAGCCAGCAGTTTTGAATATGATGTCGTTGGTTTTCTAGACAGCCAAGACCCCTTCACGCTCATTGTTGAGGAAATTAAAAAACGTTATGGAACACCAAAAAGAATCGCTTTAGAAAAAAATCAGTTAGTCCTTGATCGTTATCTACGCTTAAATGAAGCTTTTCCATCCGCCGATTTTTCAGCTGACTTGACCCCACTCGTTCAGGAACTACAGTTATATAAGACCGAAGAGGAGTGCCAACGCTTGATCGAAGCTGGCTCTACAGCAGACTTAGCTTTTGAAATTGGGTTTAGACATGTGAAACCAGGTGTAACGGAAGAAGAGATTGTTGCAGAGATTGAATATGAATTAAAGAAAAAAGGGATTAAACAAATGTCCTTCCCTACAGAAGTTTTGGCAGGACCTAACGCAGCCAGTCCACATGGTTCACCAGGTAAAAATACATGTAAGGAAAATGAACTTGTTTTATTCGATCTCGGTACGATTGTTAACGGCTATTGCAGTGATGCGACCCGCACGGTTGCTTGTGGAAAACCGACAGATCATCAAAAAGACATCTACAACATCGTTTTAGAGGCACATATGGCTGCGATGAATGCTGTAAAACCAGGTGTAACCTGTGGGCAATTAGATAAGCTTGCCCGAGATGTCATCGAAAGTCATGGCTATGGTGAGTATTTCAATCATCGTTTAGGCCACGGAATTGGAACAACGATTCATGAATTCCCACAAATCGTCGGCGGAAATGATCTGGAAGTTAAAGAAGGCATGTGCTTCTCGATTGAACCTGGCATTTACTTACCAAACGACGTCGGTGTTCGAATCGAAGATTGCCTTTATGTAACTAAAGACGGCTGTATTCCATTCACCACAACATCAAAAGAATTAATTACTTTATAGAAAATAAAAGCAGGTATCCATCTCTAATGTGAATGGATACCTGTTTTGTTCCTATAACATAAAATACTTCATTCCTGATGATTATCTACCACTTGCTTTTCATTAAAAAAATACCCACTAACACTAAAATAGGCCAGCATCATCATTATTAAAAACAAATAGAATACTGTGTCTTTAAGTGAATGAAAGTACCACAATGAAAAAGCCAAAATAATTGGCAATAAAATAAAACGAGTCCACGGCTGTTTCCAATTACGACGAATCGCGACCCATAAAAAGCGTAAGGGTAAAAATAAAATACCAAACAGTATTAAGCCAAAGAACCATGAACTTTTTTCAAAAAATCTTCCTCCTTCTCTTTTTTCGAAGAGGACTCTTCCGTAAATTGAATACCCAAGACTCTTTCTAAACCTTTTTTAGAAATCGCATCTGAAACGCTCTTTTCTAATTCCAATTTTGAAATAGTTTGTCTTGTAACATAGATTTGTTCTGCCAATTGCTGTTGGGGCATCTTCAACTCTTCACTTTTTGAACGAATACGTTTGCCTAATTCCAATTTCGTTACACCTCAATTATTGATTATTATGTTTAAAGATTACAGCAATATCATGCGTTGCGCACGCAATGGCATAAAAAATAGCCCTTAAATGCTAAGGGCTACGTTAGTTTATTCTGGATTATTTTTTTCCACTTCTTCTTTCAGTTCTTCCTTGACTTCAGCAAAATCAGGTTTATCCTTACTCAACTCTTCTGATTTATCAGCCAGAGCCGCTGCTCCTTCAGATACGGTTTCTTTTGCGTCTTCCTTTGTTTCCTTCACATCAATTACAATATCTTCTGAAGCATCTTCTGCTACATCCTTCGCATCACTCGCTGCCTTGCGGAAACGATCCGACAAATCAGAGCTTTGACGTTTCAAATCTTCCAAGGTATCCGTCGTAATATCATCCATGTCATCCATAGAATCATTTACTTTTCCTTTTACATTTGACGCTAAGTCACTTGCTTGTTCACTTAAATCAGAAGCACGATCTTTTACGATCGCCCCCATTTCGCTAGTCTTCGCAACGAAATCATCTGTATAGTCAGAAGCGACATCTAACCATTCATCTGTCTTTTTCGCTAAATCCTCACGCATTTCTTTTCCTGATTTTGGTGCTAATAATAAAGCAACTACTGCTGCAGCCGTTCCACCAATCAAGGCGCCTGCTAAAAACTTTCCGTTTTTTGACATTCCTATCCCTCCGTTTTTGTGGTAGTTTTACGATCTCTAAAGAATTTCATCGTTGTCGCGCCAACTTTTCCTGCGACACTTGCTTTTGCTGCATTTTTACTAACTCCACCGACTTTTCCAGCTAGGTTACGGCTAGTAGTATTCAAATCAGAAACACTCTGACTCAAATCAGCTACCGCCGTGAATAATGGATCAATCGTTTCAACTTTACCGTTAATATCATTCAACAGATGATTGCCCTTTACTAACAATCCTTCTACTTGTTGCATGAGTAAATCTACATCTTTGGTAAGCACATCAATCGTTGTGTTGGCCTCTGTTACCGTCGTTTCAACCTTTTCAACTGTTTTTGAAACTTGGCTTAAAACACGTACTAAGAATATGACCAAAACAACAAATGCAAGTGCTGCTATAATTGCTGCAATGCCACCTAAACTCATTCAATCACTCCTCCCATTGTTCTCTCATTATGCTAACTTAAATTATACCATTCTCATAGAAATTAATGAAAGAGAAAGAGTTATAATCTGTACTAATAAAAAAGATCCCTCAATACAATTATTGAGGGACTTTCGTAAAGTTTTGCAGAATACCATTATAGATAATCTCTAAATCACTAATCAAATCAGTCTCGTTAAAATTATTTTCAGTGAACCCATCTGCATGACCGCGAAAATAGTTTGTCATTACTCGCTCCACTTGAAGAATTTCCTTATCTGTCAGTTCACATTCTGAAAAAATTCGCTCAAAGGCAGCTCTTAGAAAAACAGCAATGCTTTTTTCATAAGAGTCTATGTACTCTTTTTCATAAAAAACAGTATAAAACGCGTTTTTATTTTTGGCAAAGTCAGCCCAAGTTTTTCCTAGTTCGATAAAAGCGCAAAGATTCGCTCTGCCTAACAATGAATCTACTAATTGTTCGCGAAAATCCTCCATCGCTCGTCTAACAACCGCTTGTCGTAATTCTGTCACACTTCCTGTATGCGTATACAACGAGGGAGACTTAACATCCAACCGATCAGCAATTTTATTTAGTCTTAACCCATTAATACCTGATTCATAAACTAGGTCCATCGCGCATGCTATAACGATTTCTTTATTTAAACGGGAAGTTTTCATTCATTCTCCTTTTCAATGTCGTTATTTTCAAAAAATATTATATAACGAAATTACTAATTTTTTCTATTCGTTATATTGATAATTAGCATTTAAAAAACAAATAATTCATTTATATAAAATAACTAACAATATAAAAAGCGCAGACTCAAATCTGCGCTTTAAAAAATTATTTTTTTGTTTTATTTTGTCCACTTAATTCTTTGCCTAAGCTGATAATATACTCACGTAGATTATCCTTAATTTCAGGATGTTTCAAACCGTATTCGATACTTGTTGTCATAAATCCGAATTTATCACCAACATCATAGCGAGTTCCGCTAAACTCGTGAGCAAACACTCTTTGAGTTTTATTTAGCGTATCAATCGCATCAGTTAATTGAATTTCATTTCCTGCACCTGGCTTTTGCGTAGCTAATACATCAAAAATTTCAGGCGTTAACAAGTAACGTCCGATAATAGCTAAATTACTTGGAGCTTCTTCTGGTTTTGGTTTTTCAACAAAGTTCTTCACATTGAATAACCCTTTAGAAACCTCTTCACCTGGATTGATGATCCCGTATTTTGACGTTTCTTTTTCCGGCACACGCATCACTGCGATTGTTGCAGCATGTGTTTGTTCATAATCATTCATTAATTGTTTCGTTAATGGCACACGGTCTTCCATCAAATCGTCACCAAGCATGACTACAAACGGTTCATTGCCAACAAATGCACGAGCCTGTAAAACTGCATGGCCTAATCCTTTAGGATGTGATTGACGAATGAAGTGTAAATTAACATCGGTAGTTTCCTCTACAAGCTTCAATAAATCTGTTTTTCCTTTTTCTTGCAAGTTCATTTCTAGTTCAATGTTTGCATCAAAATGATCTTCGATTGGTCGTTTAGCTTTTCCAGTTACGATTAGAATATCCTCAATCCCAGATTTCAATGCTTCTTCAACGATAAATTGAATCGTTGGTTTGTCTACGATAGGCAACATTTCCTTTGCCATCGCTTTTGTAGCTGGCAAAAATCTTGTTCCCAGCCCAGCAGCTGGAATAACGGCTTTTTTTACTCGCATAATTGTCCCACTCTTTCTATTTATTCTAAAGTAAATTCATTTTCAAACGTACCTTCACGTGTCATTAATTCACGACAAGCCTGACGCACGTCTTTATCGTTGTATAAAACCTCATAGATTGTTTCAGTTATCGGCATACTTACATTCATGCTATCGGCCAGTTCTTTCGCCGCTTTAGTGGTTGAAACACCTTCCACGATCATGCCCATATTGTCTAATACTTCATCGAGTTTGTGGCCTTTGCCTAAAAGATTTCCTGCACGCCAGTTTCTCGAATGGACTGATGTACAAGTAACAATCAAATCACCTACACCGCTTAATCCAATGAAAGTCAATGGATTGGCACCCATGGCTACTCCCAAACGACTAATTTCAGCTAAACCACGTGTCATAATTGCTGCCTTTGCATCATCACCATAAGAAAGTCCATGCAACGCACCTGCACCTAAAGCGATGATATTTTTCAATGCTGCGCCGGTCTCAACGCCGATAACATCTGGATTTGTATAAATTCTTAGATAATCGTTCATAAACAGCTTTTGGACATAAGTTGCTAAAGCTTCATCCTTGCAGGCAGCAGTGATTGTTGTAATGTCATGTACTGCTACTTCTTCAGCATGGCTTGGTCCAGAAAGTACGACTACACCTTGACGATGTTCCTCTGGGATCTCCTCAATTAGAACTTCCGAAATCCGTTTGTGGGTATCTTGTTCTAATCCTTTACTAGCATGAATAATTACTGGTTTGTTCTCAACAACTTGAGCAAATTCCTGTGCAACGGATCGAATCGCCTTTGTTGGAACAACAAATAGGACAGCATCCGCATCTTTCACAGCATTTTTTAGATTTTTTTCACCCTTAATACTTTCGGGAATTTTCAGGTCTGGTAAGTAATGGCGATTCGTGTGGTACGTATTGATTTCATCAATTTGCGCATCATGATTTCCCCAAAGCCTTACTTCATGTCCATTTTCAGCCAAAACTTGTGCTAATGCTGTTCCCCAAGAGCCCGGTCCTAAAACTGCAACTTTTTGCTTCACAGAGATTTCCTCCTATTTTATATTAAGGCATTTATTCTTCTAAGAAAACAAATACGCTTATCTATCTACTAAATGTGACACATTTAAAATATTTTTTCCTTTACTATCATAGCATATCTAACTACCATCTCGTTCTTAAATTAGAGCCTGATTAGTTCCTTTATCCCGCTCGTACAGCTTGATATCCGTACGTTTTTTTCGCCGATAATAAAACAGAAAAATTCCTCCGACAAAAAGAATGAGCGACAACACTTGAGAAACACGAATTCCTCCAAATGCGTATAAGCTGTCTGTCCGCATGCCTTCAATAAAGAAGCGACCAAAACTATACCAAATTACATAACTTAAAAAAAGTTCTCCTCGTTTAACCAACAATTTTTTTCGAACAATTAAAATCAAAATGAATCCTAACAGGCTCCACATTGATTCATAGAAAAAGGTAGGTTGACGAAAGGCTCCATCAATATACATATTATTGATTATAAATTGCGGCAAGTGTAATCCCTCTAGAAATTGACGTGTTGTTTCTCCGCCATATGCCTCATGGTTTGTAAAATTCCCCCAACGTCCCATCGCTTGTGCCAGCATGACACTTGGCGCAACAACATCTAAGAAGAGCCATGGATCAATAAAGTGATGACGCGTATACACAATCAAAACAATCGCTGCCGCAATCAATCCGCCATAGATTGCTAAGCCACCACTACGTGTATTAAAAATCTGTATTGGATCTGCCAGATATGGTTCTAAGTCAAACAAAATATAATACAAACGTGCACCAATAATAGCAATCGGCAATGCCCAGAGAATAAAGTTCGTCATATCATCTTCTTTTAAGCCGACTCTCAATGCCTCACGATTCGCAAGCCATAAAGCAATGGCAATTCCAGAAACAATAATAATCGCGTACCAATAAATTTGAAGACCAAACAATTCAAAGGCCGTACGATTTATCTGTCCAATCATTTTATTGGCCTGAGTTTTCTTCGATTAATTGGGTTAAACGATCTTCAAAGGTCTTCGTAGCATCGTACCCCATTGTGCGAGCCCGGAAATTCATCGCTGCTACTTCAATAATAATAGCGACGTTCCGTCCAGTCTTCACAGGAATCTTTACTTGCGGGATTTTTACTTCCGCGATTTCTACATCGGTATTCCCACTACCTAAGCGATCATATTTTTTGTCTTTCGACCAATTTTCTAAATAGACCACTAGTTGAAGCGGCATAGAGCCTCTAACTGCACTTGCTCCAAACAGATTCATCACATCGATGATACCGATTCCGCGGATCTCGATTAAATGCTGTAATATCTTGGGCGGCTCACCAATTAAAGTCAATTCATCTTGCTGATAAACGTCTACCCGATCGTCCGCAATCAATCGGTGACCACGCTTGACCAGTTCTAACGCCGTTTCACTCTTACCAATTCCACTGTCTCCTTGAATCAAAACACCCAATCCATAAACATCCACTAATACGCCATGAACGCTGGTGCGAGGTGCTAATCCGCCATTTAAAAAACTAGAAATCTCACCTAATAGTCGCGAGGTTGAGATTGGAGAGCTCAATACTGGAATGTTGCGTTCACTAGCTGCTGTGATCATCTCTTTCGGCGGCGTTAATCCTCGCGAAACGATGAAAGCAGGTGTATCATCACTACACATACGTCGCAAAACCATCAGCCGTTCCTCTGGCATCATGCGCTCCGCAAAGGTGATTTCTTTATTCCCAAAAAGTTGTAACCGATCGTGTGAATAATAGTTAAAATAGCCGGTCAGCTCTAACCCTGGACGAGAAATATCGCCGGTAGTAATGACCCGCTCAAGACTTTCTTCATCACCAGTTACTACTTCCAATGATAATTTATCAACTAGTTCTTTTACTTTTACTGTTTCAGCCATTTAATCCCTCTTTTCTACACTTCCGCTCTATTTTATCATTTTATCAATGGAGTGACTAGGTTCAGACTACTTCTCCCTTAAGAATCAAAAAAGGCTTCATAAAATATTAATGAAACCTTACTTTGATAGATACCTTAAACTAAAGAGAGTCGCATTAACTATCAATCCAAACAAAACTTGCACAAAAAAAAACGGATAGGTTAAATTTACCTATCCGCGTATTTGTCGATATTATGATCAGAAACGATCGCATTGACAATCGCCATGACAACAGCCACTAAAACTGAGACGGCAAAGCTAGAAAAGCCAAAACGATAATTTCCTAATAAGTTGGAAGTCAATTGCAGCATACCAGCGCTAATCACAAAACTAAATAGTCCGAGAGTTAAAATATTTAACGGAAGTGAAAGCAAAATCAATATAGGCTTCACTAATGTATTTAATATTGATAGGACAAAGCTTGCAGCAATAGCCATCGTCAAACTTTCCACATAAACATGTGTCGGAAAGAGCACCGATAGTGAAATAAAAATCAGTGAGTTAGCTATTAAGCGCTGTAGGTAAGTCATTAAAAGTCGCTCCAGTCATCATCGTCGATTTTGTCCGCTTTCTTACGTTGGCGGGACGCTTTTTTCTCATAGTTGTTGTAGTCGTTGTTTCCGTAGTATGGATTATTATGTCCATAAGAGTCCCGGCCTCTTGGGGCAGCAGGAATCACTAATGCTAACAAGACATATAGTACAACCGGTGCGCCGATTAAGCCGAAACTTAAGAAAACATAAATCACACGCACGATTGTAGGATCAATCCCGAAGTATTCGGCGATCCCGGCTAAGGTACCTGTCAGCACCACATTGTTTCGTGACTTTTGTAATCTCTTTTGCATATGAATCTTCCTTCCTTATTATTTCCTAATTGTCAAAATCTTTCAAGAAAATACTACCTGTCGTCGTTGACACATCAATCTTCGCCATTTCATCGGCTACTCGACGGAATTGCAACAAGCGATTTGTTTTTTCTTTTTTCTCTCTAATTACTTCATAGTCTGATAAACGATCATTGATGCTGCCAAGACTCGTTTTAGCCAAGCCTTCTAAACCAATCGTTTTTCCTACCGAAACTTTAACGTTCCCATTGACTGAGCTTGCTTTGATCTTTTGCAGGCTGTCATGACCAGCAGTTAATTTCACATCGCCATTGACTAATGAGATGCCATAATTTTGAATCGCTGCTTTCGTAGTGATATTTCCGTTAACCGTTTCAATAATCGAATCTAAAATCGCGCCTTCGCGAATTTCGATGTTGCCGTTAACGCCTTGAATTTCAAGCATCGTTGCATCAATCTGCTTAAAGGTAATATTGCCGTTTGTTGATTTGGCATATACATCTTTGGCATCCATTTCTTCAACGACCAAATCCCCATTTAATAATTTAACCGCTACATGATCGTACGTACGTTTTGGCAAGTAGAAGACTAATTCTGCTTGAACCCGTTTATTTGGAATTTGGAATGAAATATGTTCATCATTTACTTCGATCTGACTGCGCTCCATCAATGATTGTAATGGTGTAGCTTCATTCATTTTACCATAAAGTTTGATTTTCGCATCTACTTTGATGGCAGCGTCATCCCATGCCTTTAAGGTCACTTTACCATTTGCTAGTTTAATATCAAGCAAGGTAGGTTCAACATCTGTATATAAAAATTGATGTTCAAATTTAGATGTAACGAGACCGGGAACTTTTACGTTGAAATCTTTCCAATCAACATTTTCTTCTACCGTATCAGAAACAGTTTTCCAAGTTTTTTTCATTAAACGACCTAGTTGAACGCCGGCTTCACCCAGTTTTTCACCAACTTGCGAGAAAGTTTCGCTAGCTTGATCCTTTAAATCGTCTGGGATTTCGATATGAGCATATACACGTTTTTTGCGATTTTCTTTTTGATCGTTTTGTACATTGCTCAATTCTTCTTCTTGCTCTTCCACTTGTTCTTCTAATTCTGAAATTTGTTCTTTAAGACCACTAATTGCTTCTTCGACAGCTGCTCGGATGTCATCATCCGCTTCTGACAAAGTATCCAATTCTTCTTTTGTATCTAACTCCATCAAAACTTCTTCTTTTTCGTGAAGCACTGCTTTTAATTCATTCTTCTTTTGGTTAATTTCATCAATATGAGCAGAAATTTGATTGACTTCTGTTGCTAAGTCATCAAAATAAGCTTCTAGGTCTTCTAAGTCCTGTTCATCAGACCCTTTTGCTTTTTCTTTGTCTGCCCCATCTTCCCATTCATCAACTAAATTAGTTGCTTGGTCACGGTGGTAAGAATCCACTTTATCTGCAGCTTGTTTAATCTGCGCTTCATCCTTCGCCTTAGCCATGCTTTCTAATAAATCTAAACCTTCTTCAGTCGATAAAATACCTTTTTTAACTAATTCCAAAATTCGTTGTCTTTCATTCATAGAAATTGCCTCCTTCAAAAAGCAAATACATTACTTTTGTTTACATTCATATTATGCAATGTTTTTATCGGTTTGTCATAGGACTAAAGACCCATCTTTTCATCCGACTTCCTTAAGAGTGATGTTTCTTCCTATTTAAATATAGAAAAAACCAGTTAGATTATTCTAACTGGTCATTTGCTTTAGAAATTTTCATTGCGATTGCTGTTCAATTCAGTGATCTTGCCGGTAGCTAAGTAAACGATCCACTCACAAATGTTCGTCACATAATCGCCAACACGTTCCAAGTAACCAGCAACATGTAGATAATCCGTTCCACTAATGATGGTATCCGATTCTTTTTCCATCGTGTTTGTTGTCATATCGTAGATTTTTTGGAAATAATCATTTACTCGTTCATCCATTTTGGCAATCATACGCGCGTCTTTTTCATCTGTTTTGACATAAGCAACCAACACGTTGTCCACCATTTTTTTCACATAATTAGACATCTCGTTGATTTCTTTTTCAACTTCTAAAATTCGCGGTAACCCTTTTAAGCGAATCGTTGATTTTGCCACAGAGACGGCATGATCACCCATTCGTTCTAGATCTGAGCTGGCCTTCATGATTGTTATGATCGTACGCAAATCTGTCGTAACAGGCTGCTGTAATGCAATCATTTCAAAACTTTTTTTCTCTAAGCGAACTTCCATATCATTGATCTCAATATCATGGTCAATGACCTCTTGCGCGAGTTTTTTATCATGATCAATATATGATCGTACTGATTTGTGTACTGCACTTGAAACCATCATACCCATTTCATAAAACTGATTGTGAAGATTTAATAGATCTTCTTCAAATTGTGTACGTAACATCGTTGCCCTCCTTTTCAAATGATAGAATAATGCTTATTCTACCTTTAAACCATGTATTGTCCTACTCATTTTTTTGGGGGAGTTAACATTCTTTATGTGCTTAGCAAAAAACTATAAGTTCTTTATAATTACCCAAATTTGCCAGAGATGTAATCTTCCGTTTCTTGTTTAGCTGGATCTAGGAAAATTTTCTTTGTCTTATCGAATTCAATCAATTCTCCTTGAAGAAAGAATGCCGTACGATCAGAGATGCGTGATGCCTGTGACATATTGTGCGTCACGATAATGATCGTATAATTCTCTTTTAACTCTAACAACATATTTTCGATTTTACCTGTTGATACAGGGTCCAAAGCACTCGTCGGCTCATCCATAAGAATAACTTCAGGATTAACTGCCAATACCCGAGCAATACAAACTCTTTGCTGTTGTCCGCCAGATAATGACAACGCACTCTCATGCAATTTATCCTTCACATCGTTCCAAACGGAAGCTGCTTTTAAGCTCTCTTCCACAACTTGATCAAGTTTGTTCTTATCCTTTTCCCCTTTTAATTTTAACCCATAAATGACGTTCTCGTAAATCGAAAATGGAAATGGATTTGGTTGTTGAAACACCATCCCGATTTCTTTACGCAGTTCAACAGTGTCAGTTTTGGGACTATAGATGTCTTTGCCTTTATACACGACGCTTCCTGTAATAGTCACTCCAGGGATCAAATCATTCATGCGATTCAACGAACGTAAATAGGTTGATTTTCCACAGCCAGATGGGCCAATCATCGCTGTGATCTCGCCTTTTTCAATCTCCATATCAATGCCTTTTAGGGCTTCCTTTTTACCATAATATAAATGAAGGTCTTTGGAAGTAATAATCTTCGACATTTAATTTCCTCCGTCTCTTAGCCAAAGTGTCCTGATACATAATCTTCAGTGGCTTGTATTTTCGGCCGTGTAAAGATTTTTGTCGTTTCATCATACTCAATCACATGCCCTAAATAAAAGAAAGCAGTATAATCACTAATCCGCGCCGCTTGCTGCATATTATGTGTCACAATAATAATCGTATAATTTTCCTTCAATTGGACCAATGTTTCTTCAACCGTTCCTGTCGAGATAGGGTCCAAAGCGCTAGCAGGCTCATCCAATAATAAGATATCAGGCTTCATTGCAATTGCCCGCGCAATACACAAGCGTTGCTGTTGACCTCCCGAAAGAGCCAATGCGCTCTTGTCTAGATTATCCTTGACTTGATCCCAAAGCGCCGCTTGCTTCAAACTAGTTTCAACGATTTCTTCCAGTTGATGCTTATCCCGCATACCATGCTGTTTTAAAGCGAAAGTAATATTATCTCGAATCGATTTGCTAAAAGGATTGGGGCGCTGGAACACCATCCCGATTCGCTTGCGCATTTCATAAACATCAATATTAGATGCGTTGACATCGACATCTTTGTACATGATTTTCCCCGTCACACTGGCGCTGGCAATCCCATCATTCATACGATTCAATGAACGCAGATAGGTTGATTTCCCACAACCAGAAGGACCGATTAATGCAGTGATTTTATTTTTTTCAAACTCCAGATCAACACCCTTGATGGCTTCGTTACTGCCATAATAAACATGTAGATCTTCTGTATGCAACGCAATTTCACCAGGCATGCTGATAATATTACGTTCCTCCCAATTGTATTCTTTCATCGAATTTCTCCTAGTTTAGTCTGATAGTACAATTATTCTATGAAAATCAGAATTCTCATGCTGAAGTCATTTTTCTATGAAGTCGTTTCCCGATTGCTCGAGCACCAAAATTAAATAGTAAAACGGCTAAAATTAAGACCGCAGAGGCTCCAGCAGATACAGCTGTTCCATCTGGCATCGTTCCTTCTGTATTGATTTTCCAGATATGCACAGCCAATGTTTCTGCTTGTCGGAAAATACTTAGCGGACTAGATACACTTAATGGATTTAAATTAGTGAAATCTAATGCAGGTGCACTTTGACCTGCGGTATAAATCAAGGCCGCCGCTTCTCCGAAAATTCGACCTGAACTTAAAATGACTCCCGTTAAAATCCCTGGAAGAGCGTCTGGCACAACAATTTTTGTGACGGTTTCCCAACGTGAAAGGCCTAAAGCTAATCCCGCTTCACGCTGAGTATAATGAATCGCTCGCAAGGATTCTTCAATATTTCTTGTTAGCAAAGGCAAGTTAAATAAGGTCAATGCCAATGCACCGGAAAGAATAGAAAAGCCATAGCCAAATTGAATAACAAAAATCAAGAAGCCAAACAAACCGACCACTACTGAAGGCAATGAGCTCAAAATCTCAATCGATGTCCGAATGACATTCGTTACCCAATTTTTCTTGGCATATTCAGATAGATAAATCCCTGCTCCAAGAGAAATTGGTAAGCTGATAATCATCGTAATCAATAGGAGATAAACAGAGTTGAATAGTTGAATACCAATCCCACCACCCTTTTGATACGCTTTTGAGGGTGAAGTTAAAAATTCCCAAGACACATGTGGTAACCCACGAATCAAAATGTACAGTAAGAGAAAGGCTAAAATTGCCACAATTAAGCCAGAAACAATATATAGAACAGCTGTGGCGATTTTATCCGCGCGTTTTGCTTTATCCATTTGTTATCTCCCCTTTCTTTCCAATATAGCGAATCAAAATATTGAAAACTAAAGACATGAATAATAGGATCAACGCTAACGACCATAAGACATTATTTTCAACGGTTCCCATGATTGTATTCCCTATACCCATCGTCAAAATTGAGGTCAATGTTGAGGCAGGGGTTGTCAAGCTTGTTGGCATTAACGCCGCATTCCCGATAACCATTTGGATGGCTAATGCTTCTCCAAAAGCACGTGCCATACCAAAAACAACCGCCGTCAAAATACCTGGTACAGCTGCCCGCAGCACTACTTTATAAATCGTCTGCCAACGTGTTCCTCCTAAAGCTAATGAGGCCTCTCGATAGTGTCGGGGAACAGATTTTAGTGTATCTACCGTCATTGTGGTAACAGTCGGTAAGATCATTACAAATAAAACAAATGTCCCTGACAAAATACCAAACCCAGTTCCGCCAAATACTGAACGAATAAAAGGAACGATAACCGTTAAACCAATAAATCCATAAACAACCGAAGGGATTCCCACCAATAATTCAATCACTGGCTGTAAAAATTTCTGTCCCTTGTTCGGTGAAATTTCTGTCATAAAGACTGCCGCACCAATTGCAAATGGTGTCGCTACAATTGCTGATAGAAAAGTTACCATGAATGATCCTAAAATCATCGGCAATGCTCCAACTAATGGCTTACCATCCGGTCCTGTCGCACTAGGATTCCAAACGGTCCCAAATAAGAAATCAAATACATTGATTTTATCTACAAAAAAGGTTGATAACCCTTTGCTTGCTACAAAATAGAAAATCGCTCCTACGACAAGCACGATTAACGCGATACAAACGAAACTAACGAAACGTCCTCGTTGTTCAATTCTCGCACGCTTTGATTTCGTCGTCAGTGCTTTTTTTACATCTTCATTTTCCAAGGCCTGCTCCTCCTGCTTCTTCAAACTAGTACATTCGTTTTTTTACAAACCAACAAAATCATTTTACCTGTTGAAAATCAATTTCTTTTTAATCTCCTGTAACGCTTCCATGACATTTGTAAAGAAAGTGTAAACCAGATTAGAGATTTTCCGCAACAGAATTGCCTATCAACACAGATTTGATTGAGAAGCTAGAGCAGATCATTTATAAATAAAGATAAAAAACAGTGTTCCCTGATGAGAACACTGTTACTCTGTTTAATCATTTTTCCAATTCCACCAATTTTGCTTACCTGAGGGCAACTTTCCGTCATTTTCAGCATAATATACTGCTAATTGATACACATACAACGCACAGAGATCAACATTTTTTTCCTGAACCATACAATCTCTTAGATAAATTTCTTCTGGAACTTGTTTTTTTAGTGACTGAATATCAGGATAGCCAGCCCTGATTAAATATTACGCCATCTTTTCTCCCACACCCGGAATTTTCTTTAAATGACTTTCCATCACTGATTACTCTTCAGTATGTTCAGTGAAAGTCAACACATAACCATCTGGATCTGTAATCGCAAATTCTTTTGAACCATAGAATGTTGTATGCGTTTCTGTATAAATTGGATAGGATTTTTTTATCGCGATATAAAAGTCTTCAAAGTTTTCTATCGTAATGTAGAGCGTGATTGAGGGCTGAATCTTCTCTGTCGCCAAAATTGGATATTCTTCGCCTAAATTATTTTTTTCTTGTAGCATCAGAGTAACTGAATCTTTTGCAAGTATCGCAAACTGTAATTCTTGATTTTTAGCTGGAACAGAAGCCACGACTTCAAATCCAAGAATCTCTTGATAAAAGTTGACTGAAGTATCCACACTTTCCACCATTAAATTCGTTGTTATATTTTTGTACATTTAAACCGCCTCCTTATTTATATTCATATTCTAGCAAGGGCAAAGCACATTTATTGTAAAAATACGTCATTCTTTATAACGGCTAACTAATTCTAACGGAGTGATTCCCAAATGTTGTTTAAAATCCTTATTAAAATGGGATTGATCATAATAGTTCGTTACGGTCAAAATATCCGTTGGTCTTGCCTGTTCTGAAGTCAAAATAGTTAGGCAGCGCTGAAAACGTAAAATACTTAGGACCATTTTAGGTGTTAAGCCAAAACTTTTTGCAAATACACGCTGGCACTGTCGAGGACTCAAAAAAAGGTGCTCATATAACTCTTTCGCCGTCTGAGGGATTTTATCAGAAAGCCTTGGAAACAGTTGTGTATACTCATTTGCTTTCTTTCCTTCAAATTTTTCTGTTAGATAGGCTTGAAGGATTAATTGAGCCTCGTCAAAGGATGCTGAAAAAAACTGTTCTGTGTTAAAATCTTTAAAAACGTCCTGCATCAGAACATAATCATCCATTGCTCTTGCAGCGGGGAGTTCAGTCAATTGATAAAAAGCTCCTGGCATCATTCGCGCACCAAAAAAGCGAGTAGGCGTCTGAATATCATACTCAAAATCAGTTTTTTGATTTCCGGTGAAGAAGAGCATCTTTTGATCATAATCCGCGATTAGATCAATACACCCATCCGCGATAATCACATTTTTTATCTGAGTTTGTTCGTTAGTTTTTGGAGTCATTTGCCAAAAACAAATGATAAACTCACTACATTCAGGAACAAGCTTTTCATGATAACTCATCACACGAGTGAAATCTTTATTTAAAACAAAAGGTAATTGAATCGGGTAGTACATCTTTCTTCCTCCTCACTGTATACTAATCCACCTAACGAATAGAAGCGAAAAAGGACACAGAAGTAAATCCGTGTCCTACTAACATTCTATTTTATTTCATTCCCTTGCCAGTCTCTTTCAACCTTCATATCAGAGATTGGAATATAGCCAAGTTGTGGAACCACTTTTTCCTGAACCTCTTTTGAAAGCATGTAATCCAAAAAATCTTTGACTAATTCTTTAGGCTGCCCTTTAGTATACATGTGTTCATAGGCCCAGATCTTCCATTGATTCGTTGTCACATTCTCATCTGTAGGTTCGATATTATCAATATTCAACGTTTGGATCTCTTTTGTCACGTAAGAAAAAGCAGTATAACTGATCGCTCCTGGTGTATCCGCGACAATTTGACGGACCATCCCACTGGAGTCCTGCTCCTGTGCGCGAATAGCCGTCTTGCCATCTAGTACCCACTGCTCAAAGGTTGAGCGCGTACCACTTCCAGATGCCCGATTTAGAATAACAATCTCTTGATCTTTTCCACCGACATCCTTCCAATTTGTAATTTCACCTAGAAAGATCTTACGCAGATTCTCTAACGAAATATTGGTTACGCCGACTCCTTTATTTACAATCGGAGTAATTCCGACAACAGCCACTTTATGATCAACGAGTTTCTTCGCATCAATCCCATTTTTCTCTTCGGCAAACAAATCTGAATTGCCGATATCGACAGCCCCTGATTGTACCTGGCTTAATCCTGTGCCGCTTCCGCCGCCTTGGACATTGATAAATCTGCCGGGATTTTTACTTTGATACTCTTCCGCTACTGTTTCGACCAAAGGCTGCAAAGCAGAAGAGCCGACAGCAGTGATTGATTCACCACGATCAATCCATTTTGAACAACCAGACAAGAGCAAAAGTGTACCTAATAGGGGAATTAACCATTTCTTCATGAAAAATCTCCTCATTCATTTTTAAGTATTCATTTTTCAAAAGCGAAAAGATGAACTAGCATCCTTAGTCATTCGTCATTATTTGACTCACTAAACAAGCTAGTTCATTTTATACTATCAAACCATGTATGCGCAAATGATTTTTACAAGAGTGGAGAAATCAAACGAGCAATGCCTTCTTTAAACTTGATCAATGTCCCGCGTTGGTCATACTTTTCTTGCGTCAATAGCTCCGATTTCATTGAATCCTTATGAATTTCTTCTCGCAGCTCCTCTGCAAATGCAGCATCATAAACGATGGTATTTACTTCAAAATCCAATTTGAAAGAACGAACATCGATATTTGCCGAACCTACCGAAGCAATTCCACCATCAATGACCATTGTTTTTGCATGAATAAAACCATTTTCGTATGTTTCAATAATTGCACCATACTCCAGTAACTCAGCTGCAAAAGAGTATGTTGCCCAATAAACGAGGATATGATCTGGCTTATTCGGTATTTGCATCCGTACCTTTACGCCAGAAAGAAGTGCCAGTTTCAAGGCCTCGTGAATTGGTGCATCAGGAATATAATACGGTGTCTGAATCAAGATTTCTTTTTTTGCTAGGTTAATCATTTTTAAATAGGTCAGTTTGATTTGTTCGTGCTCGCTGTCAGGTCCGCTGCTGACAATTTGCAACGCTAGTTTTCCTTCAGATTCAATCTCAGGAAAATAGTCCGGCTGATAGACAAGATCATGTTTTTGCTGAGAATTCCAGTCCATCAAAAATCGATTCTGCAAAGTATACACGGCTTGTCCATGAATCCGAAGATGGTTGTCTCGCCAATAACCAAATTTTTCCACCAAGCCAAGGTACTCATCACCGACATTGAATCCTCCGGTATATCCAATTTCACCATCTATCACAACAATTTTTCGATGATTGCGATAATTCATTCGCGGATTTAAATAAGGCAGAAATAGTGGAAAGAAAAACTCTACTTCGCCTCCCAATTCGATTAAAGGGTTAAGAAAACGGCGATTGACTTGCGTAGAACCCCAGGCATCTAAAAGTAATCGTACTTTTACGCCTCGAGATGCTGCTGCTACTAATGCTTCTCGAACCTCTAGTCCAAGATCATCTGCTCGATAAATATAGTATTCCATATGGATGTGATATTTCGCTCGCTTGATGTCTTCAAGCAAAGCATCAAACTTTTTACGACCATCTGTATAAAGTTTAACCTCATTATTCGTCGTATACAAAGAACTTTCGAACATCGTCAGCATATAAATCAATTGTCGCGGGTCTACTTGATTGGTCGTTGGTTTCGGAAAAAGCCCGCGATCTAAGGCCCGCTGCTGTTGCTGTAGTTCAACATTCATACCAATTTTGGTCTGCATCTTCAAATCGAAAATGCGCTCTTTAGAAATTCCCTTACCAAAGAAAATATATAACACAAAGCCTAGTACAGGAATAAAGGTTAAAACTAATAACCATGCCCAAGTGTTGACTGTATCCTTTCGTTCACGAAAAACAATAATGAAAGATAAAATGGTGTTGATAATCAAAAATAATAGCCCTAAGTGTCCTGTCACAAATGACATGCCTCCACACTCCTTCTTCTAAAGGATAGCCGAGAAAAAGTTAATTGTAAACAATGTGCCTTAACCATTTTCTTTATTTTGTAAAAGCATCTCAATATGAGGGATTTCGTCTTCCAAGTAAACCTCAGAAGTTTGTTCAAAACCGAAAGATTGATAAAATGCCACTAAATAGGCTTGTGCCGAAATGACCACAGGTTGATTGGGATAACGCTTCTCAATTTCCCGTAAAGTCTTCGCAACGATTTTCCTTCCTAGTTGCTGATGACGATATTTTTTTACTACTAAGACACGACCAAAATGAATGATTTTCTCTTCCTCTATAATTCGCGCGTAAGCCTGCAACTCCCCATTTTCTTCTATACAGATATGTACAGCTTTACGATCCGCTTCATCAACTTCTTGATAGGGACACTTTTGCTCAACAACAAATACGGCCGTACGGGCCTGTAAAATTGTTAACAGCTCCTGTGTTGTTAATTCATCAGTTGTTTTAATCATGAGAGCCTCCTGCTTTTTTTAACAGTTTAACGTACTTTTTACTTAATGTCCGCTAGTAACCTTAATTCCTATGATTCCAACTACTAAGAGAATCACAAAAAAGCTAGTCAAAATCGTTAAATGATCCTTAAAGAAGAATACACCAATCAAAATCGATCCTACTGCTCCAATACCTGTCCATATTGGATAAGCCAAACTCATAGGTAATGAATGAAGTGACTTTGATAAAAAATAAAAACTTGCAATCATACCGACTATTGTTAATAGAGAATAGTTTAATTTACTAAATCCTTCACTCATTTTCATCATTGTGGCCCAAAACATCTCGAATACTCCTGCTACTATTAATGATACCCATGCCATAATAATTCTCCTCCAAAAAAAGATTTTTCTACTATCACGCAGACCGAACACTTTAATTACTTTAACGATTTCGCTAAATCCTCCATTTCCCAAAAAAATCGTTAATAAATGACAACAAAAAAAGGGCGTCCAATTTCTTCTATGACCTAACGAAATTGGCTCCCTTGCTCGGTAGCGTTCTACTAATTTGACTTCTATGCTAGTACCTTTTATTGAAAAAGGCAAGAAACAAGTATTATTTTGAAACGAAAAAACTTCCCCGAAAAAAACGGAGAAGTTTACGCTTTAAATTTTTAGGAAACGACGCATTGAAATAACTGATCCTAAAGAACCAATCAAATAGCCACCGACTGCCATTGTGATATCTAAAATCCATACAATTTGACTTGGACGTAGCAGAGCAAGATTAGACTGTAATAAATATGGCGCTGCTAAACCATAAACCTGAGAATACCCATAAGTTAATACTAAAATTGGTACGATTGACCCAATCAAACCGATCCAGCCACCTTCAAGAAAGAACGGCCAGCGGATATATCCATTCTTAGCGCCTACTAAACGCATAATTTGTATTTCTGTTTTTCGTGAAATAATCGTGATTCGAATCGTATTAGAAATAAGGAAGATTGCTACAAAAATTAATAACGCAGCTGCTGCTAACCCCCACGTGCGAACAACTTTAGACATTTGAATAATTCTGTCTGCTGAATTTCCACCATAATTTGCACGGAACACATTCGGCAGCTGACTCGCTTCACGTGTCACAGGACGGATATATTGTGCATCTGTCGCACTAACTACATACACGTCATAAAGCGGATTGCTGTCTCCTTCGAACAAATCCCAAGCATCGCCCATCTGTGCTTGTAATTTTTTCAATTGATCTTGCTTGCTGGAGAAAGAAACTTTGTCCACATGTTTGATATCTTGTAGTTCAGACTTCAATTCTTTTAGTTCTTTATCTTTAGTACCGATATCGACAAAAACAGTCACTTCAACATTTCCCTCAACATCTTGTGCTAATTTCGTCGCATTCATTATAACAGCTAGGAAGATTCCCGCCATTGTCAGTGTAATCGTCACGGCGCTGACAGAGGCTAATGTCATCCAGCCATTCCGCTTAACGCTCTTGATACTTTCCAACAAATGTCGGAAGAAATTTCTAATCATCAAACTCGTATTCTCCTTCCGCTTCGTCTCGAACGATCAAGCCATTTTCAATTGCGATTAAGCGATGGCGCATTGTATCCACAATCGTTTTATTATGTGTCGCCATCACTATAGTTGTTCCTTGGTTATTGATTCGTTCTAACAGATGCATGATTTCCCAAGAAGTATCTGGATCCAAATTACCCGTTGGCTCATCAGCGATCAAAACTTTGGGGGTATTTACAATTGCACGTGCAATTGAAACACGCTGCTGTTCACCACCAGATAATTCACTAGGAAAGACGCGGACTTTGTGTTTTAAACCGACAAGGTCCAACACTTCCATAACACGTTTTTTGATGTCTCGCGGTTTACGCCCAATTACTTGCATTGCATACGCAACATTTTCATAAACCGTCTTACGGGGCAACAATTTAAAATCTTGGAAAACAACGCCTACATCGCGACGCAGATATGGAACATCTTTATTCTTGATTTTTAATAAATCATGACGGGCAACATCTAAAATTTTTCCGGAAGTTGCCTTTTCTTCACGGTACATCAACTTGATGAAGGTAGATTTTCCACTACCAGAGGGACCAACGACATAGACAAACTCACCCTGTTCGATACGGACCGAAATCCCACGGACAGCAGTTGTCTTATTAGGATATTTTTTTGTTACATCCTGCATTTCAATCATGCTTTATCTCTCCAAATCCTCTTAAATTCTTTGTTATTATAGCATGCCAACATTGCAACTGGCTTTCATTACTTTACAATTTGATTTCATTTTATTCTTAAGCCTCTTGTGCCAAGCGCCATTTTAGATAAGCATCAATAAAAGGATCCAATTCTCCATCCATTACTGCTTGAACATTCCCAGTTTCGTAGTCCGTACGATGGTCCTTCACCATCGAGTAAGGATGGAAAACATAAGACCGGATTTGAGAGCCCCATCCGATTTCTTTTTGTTCACCGCGCAAAGCAGCAGCTTCTTGCTCTTTTTTTTCAATTTCTAATTGATAGAGCTTCGCCTTCAACATTTGCATTGCGGTCTCACGGTTATGAAATTGCGAACGCTGTGCCTGACTCGCAACCACGGTCCCAGTTGGTAAATGAGTAATCCGCACTGCTGAAGAGGTTTTGTTAATATGCTGTCCGCCAGCACCACTTGCACGATAAACATCGACCTTCAAATCATCTGGATTAATCTCAACTTCAATATTTTCATCCAACTCGGGCATTACTTCGACAGAGCAAAAAGAAGTATGACGTCGGCTAGCAGAATCAAATGGAGAAATACGCACCAAACGATGCACTCCTTTTTCAGATTTCAAGTACCCATAAGCATTTGTTCCCTTGATCATCAATGTAACACTCTTAATTCCAGCTTCGTCACCTGACTGATAATCAATCGTTTCAACTGAAAAGCCATGTTGTTCAGCCCAACGAGTATACATTCGCAAAAGCATCGAACCCCAGTCCTGAGACTCTGTTCCACCCGCTCCAGGGTGAAGCTCTAAAATCGCATTATTCTTATCATAGGGCTCATCTAACAAAAGAGACAATTCAAAGCCGGCAATTTTTTCTTGTAGTTTAACTAATCGTCCTTCTAACTCCGTTTGCAATTCAGCATCAAAATCTTCCTGCTGCATTTCCCACATAACATTTAATTCTTCGTACTCATCTGCTATAGCTTGAAACTGATCATAGGTTTCTTTGGCAGTATTGTTACGATTAATCAAAGCCTGAGCCTTTTCTGAATCATCCCAAAAGTCTGGAGCAGTCATTTGATTTTCTGCTTCTGCAATATCTTCTTCTAGCTGCTCTAGGTCAAAGAGACCCCCTGAAGCTTGTGACTTGCTCTTGCATAGAGTCTAACAAATTTCGTATTTCTGCATTTTCCAAATCTATTCCTTCTTTCTCACGAGTTAACTTCACCCGCAAAACCAATAATTTCAAACGAATTAATCTATAGTATACGATTTTTTCCGTTAATTCTCAAAAAACACTCGATATCTGTTTGTTCATTATTGCTTCACTGCATATCGGAACTGTCAAAAGACGAGACATAGTAGCTATGTCCCGTCCTAAAGGTTCTTTTTATCGTGAAAATTATTGTCCTTTGCCGTGGCAGTTTTTATATTTTTTACCACTGCCGCATGGACATGGATCATTACGTCCCACTTTTTCTACATGAACCGGTTTTTGTTTCGTATGTGTTAAATTCTTCGGATCTCCATCTGCTTCTACAGGATGTTCTTGTTGGTTCTGTGCCACTTGCTCCCGCTGAACATTTTGACGAATTTCAGCTTTCATAAAGAGACGCGTAACTTCAAACTCGATTGCTCCAACCATATCTTCAAACATCTTATATCCTTCGGTTTGATATTCAACCAATGGATTATTTTGACCATAAGCCCGTAATCCTACAGATTGACGCAACTGATCCATCGCATCAATGTGGTCAGTCCATTTTGTATCCACAACACGCAAGATAACCACTTTTTCAAATTCCAATAATTGTTCAGGACTTTGTAATTGAGAAACTTTTGTATCAAAGACTGCTTTTGCACGATCGTACAAATAATCTTTCATTTCCTCAGGTGTCTTTCCTTCAAAATCTGCCTTTGAAATAGAGTCTTCATGGACTAAAGTCGCCCCAGCGAAATCTGCTAAAGCTTCAAGATTCCAATTTTCTTTATCTAATTGTGTGTGGCTGTCCACAACACGTGAAATTGTACGGCGAACCATATTCAATAAGTTTGGTGTTAAGTCTTTTTCACCCATAATCACATCTTGACGTTGTTTATAGATGACTTCACGTTGTTCACGCATGACATCATCATATTGCAAGACATTCTTACGTGTGTCGTAGTTATTCCCTTCAACACGTTTTTGAGCCGATTCCACCTGGCGTGTCAACATTTTGCTTTGAATGACAGCATCTTCATCTTCAACTTTCATTCGATCCAAGAAAGCCTTGATTCGTTCAGAACCGAAACGTTTCATTAAATCATCTTCTAATGAAAGATAGAACTGTGAAACACCTGGATCTCCTTGACGACCAGAACGTCCACGTAACTGGTTATCAATACGGCGTGATTCATGACGTTCGGTACCAATTACAGCTAGACCCCCTAATTCAACAACACCCAGACCTAATTTAATATCTGTACCACGTCCGGCCATATTGGTAGCAATCGTAACAGAACCTTTTTGACCAGCGTTCATAATAATTTCCGCTTCTTTAAAGTGGTTCTTCGCATTCAAAACTTCATGCGGCACTTTTTCACGATCCAACAAATTAGAGAGTAATTCTGACGTTTCAACAGCAACCGTACCAACTAGGATTGGCTGACCTTTACGATGACGCTCTTTAATATCACGGACCACCGCATGAAATTTGCTTTCTAATGTTGGGTACAACAAGTCTGCATGATCTTCACGGATAACAGGGCGGTTAGTAGGAATTTGAATAACTTCAATATTATAGATTTCACGGAATTCTTCCTCTTCCGTTTTAGCCGTACCCGTCATCCCTGCTAATTTTTTATACATACGGAAATAGTTCTGGAAGGTAATTGTCGCCATTGTTTTCGTTTCATCTTCGATCTCAACGGATTCTTTTGCTTCGATTGCTTGGTGCAACCCATCGGAGTAACGACGTCCATCCATAATACGACCAGTAAACTGGTCAACGATTAAAACTTTTCCTTCTTGTACCACATAATCAATATCACGAATCATGATAAAATTCGCTCGCAAAGCTTGATCTAAATGGTGTGTCAACGCTGTATTTTCTAAATCATACAAGTTTTCTAAGCCGAAGTTTTCTTCTGCTTTTTCAATTCCTTGCTCAGTTAACCCGATTGTCTTTGATTGGATATCAATTTTGAAATCTTCATCTTCTTTCAATCGTTTCACGAAATTGTCTGTTCGTGTGTAAAGAGCCGTAGACTTTTCAGCAGCCCCAGAAATAATCAAAGGTGTGCGTGCTTCGTCAATCAGGATCGAGTCTACTTCATCGACAATGGCATAGTTCAATGGACGTTGAACCATCTGACTTTGATAAACAACCATATTGTCACGTAGATAATCAAAGCCAAGCTCATTATTCGTACTGTAGGTGATATCACAATTGTATGCTTCACGTTTTTCATCAGCGGTTTTTGAATTGATATTCAAACCAACACTCAAACCTAAGAAATTGTATAATTCGCCCATTTCAGTAGAGTCACGTGTTGCTAAATATTCATTTACTGTAACTACGTGGACACCTTCTCCTGTCAAGGCATTCAAATAAACCGGCATCGTCGCTGTTAATGTTTTTCCTTCACCAGTTTTCATTTCAGGGATATTTCCGTCATGTAAGACGATCCCCCCCATTAATTGCACGTGATATGGATATAGACCGAGAACACGCTTTGCTGCTTCACGGACTACCGCAAAAGCTTCTGGAAGTAAATCATCCAATGTTTCTCCAGCTTGGTAACGCCCTCTAAATTCTTCGGTCTTGCCACGTAATTGCCCATCCGACAATTTTTCCATGTCGCCAGAAAATTCTTCGACCTTGTCAGCAATCCCACTTAATCGTTTTAATTCTTTTTTATCGTTTTCAATCATTCGTTTCAGAAAGTTTGCCATTCGTTTATCTTACTCCTTTATTTCTTTTCATTTTCTATTTTTTGATAGAAACCCGCTAGTATATTTTATCATTAGTCCTTGAGAAAAGAAACTTCTCATAGCGAATAAAGGGCGACTTATACAATGATTAATCTTTTTCAGAGACTTTCCTTCACAACAAGGCATATAGGGATTCTTTTCATTAGAAAATTCTGACTTATTCTAAAACTTAATTTTCAATGAAAATAAAAAAACCTTCCAGCATCAGCTGGAAGGCAATAAATTTCTGTTAATCAGTTTCAATCAAACCATATTTACCATCTTTACGACGGTATACAATACTTGTACCATTTGTTTCAGCATCTTCAAAGATAAAGAAATTATGTCCAAGCATGTTCATTTGTAGGACTGCTTCTTCGCTGCCCATTGGTTTTAGTGATAGACGTTTTGTACGAACAATTTCTAATTCAGATTCCTCTGATGAATCTTCTACATTCACTAATACTTCTACTTCGCGTTCAGGGACACCCTTTTCACGAGCTTTGCGGTTAATTTTTGTTTTAAATTTGCGGATCTGACGTTCTAATTTATCCACAACCAAATCAATACTTGCATATAAATCTGGTGAAGTTTCTTCCGCCCGAAGAACCAAGTAAGGTAATGGAATCGTTACTTCAACTTTTGCTGTTTTTTCTGTGTATACTTTCAAATTGACATAAGCAGTTGCGTCCGGAACATCAGTGAAGTAGCGTTCTAACTTTCCTACTTTCTTTTCAACGTAATTGCGGATAGCTTCTGTAACTTCGATGTTTTCCCCACGAACATTATATTTGAACATACGTATTGCCCCTTTCGTCTTGCCAACTGAAGATAGGAGGAAGGACCACTCTTACCTCTTCTTCTTAACTCTATTATATCGAAATCTAATCCTTTTGCAAAGTAAATCGCTATCAATTTCAAAAGCAAAATGGATGCATTTTAGCGAGCAAAAGTCAAGCTTTTCACCGTTTCTGCACCATTTTTATAAAGTAATTCTGCCGCATGGAACAGTGTACGTCCAGTGGTATAAACATCATCTACTAATAAAACTCTTTGATTTCTAATTTTTTCTTTTGATACTTTCAATTCAAAAGGTTGGGTCATTTGCAAGCGCTCTTCACGTGATTTTTCTGATTGAGGTGTCAACTCAGCTCGCTTCAGCAAAGCTTCATAAGAACATCTTGTCAAATCCAAGCAGCCACAAACTTGATTGAAGCCTCTTTGCTCGAAACGTTCTTTTGAAAGAGGAAGCGGACAGATTAAATATCCACGAAAAAGTTGGAGTGTTTGTGTCAATTCTACTAAAAAGGCGCCTCTCAACCGGTAATCTCCTATAAATTTATAGCGCTCGATCCATTGTCGAAAGCCCTCATCGTAATGGAATAAGCTTATATTATTCATAACAAAGCCAAGTTTTTGCTTCCACAAATAGCAATCTTGGCACAACTCTAGTGAGTTAGAACGACCGCAACCTGAACATGCCGTTTCTTGATCAATTTTAGAAAACAATTTTTCACAATAATAGCAGCGTCGATTACTTGAAAAAAACAGTTCCCGTAACGTTAAATTGTTAACCAATTCTTCTTGACAACAACTACAACGCATCAATTAGTCCCTCCTTGAACGCCTGACGATTATTTTCTTCGATTTCGACGATTGCCTTTCTAATCGATATAGTTACTTCACTGCTGATAAAAAGGACTTCAGCTTTCGTATATTGCCCCTTACGGTCCGCCCTTCCAGCAATTTGAACCAATGCCGATTTATTAAAGACACGATGTGATGCCTGTAAAACGATAACTGAAACTTTTTCAAAAGTTACACCTCGTTCTAAAATCGTCGTTGTCAGCAACAATTGATACTTTCCGTCTCTCATATTTTCAACTTTAATCAATCGTTCCTTATCTTGTGAGTAAACCGTCGTTAGTTTTATATTCGAAAATGTATTTTGAATAAAATTCGCCATTTTCGCTAATAACGGGATGTTCGGGCAGAAAAGCAATACATTATTTTTCTCAAGTAGTTCAGCTATTTTGACCATAATATTTTTAGGTAACTTTCCCTTGCTTAAATATTTTTCTAAGCGCCAAGAAAAAAATAATTTTGGAACCGGCAACTTACGACGATGATAACGTGCTGGCAAATAATAGAAATGATCGACCTCTTTCTTTAATTGTTCATCTGGCGTTGCACTTAAATAAATGCGGTTGCCCTCTTTTTTTTTGTGCATTATTTACCGCTCGTTTTAGTAATGAGTCTGATGAATAAGGAAATGCATCTACTTCATCTACAATGACTAAATCAAAATAATCATGATAACGTAAAAGTTGATGAACTGTGCATACAACAAAAGCATCCCCATTATCTTTGCGTTCTTCTCCATGAAAAAGACTGATCTTTTCTTTTGGAAATGCGTGGCAGAAACGTATGTAAAGCTCGTTACAAACATCAATTCTTGGTGATGCCACAGCAACTCTTTTTCCTTGTTCAAGTGAGACTTTTAATAGAAGAAATAAAATTTCAGTTTTTCCTGCACCTGTCACCGCCCAAAGTAGAAAAGTATTTGCTGAAGCCTGGTCTTCTAGAAGCTTCTCCGCAATTTTTCTTTGTGCAGAAGAAAGCTCCCCTGTCCAAACAAGCATTATTTTCCTTGCAGGCAGCTTTTTAACTGGAAAATAATAAAGAAAACTTCTACTATCAACACGACCTAAAACTAAGCAATGAGGGCAATAAAAGAAATTAGCAGGTATTTTTTCCTGCGACACTTCTCCACAACGTTGACACATCCAACCTTCTTCACTCTCTTTCATTGCCGGTCTTTTTTCGGCAGCTTTCAAATTTATATTAGGATAAAAAGCTTCCCATTCTCTACGCAGCAAATGTTGACCAGTAATCACCATATACACTCCCCTTTTTCAAAAGTACGCAATCAACACTTCCAAGCTTTAGGTTTAGCTTCTTTCTATAGTACAAAAAAAGAAGGCGAAGCAATTGAATGCTGCACCTCCTTTTTATGTATTTTTCAGTTTTGCATGAGCCAACTTGATTTTACTAGTTTATTGAAAACCACATATTCTTTGTCTAGATTTACTTGTACTACTTCATAGTTTGCATTTAGCCAGCCATAAGCGCCCTTTTCTGGGTGCCGATAATCATTTGCCCACCAATCAACATCTTGTCGAGCGGTCTGCGGCAGCCCGCTGCGAGGGAACAACAGCTCATCAAACTGTGTAAAGGTTAGCGTCACCTGTGAGCCATTATTACTTTTTAAATAATGCGTAATGCCATCGTATTTTTTTGCTCGTGTCATTCTCATCCCTCATCTTTAAACAAAAAATAGTTTGTCAAATAACCAATAGTTGAAACCCACACCATATATCTCCTATACTATAATAGAGAAAATTAAAGTGAGGCAAAATTATGTTGCAAAATTATCGAACCATCAAAGAAGACAATCAACATGAAATCGAAATAAAAAAATCTCGCTTCATTTGCTTTTTAAAGCGTATCGAATCAGAAGACGAAGCGAAAAACTTTATTCAACAGATTAAAAAGGAACATTGGAAAGCCAATCATAATTGTAGTGCGTTTGTTTTGGGAGAACACAACGAAATTCAACGCTCATCAGACGATGGTGAGCCTAGTGGAACTGCCGGTGTTCCAATGTTAGAAGTGCTGAAAAAAAATAATCTAATAAATGTTTGCGCCGTGGTTACCCGTTACTTCGGCGGAACTAAACTCGGTGCTGGTGGTCTAATTCGTGCATATTCAGGTGCCGTCGCTCAAGCAATAGCCTCTACCGGTATTGTAGAAGGACGTCTACAGCAAGAGGTTTTTGTCCAGCTGGACTATCCCAATTGGGGAAGAATGGAAAACTTTATCGCCAACGAACAAGTAGCAGTAAAAGATACCCAGTTCACCGACCAAGTTATTGTTACTTGTATGGTCGATGAAAATCAAATAGAGTCGTTCGAGTCTAAAGTCATCGATTTATTAAATGGGCAGGTTCACTTCAAAACCGGAGATACTACTTATTTCGAGCAAATGATCCAGGAGGCATAAGCTCTTGGATTATTTTTCTAAATAAAATTCAAAGCGACTGCCAACATATTGCGTTCTCACATATTCAAATGGTCGTTCATCCGCTAAATATGACACCTGACGTAAACGTAAAATCGCATCTCCGCGCTTTACGTCTAAGTAATCAGCAATTTGCTCTGAAGCCAGAATAGCTGACACAGTTTGATTTGCTCGCCCTATTTCGAATCCTTTTTCTTGTAAACTATGATAAAAGGAGTCTGTGATTTCTTCTTTGCTGAAGCCTTCTATTAATTTTGCCGGAATACTGGCCACCTCGAAACAAATGGGCACATCATCTGCATATCGAATTCGTTCCATCCGCAATACCTGCTCACCCTTTTCCAAGCCAAGCTTCTCTGCTTCACTAGAGCTTGCTCGTGAGTGGAAGAAAGAAATTGTTTTACTTGAAGGCACTTTGCCTAACGATTCCATAATATCGGTAAAGCTTGTGGTTCCACTCATTTTTTCTTGGACTTTCTTACTTGCAACGTAAGTACCTGATCCAATTTTTCGTTCTAAAATCCCCTCATCCGACAATGTTTGAATCGCCTGACGGAGAGTCATCCGACTTACTCCAAATCTTAACGATAATTCTCGTTCAGAAGGCAAGCGAGCCCCAATCTTCCATACACCCTTTTCAATTTCATGCTTCAATTGATCATGTATTTGAATATAAACTGGCACCTGATTCGCCACGTTCCGTCACCCCGTTCAATTTTTTCTACTTTCATTATAACTGGTATATACCTAATTAACAACAAAAATCCTTTGCTCTTTCTTCCCCTTCATCTTTTCTCTAAAAACAAAAGAGTAGACCCATTTTAATTGGTCTACTCTCGGCATTAATTTTTAACTTCTTCTTTTAATTGTTTATTGGCTGTAGCCATCATCAAACGAATACGATTTAGCTGATTTACGATTGAAACACCTGGGTCATAATCAATAGCCGCAATATTTGATTTTGGATATTGATGACGCAGTTCTTTGATAACACCTTTACCAACGACATGGTTTGGCAAACACCCAAATGGCTGCATACATACAATGTTATTTACCCCTGTTTTCAATAAATCAATCATTTCGCCAGTCAAGAACCATCCTTCACCTGTGTGATTCCCGATAGAAAGAATTTTACTAGCATCTTCAGCTAGTTGATAAATAGAATGGATGCCTGTAAATCGTTTAGAGGCACGCAATGCTTTATCCATTGGCTTTTCCACTACCTCAATCAATTTAATGGCCATTTCAGCAATCGTTTTGTTTTTCTTCGGCATTCCCATGTTGTCGTATTTCCAAATTTGATTATACAAAGAGTAGTTCATAAACCCGATTAAATCTGGAACAACTGCCTCCGCACCTTCTGCTTCCAATAAACGAACGATGTCATTATTGGCTGTTGGGGAATATTTTACTAAAATTTCTCCAACAACGCCGACTTTCGGCTTCACTTCATTTGAGATTGGTACTGTATCAAAATCTTTGATGATTTTTTTCATATTACGATTAAAAATTGTCAGAGAACCATTGCGAACATTGCTCTCCACTTTCTTCAACCATTCTTCATGTAGCGCATCAATTTGCCCTTTTTCCAATTCGTAAGGACGTGTCCTATACACTACTCGCTCAAATAGATCTCCATAAAGAATTGCAACGACAATCCGTTTCAACATAGGTAACGTATATTTGAAGCCAGGATTGCTTTCTACCCCTTTATTTCCAAGGGACACGGAAACAACTGGGACTTGCGGGAACCCAGCATCGTTCAATGCTTTGCGTAATAATGGAATATAGTTCGTCGCACGACAGCCTCCACCAGTTTGACTCATCATCACACTTGTATTGTCTAAATCATACTCACCGCTTTGCAAAGCCTCAACTAGTTGACCAATAGAAATAATCGCCGGGTAACAAGAATCATTATTGACAAATTTTAACCCCACATTGATCGCTTCTCGATCCATCGCCGGTAAACAAACCACATTATAGCCTGAAGCCTCCAATGCAATATCAAACAAGCCTGATTGATGAATTGGACTAAGCATTGGCAATAACAAGGTATGCTTTTTGCGCATTTCTTTCGTAAAGACGATCTTTTCAGGCTCTTCAAAACGTCTTACTGGTTCGAAATTAGATTTATCACGTTCGTTAACCGCCGCCTTCAATGAACGCAAACGAATTCTGATAGCACCAAGATTTGACCCTTCATCAATTTTTAAAACGGTATAGATTTTACCATACTGCTCCATGATTTCTTCAACTTGATCCGTCGTTACAGCATCCAAGCCGCATCCAAAGGAGTTTAGTTGAACAAGTTCTAGATTTTTAGATTTTGCTACTACTCGAGCTGCCGCATACAGACGAGAATGATATACCCATTGATTCACTACGCGAAGATTTCCCACGTCGCTTAAATGAGAGACACTGTCTTCTGTTAATACATGAAATCCTTCTTGAGTAATCACTTCAGCAATACCGTGATTGATTTCTGGGTCCAAATGATACGGGCGACCAGAAAGAACGACACCGCGTTCCCCTTTTTGATTAAGCATTAATAAGGTTTCTTCCCCTTTTTGGCGAATATCTTCTTTAAATGCTTCTAATTCTTCATAAGCATGATGCAATGCTTGATTGATTTCTTCTTGTGTAATCCCTATATCTTGGAAGCATCTTCCTAAAACAGCAGCAACAGATGCTTCATTTGCTAGATTTAGATACGGATTACGATAGTCAACTTTTCCTTCACGAATATCATCAACATTGTTCCGTATAACATCAGGATAACTTTGAACAATTGGACAGTTAAAATGATTATCTGCTTCCTTTGACTCTTCCCGTTCAAAAACAACTCCAGGGTAGAAAATCATTGGTATACCATCATCAATCAAGGCTTGGATGTGCCCGTGAGCAATTTTCGCTGGGTAACAAGCAGTATCACTAGGAATTGTTTCCATCCCTTGTTCATACAATTCTTTGTTTGAACGAGGTGATAATTTTACTCGGAAGCCTAAGTCGCTAAAAAATGTATGCCATAATGGATAATTTTCATACATGTTCAGCACACGTGGAATACCAATTTCACCACGAACAGCCTCTTTCTTTCTTAACGGACGGTATTTGAATAGACGACGATATTTGTAATCTACCAAGTTGACTTTTTTATCTTCTCGCTTCACTTTAATCCGAGCACCACGTTCACACCGATTTCCAGTAATGAACTGACGACCATCAGAAAACAGTGTGACAGTCAACATGCAATTATTTTCACATAATCCGCAATGTGTAAATTCTTTCTCAGCAGTGAAACTATCAATTTCAGCTAAAGATAGCGTTTCGGTTTTTTCACCGACCTCATAATTTTCTAGCGCAATCAATGCCGCTCCAAACGCACCCATTAACCCAGCAATTGATGGTCGGACAACTTCTCGTCCTGTCACCATTTCAAAAGCTCGCAAAACAGCTTCGTTATAGAATGTCCCACCTTGACAGACAATTTTCTCACCAAGTTCCTCTGGTCGACGTACTTTGATTACTTTGTAAATCGCATTCTTGATCACCGAATAAGACAAGCCAGCAGAAATATCGCCAACAGAAGCGCCTTCTTTTTGCACCTGTTTGACTTTAGAGTTCATAAAAACGGTACAACGAGAACCTAAATCAACAGGTGCTTTTGATTTCAATGCGGCTTTTGCAAAATCTTCTACATTATAATTCAATGATTTGGCAAAGGTTTCAATAAACGAACCACAGCCAGACGAACAGGCTTCATTTAATTGAATGGAGGACAACGCACCGTCTTTGATGGTCATCGCCTTCATATCCTGACCGCCGATATCCAAAATGAAATCAACACCTGGTTGGAAATGATTGGCAGCCTTATAATGGGCCATCGTCTCCACTTCACCGATATCAACTTTTAAAGCATTCTTTATTAGCTGCTCTCCATATCCAGTCACTGCTGCTTTTCCGATAAATACATTCTCAGGTAATTTTGAATAGAGATCTTTCAATACGGTCATAGTCGTTTCCAATGGTTGGCCTTGGTTATTGCCATAAAATGAATACATTAAGTTTCCGCTATCGTCAATCAATGCTACTTTGGTTGTTGTTGAACCGGCATCTATTCCTAAGAATGCCACCCCTTCATGGTCGGTTAAGCTTTTCTCTTGTGCTTGTGCTTGCCCGTGTCGCATTCGAAAATCAGCCAAATCAGCTTCATCAGCAAATAATGGTTCTAACGTGTCTGATGGAGACAAGTGCCCTTCTTCTGCCGTTGTCAAACGGTGCAACAGCTCCTTAAGAGAAGTTGTCTCTGCCTCCTCTGAATAAAAGGCAGCACCCATAGCGACAAAAAGCTGTGGATTTTCTGGAAAAATGACATTCTCTGGCGCGATATTCAAGGTCTCAATAAATCGTTGGCGCAGTTCAGACATAAAGAATAAGGGACCACCAAGAAACGCAATGTTTCCTTTAATTTTACGACCAGCTGCTAAACCAGCTATTGTTTGATTAACCACTGCTTGGAAAATACTCGCAGCAATATCTTCTTTGGCCGCTCCTTCATTAATCAACGGCTGTACATCAGTTTTAGCGAATACGCCACAACGAGAAGCAATTGGATAAATCGTTTTATAATTTTTAGCTAACTCATTTACCCCATTGGCATCTGTTTTTAATAGAACAGCCATTTGATCGATAAAAGCGCCTGTACCTCCTGCACAGCTACCATTCATACGTTGCTCGAGAGCACCTTCAAAAAAGGTAATCTTTGCGTCTTCTCCGCCAAGCTCGATTGCTACATCCGTTTCAGGAATAACCTCCTCAACTGTGCGTGTGCACGCGATTACCTCTTGCACAAAAGGAATCTCCAAAACATCTGCTAAACCCATCCCACCGGATCCAGTGATGCTCATAGTCATCCCTTGACTACCAATTACTTCTTCAGCTTCTCGCAACACACGTTCTGTGGCAGCTTTCACATCTGAAAAGTGACGTTCATACTTCGCAAATAAACTATCGTTTTGTTCATTCAAAATGACCAACTTGACGGTTGTAGAGCCAACATCAATCCCCGCTCGTAATGTCATAATTATTCCTACCTTCCATTTTTAACAACACATGTTGATTAACTTACAAAGTGTTTGTTATACTACTCACGTATATTCTAAAAACATTTCGAACGTTATGCAATACTCAAAACCATTTCATTCGTGTGATAAGCAACATTCTGAAGCGATCTGTTGTAAAATGAGAGGAATTATTATGGCAAAAAAAATTGACCTGCGTGTAAAACGAACCAACAAAATGATTATGGAGGCTTTTATCCATCTAGTGGAACAAAAAGGGTATGATAACATCACCGTGCAAGAAATTGCCGATGAAGCAATGATTAATCGAGCGACTTTTTATGCGCATTTTAAAGACAAGCAAGATCTCTATGACCATATTTTTAAACAAGCTATTGATGCTTTTGCCGCAGTGCTTGATCCTGATCAAATTGTTCAAGGCAATCGATTAAAAGTTCGTAAAATTGAAATGGTTCTGAAAAACATTTACGAACAAATTCAAGCAAATCGAAAATTCTTTTTGACTATTATGGATGCTTCTGGAAATGAAATCCTGCGGAAAAAAGTTGCGGAAATTTTAAATGAAAAATATGCCCACGTATTCAAGCGACTGAGGATTACTGAAAATGATATCGAAGTTCCGTTAGATTTTATTATTGAATACATGACATCCATTTTTGTAGGTACCTTGCATTGGTGGATCACTAGCGAGACGACAATGGATGCTGACAGCCTTTCTAAATTAGTCATTAAATTAGTTGGCAACGGCCATTTGACTGTTCTAGGCATTGAGATTGACCATTAAAAAAGAAGCGCCCAGAAATTCTGAGCGCTTCTTTTTTAATCAATGATTTTTTGCCTTCCATTTAATAGTATGGCGAGTTGGACGAACAGAACGTACACGAGGCACCTGTCCTTTTTCTTTTGTTACTTCTAATGAACTGTCTTTAATCGTACTATAAATTTTTGCCACAGTATCTGTTAACATTTCTTTGACTTCTTCTACTTTATTCATTCATTTCTTCTCCCTTCTCATTTAAAAATTCACAGACTTCTAAAGGTAGTTTTTAACATCGCTTACCACTTACAATTCTGTTTGATTCTCTCGTTGTCTCTTCCTTTTAAATGTAGCGTATATTCTAAAAGGCTTCAAGTGAGAAACCTTTTACTTTACTATTTTTTTGTAAAAGCTTGATTTGACAGGACTCTACGCAAAGTAGAATGGCTATTTCATCAAATTCCCTATTCATTTCCTTAACAATTCGCTATGCTTAATTTATCAATAAGAAAGAGGAAATAAAATGGGAAATTTTTTAGGGACACAATTAAAAAGTTATCGCCAACGAAACGAACTTACACAAAAACAACTCGCTAACATTCTATATGTATCCGATCGAACGGTTTCTAAATGGGAGCGCGGGGCTGGGTACCCTGATATCGATACATTAAAACGGATTGCACAATTACTGGATATTTCGTTAGACAATTTGCTAAATGAACGAGAACCGGAGTTGTACTTTGAATATCGTTCAGAAATTATATTGTTTCATCTGCCCTTGTTGCATATAATTATTCCAAATCTTTCGGAGCTGTTGTGGCATAATCGTAGATTCGCACTCAGTACAATGAGGCATAAGAAACAATTAATTCCCGTTGCTCAAGGGATTTTTAGTGTGGGTTTCTTCTCATCAGGAGTTTTTTCATTAGGGTTTTTCACGAAAGGGATCTTCTCGCTCGGGCTGCTTTCTCTGGGGATATTTTCAGCAGGAATTTTGACATTGGGCTTTTTCAGTGCTGGAAACCTTGCATTAGGAGCTATTGCTTTTGGAAATCTTGGTATTGGCTTATTGGCTTTAGGCAACTTGGCCCTTGGCGGTGTAAGTATAGGTAATTTTACGTTAGGTTACCTAGCTATCGGCAACAAAGCGTTCGGAAGTTATACCAGTATTTTACCAGAGCATAGTAATCTACCAGAAATATCACAAGCTTTTAGTCTTTTACGCCATGAAGTCCCACAAGTCATAGACAAGTGGATCATTGGTCCCTTTCTAACAGTGACCAATACTTCAGTATTTCTCTATGCCGCAATATCTTTATTGCTTTTTATAGTTTTCTTGCTTTGTGTTGTATGCCTGTGGGGACTTATGAAGCTAAGACGACTTACGATCAACCATTAGTTACTAATGAGCCGCTGAGAAGATCAGCGGCTCTAAATAATTGTTATATAAAAACAAAAAAATGAGCTGCTTTTGCAACTCACTTAACAACTGGGGTAGCTGGATTCGAACCAACGCATGAGGGAGTCAAAGTCCCTTGCCTTACCGCTTGGCTATACCCCAATAATACAAGGGCGAACGATGGGAATCGAACCCACGAGTGCCGGAGCCACAATCCGGTGCGTTAACCACTTCGCCACGATCGCCATAAAAAGAACAGGGGCAGCAGGAATTGAACCCACACTAACGGTTTTGGAGACCGCTGTTCTACCTTTAAACTATGCCCCTGAAACAAATGGAGGAGAGTGGATTCGAACCACTGAACCCTAAGGAACGGATTTACAGTCCGTCGCGTTTAGCCACTTCGCTACTCCTCCATGGTGGCGCGGGACAGAATCGAACTGCCGACACACGGAGCTTCAATCCGTTGCTCTACCAACTGAGCTACCGCGCCATATATAATAGTTTAAAGTATTTAATTAAATAATGGCGGTCCCGACGGGATTTGAACCCGCGATCTCCTGCGTGACAGGCAGGCATGTTAACCCCTACACCACGGAACCGAATGGAGGTTAACGGGANGTCGCGTTTAGCCACTTCGCTACTCCTCCAAATAGTTTTTTTATTATTTAAAAACCCGACTCAGTTATAATACCTAATCTTCAAAAAAAATGCAAGTACTTTTTCAAAAATTATTCATGTAAGTTCCAGTTACGAATTAAGGCTTCAATCCCATCATCCAATGACTTGTAATTCCCTAAAAGATGTCCATCATTATAGGCTTGAAAATTTTTGTTTTCTGGAATAATTTCACCAATAACTTTTTTACCAATCATTAATTGAGTAATTGCTTGTTTCTTTCCATCAATAACACGTTCTTCTTCAGTAACCTGAACTTGGATATCTTTGTTCTTTTTAGACATATATTCACCTCCGTCCAAAACATTTTATCACACAATAAAAGAAAAGGACAACTGATCACTCAGTCGTCCTTTCATTTAAGGTTGTGTGATTATGGCTTTCAACACTTCATAACCATTATCCGTCAATAGCTGCTTAATTTCTTCAGTTTCTTTGCTAGCTAGCTGAATTTCTAAAATTGTCGCATTGACTTGATGATCTACGATAACAGTCAGGATACTGAAATCATGATCAGCCAAAATCTTTGCTACTCTTGCTAGTACACCTTTTTTGTCTTCTAAGATTTTTAGTTGAATCCGAGTCCCACCTTCATAATACCCTGTGAGTTTTAAGAACGCATCAAATATATCATTATTAGTAATAATCCCAACTAATTTCGTCCCATCAAGGACAGGCAATACATTGATTTTGTTTTGACGCATCAGATAAATGCCATCTTCTAATTCCGCATCTGGGGAAATTGTTTTAACATCCTTGATCATCACATCTGAGACAACTGTTTTATTTAATAAGTAATTGACTTCATGAACACTTAAGCTGGTAGCTTTTGAAGGAAGTGCTTCTTGAATTGTCCCTTCAGTAATCAAACCTACCAATTGTTCCTCCTCCATAACCGGTAAACGATGAATATCATATTTCTTCATTAAATCGACCGCATCAAATATTTTTGTCTTTGGTGTGACCGTCACCAAATCTTCTGTCATAAAATCCTTTACACTCATGTTTTATCCTCCTAGATAAGCTTTCTTCACTTCTTCACTCTCTAGCAATTCTTGACCAGTCCCTGACAAGACTACTTTACCTGTTTCCAACACATAGCCACGGTCAGCAATTGACAACGCCATCTTAGCATTTTGTTCAATTAATAAAACGGTCGTTCCTTGTTTTTGAATCTCTTGTATGATGTTAAAAATTTCTTGAATAAAAATTGGTGCCAATCCCATTGAAGGCTCATCGAGCAATAATAAACGCGGTTTAGACATCAAAGCCCGTCCCATTGCTAACATTTGCTGTTCACCGCCAGATAAGGTGGATGCATCCTGATTCAATCGCTCTTTCAAGATAGGAAACTTTTCATAGACATGTTCATAATCTTGTTGAATATCTCCATCTTTGCGTAAATACGCCCCCATCTCTAAATTTTCCAAAACAGTTAATCCAGGAAAGACATGTCTTCCTTCTGGAACCTGTGAAATCCCTTGAGCAACAATACGCCTTGGCGCTTTCTTTTGGATAGGAGAACCTTCAAAAGTAATAGTCCCTTTAGAGGGGTGATTTAAACCGGAGATCGTTCGTAAAATGGTCGTTTTCCCTGCACCATTTGCTCCGATCAGAGAAACGATTTCTCCCTGATTTACTTCAAAGCTAACATCCCGTACAGCCTGGATCATGCCGTAATGAACCGAAAGATTTTCAATTTTCAGCATTATAGCTCACCTCCAAGATAGGCTTTGATAACCTCAGGATTATTTTTTATTTCTTCTGGAATACCTTCTGCTA
Source organism: Enterococcus raffinosus (assembly GCF_001886185.1). GTDB lineage: Bacteria > Bacillota > Bacilli > Lactobacillales > Enterococcaceae > Enterococcus_A > Enterococcus_A raffinosus. Next base: position 35,524 of record NZ_JXLA01000005.1, on the reverse strand, counting down.
AAATACGACCATATTCTAAAACATAAATTCTTTCGCAGACGTCCATAACCAAACTCATGTCGTGCTCAATCAGCAAAATCGTAATTTGAAATTCCTTTTGGATCTTTCGGATCAGCAATGTTAATGCCGCTGTTTCTTGTGGATTCATTCCTGCTGCGGGCTCATCCAAGAAGAGAATTTTTGGTTTTGTAGCTAATGCACGAACAATTTCCAAGCGTCGTTGTTCCCCATAAGGCAAATTACGAGCCAAATTCTCTGCTTTATCTTGTAAATCAAAAATCGTCAATAATTTCAATGCTTCTTCTTTTAACTTATCCTCTTTGTTATAAAACGCTGGTAAACGCAAAACACTAGAGAAAAAGCCTTCTTTATTTTTACTGTTCATAGCGATTAAAACATTGTCTAAAACCGTCAAATCCTTAAACAAACGAATATTCTGAAAAGTTCGACTTAAACCAAGATCAGCAATAGCGTAAGGCTTTTGACCATTCAATCGATGAGTTTTTCCATCCGCCTCTAGTAAAACGTCTCCTTCACTTGGTTCGTAAACACCTGTAATCAAATTAAACAAAGTTGTTTTCCCTGCACCATTCGGCCCAATCAATCCCACTAATTGATTTTCTTCTAACGCGATATTGACATTGGAGACCGCCGCCAAACCGCCAAAGTTTTTAGTTAAATCTTTAATTTCCAACAGAGGCATTCTGGTCATCTCCCTTTTTAAACTTATCTAAAATCTTCTTCACAGACAATTCTTTTGTACCTAATAATCCGCCAGGTTTGAAAATCATCAAGATAATTAATGCTAATGCGTAAATAATCATCCGTAATGTCCCAAAATCCTGAAGATACATATTAATTATCCCTAAAAGAATTGCTGCGATAAATGTTCCTGTCACACTACCAATTCCACCTAATACGACTAAAATTAAAATATCAACGGACTTTGTAAAGGCAAAATCCTTTGGTGCAATTGATTGTAAATATCCAGCGTACAAAGAACCAGCAATACTTGCCGTCATCGCGCCAAAAGCAAAAGCCATTACCTTGTATTTCGTAGTATTGACTCCCATCGCTTCCGCTGCAATCTCATCTTCACGAATTGCCATCGTCGCACGACCAGCACCTGAACGTATATAGTTAACAATAAATAATGTAGTGATCGCCATGAAGCCATAAACCATTTGCCAATCAACAAAAGGTTCGATACCAAATAAACCAGAAGGACCATTCGTAATCTCTTTAAAGTTAATTAATAAAATACGAATAATCTCCGCTACACCTAGTGTGGCAATCGCTAGATAATCACCGCTTAAACGTAACGTTGGAATTCCAACAGCTACAGCAACGATACCGGCTAAAATAACTCCAACAGCCATCCCTAAGAAAAATCCGCCGTAAGTTGGTGTATTCATTGAGATCAATGCAGCCGCATAAGCGCCAATCGCCATGAAGCCTGCATGACCTAAAGAAAACTGTCCTGAAAATCCGATGATAAGATTCAAACCAACTGCTAAAATGATATTAATCCCGATTTGAACTAAAATATTATCTAAAAACAAGTTGACCATTCCAGCAGAATAAGCTACGTATAAAACTACATATCCAATTACGATCAAAGCTAGCCAAATCAAATTGTATTTCAAATTCTTTTTCATTTGATCCACCTACACTTTCTCTTTCACATGTTTGCCTAAAATACCGGCTGGACGAATTAACAAAATTAAAATCAATACTGCATATACGACTGCGTCTTTAAAATCTGAAAATCCCAATGCTGTTGTCAATGTTTCTATTAAACCGATGACAAATCCACCAATTGCAGCACCTGGAATAATACCAATTCCACCTAAAACTGCGGCAATAAATGACTTTAAGCCTGGAATATACCCCATCATCGGGTCAATCGAATTATAATATAATCCGATCATCATTCCACCAGCAGCTGCTAGTGCTGAACCTAAAGCAAAAGTAAAGGAGATCGTACGGTTTACGTCAATTCCCATCAACTGTGCGGCATCTGTATCAACACTCACTGCACGCATCGCCTTCCCCATCTTGGTTTTCTGAACAATCAGGTTTAAGGCAATCATTAAAAATAATGACAAGCCTAAAATCAACAATTGAATATTTGAAATACTCAAAAATCCAAGTTTGTAAACCTGCAGTTTAATCGCCTGTGGAAATGGACGAGTTGTTGAACTGAAAAAATAAATCATCGTATTTTGCAATAGGTAGGAAACACCGATTGCAGTAATCAAAGCAGCAATTCGAGTAGAATTTCTTAATGGACGATAAGCCAAAAATTCAATAACGACTCCTAAAATTGCACTTCCTGCCATTGATAATACCAAGGCGGGAAAGAAGCCCATATTAAACTGATTGATTAAAAAGTAGCCAATAAACGACCCAATCATATATATTTCGCCATGGGCAAAGTTGATTAATTTAATAATCCCATAGACCATAGTATAGCCAAGCGCCATCAATGCGTAGACACTACCTAGGAATAGCCCATTGACGATTTGCTGAATAAATACTTCCATCTTTATCACTTCACTTTTCAAAAAAATAGAGTAGCCGATCCGATTACGACCTTAATTTTTAAAAGGGAGTGTGCCAACAACCATCGGCACACTCCCTTGTCTGCATTCACCGAGTAATTATGGATTAACGGTTTCGGCAGAAGTTTCTTTCCCATCTGTCAGACCAAGAACTACTGCTGATTTTATAGGATTATGTTCCTTGTCCATTGAAATCTTACCAGTAACACCTTCAAAATCTTTCAAATTCGCAAGTCCTTTGTCGATTGCTTCTGGTGTTGCTTTTCCTTCATCCTCAATTGCTTGTTTGATCATGTAAACAGAATCGTAAGCTAAAGCATTGAATGAAGATGGCTGTTTGTTATACTTTTTCTCGAAAGCTTCTACAAATGGTTCCACTTTATCAGTTGCTGGTGCTTTTGTTGAGAAGTGCCCTGTATAATAGACATTTTTGACATTGCTTGCGCCAGCTGTTTCAACTAATTTTTCATCACCAAAGCCGTCAGCCCCGATGATAGGTTGTTCAATTCCCATTTCACGAGCTTGTTTGATGATTAGACCCGCTTCTGTGTAATAGCCTGGGATATAGATAACATTGAAGTCTTTATCTTTGATTTTTGTCAGCATTGCTTGGAAATCTTTATCTCCTGCAGTAAAGTTCTCCTCAGCTACGATTTTACCTTTGTAAGTATCCTTAAAGGCCTTCTTCAAGCCATTTGCATAATCACTTGAGTTATCACCTAAGATTACTGCTTTGTCAGCTTTCAAGTTATCATCCGCATATTTCGCTAAGACAATTCCTTGGAAGCTATCTTGGAAACAAGAACGATAAATATAATCTTGGACCTTACCTTTTTGTACAGTAATTGCATCATCTGTTCCTGATGGTGTAACAGCAGGAACTTTAGCTTTTGATAAGTTTGGTAACGTTGCTTTTGTCGCACCTGAAGTTGCTGGACCAATAATTGCTACTACTTCATCTTTTGTTGTTAAGTTTGCTGCAACAGATGCTGCTTCATTATTATCAGACTTATTATCTTTTGAGATATACTCAATTTTCTTTCCATCAATTCCGCCATCTTTATTAATTTCTTCAACGGCTAATTTAGCTCCTTCATTTTCCGCTTCACCATAAGCTGCTACAGCTCCTGATAATTCGAAGTTCCCGCCGATTTTGATTGTCTTGGCATCTTCTCCACCACTGCTATCGTTAGCTTTAGGCGAACCACACGCGCCAAATAGAAACAACCCTGCTGCTAGAGCAGCTACTGTTCTTTTCTTCATCCTGTTTCCCCCTAATAAAATAATGATAAATCGTTAAGATAATAAAGAATATATAGGAAAAAACTCTCACTGTCAATTAAATTTTCTGAATATTTTAATAATTCAGCAATAATCAAACAATTTATAGCGCTTACACTATTTCCTACAGCTCATAAAATAACGAAAAAAGACCTGATTAACTTACGAAAAGTTAATCAGGTCTACATAAAATAACTTATTCAATTTAAAAGCAAACGATTTTTACGATTAATTGTGAAACTTACATTCACCATAGTAAAAGATGCTTTTACTTATTTTAGAGCTATTTGGCTATTTAACTTATCTAAATACTTAAAGATACTATCTAGTCTTACAATAACCTCAATCACGTACCTTTTAATCGTATTCTTTATTGTTTAACTCACTATTTTACCTAAAAAAATAAATGGACTTCCCAAATTGCTTCAGAATTTTAACTTTTCTACTTTTTCTTCAGCTCTTGGTAACTTGGTTCTTCTCTATCTTTTAAATTTTTCCGTAATGAAAATTTCACCGGTACATAATCCAATCCTGGCTTAGCAAAGGGATGACACCTCAGTATTCTTGATATTCCCATTAAGCTTCCTTTAAAAGCCCCATGAACTTGAATCGCTTTAATCATGTAGCTAGAACAAGATGGATAATATCGACAAGAGGGTTGTGTTAACGGAGAGATAAAGCGCTGATAGCCTCGTACTAAGAAAACCAGACCTCTACCTATAATATTCATTCTCTCACTCCAAACTATCCTAAATCAACATTGATCTATTTAAACATTTCTATTTTTATAGCTGCAAATTATTTGCTTGTCTCTCACCTATAATAAGACGAATAAAAAAGAGATCGCACCATAAATTGGAACAACCTCTTCTTCAATAATTAACAAAAATTTTGCTACAGACATTAATGAACAAAATCTAAAATATGGCGCCAAACATCTGGCAATAGTACTTTAAATGGATTCCCTCCACCCATTGCACCATAACCAATCATACTGCCGATAATAAATAGCAAGACACCCGCAAGTAATATCGCTACAATCCGAATCAAGCTTCGTAAGATATGTTCGCCTGAACTCATATACTCACTCCTTATGCTAAAACAGTTGTTGCATCAATTGCTTTTTTGCTTTCATTATCTACGCGTTCTACATCAGCACCCAATTGTTGTAATTTTTTATGAAATTGATAATAACCGCGATCCAAATATTTCAAGTTACGCACACGAGTAATACCGTTTGCCCGTAGTCCAGCTAAGACCAACGCTGCTGCTGCACGTAAATCCGTGGCATAAACTTCCGCACCTTGTAATTCTGTCGCGCCCTTTATTAAGGCAACATTATTATCAATTTTGACTTGTGCATTCATTCTGCGCATTTCTTCTAAATGTTGGAAACGATTTTCAAAAACAGTTTCTGTCGTCGTACTGATTCCGTTAGCAACTAATTGGATAGCAGTCATCTGAGCTTGCATATCTGTTGGGAAGCCAGGATGAGGCATTGTCTTAATATCCGTTGCTTTCAAAGTCTTAGGACCAATCACACGTAAGCCGTCGTTTTCTTCCGTTACCTTAACACCCATCTCAATCAACTTAGAAATCAACGGACGATTATGTTCTGGAATTGCACCATCAATCAGAACATTTCCTTCAGTCATCGCAGCGGCAACCATAAATGTACCAGCTTCAATCCGGTCTTGGACAATTGGATGAGAAACGGCATGAAGATGATCTACCCCTTCAATACGCATCGTTTCTGTCCCAGCACCATGAATACTAGCACCCATTTTATTCAAGAAATTAGCCAAATCAACAATTTCAGGCTCGCGAGCAACGTTTTCGATCACTGTTGTACCTTTAGCCTTTACAGCAGCCATCATAATGTTTTGAGTTGCACCAACACTTGGGAAATCCAAATAAATGGTATCACCAATCAATTCATCTGCAATTGCTTCAATGTAGCCATTTTTTTGGATAATTTTCGCTCCTAAAGCTTGGAAACCTTTCAAATGCAAGTCAATTGGACGTTTACCAATAGCACATCCGCCAGGCATTGCAACCTTAGCATGACCATTTCTAGCTAATAAGGGGCCCATTACAACGATTGATGCGCGCATCTTGCTTACATATTCATAAGGAGCTTCTACATTTAATTGACGTGTAGCATCCACTGTAACTTCTTTCGTTTCTTCATTGAACTCAACATCTGTATTCAAATAACGAATCACTTGATTCATGGTAAAAACATCAGATAAAATCGGAACATTGCTTAACGTTGATGTTCCTTCTTCTGCCAATAAAGTCGCAGCTAAAATCGGCAATACGGCATTTTTTGCCCCTTCAATATGTACTGTTCCTTTTAATTGTTTACCACCACGAACGATGATCTCTTCCATCTGTATTCCCTCCAAAAAGCTAATCGATTGCTTCGTATATGTACCTTAGTTAAATGTCAAAAATATATTTTTACATAAAAGAATGATTTCTAAGAAGAATGTACTGCAAGCAAACCCTAAAGCAATTGCTAACATCAAGATCACAAGACGTACCTGCGTTTCCTTAAATGCTTTAAAAAGATTTTCTATGCGCAATGACCTCAAAGCCCAAAAAGCTAAATAGATGAAGGAAAAATGCGAGACAATTCTAACGATTGCATCAATTCCATATACTTGCATAATTCTTATCCTTTCAAAAAAATCAACAGTAGGATTATATCACAGTTTCAGATAAAGAAGAATACTTTGCTCACCCAAAGTACTGTAGAGAAACTTTTAAAAAACTTAACATTTGTTTTCTTTCTCAAAAAGTTCTTTAAAAATTTTTATCTTTCTCTTTTCGTCAAAATACTCAAAATTCTTCTTATTATTTTGGTAGTAATAACTTTTAAGAAGAGGGAGTGTTCATCTTTTATTTCCAAATTTTAAAATTGATTTAAAAAAAAGATTGCACCAAGATAATTTGGCACAATCCTTTCAATCTAGTAAACTTAACGGTGTTTTGAAACTTTAATACGATTCATAGCACGATGCAAGGCAACTTCAGCACGACTCAATTGGTCAGTGTCTTGTTTTTCACGCGCTTCTTGAATTCGCGCTTCCGCACGTTGTTTTGCTCTTTCCGCACGAGAAACGTCGATATCGCGTTCACGTTCTGCCGTATCAGCGATGATCGTCAACACATTGTCTCGAACCTCCATGATTCCACCATTAACCGCAATCCAGTCAACATGGGTATCCGAATCTGTTCGGCGAACACGGACCTCATCAATTGCAAGAGGGGCTATGATTGGTGCGTGATTGGGCAAAATACCTATTTCACCAGCCACGGTCTTCGCGACTACAATCGTTGCATTGTGATCATAGACATTACCATCTGGAGTAACAACGTTCACTTGCAGAACTTTGTTTTTTTCTTGTTCCATCGGGCACCTCTTTCTAGTAGCCTAAAGTTTTCGCTTTTTCTACTACGTCTTCGATCGGACCTACACTGCGGAATGCTTCTTCAGGAAGATCATCATATTTCCCTTCAAGGATTTCTTTAAACCCTTCAACAGTTTTCTCAACAGGTACATAAGAACCTGGTAAACCAGTAAATTGTTCTGCCACATTAAAGTTTTGTGACAAGAAAAATTGAATTCTACGAGCACGAGATACAATTACTTTTTCTTGATCAGATAATTCATCCATCCCTAAAATTGCAATGATATCTTGTAATTCCCGATAACGTTGTAAAACACGTTGAACTTCTGTAGCAACACGGTAATGTTCTTCACCTACAATTTCAGGCGCTAAAGCACTAGAAGAGGACGCTAATGGATCAACTGCGGGATAGATCCCTTGTTCGGTTAATTTCCGTTCCAAGTTGGTCGTTGCATCTAAATGGGCAAAGGCTGTTGCTGGCGCAGGGTCAGTATAGTCATCCGCAGGTACGTAGATGGCTTGAATCGAGGTAATTGAACCTTTTTTCGTCGACGTAATACGTTCTTGTAATTGACCCATTTCAGTTGCTAAAGTCGGTTGGTAACCAACTGCTGACGGCATACGGCCAAGTAAGGCAGAAACTTCTGATCCGGCTTGAGTGAAACGGAAAATGTTGTCAATAAATAGCAACACATCTTGTCCTTCTTCATCACGGAAGTATTCGGCTAAGGTTAAACCAGTTAAGGCAACACGCATACGTGCACCTGGCGGCTCGTTCATTTGACCGAACACCATAGCAGTTTTCTCAATAACACCAGAATCTTTCATTTCATAATAAAGGTCGTTCCCTTCACGAGTACGTTCACCAACACCAGTAAACACAGAAATACCACCATGTTCTTGAGCGATATTATGAATTAGCTCTTGAATCAAGACTGTTTTACCAACACCGGCACCACCAAATAATCCAACTTTACCACCTTTTAAGTAAGGAGCTAACAAGTCAATAACTTTGATTCCTGTTTCTAAGATCTCATTACTTGTGCTAAGTTCTTCGAAAGTTGGTGCTTTCTTGTGAATACCACTTTTTTCTGCATCTTCTGGAAAAGGCGCTTCCTTGTCGATTGTTTCACCTAATACATTAAATACACGACCTAGAGTTTCTTTTCCTACTGGAACAGAAATAGGCTTGCCAGTATCGACAACTTCCATTCCACGTTGTAATCCATCCGTTGATTCCATGGCGATTGTGCGAATAACACCATCACCAAGTTCCAAAGCAGCTTCAAGAACAACTTTTGTTTTATCTTTTTTATAAACAATCAACGCATTGTTGATGTCTGGTAAGGATTGATCTAAAGAAAATTCCACGTCGACAACGGGACCAATAACTTGAACAATCTTGCCTGAACTCATGTTTTTTCCTCCAATCTCGAAATTATTCTAATGCGGAAGCCCCGCCGACAATTTCAGTAATCTCTTGAGTAATCGCCGCTTGACGAGCTCGGTTGTATGAAATCGTTAAATCGCCAATGATCGCGCTGGCGTTATCAGTCGCTGTCTTCATTGCTGTCATTCCGGCCGCATGCTCTGCCGTTTTGGCATCAACGATTGCACCGTAGATCAGACTTTCAGCATATTGTGGAAGTAATTGATCAAGAATGGCTTCTTTTGAAGGTTCGAATAGATACTCTTCCCGATATGTTTGTGCTTCGCTTGGATCTAAGTCAGAAATCGGCAGCATTTTTTCCACTCGGAACTGACTAGACAACGAATTGACATGATGGTTATAGCATACATATAATTCGTCGAAGACTTGATTTTCATACATACTAGTCGTCATCGAAACGATTTTTCGTACTTCATCAAAGCTCGGTTGATCCGATAAATTGCGTAATTCGTAGGCTAATTTTACACCGCGAGCTTTGAAAAAGTCCGCACCGGTTCCACCAATGGCTAACAAAACATATTCATCAGCAGAATCATGATCATCTTCAAGCATTGTCATGGTTTGCTTTAAAATTGAGCTGTTATAACCTCCGACTAAACCGCCATCAGAAGTAATCACGATATAACCAGTTTTCTTGACCGGACGGTTCAACAACATACTGTGATAATTGATGCCGCCTAATTCACGACCAGAATTAGCTAACTCCGTTAATTCACTTGCTGTTAAGTGAGTTAACACTTCACGTACTTTTGACGCGTAAAGCTGGAATTTTGCTGAATAAGCCTCTGATTTCGTTAATTTAGATGCTGATACCATTTGCATAGCGTTGGTGATTTGACTCGTTTTCTTCGTCGATGCAATCCGTGTTTTGATTTCATTTAAGGATGCCATGTTTTATTCTCACCTCGATTATGCTTTTTCTTGGTTCGCTGCGGAAGCATCAAAAATATCTTTGAATTCCTGGATCGCTCCATCTAGCTTATTTGCATCTGGCAAATCTTTCGTATCACGAATTGTCGCAAATAAATCTGAATGATTTGTTTCAAGATATTCAAATAATTGTGCTTCAAAATCTAAAATACTATTGACTGGAATACTATCAAGTACGCCATGAGTCAAGGCATAAAGGATCACTACTTGTTTTTCAACAGGAAGTGGATCATGTAATTTTTGTTTTAATACTTCAACTGTTCGGCGTCCACGATTTAATTTCGCTTGAGTAGCAGCATCTAAATCTGAACCGAATTGAGTGAAGGCTTCTAATTCACGATAGCTGGCTAAATCCAAACGAAGAGTCCCAGCAACTTTCTTCATTGCTTTGATTTGAGCAGAACCACCGACCCGTGATACAGATAATCCAGCATCCACGGCTGGTCGAATACCTGCATAGAATAAATCATTTTCTAAGAAGATTTGTCCATCAGTAATTGAAATCACGTTTGTTGGAATATAAGCAGAAATATCTCCAGCCTGTGTTTCAACAAATGGTAAGGCAGTAAGTGATCCTCCGCCTAATTCATCTGAAAGTTTTGCAGCACGTTCTAGCAAACGTGAGTGTAGGTAAAAAACATCCCCTGGATAAGCTTCACGACCTGGCGGACGACGTAATAACAATGAAAGTTCACGATAAGCAACTGCCTGTTTTGATAAATCATCAAATACAACAAGTACATGCTTGCCGTTATACATGAACTCTTCACCCATCGCTGTTCCAGCATAAGGCGCAATAAATAATAGCGGTGCAGGTTGTGACGCACCAGCCGTTACGACAATAGTGTAATCCATAGCACCGAACTTACGAAGTGTCTCCACTTGTGAGCGTACCGTAGATTCTTTTTGACCAATAGCGACGTAGATACAAATCATATCTTGACCTTTTTGGTTAATAATCGTATCAATGGCGATTGAAGTTTTCCCTGTTTTACGGTCTCCAATGACTAGTTCCCGTTGACCACGACCAATTGGAACTAGCGCATCAATGGCTTTTAACCCCGTTTGCATTGGTTCTGAAACTGATTTACGTTGCATAACGCCAGGAGCCATTGCTTCTACAGGACGAGTTTTACTTGTTTCGATTGGGCCCATACCATCAATTGGCTGACCTAATGGATTTACTACCCGCCCAATCATGTTATCACCAACAGGCACTTCCATGATTTTACCGGTACGTTTTACTTTATCTCCTTCACGAATGGACTCAAATTCACCTAGAACGATGATACCGACATCATTGCTTTCTAAGTTTTGTGCCATTCCGTAAGAGCCATTAGAAAACTCTAGAAGCTCTCCACTCATTGCATTTTCTAACCCGTGGGCACGGGCGATTCCATCCCCAACGTAAGTGACTGTTCCGATTTCTTCAACAGACAGCTTATTATCATAATTTTGAATCTGTTCTTTGATTAAAGCACTGATTTCTTCTGCTTTGATGGCCATTCATTTCACCTCTTCTTCTCTACTTTTTACTAAGTGCTGCTCGTAGACCATTTAATTGGCTGGCGAGGCTGCCGTCGATCACTTGATGATCGGCTTCAACAATGACACCGCCGAGAATTGATTCATCAACTATCGGGGTTAACGTGGCCTTCTGGTAGCCAAAAACATCAGCGACTTTCGCTTCAAGTTCGTGTTTCTTTTCTTCAGAGAGCGGCACAGCTGTAGTTACCGTTCCGTGTGCAATTTTGTTTTGTTCATCATAACGACGTTCAAATTCCTCTATCATAAATGGAAGATCATCACTACGATTGTACTCAAAAACAACTAATAAGAAATTCTTGACAATTCCGTCGAAATTACTAGTAAAAGCATTCATGATCGCTTTTTTCTCAGCACCTTCTAAACGAACATCCGTCAATATATTCCCTAAATCTGGGATTTCTTTACAGATTTCCCGAATCGTCAATAACTCTTGATAAACGGCATCGGCGGCTTCATTTTCGATCGCCAATTCAAACAAAGCTTTTCCATATCGTTTACCAACAGTATACTTATCAAGCTTCATGTTTCGTATTACCTAACTTATCCATATAGTCATTAATTAAATCTTGATGGGCATCTTGTGAAAGCTCTTTGCTCAAGATTTTTTCTGCGATTTGTAGAGAAAGTGTTGCCACATCATCTTTAACAGAAGTCAACGCGTTTTCACGTTCATCTTTGATTTCCGCTTGTGCGCGATCTTTTAGACGAGTAACTTCTTCCTTAGTATCTTTGATGATATTTTGGCGGCTTAATTCGCCACTTTCTTTCGCATTTTTGATGATATCTGCCGCATCACTACGGGAACTTGCCAACTGAGCTTCACGTTCTTTTTCCAACTCAGCAGCTTTGATCCGAGATTGTTCGGCAGAATCTAGATCATTGGCGATCTTATCTTCACGTTTTTTTAGAATGTCTTGGACGGCACCCCACGCGAATTTTTTCAATAATGCCATTAGGATTACGAATGCACCCGTAACGGCGATTAAATTACCGAGTGTTGTGTTGACAGCCTCAGCAATAACTAGATTCAGCATACTCGGTCTTCCTTTCTGTTCTTTCTCATTAAAAGAACCGTTAAACGGTTCTTTTGCTCATCTCTGAGATGAGCCGTAACAAAAAACATCAATTATTAACCTTGGAAAACCATCAACATACCTAAAACTACCCCTAGAATTGGCACAGCTTCGATCAAACCAACACCGATAAACATTGTTGAACGAATTTGTCCTGACATTTCTGGTTGACGTGCCATTGATTCAATTGCTTTTGAGATTACTTGTCCATTACCATAACCAGCCCCAATTGCGGCTCCCATGATTGCGATTCCTGCACCGATAAAGTTCATAATAAATTTCCTCCTAAAAGTGTGTTAATTTTTTATTATTCTACCTCGATTTTATGACTGATATAAACCATAGATAGAGTTGTGAAAACAAATGCTTGGATACTTCCGATAAATAATGAGAATGCGATCCAAATCATCTCAAGCGGGATTGCAAATGGCAATGTCCACCATCCTGTACTTGTAACCATGCTTGCGATAAGAGAAAGCAATACCTCACCAGCAAAAATGTTACCGTAAAGACGAAGGCCCAACGTTATTACGTTGGTAAATTCTTCCATCAACTTAATAGGAAATAATCCTGCGGGTGTAAAGAAAGAATTTTTAATGTATCCACCTAAGCCTAATTTTTCTGTGCCTAAGTAATTGGCTAATACCAACACCAGTAAGGCTAATCCCATTGTTACAAACGGGTTTGCAGTGGGACTTTTCCAATAAGTCACGTTGTCACCTGTGACGATTTTTGTGACCAATCCGATTTGGTTCGCTACAAAAATAAATAAGAACAACGTAAATGAGAACAAACTAAAATTTCTGACTTCTTTACGAGGCATGTTGTCGCCAACAATATTCGTTGTAAAATCAATGACCCACTCAATTGCGTTTTGCTTTCCTTTGGGCTTCAATGACAGGTTGCGTGTGAACGCAAAAACAAGGAAGAAGACAATCACACATGTCACAATTATCATTGTCGTCACCGTACCATCGAACCATATGGGACCAATATGGAAAACCCAAGATTTTTCATCCAATTCAGTTCACCTCTCTTCCCAGCGACTCGCGTCAGCTCGTGCCTGCTTAGCGCTGCTCCTCAAAATACTATCGTATGTTACCACCAGAGAAAGAAAATTTCAAAGAATTTTCCTAAAAATTTTCGAATAACTCAAAGATATTTTCTTCGTCGTTATTTTATCTCTGTCTATACGCCTTAAATAGCTGTTTTTGACCGCAATATAGCTAGTATAGATTGTAACCAATCGTATCAAAATCTAATGTGAAGTAAAGTAATTCTCACCAAATATGCGAAAAAGAATATTTTGCTATCGAGAATAATTTTTTAACGTACGACTAATTTGACGATCAACATCTTTACGCTTCAAACTTTCTCTTTTATCATACTGATGTTTCCCTTTAGCAACGCCAATTAGTACTTTTGCGTAGCCATCCTTTAAATAGACTTTTAAGGGAACTAATGTAATTCCAGTATTTTTTACTTCACCCGCCAAACGAGCGATTTGTTTTTTGTGCATCAACAATTTACGTGTTCGAACAGGGTCATGATTAAAAATATTTCCTTGCTCATAAGGGCTGATATGCACATTGTATAAGAAAGCCTCGCCATTTCTAATCCGAGCAAAACCATCCTTTAAGTTGATTCGGCTATTTCGGATTGATTTGATTTCTGTTCCCTGCAAAACAATTCCCGCTTCAATCGTATCGATGATCGTATAATCATGACGAGCTTTTTTATTTTGTGCCACTAGCTTGCCTTCGCCTTTTGGCATACTACCCCTTCTTTCTTCCGGACTTTTTCTTTTTAGCTACTGATTTATAAAAAGGCTTCTTACCCTTTTTCTTTTTCTTATCTTTACCGTTTTTTGTTCGGTCAACATTTTTCCCATAATATTTATCGGACTTCTTGTTGTTTTTTCTTCCACCTGTCGACTGACGTCTTTGACGGCTTCCCCCTTTAGGAACCTCCAACAAAGGAATTTCTTCCGCTTCTAGCAGCTCAAAATCAATTTCTCGTGTCTCAGGATCTGATTTAACTACTTTGATCCGGACTTTTTGACCAATCTTAAAGGTTTGGCGTGTCCTTTCTCCCACTAATGCTAATTGATTTTCAACGAAGTGAAAATAATCTTGTTTCAACTCATTTACATGAATCATTCCTTCTACTGTATTAGGTAATTCTATAAAAATACCAAACTTTGTTACTGAACTGATAATACCGTCAAACTCCTCACCAATTTTATCAGCCATATATTCTGCCTTCTTCATACTATCGACTTCACGTTCTGCTTCCACAGAACGACGTTCCATTTTTGAACTATGGTCCGCAATTTCAGGCAATGCCTCTGCCCATTTCTCTTTCGTCGCATCACTTTGATCTTGGCTGTAGGTCCGAATCAAACGATGAACAATCAAATCAGGGTAACGTCGAATCGGTGAAGTAAAATGCGTATAGTATTCAGCGGCTAATCCATAATGACCGTAATTGTCTTCAGAATAACGAGCTTGCTGCATGCTGCGTAATAGCATTGTATTAATCACTGCTGCTTCTGGTTTCTCTTCTACCTCTTGTATCACTTTCTGCAAATCTTTTGGCGTAATTGTGTTCTTTGTACCTTTTACTAAGATACCTAACGCAGCCGCAAAATCGAAGAATCGCTGCATCTTTTCTTCTTTAGGCTGCTCGTGAATTCGATAAATGAATGGTAGTTTTTGACGATTAAAATGTTCTGCCACGGTTTCGTTTGCCGCTAACATGAAGGATTCAATTAATCGTTCACCAACACCTCGTTCACGCAATTCAATATCCTTTGGATGACCTTCAGAATCTACTAAAATTTTTGCTTCTCGGTCCTCAAAGTTAATTGCTCCACGATGGTTTCGATGTGCTTCCAAAATTTGATGAAGTTCTTTCATCAAACGAAACATTGGTACTAAATCATGATATCTCTCAATTGATTCGGAATCCTCTTCCTCCAAAATAGCATTGACTGCCGAATAAGTCATTCGTTCGCTTGTTTGAATGACACTTTGAAAAATTTCATGACTTAAGATTTTTCCAGTAGAATCAATCTCCATTTCACAGCTCATTGTTAAGCGAGGTACTTGTGGATTTAAAGAACAAATTCCATTAGATAATCGTTGAGGGATCATTGGAATGACACGATCAGTCAAATAGACACTCGTTCCACGTTCAAAGGCTTCCTTATCCAAAATACTATTTTCAGTTACGTAATATGAAACGTCGGCGATATGAACACCTAAAAAATAATTTCCATTATCTAATTTTCGTACAGTCACTGCATCATCTAGATCCTTAGCATCTGCACCATCAATCGTAACAATTTGTTGGTCACGTAAATCACGGCGACCAACTAAATCTGAATCCATGATTTTATCAGGTATTTGTTCAGATGCAGTCTGTACTTCCTCTGGAAATTGAGTAGGAATACCTTGCGCAATAACAATTGATAGTATATCCATCCCAGGATCATTTTTGTGTCCAATAACCTTAGTAATCAAGCCTTCTAAACTAGTAGCGTACCCTTTTTCTGGATAATGGGTAATTTCAACGATAACGATACTTCCATCTACAGGTTGAATTCCTTCTGCTGCAATAAAAACTTTAAATTGTGCACTTTTTTTATCTTTTGGTGTTACGTATCCATACAAATCTGATTCTGCAATTTCGTCTACATCAAAAGCAGTAAACTCCCCAACAATTTGTTGAATCTTTCTTTCTTTAATAGAAACAACTTGTCCTTCTGCTCCGCGATCGGAAAAAAGGTCCGCTGTCTTTTGAATATCAATCATGACGATGTCACCATCCATCGCGAAGTTCGTCGCGTCTTTCGGAATGAAAACATCTGGTTCTTCAGGATCAATTGTTACAAATCCAAATCCTCTTTCATTACGGCGAAAAATACCTTCTACCTCAATTGGTTGAAAAGGTAGCTTGATCCGACCCTTTTTATTAAATTCTACTGTTTTTTCTCGCTCCATTTGTGCAATCGTTTTGACCAACAATTTAAAGTCATCACTTTTACGCATATCTAGAACTTCTGCCAACTCTTCCATAGAAAGGCTTTTTTTATTAGCTGCTTTCAATCCAGCTAGTATCTCTCTTTTAATTGTTTGTCTCTCCATTATCTTCACTCCAGCCAAGACCTGCCAAAAAATCAGCCACATCTTGTTCAAATTGTCTTCTCTCAGGCCCTACAGTGATCACATGACCACTATTTGGATACCATTTCAAGGTAAATGTGGTCTGCTTTAGCCGTTCTGCGGTTCGAAAAACACCATCAGCCTCAATCATTTCATCCTGTCCAGATTGAGCCATAAAAAAAGGATGAGTAATGTTTGCTAGATGACTATTCGCATTGCGAGCCTGTTCTTCAATTGTCTCTAATTGTTTTTCCACTAAGGGACGGTAATTTTCAATTACATCTTTTCTAGGCTCTACACCGTTTCTTTTTAAAACTTGTTGAGCATAGATTAAAAAGTTTTCTGTTACGTTTGTTTTTACTGGTGAGATAGGCGAACAGAAAAAACCGCCACCGATAAACTTTTCTGGCATCGTGCCCAACAACCGAGTCGCAAAAATCCCACCCATTGAAAGACCAAATACAGCAATTTCCTGATATCCCTTAGATCTTAAAAACTCCACACTCTGTTGGCTATCTTGCCACCAACGACTAGATGCTACTTGCAGAATATCAAGTGGATCTGATGTTCCGTGACCGGTATATAGTGGAGCATAGATTGTATAATTCAATTTCTCTAAATAGCGTGTCAACATCCGCACATCATTGGGACTGCCAGAATAAGCATGTAAAAGTAGAACCGCTCGTTTTCCTTGAGGCAGAAACAGCGACTCGGGTACTTGAATCATTTTCTTCACTCCTTGTTTATCACTCAATTGAACTTATCATATCAAAATCCTTCGTATGCAGTGATAACTTCTCAGTCATTATCACTATATATAATTTTCATTGGAATACATTCAATGAAGCGCTCATCTTTGTTCTATCTTAAAGTGTACTTGATTTATTGCAAATACAAAATAAAAAAGACCTCTCAATCGAGAGGCCGGTTTTATTTGCTTGATAAAAACATTAATACGAAGAGCAATATCATCCAGATCGCACCTAAAACGGCGGTCGATCGTTGCATCACAGCTTCGAAGCCGCGAGCTTTTTGCTTTCCGAATAATTGATCCGCGCCACCAGTAAAAGCACTTGCAGCACTATTTTGTTTGCTAGGTTGCATCATAATCGTTATAACAATGATCACTGACAAAACCAAGATAACGCCCAAAATAAAATTATACAAAAGATGACCCTCCTTATTCCAAACTACCTCATTTTTACTTTAGCACAATTGAAGTCGTTTGACTAGAGAAGTCCTAAACTTATTTTCTTAAAACATCTGCATATTCTGATTTTTCCTCAAATTCTTTTTTAGCAAACGGGCACAGCGGAATAATCTTTTTCCCTTCATTTCGAGCCTTCTCTACACCTGCAGCAACTAGTTTTTCTGCTAATCCCTGACCACGATATGTTGGATCTACAAATGTATGATCAATAATCATAATTTCTGACCCAGCATTTGACCAAGTCATTTCGCCAGCTTCTTCATTCGCATCATTCAATAAAACAAAGCGTTCTTTTTCTTCTTTAATTTCCATCATAATTCTCCTTACCTAATTTACTTACTTTTTAACGACATATTTTAAGGCTCCGCTTGGACAGGTATCCACAACATAGCTGGCATTTTCAACACTGCCATTATCAGGAATAATCCATGGTCTACGCCCTACCTCAAAAATGTCTGGATTGCCTCGTACACAATTTCCTATATGTGCGCAAATATCTTTATTATAATAAATGTCAATGCCTTCACCATGATATTTACGGTACCCTTGAGCTAATAATTCTTCTTCATTTACTGGCTCTTTATCAAATTTACTTCCATCCATTTTTATCACTTCCTTTAAGTAAGATTATAATAGGAATCAAGAAAAAATTACACTAAAGCGTCTTACTGATCCAGGAGCTCAATAAGTGTTTGCAGTGCATGATGTGCCTCACCTTGATCTGGAAAAGCTATTACAAAATTTTTTTCCCCCATTGTTGTCACGATCAATTCAAAGACTCCTGCCTGTTGTCTGATCGAAAATGGTTTCAAACTATCCATTGTGTAGTAAACATTCCGTGGGGCCTTTGTTAATTCATCCTCTTCTAGTACGTGAAGACCACGATTAGAAAAGATTAGAAAATGCTCTTCTTGATCCTCATAAATGGCTAATTGATTCAATCCATCGTCAGGAAACAAAGCTCTTAGTTGCGCTTGCAACAACAAAAAACTAGTCTCCTTCATGAGTGGCTTCCTTTGTTTGAACCGGATGAATTTCATTCTTTAAATACATTTGACCTAATTCATAATAATGTTCAGCATTGGCTCGGGTCTTTTTGATTTCTTCAGAAGTCAATTGACGAATGACACGTGCTGGCGATCCAAAAGCTAGAGAATTTTTAGGAATAATAGTTCCTTCCGTTACTAACGACCCCGCTCCGATCAGACTATTTTCTCCAATTTCCGCATGATTCAAAACAGTCGCGCCCATCCCGACTAACGCCCCCGAGCGTATTATACAGCCGTGAATAATGCAAGCATGCCCAATCGTTACGTAATCTTCAATAACCGTTGGCGCATCATGATCAACATGAACAATAGTACCATCTTGCACATTACTCATTTTACCGATTGATATTTTGTTGCTATCTCCGCGTAAAACACTTTGAAACCATATCGTTGAACCCTCGTCTAATATCACATCGCCATAAACATCTGCGCTCTGAGCAATAAAATTTGACATTCGATTTCCTCCACTCGATTGAACTTTTTTCTAAGCTTTGATAACCTTCTTTTCTAGATAAGTATAGCATTTATTCATTATCACTTCCTTAACTGCTATGTCTTAATCGAAAGAAACATTTCTAAAAAAGGACAGCACTGTAGATTGCTGTCCTTAAAAAATTATTCTGCTTCTTCCATAAACTGACTATTGTAAAGTTGCTCATAAAAACCGCCTTGAGCCAATAATTCGTTGTGTGTGCCGTGTTCAATAATTTGTCCATCACGCATCACTAAGATATGATCAGCGTCGCGAATAGTGGACAATCTATGAGCAATGACAAAGCTCGTACGGCCTTCCATTACCCGATCCATCGCCTTTTGAATCAACCCTTCCAAACGCGTATCTACTGAACTAGTTGCTTCATCTAAAATTAAAATTTTAGGATCAGAAATAATCGCTCGCGCAATCGTCAATAGTTGCTTTTGACCGAGAGAAACATTATTCCCTTCAGAATTAATTTCCATTTCATAACCACCTGGCATTGTTCGAATAAAGTGATCGACGTTAGCCGTTTTCGCGGCATCAACAACTTCATAATCTGTCGCCTCTAAGCGGCCAAAGCGGATGTTGTCCCCAATCGTCCCTTCATACAACCATGCGTCCTGCAAAACCATGCCGAACAACGAGCGAACATCCGATCGATTCATCTCTTGGGTATTCACACCATCAATCAAAATCTTTCCACTATTGATATCATAAAAGCGCATCAATAAATTAATTAATGTCGTTTTTCCAGCACCAGTTGGCCCCACAATTGCTACCGTTTCACCTGCTTTCACTTCAAAGCTTAGATCCTCAATTAACGGTTTCTTTGGATCATAGCTAAATCGAACGTGATCGAAAACAACATTCCCTTGTACTGGTTCTGGTAATGGCAGATCATGATCATTTAGTTCTTCCTCTGGTTCATCTAAAATCTCAAAAACACGTTTAGCTGAAGCTGAAGCACTTTGAATCATAGAAGATAATTGAGTAATTTCTCCCATTGGCTGACTGACTTGCCAAATGTACTGAATGAATGCTTGAAGTTGTCCGACCAAAATCACCCCATGAATAACGTTCCAGCTACCTAAAATCGCCATTGCAATATAAGTAGCATAAGCTGTCAATTGAACCAAAGGCTGCATTAAACTGGAAACAAACGCTGCCCGAAACCCAAACCGCCGCAGCTTATGGTTTACTTCGCTGAAGCCTGCTAGAGTTTCTTGTTCACGTCCATAAAGCTTCAAGACACTAAAACCCGTCATGTTTTCCTGTACAAAACCATTTAGCTCGCCTAAAGAATTTTGCATTCCTTGGAAATCTTTTTGTGACACTTGAACGATTTTTCTCGAAATAATAAGTGACAAAGGAATCATAATCATGGATATAACGGCCATCATAGGATTGATATAAAACATCATTGCAACAGCCAATAAGATTCCTAAAACTGCATTGATTGATTTAATAATCGCTTGTTGCATCGCATTACTTACAGCATCTACATCATTCGTCACACGCGATAAAATATTTCCTTGTTGGTTGCGATCAAAATAAGAAACTGGTAGACGATTAATTTTTGCTTCGATATCTTCACGGAGATCGCGCATAGCCGATTGAACAACATTCGCCATTAACCATCCTGTTCCTAATTGAGTCCCACAATAGGCGATACCCACAATAACAATTACGACAAGCCATTTAAAGACGTAATCAAAATTAATTGATTCTCCTTGTGCAATATTTTTACTTACCTCTGTAGTTGGTAAACCAGTCAAATAGGGCATCCATGTTCCTAAAAGTAACGTCCCTATAGCCAACACTAAAACTAAAATAAACGTTTTTTTATATGGATTAATATAATGCATCAAACGTTTTAAAGAAGAAGTATATTTTCTCATGCCAATTCCTCCTTCGATAACTGTGAGGCAGCAATATCGTAATAAATTGGACAGTTTTCCAACAACTCCCGATGTGTGCCAATTCCGACAACATCTCCCTCGTTTAATACGACAATTTTATCCGCATGCATAATTGTTCCTACACGTTGTGCGACAATTAGCACCGCTGATTCTGTTGTTTCCTTTTTTAAACGTGCTCGAAGTTTCGCATCCGTTTGATAATCCAATGCGGAAAAACTGTCGTCAAAAATATAAATTTCTGGACGGCGAATTACTGCACGGGCAATCGCTAATCGTTGCTTCTGTCCACCTGAGAAATTACTGCCGCCTTCTGCTAACTCTTCCTGATAGCCGTTTGGTTTTTGTGCGATAAAATCTGCGGCTTGAGCAATCTCTGCGGCCTCTTCCATTTCCTCTTGCGTTGCGTCCTTTTTCCCGTAACGCAAGTTGTCTGCAATCGTTCCTGTAAATAATTGTGCTTTTTGTGGAATGTAGCCAATTTTTTCTCTCAAGTCTTTCAAACTATAATTCCGGACATCTTGACCATCGACCAATACTTGTCCTTCTGTCACATCATAAAAACGCGGAATCAATTGGATCAGTGTCGACTTTCCAGATCCAGTACTACCAATAAATGCAACTGTTTCCCCCGGTTTTGCTGTAAAACTAACATTACGAATCACAGGACTTTCTGAGTGACCTGGGTAAGCAAATGTCACGTCTCTAAACTCTAATGAACTTTTTTCCAATGGTTGTACCATTTTTTCTGGATTATCCTTAATCAACGGATCCATATCAAAAATTTCTTGTATCCGTTGTGCAGAAACATTGGCTCGAGGATACATCATGAAAACAGTCGCAAAAAGCATAAATGAAAATAACGCATGAAAAATATATTCAATAAACGCAATTAGCGTCCCAACAGCTAAAGAACCTTGGCTAATTTGTACGGTTCCATTCCAAATGATCAACACCATGACAATATTAAATAGAAAGAAAAATCCTGGTTGAGCTACCGCCATCAAATGAAATAAACTTTTTGAACTATTTGTATACGCATCATTGACTAAGCGAAACCGCATTTCCTCGAATTTTTCGTTAACAAAAGCACGAATTACCCGTAGACCCGAAAGATTTTCCCGAAGAATGCCATTAATATTATCTAAGTTCTTTTGTTGCTTCGTTGATAATGGCTCTGAATATTTTGCAATCAAAATAACCGCTAATAATAGAATAGGCAATGATAACAATACATAAACGCCTAAGCCAGGACTCGTACGCATAATCAAGTACAAACTCATCCCGAACATCATAGGAGTCATAAACCCTGTAGTCAAAATATTTTGCATAAACAACATGATTTGATAGGCATCGTTGGTTGCCCTTGTAATCAATGATGGGACACCAATTTGTTCATATTCTGAATGGGAAAAAGTTTGGACCTTCTCAAAAAGATCATCACGAATGGCTGCTACCATTCTCGAGGTAATCTGAGAACTAAAGTAGCGTAATGAGATACTCATGATGATGCCGACAACTGTAATCGCAATCATTATGAGCCCCATCTTTTGTACATAAGTAAAATCGTTATTTCCAATCCCCTTGTCAATCATCATCGCTAGAATCGTCGGTAACCCTAACTCAATTAAGATAAATCCGAAAACACTGATGAAATCAAATAATAATAGCTTTTTGTAGCGTAAGGTATACCGCAACATCAACTTCATTTTTTCTCGCCTCTTTCTATACCGTAATGACTCCAATATAGCATAAATAAAAGACCTCTGTCTGCTCAGTAATTTGTTTTTTTATATTTGCTTTTTAAACTTTCTGAAATTTTCTAAGGAATACTCATTTCACTTCCTAGTTTCTATACTTCTTATTTATTCTGTGATAAACTACAAGTAATTGTTGTAAGAACGGTGAAATTGTTTTTTCAAGCAGGAAGCAAAGACGAGGCTTCTTCTCAACGCTTTAGTCCATACTAAAATGTTGAGCATAAAAAAATAGGTGGCAGCCGCCCCTCATTTTGTCGTGGAAAAAATTGCTATTAAGCAAATAAAGGAGATAGATTCATGATTTACAAAGTTTATTATCAAGAAACCAAAGAGCGCAACCCAAAACGTGAACAAACACAATCATTGTACGTGGAAGCTGAGAATGAAGAAATGGTTCACAACTTATTACGTGAAAACACCCCATATAACGTGGAATACATCCAACTTTTAGAAGGCAATCATTTAGAATACGAAAAAGAAAATGCCGACTTCAAGTTAATGGAGTTCTAGCATGAAACTTTCGCTAAAAAACAATGAAACTGGTGTCTTTGCCATTGGTGGATTGGGCGAAATCGGAAAAAATATGTATGGGGTCCAATTCCAAGATGAAATCATCATTATCGATGCTGGAATAAAATTTCCTGAAGATGATTTATTAGGAATTGATTATGTCATTCCCGATTTTAGTTACGTTGTCCAAAATATCAATAAAGTAAAAGCGCTTGTTATCACTCATGGTCACGAAGATCATATCGGCGGTGTGCCTTACCTGCTAAAACAAGCAAATATTCCAATTTATGCAGGTGCCTTAGCGCTGGCATTGATTAAAAACAAGCTAGACGAACACGGGTTATTACGAGATGCAGAATTACACGAAATCGATGAGGATTCAGTAATTCGTTTCCGAAAAACATCGGTAAGTTTTTTCCGCACTACCCATAGTATCCCTGATCCGTTAGGTGTAGTAGTTAAAACACCTTCTGGAAACATTGTAGAAACAGGTGACTTCAAATTTGACTTCACTCCCGTTGGTCAACCAGCCAACTTGCATCGAATGGCCAAACTTGGTGAAGAGGGCGTGTTGTGTTTGCTTTCTGATAGTACCAACGCAGAAGTTCCTACTTTCACTAAATCGGAACAAACAATTGGTCAATCAATCTTACGGATTATGGAAAAAATTGAAGGACGAATTATCTTCGCTACCTTCGCTTCAAATATTTCTCGTCTACAGCAAGCTGCTTCAGCTGCTGTTGCTACTGGACGCAAAATTGCAGTGTTTGGACGCAGTATGGAGAATGCCATTGTCAATGGACAAAAATTAGGCTATATTTCTGTGCCTGATGGTACTTTTGTAGATGCTCATGAAATCAATCATCTACCAGCTAACGAATTGATGATTTTATGTACTGGTTCTCAAGGTGAACCGATGGCCGCCCTTTCACGTATCGCAAATGGTACGCATCGGCAAATACAGATCCAACCAGATGATACTGTAATTTTCTCAAGTTCACCAATACCTGGAAACACAACGAGCGTCAACCATCTAATCAATTTGCTTTCTGAAGCTGGTGCTGAAGTTATTCACGGAAAAGTAAATAATATCCATACTTCTGGACATGGTAGTCAACAAGAACAGAAATTAATGTTGCGTTTAATGAAACCAAAATACTTTGTTCCCATTCATGGTGAATTTCGTATGTTGAAAATCCACACAGGATTGGCTCAAGACACTGGTGTTCCAGAAGAAAATTGCTTTATTATGGAAAATGGCGACATGCTTGCCTTAACAGCGGATAGCGCTCGTCGTGCCGGACACTTTAATGCTAGCGATGTTTATGTTGACGGAAGTGGCATTGGTGATATCGGTAATGTCGTTCTACGTGACCGTCGGATCCTCTCTGAAGAAGGGTTAGTATTAGCTGTTGCCACAGTAGATATTGAGAAAAAAGAAATTTTGGCTGGTCCAGACATTTTATCTCGTGGATTTGTTTACATGAGAGAATCAGGAGAAATGATTAATGAAGGCCAACGAATTTTATTCCATGCCTTACGTGAAGTCTTAAATGAACCTGGATGTACAGAAACAAAATTGAAAAATACAATGGTCGCTGCGTTGCAACCTTTTCTGTTTGATCAAACAGAACGTCATCCAATGATTCTACCGATGATTATGACTCCTGATAATTAACAAAAACATCTATCTGATAATCAGATAGATGTTTTTTTATTTTCATAGAGATTTTTGAGTATTTGCTCTCATTTCTTGATTTCTCATTTTTTGTGCAAAAAAATAGATTATTTTCCTGAAATTACAAAAAAATCAATTGACAAACAACTAGATTATTTGCACAATGAAAGTTAGTTAGAAAGAGCTAATAACTATCAGCAGTTATTTTAAAATTTCTTGAATTTAAGATAAAGGAAGAGAAACTATGGTTAGAACACAACGCGTGCAACGGAGTCATATCATTGATGGAGCGTATCAATTGATTATCAATGAAGGCTTCAAAAAGTTCCATGCTCGGAATATCGCAAAACATATTGCTTGCTCGACACAACCTATCTATCGTGAGTTTACCAATTTGGCTGAGTTGAAATCCGTTTTGACGAATCGTATTATTGTAAAATATCAAGATTTTATAGAAGATCAAGAACCAAAAACGCTAAAAGCTTTGTCGACAGCCATCATGAACTATGCTACAGATTATCCAGATGAGTTCCATCGTTTTTTTCTACAAGATTCTGACACAATTCAAATGGTTAAACAAGTAACAAAAGAGACTTTTTCCTCCCTTCAACCCAATAGGAGCGATTCTCTCTTTTTTGAATTTTTTTGGCAGTATTGTATCGGAAAAGCAGCATTAGCAACCAATGATGCGAATCATACTGAAGATTTAGAAGAAGATCAATTTTTTCAATACTCCTTAGAGAATTCGCATTAAGTAGGTCCCTTTAATTATCAAATATGCTCGATAACTCAGACAAAAAAGAGTATAAAAAAGCCTTAGAGAATCGTCTCTAAGGCTTATAATTTTATTGTTTAACTACGTTTGCTGCTTGAGGTCCGCGATCGCTTTCTTCAACATCGAAAGTTACTGCTTGTCCTTCTTCTAATGTTTTGAAACCGTCGCCTTGGATAGCTGAGAAATGTACGAATACATCGCTGCCATCTTCACGAGTGATGAAGCCAAAACCTTTTTCTGCGTTAAACCATTTTACTGTTCCGTTTTCCATGAATAAAATCCTCCTCGTGCCTAAGCACTTATTGATTGTAACATTGCTGGCCTACGAAAAGGGAAACATCTGTATACCAACTCGCAACTCAAACAAAATTACAATAATAGTTTACCACTGGTTTTAGCTTAGGCGCAAGGGTTTTCAATCGCTACTTTAAGTAATTTTCTTCACGTAAACTGAAATATTTGGTTTCTCCAACAATAATATGGTCAAGTAGCTCAATTCCCATCATTGCACCACACTCTCTAACACGTTCCGTAAAATCCAAATCATTCTGCGAAGGTGTTGGATTTCCAGATGGGTGGTTGTGTCCCAAAGCGACTCGTGCCGCACTGATTCGAACGGCCTCTCGAAAGATCTCTCTTGGATGAGCGATGCTTTGATTTAAGGAACCGATAAAAATCGTTTTCTGTAAAATAATCTCATTTTTGGTATTCAAGAAAAAAGCTACTAAATGTTCCTGTTGACAGTCCTTCAGCTCAGAGATCAGAAGTTGTCCCAGAGATAGACTAGATTGGACTCGCCCCATTTTAGGTTGTAAAGCTCGATTAATACGGTAGCCAAACTCCATCACTGCTTTTAATTCAACTGCACGTGTTTCACCAATCCCTTTAAATTGTTGGAGTTCTTGCAGTGACGCATGTTTTAAATCATAAAGTGCTGGATATTCACGTAAAATACTTCCTGCCAGCTCCATTACATTTTGCTGACGCGATCCATTACGCAAGATAATCGCCAATAATTCTTGATCAGATAAATGCTTTTCACCCTCTCGCAACAAACGCTCACGTGGCCAAGAACTTTCTGGAAGTTCTTGTAACAATAAACTCTTTTCCATAAAAAACTCCTTTGAGTACTTTTCACTAAAGTACGCAAAGGAGCATTAATTAATCCTCTAAAAAATCAATCACATCATGCAGCGTTGGAAAAACTGCTGCCGTTTTCTCTTTCAGTTTATCCGTTGGCGGTACTATATCAGGTACCATAACAACTGGGATGCCTGCTCCTTCTGCTGCTAAGATACCATTTTTTGAATCCTCTAAGACTAATCCGTCTGCACCATCAATTCCTAATCGATCAGCTGCGATCACAAAAATCTCTGGATCTGGTTTTGCCCATTTCACATCCTCTGCCGAAATGATATCAGAAAATTTCTCTCGAATACCTGCATGTTCTAATAGAATTTCAATCACTGGGCGTACATTACTTGAAGCTACTACTCGTGGAATTCCTTTTTTTTCCAAATAGGTCAGTAATTCATGGACACCCGGTTTCAGATCAACCTCGCCTGTTTTGAAACGGTCATGTGCCATTCCCCAACTCTCATCGATAAACTTTTGTACAGTCGCTTCTCCATGATCCGCATACATTTTGTGCAACTCCGCCCATACTTCTTCATCAGAAATGCCAATGAAGCGTGCATAGGTCTCTTTAGTGAAAGGAATGCCATATTTTTCAGCGACCACTAAATTTGCCTCACAATAAATCGATTCTGTATCAAACAACAAACCATCCATATCGAAAATAATTCCCTTAACTTTTTTCATTCGTACCTCCTAAATTTAGTAATAATTGACGTACTTCGGAAACAAAGTACAGTGAGCCCGTAATTAATAATAAATCATCCGATCCCATATCTTCCAGTAATTCTCCTAACCCGAATTGCCATAAAGAAACTACTTCAAAACGGCTATCTGCTTTATCAAATCGGCTAAGATCTAATGCGTTTGGATATTCAAACGTTGTTAAATAAATTTGAACATTTGGAATCTCTGATAGCAATGCTAGCATTTGATCGATGTCTTTCGTCTCTAATGCTGAAAAAAGAATTTTTATATTGTAGTCACGAAATTCTCTTTTTACGTTTTCAACTAGACGTTTGATGGCATGTCCATTATGGGCACCATCCATAACAATTAGTGGCTCATCACTGATTTTTTCCATTCTCGCAGGCCATTGTGCTTTTGATAATCCTCGTTGAATAATTTTTTCTTCAAACGGTAATCCTTGTTGTTCGCAATAGAGATGGAACAGTTCAATTGCAACGCCTGCATTTTCAACTTGATGTCGTCCTAATAATGGCACCTTGAGAGAAGAAAGTTTTCCTGCATGATCTGTAAAATTAAATAGTTCTCCCCAAATGGTATCCGGACGTAAATAATCCACCTGATACTCTTCTCCAAAACGATAAACTTTTGCAGTTTCAGCTGCAGCTTTTTCCACAATCTCGATCAACGGACCTTTTGTAATTTTCCCAGTTACTATTGGTACATTTTTTTTAATGATTCCTGCCTTCTGTTGCGCAATTTCATTTAATGTATCGCCTAGAATTTCCATATGATCGTAACCGATCGTAGTAATTGCTGTTAAAATCGGCTCTACTACGTTAGTCGAATCAAGTAACCCACCTAAGCCAACTTCGACAATGGCAACATCGATCTTCTCGTCTGCAAAATAATCCAACATAATGGCTGTTAAAATCTCAAATTCTGTAATACCACTAATCGAGGGTTCCTTATCAAGCTCCGCAACGATTGATTGATATTTTTGGACATAATGGATCAAAGCTGAGTCAAGAATTGGTTTTGCGTCAATAGCAATTCGTTCATTAAATTCTTCAATGTAAGGTGAAGTAAAGCTTCCTACTGTTACACCTGCTTCAATCAGGATACTGCGTAAATAAGCCACTGTTGATCCTTTTCCGTTTGTTCCCGCTACATG
The DNA here is from genome assembly GCF_001886185.1 of Enterococcus raffinosus. GTDB lineage: Bacteria > Bacillota > Bacilli > Lactobacillales > Enterococcaceae > Enterococcus_A > Enterococcus_A raffinosus. The sequence goes on along the minus strand of NZ_JXLA01000005.1, from coordinate 6,725 downwards.
AATCACTGGTACTTTTTTCTCAGGATTGTCTACTCTATTTAATAAGGCTTGGATACGATCTAAACCTGGGCGTGACCCAAATTTTTTTCGACTATGAATCCAAGCAATCGCTTCTTCTATCGTCAAAGTTATTCGCCTCATTTTATATCATTTTTTTCATGCTTTCAGTATAGCAAAGTTTTTCAAAGAAAGATTGTTTTTGCATAGATGAATTCACTTAAAAGAATTTTTTACCTTTACTTTTACTAGCAAATAGAAAAATGGAGACGGTCATCTTCTGACCATCTCCATTAATCCGAGATACTATTTTACGAAATTGTTCGTAAGCTTTCGATACGCTCTTGCACTGCTGCTTGCTTTTCCAAATAGTCTTTTTCCTTCGCACGTTCCTCTGCTACAACATTTTCAGGGGCATTGGAAACAAATCGTTCGTTTGCTAATTTCCCTTGAACGCGTTTTACCTCGCCAGTCCATTTTGCTAATTCTTTTTCTAATCGTTTGATTTCTTCGTCGATATTTATCAAACCAGCTAGAGGAAGATAAATCTCTGCACCTGTTAGCACGGCTGACATTGCTAAGTCTGGAGCAATAATATCGCTCGCGATAACTAATTCTTCTGGGTTACAGAAGCGTTCGATATAGCTGGTATTTTCAATCAAGAATTTATCTACTTTCGGATCGTTTGTTTTAATTAATAAAGTAATCGGTTTTGAAAGAGGAGTATTCACTTCAGCACGAATATTTCGAACAGAACGAATCAACTCTTTTAAAACTTCCATACCTTTTGCGGCAGTTTCATCGTTGTTCTCTGGATGAACAACTGGATACTCTGCAACGACTAGTGATTCACCTACATGTGGAATCTTCGCCCATATCTCTTCTGTCACAAACGGCATAATTGGATGTAACAATCGTAGGGTTTGATCTAACACGTAAACTAAGATGCTCTTCGTCGTTTGTTTTGCATCTTCATTTTCTCCATAAAGTATTTCTTTACTCATTTCGATATACCAGTCACAAAAATCATCCCACATAAAATTATAGAGCTGACGTCCCGCTTCACCAAATTCAAATTGATCAAATAAGCTCGTTACTTTTTCAATCGTTTCATTCAGACGCGTTAGAATCCAACGATCTGCAACTGTTTTTTCTCCAGTTAAATCAACATTTTCTGCAGTGAAGCCTTCAACATTCATAATTACAAAACGAGAAGCATTCCAAATTTTATTGATGAAATTCCAAGCAGCATCCATTTTTTCATAACTGAACCGAACATCTTGTCCTGGTGCTGACCCCGTTGAAAGGAACCAACGTAAAGCATCTGCTCCATACTTTTCAATGACATCCATTGGGTCAATTCCATTCCCCAATGATTTACTCATCTTGCGCCCTTGCTCATCTCGGATCAATCCATGAATGAGAACATTTTTAAATGGACGCTCATCTGTAAACTCTAAGCTTTGGAAAATCATCCGACTAACCCAGAAGAAAATAATATCATAGCCAGTAACTAATGTGCTTGTTGGAAAATAACGTTTATAATCTTCACTATCTTCATTTGGCCAGCCCATCGTAGAAAACGGCCATAATGCTGAACTAAACCAAGTATCTAATACATCTGGATCTTGTTCCCAATTTTCACTATCCGCAGGTGCTTCCATTCCAACATACATTTCACCCGTTTCTTTGTGATACCATGCTGGAATACGATGTCCCCACCATAATTGACGAGAAATAACCCAGTCATGAACATTTTCCATCCAAGTCATAAACGTATTATTAAAACGTGGTGGGAAGAATTCGACTGCATTGTCTGTACTTTGATTTTTGACTGCTTGATCCGCTAATGGCCCCATCTTGACAAACCATTGAGTAGACAAACGAGGTTCTACTACAACGCCGGTTCTTTCCGAATGCCCTACGCTGTGAACCATCTTTTCAACTTTGATCAAACGGCCAATTTCTTTAAGATCAGCAACGATGGCTTTTCGAGCTTCGAATCGGTCCATTCCAGCATATTTCCCAGCAAGTTCATTCATGCTACCATCTGCATTCATTACATTCACCCTTGGCAAATCATGACGATTTCCAACTTCAAAGTCATTAGGGTCATGAGCCGGTGTGATTTTAACAGCTCCTGTCCCAAACTCGCGATCTACATAGCTGTCTGCAATGATTGGAATTTCTTTATCAACTAATGGCAGGATCGCCATTTTTCCAATTAAATCTTGATAGCGTTCGTCCTCAGGATGAACGGCAATAGCCGTATCTCCCAACATAGTTTCGGGACGTGTCGTTGCAATTTCTAATACGCCACTGCCATCAGCTAACGGATAAGAAACATGATAGAAAGCACCTTCTAAATCTTTATGGATTACTTCAATATCGGATAACGCCGTTTTAGCCTGCGGATCCCAGTTGATAATATATTCGCCACGATAGATTAATTCTTTCTCGTATAAAGAGACGAAGACTTTGCGAACTGCTTCCGACAAACCATCATCAAGTGTAAATCGCTCACGACTATAATCTAGTGATAAGCCTAACTTCGCCCATTGTTCGCGAATATGTCCAGCATACTCCTCTTTCCATTCCCACACTTGATCAACGAATTTTTCACGTCCGAGATCATAGCGAGAAATTCCTTGTTCTCTTAATTTCTCTTCAACTTTTGCTTGGGTAGCTATACCTGCGTGATCCATTCCCGGTAACCACAAAGTATCAAACCCTTGCATACGTTTTTGGCGAATAATCATGTCTTGCAAAGTTGTATCCCAAGCGTGGCCTAAATGCAACTTTCCCGTTACATTTGGTGGTGGGATTACAATAGAGTAAGGTTTTGCTTGCTTATCTTCCGATGGTTTAAATAAATCTTGATCCAACCATTTTTGATACCGACCAGCTTCAACTTCTTGCGGATTGAATTTTGTTGGTAAATTTTCAGTCATATATGATCCTCCTAAATTAATGATTCAAAAAATGTTATCGTTAACTTATATACAGTACATACTAAAATTATTATTTACTGCTTTATTAACGAAAAACGTCCTAGAACACGATTGTGTTCTAGGACGTAAATTACGCGGTACCACCTAAATTGCAGAAAAAATCTGCCGCTCATTCATGTCATAACGGTCATGTGCCGTGCGTTCTTACTCGTTTCGGATCGCAAAACTCCCAAGCTACCTTCCATGAATCAAAGTGAAAATGTTTCAGCCTAGCATCTTCTCTCTAAATCTTTGATATTCATGTACTCCTCTTGTTCATCGTCTGACTCATTCTACAATGAAGTCTGAAACTTGTAAAGCCCTACTGACCATCAAAATAGATCAATGTCTGCAATTCAGAAGTCAAGTCAATATAATGAACATGGACATTATCAGGGACCTTCAGCGGATCTGGTGCAAAATTCAAAATAGCCGTGATGCCATTAGCAACTACCCGATCAATTGCTCCTTGTGCATTTTGACTTGGTACAGTCGAAATAGCCACTGTAATTTTTTCCTCCGCTAAGACATCGTTCATCTCATCAATTGAATACACTCGATATCCACAGATTTCTTTTCCAACTTTTTCTGGATCATTGTCAAAAGCACAAACAATATTTAGGTTTTCATTTCGACGAAAATTATTATTTAAGAGAGCCTGCCCTAAATTTCCACAGCCAATCAACGCAATCCGCTTTTCTTCCTTCGTTTCAAGCATGTCGCTAAAAACTTTGATTAAATCGCTGACATCGTAGCCGTAGCCGCTTCTACCTAGTTCACCAAAATGTGAAAAATCTCGACGAATCGTCGCAGAACCAACCTGAGTCATTTTACTTAGCTCAGAAGATTTTATGCGAGTAACGCCGTTTTTTTCTAATCCTTTTAAACAACGTAAATACAAAGACAGTCTTTTGGTTGTTGCTTTCGATAGTTGTGGTTTTTGAATGATGCGCTCCATGGTCGTTCTCCTTGTTTGTCAAAAATAGATTATCTTACAAATATCTTCGAATTCGCTTCTTTGCGAAACTCTATTATCTATACTCAATACGTTTGTTAAATACTTCACATAAACAATTTTAACATGTAGAAAAACCAATAACAATCTTTTGACAAAAAAAGAGCAAGAAAGTGTCTTTTCTTGCTCAAGAATATTATAAAAAGTCCGCAAATTCTTCGACTTTTTCTGATTGACTAGGAGTAATTTCTTCGATCTTTAAACCTGCTAAACAGCGAGACATTAATCCTTCAATGTCAAAACGTTCTTCTAGTTCTAAAACTTTATCCAATTTAGGGCGTGTTTTTGGTTGTGGCGGCGCAAAAATCGTACAGCAGTCTTCAAAAGGTTGAATTGCTAATTCAAAGGTATCAATTTTTTCGGCTAGTTCTATAATTTCAGTCTTATCCATCGTTACAACAGGTCGAATAATAGGGGTTGCTGTGACTTCATTAATAGCCACCATACTGTGTAATGTTTGTGAAGCAACTTGTCCCAACGATTCACCATTCACAATAACTAACCCATGACGCATTTCACGAATCGCATCGGTCAAACGCAGCATCATTCGTCTCGTTAGCGTCATCCAATATCCTTGCGGGCTATGCCTTTTGATTTCCTCTTGAATTTCAGTGAACGGTACTTCGATAAATTGGATTGCCCCTACATAAGGTGTCAGCTTCTCTGTTAAATCTTTTGCCTTTTGCAAAGCTTGTTCGCTTGTATACGGTGGACTTGCGAAGTGTACAGCTTCAATCTCAACACCACGCTTCATTGCCAAGTAGCCAGCCACTGGAGAATCAATTCCACCAGAAAGCATTAACATCCCTCGGCCGCTAGTACCTACTGGTAGTCCACCTGCTCCTTTAATCGTTTCATACGAAAGGTAAGCTCCATCACGTCGGATTTCTACCCTCAAATTGATATCTGGGCGCTTCATCTGAGCTTTTATTTCTGGAAAAACATCCATTACCGCATTTCCCAAAAATTGCTGTAAGCCGTGACTGTCTAACTCGAAGTTATGGTCGCTGCGTTTTGCTGTAATTTTAAACGTTTCTTTTCCAGTGTAAATTTCTTTCATAATTTTCTGTGTCATTTGCTTTAAATCGTCTAAATTTTTTTCAACCCGGATACTAGGTGAAAATGTTTGAATTCCAAAGACCTTTTCCAACTTTGGCAAAACTAGTCGGCTGTCTTCGCCATTTAACAAAATATGCATGCGATCACGATCAGCGTGGATTTTTAGCTCTGGAAACTCTACTAATGCTCCACGTACATTTTGTGCTAATCGCATAATAAAACTACGCCGATTCTTTCCTTTTGTCGAAAGTTCCCCATAGCGAACCATAATTTCTGTATATTGCACGATCATTCTCCTTATTACTTACTCTTTAAGTATCATTTTTTTAGTTAATCTTTGAAAATCTGTTGTATAAATGATTGAACACTATCATAAATTGTTCTGCTTCTGCCATGGTATTAGCTTCATCTAAACTCACACGTACAGCTGTTGTGGCAATCTCATGTGGAACATTCATTGCATGCAAAGTAGAGCTATCAACTTTTTTTCGGCTGGAACAAGCACTAGTCGTTGAGACAAAAATTTGTTTTTCTTCTAGAGCATGTACCAAAACCTCACCACGAATGCCTTTTATTCCGAACGTCAAGATGTGAGGAGCAAAATTATCGTCACCCGAAAAAATTGCTACCTTATCAAAGCCGGACAAGGCCTCTTTTAAATATTGACGAATAACTGCGGTATGATTAGGTTTCTCTTCCTTTTTCTCAAGGTGCATTCGTAAAGCACGACTCATTGCTACGATTGCTGGAAGATTTTCTGTAGTGGCACGTTGTCCACTTTCCTGACCACCGCCATTTAATAGTGGTGCTAATTTTTTCCCAGTTTTCCAGTAAATAAACCCAACGCCTCGCGGTCCATGAAATTTATGCGCAGAGAAAGTTGCAAAATCAACTCTAGATGTTAGCCATTTAGCTTGATCAACTTTTCCAATAGCTTGAACCGCATCCACATGAAAGTGAATCTTCGGGTAACTCTCTAATACCTTGCTAATTTCCTCAATGGGTTGAATTGCTCCTATCTCATTATTTACACCCATAACTGAAACTAAAATTATTTCTGGGCGAATCAATTCTTTAAGTTTGTCTACTATTACAAAGCCCTTCTCGTCAACAGGGGCGATACTTACTTCATACCCAAGTTCACTTAACTGTGCCGCAGTTCGACTAATCGCTGGGTGTTCTACACTAGAAATAATAATATGATTTCCATAATCACGTTTCGCGATTGCTGTCCCTTTTAATACCCAATTGTCCCCTTCAGTACCACCACTCGTAAAAAATATTTCATTGGTTTGAACTGTTAATAGCTCTGCAATTTGTTTACGTGCTTGCTGTAACAGACGACTAGCCTGTGTACCCAAGTCATGAAGACTCGAGGGATTTCCCATAATGCGTTGACTCGTCTTTACATATGTATCAAGTGCTAACGGATAAATTGCTGTTGTTGCACTATTATCAAAATAAATCATTGTCTAACCTTCCTTCAAAAATTCTTTCCTATTATAGCGAGAATGATACAAGTCTTCAAGTATTCCTTACAAATACAAAGAGTTTCATAATCTCTTAGAACTTCCTCAAGCTTATATAAGTCGTTGGATCAAAAAAAGCTGAGCATTCGCTCAGCTTATACTAAATCGGCTCTATAATTTCTAGGACTGATAGAA
>NZ_JXLA01000049.1 GCF_001886185.1 Enterococcus raffinosus | reverse complement strand
CGCGAACGAAACTGACTAAAGTCATTAAACAAAAAAAGGATTTCATGAACATCAAAAATAGATGTTCGTGGAATCCTTTAAATAATGAAATTACAGCTGTCATTTCTTTTTCCTCTTTCGAAAGTTGTGTATACAACGAAAAAAGTCCAGTTGAAGTGTAAATTAGTTACTATCACTGTACATTAATCTTTTCGCTCTAATCCAAAGCAAATATATCCCATCTCACATCCGATCTTTCTTACGCAAAATTACAACGAAAAAATAATTGAAATCGCAGGAAGTAAATTATTTAAAATGTGTGCACCTATACTTACTTCTATTCGCTTTGTTTTAAAGAATAAAATAGCCAGAACGAAGCCCATGAAAAAATAGATGAAATAGCTTGTTATATTCGATGTTGAGTGTAAAGAAGCAAAAATTATGGAACTCACCAATACACCAATTATAGGAAAATCTTTCAACCAATAATTGATGATAGCTCCCCGAAATATTATTTCTTCCATGATTGGCGCAGCAATCGCCATCATCAGGACGGTTATTATTGGGTTTCCTTGACTGAAAGTCTTCCAACTTAACTGATCATTTATCGTCGCATTTCCCCCTTGATTTTCTAATATTAAGTATCCGATATAGGCAATCATTCGTAAAAGGATAAATCCTAAAAAAATAAGGGCAAAATTTCTTTTGGTGAAAAACTCTTTGTCAAAACCTATAAACCCCAAGTTCTTTGCAAAATAAAAATACCAAGCCAATATTAAGAATGATTGAAATAGCAATGACAAAACTCCCCAAGATATAATTCATGGAGTTACTACTGGATAACAACAGATCTTTGAGCAATCCATAAATAAATGGGTAGAAAAGACTCATAATATACAACGCTATTACTACAAAGAACCTTCTTATGTAGTTCATAAAAATCCCTCACATCTCTAAACAGAGTATCTATGATTATTATCTATTAGTCTCATCATTTGTTCAAACGAATTTTCTGCTTCAAAATTGTCCATTGTTTTAATAAATCTAAAAGCTACTCGGTTTTTCATTTCTAAAATTGCGGCAATGCATAGATAGACTATTATTAACTTTTTTACATCACCAGAATGGGGAACATTCAGAGTAAAGATAAGCTAATAAGTGATAAGAAGGAGACAATCAATCCTAAGCAGATGCTTGCTTTGGGTTTGTTATTTCCTTTAATTAACTAGCTCACGCTTAATAGGTTGATTCCGGCTTACATCAGATTTGGAGGGTTGGATCAAAGTTCGTCGGATACGATATGCCACAATAGGTCATCTCACTTCCGTAAAGAAATCATTTGTTAGTGTACTCTTTGCCAGAAGATACCCTCTGCCCCAAACGGTTTTGAGCATTTCGGGATCGTAACCTTATAAACAATAAAAAACCACTATTATAATGCTTAATACGCAACTTATAATAGTGGTTTATACCTACCTAATGCTTATTTCGCACATCGAAAGCCTAAATTATTTGCAGCAGATCTTCCTGTATTTCCATTTCGAGCTGAGATTCGATACCGTTTGCAATAAGATTCGTGACATAAAAAAGACCCTCCACGCGTAGCATATACTTCATCATTCCTCTCTTGATGGTGTAACCAATAATAAGCACTATCTTTTTTCTGAAATTCTGTCAAATCAATTCGAGCAGGGTTACTGCACCATTCCCAAACATTTCCAATTGGTTGATACATTCCGTAATCATTAGCCTCATACCATTTGGCAGGGGCAGTGTTGGCAAATCCATCTACGAATGTATTCATTTTCGGAAAATCCCCTTGCCAAATATTGCATTGATAGGCTCCCTCTTTTAAGAATTCTTTTCCCCAATAATAATTTTCAAACTCGGTTCCTCCTTTAGCAGCAATTTCCCATTCTGCTTCAGTAGGCAGCCTCTTTCCAGCCCATTGACAATAAGCGACAGCGTCATTTCGAGAGACTTGAACAACTGGATGCTCCCAACGAGTTTCGATCGAAGAATCTGGTCCTTCTGGATGAGACCAATCGGCTCCTTCTACTGCATACCACCACGCCATATGAGGAACGAATTGACTTTTTAATTTTGTCACTTCGCTCAAAAAATAATGAAAAACAAAGGACCAACCAGCTTTCTCTGCTTCGGTAATATAGCCAGTTTGCTTAATGAAAGAAGCAAACTCTTTATTGGTCACGGTTGTTTCGTCAATCATAAATACAGACTGTTGAATCGTTATTTTCGGACCCTCATTATCTGTAGGAAAACCATTTGGTTGATTTGTTCCAATTTGATACGTTCCTTTTGGAATAGTGATCATCCTGTCCCCTTCTTTCTATAGTAATCGATAGCCATTATAAAGATTAATGAGCAGCACAAGCAGAATCACTCCTTGAAAAACAACCGTAACCTTGTTTGGTGATAAAACATTACTGAGCTTCGCTCCTAATGATCCACCAATAATTGCTGCCGGAACCACAAACCATAACACGGTTAAGTCGTACTGACCAAATCCTGTAGTAAGAGCAATCGTAATCAGTTTAGCAAATTGAGAAAAGAAAATCGTACAAATAGAATAAACAGTAGCCTCTTTAATTGGTAAAGAAAATAGCAGCATAAGTACTGAGACATTGATTGGACCGCCGCCAATCCCTAATAAACTTGCTAAAAAACCTAGGACTAACCCACAAGCAAGATACCAAAAAACATGCGCAAATTGAAAATTTTTCCAATTATACTTTGTATACATAAAAGCGAAAAGCAGTGTGACGATTGTCAAAGCAATTTGGATCAACTGCACGCGATCTTCATTTTCAAACCAATTGAGAAAGGCTTCAAAAGCAATATTACCTAAAATTCCTCCCAATACAGCTCCAGCAGATACCCAGCTGACGATTTTCCAATTGAACTTGCGGCCGCTAGTTAACTGTGTCGTAGTAGAAATGATAGACATCGTAAAAACAGCGGTAGCAGAATAAAAAGAAATTGCTCCAACATCATGTGCACCAATGAAATCAAAAGCTGGTTTGATGATTACTCCGCCACCCATCCCAGAAATCGCTCCAACTGTATTGGCTAAAACAATAACAATAAAGTAAAGAAATCCTATCACGCGTTCACCTCCCGTAATAATGTCAATATTTCTCCTATTTTAGGGATGAATTCCTGTAATAGCTTTTGATAACCACAATAACCTTGGTCATCAACATATACCGCATCCTTCATTCGTTTGCATCCGCCACCACACATTTGTTGGAAAGGGCAGCTTTGACATTTTTTAGAGATCACAGATCGTTCACAAGCAAATTTGTGAGGAAGGTCCTGTTCAAATAATTCTCGTAAGGTGCTCTCTTGTATATAGCCCATTCGATACTCATCCAAAACATAAAAATCACAAGGATACACGCTACCGTCTGCCTCAATAACATACTGGATCTGGCAATTTCCAAGAATGCCGCAAGCAGTTACTCGTTTTCTAACCAATAAATTGATTAGATCATCAAAAAGTTTGACGCTAACATACCGACCTGCTCGCAATTCCTCTAGCCAGATTTGAAAAACTTGATGATAAAACCTAGCAAAGCCTTTAGGTGTTAAGGCGTAGTTGGACGTTTTGGTTTCATTTAAGTTCTCTAAGCAAGAGATGAATTGAACATAATTAATGTGCTGTTCAGTTAAAAAATGAAAAACCTTTTCTCCCTCACTGGCTAATGGATTCGTTAATACACATAAAACATTGTAATCAATGCCATACCGATCAAAGAGCTTCTTAGTTTCTAAGACACGGAAAAAAGTTCCTCTTCCTCTGGCATCCACGCGATTTGAATCATGATGTGATAGATGACCGTCAATAGATAAGCCAACAAGAAAGTGATGCGTTTTGAGAAATTTGCACCACTTTTCATTAATCATGACACCATTGGTTTGAATTGCGTAGTTGATATGGACACGTTTTTTTTGTTGAGCCACAACGTCAGTAATATATTCAAAATAATCTAGCCCTGCTATCGTGGGTTCACCACCTTGAAAAGCAAGCGTTAATGTATCTCCTTCTTCTAAATCACGATAAATATTTTCTAGCATCGCCGCAGCGATCTCTCTAGTCATTTTCCCGTAAGAGCGAACTTCTCTGAGTGAGCTAACATTCGCATAGAAACAATATTTACAGCGAAGATTGCACAATGAAGATGCTGGTTTAATTAAAACAGATAGATGTTTCATCCTCTCACCTTTCCTCTTCCTCGCTTCTCTCTCGTTCTATATTGAAAAGAGTATTTTTTTCTTTATTTTTGGATACCTAATCGTTCATACTCACTATCCGGCGCTTCGATTTGATTCATGATTTTTACTAACTTACGAATCATTTCCTCTTCAATTTTTTCATCTTTGATTGGATGTTCTTGTTTAGGATCATTTTTTAAATCAAATAGCAAATGTCCAATAGAATAGGAATCGATGTAGGTTGAGACAGGAACTTCGGTATAAGGATATTGGTTCGTAAAGCGATTGCCGGGCTTGAGGGTTAATTGATCTAGAACTTCTTTTTTCAGAAACCCTCGGATCATGGAATAATTTAATGTCTGAATCGTGATTGGACCATTATCTGGATGGACAGATGCTCGCATATACACATACCGTCCATCATAAATGTTCACATGACCGCCATTCGTGCCAAAAATAATTTCTGGATGAAGGAACACGTCCTCATCATTCAAAACAGGTAACAAAGATTTTCCGTCCATTTCTAGCTCATTTTTGATTCCAAAATAATCAAGCAATGTAGCTGGAATATCAATTGTTTGACTTAAGGTTTGACAGTGATTTCCTGATTTGCTATTTGGCGTACTGATGAAGAAGGGAAGATGAATAATTTCCTCATACATAGGTGCGACATTTTTTCCTAACCAATCATGCTCCCCTAACAAAAAGCCATGATCCGTATTGATGATAATCAATGTGTCTTCCCACATATTCTTTTCTTCTAAAAAATCTAAAAGTTTTCCTAACTGTTTATCGCACATACTGATCAACGCTGCGTATTCATGATGCAGTTCAGTTAAATCATTTTCGGTACTCTCTTCAGTAACACGCCCATACCTAGGCCAAAAATAAGGCTGGTCTGTTGGTTGATCTTGATAAAGTTTTCGGTACTCTTCTGGAGCGTAAAATGGTTCATGAGGATCAAAACATTCAATTTGCAAGAACCAATTGTCTTCGTTCTGGTAGGTTTCTAAAAACTCTAAACCTGCTTGAATTGTTTGCACACTCGACATTGTTTCTTCAGTTGATTGCTTCGTTCGATTTGCGAAATGCTGATCTACAGAAATTCCTGTTTTATTTAAAGGATTTTGCTGTGGATAGTTTTCTCCTAATTTTCTAGGAACCCAGCGATCCCCTTCTTGTCCACGATATCCTTCCCAAGTTGAATAGCGATTATGATACGTTGCTCCGCCATCTTCAAAGTAATGAGAATGATCGGTCACTAAATGGCAATAAATTCCGTTCTTTTGCATAACTTCAAAGATCGAATGATCAAAAGGCTCCAACTGCCCCCACATGCGATGCATAAAATTATAGCGTCCTGTATGCAGCTCACGACGAGCTGGCATACAAGGCATACTGCCTCCATAGAATTGATCAAAAGTAGTCGTTTGTTCCCTTAACCTTTGAAAATTGGGTGTTTTCATCCATTCATTTCCATAATTAGATAAATAGTCTCGTGACAAAGTATCAAACATAATCATTAATGCTCGCATGAACTCACTCCTTTATTTAATGATAATCAATTCATTTTCTGCGGGTTTTTCAACTACATCTAAAAATTCCTTCGTATTCGTAACAACAATAGGTGTATCCAAGGAATAGCCTGCTTCTTGAATCGCCTCTTTATCAAATTCCAGCAATAATTGTCCTTTCTCGATCGCATCTCCTTGTTTCACCTTTGAAACAAAATATTCTCCTTCTAATTTCACTGTATCCATCCCAATATGAATTAATAGTTCAATCCCATCTATTGATTTCAATCCAATAGCATGATTTGTTGGAAATAATGTTTCCACCGTTCCATCAAATGGCGCATAAACTTTTCCTTCATTGGGACGAACAGCGAGACCTTTTCCTAATAGTCCTGTAGAAAATGCTGCATCATCGATGTCTGATAAAGGGAGGGCTTCTCCAGTAATAGGCAATGGGATGACAACTTCTGTCATCAACTCATTTTTCTGAGGTTCATCTTTATTCTTTTTATTGTCTTTTTTCTTTTGTGCTTCACGGTCTTCTTTTGGATCATAAAGGAAAGTTAACGTTAAGATGAAAGACAATGCAAAGGCGACTGTAATTGCAAGAACATACCCATAAAATCCATTGCCAATCCCTGATTCTGGGCTGATATAATTTGGTAAGCTAAAAATGCCCATACCGCCCATAATGAATGATTTGGTACCGAATATCCCCATGATCAACCCTCCAACAGAGGCTGAAATCAAAGTAGCGATAAATGGTTTCTTTCGCGGCAAAGTAACTCCATATAGTGAGGGCTCAGAAACACCAAACAAGCTAGAAATAAAAGCTGGGATGCCAATTGCTCGAACAGAAATGTTGCGGGATTTGATGATTACTGCTAAAACAGCTCCAGCAGTAGCAAATGGTGTCGCTTGCCCTAAAACCATCACAGGATCATAACCCAATACGCTGATGTTATTGATGGCAATCGGAATAATTCCCCAATGTAACCCGAACATTACCAAAACCTGCCAAATCGCTCCGACAGCAAATCCCGCAACAATTGGACTAAAATTATAAATTGTTAAGACAAACTCACCTAATAAGCCTCCTGCCCAAGTTGCGATTGGCCCGATCACAATAAAAGTTAAAGGAACCATGATCAACACTGTTAGAAAAGGCACTAAGAAGCTTTTCAAAATACTCGGGATCGCCCGAGCTAGGACTTTTTCAAGTTTGCTACCAAAAAAAGTGGCTATGACAATTGGAATAACGCTCGAGCCATAACTCATCAAAATAACTGGGATACCTAGAAAAGTAATGTAGACCGGCGACTCAAAAATCGTTCCTGAAAACAAGGTGTATAATGGCTCCGCATTAGTGGTCAGCCCAGCAATTGCTGGATAAACTAATGCTGCCCCTAAAGCCATCCCAACAAATTGATTCAATCCGAATTTTTTTGCTGCTGTGTATCCTAAAAAGATAGGGAAAAAGTAAAAGAAACAATCTCCAGCGGCTTGTAAAATGGCATATGTTCCAGAAGTATTTGTAATCCAGCCTAATGAAACAAATAAAACATTCAACCCTTTAATCATTCCTGTTGCAGCTAACAGGCCTAGTACAGGTGTAAAAACCCCTGAAATAATGTCAATAAAACTATCCAATAGCCCCTTTTTTTCTTTCGGCACTTCAGCTTCTGCTGATAACCCCGCAACTTCAATAAATTCCTTATATACATCTGGAACGTGGTTTCCGATAACCACTTGGTATTGACCGCCGCTCTGAACAACAGTCACCACACCAGGTACCTCTTTTAATGCTTCTGTGTTTGCCTTTCCTTCATCTTTCAAGTTGAAACGTAAACGAGTAATACAATGGGTCAACCCGTTAATATTCTCTTTTCCTCCAACACTGTTTAAAATCTCTTTTACTAATTTTTCGTAGGCCATTTTTTTCTTCCTTTCCGCTTTTTAACTAAAAAGGCAAGACGAACAAAAACCTTCAATATAGAAAGTTTTTGTCAGTCTTGCCTGCTTTACCAGTAACAACCTTAATCGTTCTCTATTAATTTTTGGATATGCAAAGTCAAATATAATTGCTCATCATCATTTAGAGTTGCTTCTAAGTACTCCTCTACCAACCTCATTGTTTCAAACGCCTGCTTATACTGATCTTTTACATGCGCTAATAGTGGATTAGACTTTGATTTGTCTTCTAGACCATTTAACCGTTGAAAGAAAAACCGCAAATGAGTAACGAAGCGATCGTAAGCTAGGGAATCTTCATTAATGGTTAACTTATTCGATAAACGAATAATCGAAGTAATATCACGAATCTTTTTAGCAATGGTTCTTGCATCAATCGTTTGATCGCCATCTTCATTTATCTGAGCATTGATCAGATGCATCGCCACATTGCCCGCTTCCTCATCGCCTAGTTTTACGTTCATTTTCTCTTCGATTTGTCGCAATGCCTGTTTTCCTACTTCAAACTCTTTTGGATAACTTTTTTTAATCTCCCATGACAAGCGATTATGAAGAAAGATCCCTTGCTGGTGGAGCTTAATTACGTTGAATAGGTGATCCGTCAAAGACATATAGAGCATTTCACTCAGCTCATAGTCTAAGCTCTCCTTGGCTAATTGAATAATATCATCTGTCAAAGAGAAGTACTCAATTGGTATCGAGGCGATTAATTCTTCAAATCGCTGATAGGAAGATTTTTCTTTCAAAACAAAAATTTTCTCGATTTTACTTTCATCCGCTTCAAGCCCCGGCTTCATTTGAAACCCTAATCCTGTACCAATCCATATAAAATCTTTCCCACCTTTTCCGACCAAAACTGCGTTGTTATTGAGAATCTTTTTGATCTTCAAGCATTTTTCACCTCCTTAACCAAAAGAAAAAGCAGGCATACCTTAACACACGTGCGAATATCGCACCTGTAATAAGGTATAGCCTGCTTTACCAGTAACTACCCATTAAATTAAACTCATTATAGATGATTCTGAAAAATGATGCAAGCGCTTAATTGAAAAAATTCTTTTTGTCAGATGAGTCCCTATCCCTGAACATTTCTATTTTTAAATAGAAGTCTGCTTGTCTTCTTTGAAATACTTTTCTTCACACATGATTTTTATTTTGTAAACGTACTTGATATTGAGGCTATCGTCATTTTGTCTCCTTTTCAGACTAAAAATCGGTCACTTCCACTAAAAAAGCCCTATTTCTGATCGAGTAGGCCGTTGTGTTCATCTGGTTCCAACGTAAGGAGATGCTTCTGATGGAAACGATTGTTCCAGTTTCAGATATACGATCATATAGTCAAAACTTAGCGGCTGTTGAGGCCGGTCATAAAGTGATTTTAACAAAAAACGGACGTGCCGACAGATAACCATATTTTAGATTTAAAGGACGGAGACAAGCTATAATAGGTTGTCTCTTGCTGATTTGTGAGTGTAATATGGATGCGATAATTTCCCAGAAAAAAAGCTTATAGCGTGTGAATCCTTATGATAAACGAAATTTTCTTTCCTTCTCATCTCATCCACTGTTCAAACACTTCTTGATAATCGTCTTTCTTATTTTTATCGCCATACACCTTTTCGCTCAGTGCGGCTTGCAGCCAAAAAATATCAGCAAGGACTTCGTGGGATGATTTGGCTTTGGGAATATCAGCCCAAACGGAAAGAGCGACTCCTTTGGTCTGATTTTGTTTCTTCATTTTTTGATCACTCGCAAAGGTCGTTAATTGAAAGTGCTCGTTGATTTTTTCATATGTGGGATACTGGTAGCCGGCTGCTTCTCCGAGCACGTAATAAAGAAAATTGTCATTGTGATTTATCATGGTGTATCCGCGAATTAAATATGTTTCGAGTGCAGCCATGTGTGGATTCCAACGTGTCCAATAGGAAACCTCGCATTGGTTCGTTAAATGAATGTGTTCTTGGTCATCGTTTCGATAGAAGCCGTCGTTCCATACCCTAACGATGAATCCAAATCCATTTAGATAATAAATGAGATCGTTGACGTACTGGATAAAGGGTTCGATGCCGCTGGCGGTACTGCCAAGCTTCAAAGCTGTCGAAGTTAGACTTGGATACTGGTCGAGTTGATCAAAGTCGACAAATTCATCGGCGCCAATATGAAAGTACCGGCTTTCTTGAAATAATTCCGCAAACTCTTGATAGATTTCCTTGATAAAATCGACCGCCTCGGGGTTTAAGATATCCAGCGCGCTGGTTTCGCGGCTACCATCAGTCTTCGGTAAACACCATTCAGGATGATGCGTTAAAAGCTGGCGTACATGTCCGGGTGTGTCTATGTCTGGAATGATCTCTAGATAAAACTTCTCTGCATATGCGATTAATTCACGAATCTCCTCTTGACTTAAATGGCTGGGGCTGCATATTTCTGGATGACGGAGTGACTCGATGCCAAAGCCTTCATTTTCCGAAAAGTGTAATTGGAGATGGGTAAATTGAAAAAGTGCCAGGCTGCGAATCAAACGTTTGAGCTTGGCTAATGAATAGTATTTTCTGCCAATATCCAGCATCAGAATTTGTTCTTCTAGTGCAGGCTGAATTGTTTGAGGCTGGCTTTTTCCCATTAACTGCTGGAGAATCAGGCGAACGGCCCCCCGAAATAAGCTGCTGGGGGTTTTCCCTGAAAGACGATTTGATGTTAGGCTAATCTTTGTCTCTAGCGTTGACTCAATCGCTAAAATCAGACTCGTCTCCGGTCGGTTTCTAAATTGATAGCCTAGTTCAGTAAATAGCTGTATGATACTTTGACGGACTATTTGTGTGGCGCTGTTTTCGGCAATCAAACAACGGTCGATCGTTTTCATCATTATCTTCCCTCAATCAAAAGAAGCTGAACGATTCATTCCTAGTTCAGCTTCTTTGTTTTTTAGTTTAGTGCTTCTTCTGCTAGTAAAAGGCAGCCGATAATGCCGCTCTCATTTGGCAATCCCCAGCGAACGATATATTCGCTGGCTGGCGGAGTTTCCAGATAGCCGGACATTTGGTCGACAAACGATTGACGTATTTTCATCAGCATCTGATTTTGATTCATCACTCCACCGCCTAAGACGATTTTTTCAGGCGCTAAAATTAAGCTATAGCTCATCAATGCTTGCCCAATGTAATAGGCTTGAAGATCCCAGATAGGGTGATCCTCTGCCAGGTCTTGACCTTTGATCCCTGTACGAGCTTCCAATGAGGGGCCGGCTGCTAGGCCCTCCAAGCAGTCTTTGTGATACGGACAGGTGCCATCATAATCGTCATCCGGGTGACGTTTTATGTGCATATGACCCATTTCTGGATGACCGATTCCTGAAAAAATGTTCTCATTAATAACGACTCCGCCACCAATGCCTGTACCGACAGTTAAGTAGATACAACTTTTCTTGCCCTGAGCCGCTCCTTTTTTCAATTCGCCATAAGCTGCCGCATTCACATCGGTTGTCCAAGCGACTGGAATGGCATACCGTTCCTTGATTTTGCCTAGAAAATCTACTTCTGACCAGCCTGGTTTCGGCGTTGCCAAGATGTAGCCGTAGTTGTCTTTGCTGGGATCGATCCCGATCGGACCAAAGGAACCAATTCCCAAAGCGGATAGCTCATATTGATCAAAGAACTCAAAAACTTCCGCAAAGGTCGCTTCTGGAGTCGTCGTTGGGATACTGATCTTCTTTACTAAGTTTTGTTGCTGATCGCTGACGGCGCATACAAACTTTGTCCCGCCTGCTTCTATACCACCAAAATACATTCTGCTACTCCTTCATCTCTAGGGTTATAATTTCATATGGCTGCAGTTTGGCTTCGTATGCGCCGCAGCGTTCTTCTAAAAGATTCAACAAATGAACGGGCGATTCTCCGGCTTTTTCAATCGTGATATCTGTTGGCTGATCGCTTAGATTGTACCCACGCAGAATCAGTGCCTCATCGGCTTTTCGCCGTTTTAATGCGGTGACTTCAAAACACTCGCCGCTTACTGTCAAGTAGTTTTGAGCTGAATTCAAGCGGCCTTCGTGAATAGACGTTTGTTGTGTCACAAAAGGCACTTGTGCGCCATGGGCTTGCTTGTAAGTCTGATAACGAGTTGCTGGCGCACCGTGGAGTTCGATCCCGAAGTTGAAGGTGTGGTTTCCGATACACTGTGCTTCAGGTGTTGGGAAATAACCCCAATCGCCTAATTCACCGACACAGCGCAGCAGCGTCAATGCCAAAGTATCTCCTACGACCTCGTACTCATTCAAGCCAAAATTAGACAGAGTGACTCCAAATTCTTGATCGTGTAAATTAACAAAAGCGTGTTGGTGTTGTGGATTGGTTGGGTTTTCCCAATGTTTGGCGACTGTATTCGGACGAACCACCGTTTCATAAATGCTGTCTGCTTCATGGGTAGCTGTCTGAATCGTTGTTGGAAACAGCACTCGTAAGCGATGATCCTGTGCTTGATTATTGACAGTCGTTTCAAAGGCTACTCGGCGGTTATAGGCGTCCATAGTGATATCCGTTCTGATTGTAAAGGAGATTGTCTCATTGGAGCGCTGCGCCTTTCTTTCTCTAAAATCCACCACCATTTGTTGTTCTAGCGTCAATCGTTCTTCTGCTGATTTAGGTATCTCCATTTCGTGGATCACGCGAATCGTCGCACGTAGCGGTGTATCTTCGACGATTTCAACGTGATGTGCAAAGGCCGTGGATAGGATCGCGTGATCGTTTTTTGGTTGTTTGAAAATGTACTCATTGGCAATATCACCAACGTCTTCAAACACTAACAAATCTTCCAAGGTCTTCCCTAATTCTTTGTCCGTCAACCGGAGAGAGCCGTCAGAAGCGACCGTTAATTTGACCCACTCGTTTTCTAAAACACGACCGTCTTCTTTAATCAAGGTTGCTTCCGAAACGGGGGCAGCACCTTCAACTAAGGCGAAGCTTTCCCATGAAAAAGCAGCTAAATCTTTGACTTCAACGGAAAGGGTCACGTATTTCTTCATATAGGGAATCCGAAAACGATCCTTTGGCAGATCATAATCAAAACGAATCTGTTCTTCAGAAAGAACTGCGGGAACGCTCTGCCCCTGATGGTTGACCACGTGATACAGTTGTTTAGCTTCTTGGGCCAATGTTTCATAACCATCTGAAGGGTATTGCTTATGGAAAGGAATTCGTTTCACTTCAACATCGACCTGAGCAGTGCCGCTTTTAACCGTGCCCGCTGTATTGAACACCACAAAGGGACGGCTGCCTTCTGGAAATCCGCTCGTATCGATTGTCGCAACCAATTGTGCCACGGCTTCTTCAGCCAGGTATTTTCCCACTTCATTGGCTTTTTCAAAGCGAGGCAGCATTTCCCGATGAACTTCATCTACCGAGCAGCCGCAAATACTATCGTGAGGATGGTTTTGCATCAAGGTCTTCCATGCGTAATCCAACTGGTCATGAGGGTACTCGCCAGTTACTTCATAAGCCATTGAGGCTAAAGGTTCCGTAATGTTTTCTAATTGCCGGCTGACTTTCGTATTCCATTGTTTTAGATACACTCGAGCAGAAGCCGTATTGGCTAAGGTGAACCAGCCGTCGGTCTCCTGACTCGTCAGCTCTCCTGTTACCTGTCCGATGTCTTCTGGCAGCTCCTTTTGAACTGCTGCCAGATACTCTGGGAAGCTCGCGTGGATGAATTCATACTCTGGATACAACCGATTGGCCAAGGCAATCGCCTGCGAGAGATCCTTTTGAACCGGTTGATGATCGACCCCATTCATCATCAGTAAATGTTGAGTCGACGCATACTTTTCGACATCTGCCAATTTTTGATCCCAAAAGGCTTTTGCTGCTGTTTCTTCCGACGGAATTTCGTTGCCGTTGCTGTACCAGTTGGCAAACAATAAGCCAAAAATTTCCGTTCCATCGGGACCTTGCCAGTTCATTTCTGAATATTGCGAAGTGTATTGATCCTCTAATACCTCATTATTAAAACCGATTGGTTTGACCCCGCGACCAAATGCTGCCGCGTTTAAATTCGCTTGTTTCATCATTTGCGGAGTTTGTCCCATATTTCCAAAGGTATCTGGAAAATACCCCAGCATCACGGGTGTGCCCCATTTCTGACTTTCTTCCATCCCAATCAACATATTTCGTACATTGGATTCCGAGCTAATCAAGAAATCATCCTGCAAAATATAGAAGGGACCAATTTGCAGTTTTCCTTCTGTGATCGCCTGCTGGACCAAGGCTCTTTTTTCTGGACGAACCTGTAAATAGTCATCTAAAATAATCGTTTGACCGTCTAAGTGAAAGCTGTGGAACGCCGGATCCTTCTCGAAGAGCTCTAACAAGTCATCCATGAGCTGGACCAAACGCATATGATGCTGTTCATAAGCCATGTACCATTCACGGTCCCAGTGGCTGTGAGAAATGATATATACTTTTTTCTTCATCAACGAATCTCCTCTACTACTTCTCTACTCGAATATCGAAATAATCCATTACTAGTTCACAAAACATCATGTTTGCCCACGAGAACCATTCTCGCGTGTATTGATTGGGGTCATTGACATCAAACCCTTCGTGCATCAGATGCGTTCCACCGTCTGTCGCCACCAGCTGATCCAAAATCCGAGCTTTTTCTTGTTTATCCGCAGTGGTCATCCCTTCCATCGCCAAAGCGATCGGCCAAACATAATTTTCTGGTGTATGGGAAGAACCAATCCCCTTGGCAAATTTGCCTTCATAAAAATAAGGATTTTCGGAACTTAGTAAGGTTTTTCGAGTCGCAAGATAGGTCGGCTCATCCAGTTTTCCGTAACCAAGATAAGGCGCTGAGATCAAATTCGGCACATTGCTGTCATCCATGATGGTTCCATTGCCCTTGCCATCTACTTCATAGGCGTAAATCGTTTCGCCTGCTTGATTGACCGTTCGTCCATGCTTTTCGATCCCCTGCTGAATCTCCTCCTTTAATTTGCGAGCTCTAGCTACGATCTCTTCGTCTATCAACACTTCGCTAAAAAGTTCTTCCAAATAGCCTAAAATGACAACGGCAAACATATTCGATGGAACCAAATAGCCGTATTTACACGCATCATCACTTGGTCTAAAACCTGACCATGTCATCCCAGTCGGTACCACCCCTGCTCCCCGACCTTGATTGATCAGCGTGTCTTCTTTACGGGTCGTGTCACGCTCGAAAGTATACATTGAATGTTGATGGTCCTGCTCTGTCTCGAAAACGCTTAAAATTTTGGTCACGCCGTTCACAAAGTCTTCATTGAACTGATCTTGTTTTCCAGTATTTTTATACAATAAGTACGCTAACTGAACAGGGTAACACAGGGAATCAATCTCATATTTACGTTCCCAGATCCAGTCATTCATCTGTGTGTGGTCCGCTTGATGACCGGCCTTGTTCGCCGTTTCGTTAAAAGCATTGGCATACGGGTCAATATTAATATAGAAGAATTGTTTCTTGACCAAACCAGAAATCATCGCGGCTAACTCTTGATCTTCTTTCGCAATGACTAAATACGGGCGCACTTGAGCGGTCGAATCTCTTAGCCACATCGCTGGAATATCGCCAGTCAATAGAAACGTTGTCCCATCTTCTTGGCGCTTCACAGTGGTCAATAAGGTATTGGCAAAGGCCGCGTTAAAATTCTCTGCCCAATCAGCATGATCATTGCCACATTTTTCAGTAATTTGTTCCATAAACCGAACAACCGACTTTGGTATACTTTTATAAGTCATAAATCATCATTCCTCCAAATTTGATATATCATTTACAGAAATGATTATAGCTTAATGTTTGTCCGTTGTCTACGCTTCCATTCAAAAAATGCCTCTTTACAGAAATAATAAGTATGGTAAGATATTCATATGATATATCAAATAGGAGGGAACTATGGAACCTTTATATCAAACAATCCTAAATGATCTTAAAAATCAGATTACCAACGGCAGCTTCCCGCCCGGCAGTCAACTTCCCACGGAAAAGGAACTGTCTGACACTTATGAAGTCAGCCGCATCACCTCTAAACGCGCGTTAACCGAACTAGAAAAAATGGGTTTGATCGAGCGGACACGGGGAAAAGGGAGTTTTGTCAAAGAGCAGACACCGCAAAAAACGACGACCAAAAGAATTTTATTTCTGTTGCCCTTCTCCAATGATCTGTCCCTAGGAAACTTTTCTGCCGGCCTGTTCCCTGTACTTCAACGGGAAGGATTTGAAGTGATGATGACGAATTTTGATTATCTGACCAGTCATCAAGCAAATGATATCGTACAGGAATTTGATGGAATGATCTATTATGCAGATGACGAAAGTCAGTATTTAGACCTGTTGTATGATCTTTCTTTCCAGCAATTTCCGATTGTTGCCTTAGATAAGCAGCTCCACGATTTGTCATTGCCAACGATCCTGTCAGACAACTTTGCTGGTGGAAAAGTCGCTTGTGATCACCTAATTGAGAGCGGCCATCGACGGATTGCTTATATTTTTGGGAATAGCCATCCGCCGCAATCGACGCGCCAACGTTACTTAGGCTACATTCACAGCCTAAAAGAGCAACACCTCCCCTTTCATACGACGTTAGAAGATCAACAGGCAAATCCCGATCACTTACTGGAATATATCGCAGCAAACGAGATTACCGCTTTGGTTTGCGAGAATGATCTAGTCGCGATTGAATCGATGCACGTCCTAAAACAAGGCGGCTTTGAGCTTCCACAACAGCTGTCCGTTGTCGGATTTGATGATATTCAGGCGGCTTCACTGGTTGATCCGGCTTTGACGACCGTTTCTCAAAATTTCAAGCAGATTGGGGCATTAGCTGGCGAGGCCTTGATGGATTGGATCCGCACTGGACAACAGCCACAAAGTCAAAAAGTCGCCGTCACTTTGATTACACGACACTCAACAAAGGAGCTTTTGACAAATGATTGATACGATTGACACTCGTCACGGAACTGCTAATCAACATAGCTTTTCAAATGGCAATTGCCTGCCCTATACTGGTGTTCCCTTTGGCATGAACTATTTTGTTCCACAAACCACCGACCAAAAAGGCAGTTGGTTTTTCCATCCTGAAGATCGGGTCTTTCAAGGCTATCGTTTGACCCATCAACCTAGTCCTTGGATGGGGGATTTCAGCCACATGGTGATGACCCCTTTCAGCGGCGCGTTGCCGGAGCTTTCTCTGTTCCACGCCCAAAGCTCTTATCGCCCTGAAGAGGCCGTCTTCTCTCCTTATCAATTGAAGATCCATCAATTACGCTATAGTCTCCATTCGACTTTGGTTCCCAGCATGTACGGCGGATTGTTGGCGTTAGACTTTAGTCAAGAGGAAAATGGCCTACTGTTAACACTACCGGGGCTTAAAGCTGTCCGACAGGTAAATGCCCATGAACTTCAGATCAGTCTCGTGAATTACAGCGGCTGTGAAGACCCAGATTTCACTTTTTACCTGACTTTCCAATTTGCTGAGCCTGTTTTATCTTTCACTGAAGCGACGAAAGAGGAAAACACCTTTATCCAATTAACTTTTGGGTCCGTGAAGCAGCAAGTCGTCCGTTTCGGGACATCGTTTATCAGCCAATCACAGGCTTCTCTGAACCTAGAACGTGAAAGAGCCCACGACTTGCAGGACTTTTTGAGCAACAGCAGACAAGCATGGATGAGCTATTTTGATCGTATTCAAGTGGAACACACAGATCCGAAACAAACAAAAACCTTTTATCACAATTTGTACCGAGTCTTCTTGTTCCCTCAAACCTTTTATGAAATAAACGAAGAGAGCGAAAAAATTCACTACGATACCTTCAATCGGGAAATCAAGCCGGGGGTTTTATACACTAACAATGGCTTTTGGGATACCTACAAAACGGTTTACCCGTTGTTTTCGTTGATTGCTGAGGAAAAATACGGTGAAATGCTGGAAGGCTTCTTGAATAGCTATGAAGAGACAGGCTTTCTGCCAAAATGGTTGTCGCCTGATGAACGGGGCTTGATGCCGGGAACATTGATTGATGCCGTGATTGCAGATGCTGCCATGAAAAAGATTCGTCCTGATTTGATGCCCCGCTTTTTAGCCGCCATGAAAAAAGGCGCGACAGTCCAAAGCGAAAAAAATAATTACGGGCGCCAAGGAACCTTAGATTATCTGAGGTATGGTTATGTTCCTAGCAATTATCATGAATCCGTCAATCATACACTGGATTATGCCTACAGTGATTTTTGCATCAGTCAAGTGGCCAAAACACTTGGAGAAACTGAAACTGCCACGGCTTACGCGGAGCAATCCTTGAATTATCGAAACATTTTTGATCCTACTGTCGGCTTCATGCGGGCAAAGGACTCCGAAGGCCAGTTTTGGAAAGACTTTTCACCGATTCGTTGGGGGAAAGATTACGCAGAAGGCAGTGCGTGGCAAAGCAGCTTTGCGGTTTATCAGGATTTCCAAGGGTTGATTCAGCAAATGGGTGGAAAAGCCGCGTTTACAGAAAAATTGATTGAACTCTGCAACCAACCCCCGAGATTTGATGTGACCGGTTATGGGTTTGAAATTCATGAAATGAGCGAAATGGCTGCGATTGAATTTGGACAATTGGCCCTTTCCAATCAACCAAGTTTTCACTATCCTTATTTATTCAGTTATGTCGGCAAACCTGAAATGGCTCAGCCACTCATCAAGAATCTACTGACCGAATGCTTTAGCTCCGAAAGCGATGGCTATCCGGGGGATGAGGACAATGGTAGCATGGCCGGCTGGTATTTATTCAACTCGTTGGGCTTTTATCCAGTGACACCTGGAAGCGGGGAATATGTTATCGGTATGCCACTAGTCAAACGTGCCGTACTGGCCCTCTCTAATGGGCAAACGCTAACGATTACGGCAGAACCCAACCAGCCGCAGCAACAATTTATCCATCAAACTACTCGCAACGGCATGCCTCATCAGCCCCTCTTCTTCACCCACGAAGACCTGATGACCGGCGGAACAATCGATTACCAACTAGGGATCGTTCCAAATCCGAAAGACTATCAAAAAAATGAGCAGCCCTTTTCGTTAAGCAACTAAAAACAGACCGGAAGATCTTGCAAGATTTTCCGGTCTGTTTTGGGTTTGAATTCCAGTTATCCCCCCTGTTCCGTGTCTTCGCTAATAACATTTGAATATTCCTTCAAATACTGCTCACGAAATTCTTTTGGGGTGATGCCGTTGAGTTTTTTGAACATTTTTGAAAAATAGTTGGTATTGTTATAGCCAATCTCATCGGCGATCTCATTGATATTTTGATTGCTGTAGAGCAGCAATTGTTGCGCCTTTTTAATGCGGATCTGGTTTAAATATTGTGAAAAGCTGTTGTTCATTTCTTTTTTGAACAGCTGTCCCAAATAGACCGCATTCAAATGCAGGGTGTCAGCGACCATTTTTAATGTAATGTCCTTGGTATAGTCCTTACGAACCATTTCGATGACCTCTTGAGTAACTTCTGAAATCTGTTTTTCTAGCGGTTGTTCACTTACCGCTTGCAGGACATTCTCCAAAACTTGCTTCAAGCGATAGACGGTTTCGCTTTGGCGAATCTGCTGAATCGTCTCTTCATAGATGACTTTGGTCGCCGTCGGGTACTGACGCGAAATGTCAGTGAACAATAAAAAGGCAATATACCGCGCATTTTCCGGTTGAAGGTGCTGCCGATGAGCTTCTTCAAAAATAGTATCCATCTCTTGTTGAATTGTTTTCGCATCGCCGATCATCAAAGATTTATTAAACCCTAAAAATGAAAATTCCTGTTCATTCAAGTTCTCTACCAAATCCTGCTTATGACTAGGCAGTAAATCAGGATAAAAATCTTTTAACGCTTCGATTTGTCGGACTTTTTCATAGCTTTCATAGACGTTTTCCCAATCGGGGATCGTTTCTCCCGTATAGATGACGATGTCCCGGTATTGCCGTTTTATCTCAGCCAAAAAACGTTTTAATTGTTCTGCATCCCCTTGGAAAATCAAAGTGATCTGTTGATTTTGCTGAGAACTTCCAGCGATGATCAAACGCTGGTGGTTCTCTTTTAGCTGTTGTGTGATTGCCTGTAGCTGTGGAGCATCACTCAGTAATTTGATTGCTGTGAAGGGACCCTGTATGGGCAGCTCCAAGTCCGCCATCAGTTCAAGAAACTCCTGCTCATTCAGCTCATCATTCAGCCAACGACCGATACTGCTTTCACTATACAACTGCTCCTGTTCCTTGCGATGCTGGCGTTCGGTCAACTCTTGTTCTATCTTCGTCACAACTTCCATGAGTTCTTCTTGATCGACGGGTTTAACTAAATAATCCTTCACTCCTAGTCGGATCCCTTCCTTTACATACTCAAACTCTTGATAGCCTGACAAAAAAATGGCGGCAAATTCATCTCCTCGTTCATACGCCGCCCCGACCATTTGGATGCCGTTCATTTCTGGCATCGTGATGTCGCTTACGACAAGGTCAACCGAATGAGCCCTCAAGTATGTCAAAGCTTCGGTACCGGTTCGAGCGGTGGCGACAATTTCAAAGCCTAGTTCCTCCCAAGGAATGATCTGCTTCAATCCCTCTAAAATCATATATTCATCATCGACTAGTAGAACTTTATACAACATGTGCTTTTCCCCCTTCCACGCGAATCGTAATCGTCGTCCCTCGATCTATCTGGGATTCGATAGACATTGAGAATGTACCATCAAAACAGTTTTTCAACCGTTCATAGACATTTCGCATCCCAATTGACGACGTTTGCTGATCCTCAGGCATCCTTAGATTTGCTTGTAATTGCTGTAAGGATGTTGACTCCATTCCTTTTCCGTTATCAATCACCTGAATCACGATATCTTCCCCTTCAAAAAAGGCTTTGACACTGATGGCATTGTCATTGCGGGTATAGTCGATCCCATGAACAAAATAATTTTCAATCAATGGCTGCAAACTAAATTTCGGAATCACCAGTTGCTCCAATTCCGGCTCAATGGTGAAACGATACGCAACCCGATCCGGATAACGCATTTGATACAAGTAGACATATTTCTCGCAAAAGGATAGTTCCTTTTTCAGGCTTGTCGTCTTTTCTTGAGTCGTATTGTTCCGCAGCAACGCTGAAAAGGCATAGACCACATCCGCTAATTCCTTTTGTTGCTTACTTAACGCGTACATACGAATATACTCCAAGGTATTGTACAGAAAATGCGGATTAATCTGGGATTGGAGCGCCCGCATGTGAGCATCCCGCTGCTTAATCTCCAATTCATAGTTTTCCTTGATGTATTGATCCAAGCTGTCAATCATGTAATTGATCGCTTGCGAAAGATCAAGCAACTCATCTTGGACTAACCCAAGATCGATTCGTTCTTGCAGACGCCCCTCCGCAACACTATGGGTAATGCCCACGATCGTCTCCACCTGCTGAAAATAGCGTTTAAAGGTGCGATGCAGGATTAGCAAAAGAAGGCTCGCCAGCAAACCGCCTAATAGGATAATCAGGCTAAAGGTCTTTACATTTTTCCACCAAAGAACCTGTTTGTTCGCGACTAAAACATACGAATAGGTCTTGCTTGTTTGCCGATCGATCACATAGTAATTCTTACGAATCGCTTGCGGAACAGCCCCACGACCTTCAATGCCTTTTACCAATGCTTGATATTCCTTGTCGGTTACTTGATGATGGGTAGAGAATTTGACTTGATCGGCACTATCCACGATAAATGCGTCAATCCCTTCATCGACTAAAGATTGAGCCAAATCGCCTAATACAGCGGACTCTGAAAAAACACCGTAAATTTGGCCGATCGTCTGAAAACTATATTGATCCACGATTGGACGATTGATCAAAAAGCTCGTCTTTTTCGGCAGCTTGCCTTGTAGCTTTTGCCCGTTATGATTCCTTTGATCCGCTTTCAAATAATTGTTTGAGCCATCCAAGGTGACGAATAGTTCCTCCAAATCAGGAAAGGCAGTAAAAAATCCGCTGATCGTGGAAGAAACCCGCGTATCCTTTTGATAATCGTCCCAGTATTTTTGGGTAAACTCAAAATATTCTGATGGAGACAAATTTAAGTATTTCCGAACATTATCCACCGCCGCATTGGAGCTGGCTAATTCCATGTAAAGGTAGCTCATGGTATTTTCCTTATCTGTCGCATAGCTGTGAATCCGGTTTTCTAAAATGTACATATCGTTCATCAATTTCTTGTAATTCGAATCTGCAGTAAAAACGCACAAAGCAGCCACTACCAGCAGGATGATTCCCACTAGCAGAAGGCTGTATACTTGCATCAAACGATTCATTAAGTGTGTTTTCTTCGTCAATCGAAATCTGCCCTTACCCATAGGAATTCAACTTCTTATCCACCAGCTGACGATTGTCCTTCGTAGCATACCCACTCCAAATTACTAGCAGTGAACAAGTTGCAAATAGCATCAAACTCTTGAAGTACCAAGTCAGCACAAAGATGCTGGCCACGCCAAACAAGACTTTTAAAAAAACACCAAAATTTAAAAAGACACTAATAAAGGCTAATTTCAATAAATTCCCGGTAGAAATATCATAGCTGGTCTCATACTGAGTTGTATAAAGAAACAGCACTCCGACTAGCAACAGCACAAAGAACAATAAAAACGTAATGATCATCCATAACAATCCTTGGATCTGTGCCGCTAAATAGAGGTTGTAGGCCAACACGAAGGTCAAGGCTGCAAATAAACTAAAATGCAGATTCCCCCGTTTAAAATTCTTTTTCCAACTGCTCAAAAAACGTTTGAAGGTGATTTCTTGATAGTTGATCCCTTGCTCTGTCAGGAGGTCGTTCATCGTTTGAAAGGCTGGTCCGATGCCAAAAACTACGCCTCCCATTAAAGAAAACAAAAGAAAATATAGATTCAATTTAATAATCGTCCAGATTACATAAAATAGCCGTTGAATGCCTGTACTGGCCATGTCTTTCACCTCATCATTTCTGAAAAATGTTCAAATCTTAATCCACAACAGGAGTGTGAACTAAGATCTAGACATTTGTCATATAATAACATGAATCTCATAATAAAGAAGAAATAAAAGCCTTTTCTTAGAGAACCGAAGAATTTGCTTCCAAGATCGTTTTGACCTTGAAAGCAAATCTACAGAATTCAGTTCAACAGGATGCGTTTCATGTTTGAATAACGTTTATTGATTGTCTTTCATGTATTGATCCAATTGAGTTTGCATTTCTTTTTGGGCTTTTTCCCAGCCTGCCGCTTTTAATTCTTTGATCAATTTTGGCAGATTTTCTTTTGGATCAATCGAACCAGTATTCAAGTTCGCTGCGTAACGGTTCATGACATTCATCACGTTAGATAGCTCTGTTTTGAACCCGTCTGTTTTAGCGTTGAAGCCTAAAATTGGAGACGTTGCGGCTTCTTCAATACTTTGATCACGTTTTTGGATCATTTCATCCGTCACTGTTTCAGAAGTATATAGAAGCATATTGTTCCCAGTATTCCATGCATCCATGTGGGCCTTTGGTTTGTAGCCGTCCAACAACTTGATCTTCTTATCGCCGACTTTTTCCCACGCTTCGCCTTCAATTCCCCAAACTAAGCCATTTAACAATTTAGGATCGGTATTCAACAGGTTTAAAAATTCTACTGCTTTTTCTTTATTTTTCGAAGTATTCGATACGACGAAGTTCGCCATTTGGGCTTGAGCCGTTGTTTTCAATTGGTTCGTGATCGGACGAGAAGTAAGTGGTTGACTAGCTGCTTGAGAAATAATCGTATCCCCATAATCCAACGGTCCTTGTGTTTCTTCACGCATGAACCACGTGTTTCCTTCTAATGGGTAAGCTTTTGTATCTGTTGCCGCATCTGAAGGAATCAGCCCTTCTTGATACCATTGATGCAACACTTCTAAATTCTTCTGGAATTGAGGATCTTCGTATTGATTGATGATCTTCGGTGACCCCTCCGCATCCACCTTGACAGCAAACGGATAATCCTTTCCTAATGGATAGTCGAAGTTGCCAGATGCTTTAAAGTTTTGACCAATCGCAAACGCCGCGATATTTGGTTCTTTTTCGTGGAACTGTCTTAAGACGTTGGTTGCTGATTCGTAAGACCCGTCAACTTTGCTGATATCCAGATTGTATTTCTTCACGAACTGGTCATTAAAGGTCAATACTTGTTGCGCCCACGTATTTCCGTATACTGGAATCGCGTACAATTTTCCATCAACTTCATTGCCTTTTTTGTAGGTCTCTGGCAATTGATCCATGTATTCTTTGGCATGGGTCTTCGAAAGCTCCGTCAGATCTGCAAAGGCACCTTTTTGTGCATTCGCAACGTATTGGTAAGCAAACGCGAGGTCATAGCTCTCTCCCGAGTTAATGATCGTCGGCATTTTCTTTTCCCAATCACCCCAACTAATGTACTGTAAGTCAATCGTTACGCCGATCTTATCTTTGATCTGCTTGTTGGCGATCTTCATCAATTCATCATAGTTATCTGGTTTATCTCCTACCTGATACATCAACAATGTTTTTGAATCTCCGCCGCTGGCTTCCTTTGAATTTGCCGAGCTGCAGGCCGTCAAGCCAACGGTCGCAAGTGCGATGGTCGCTATCCCTAGTACTTTTTTCCACGCTTTCATTTTTCCACTTCTTTCTGTATTGTTTATTCTTTGACTCCGCCAATTGTCAAGCCTCCAACAAAATACCGTTGGAAGAATGGATAGGTTAACGCAATCGGCAGGGTTGAAACCACAACGATTGCCATCCGAGCCGACTCGCTCGGTAACGCCGCTAGTCCTCCTTGAATCTGAGCACCGAGACCAGCGTTTCGCGCCAAGAAATCCAAATCATTTTGGATCTTCATCAACAAATATTGTAATGGAACAAGACTATCTTTTTGGATATACAGCAACGCATTTAACCAGTCATTCCAATAGCCTAAAGCTGCAAAAAGACTAATGGTCGCAATTCCAGGAACCGCTAGCGGCAAGACGATCTTAGTAAAAATCCGCATCTCACTAGCCCCATCGATTCGCGCAGACTCAATAATACTATCGGGAACCGTCTTTTTAAAGAACGAACGCATCACTAAGATATTGAATGGCCCTAATGCGAGGGGCATGATCAATGCCCAAATCGTGTCGTTCAAGTTCAACAGATTTTTAACCACTAAGTAAGTGGCCACCATCCCTGGCGTGAACAGCATCGTGATTAAAGCAAAAATCGTGAAAAAACGCCTGAAGGGAAAGTTAGAGCGAGAAATGACATACGCATATAGCGACGTCATCGAGGCGTTCACCACTGTTCCCAATACTGTTACAAAAACGGTGATGCCAAATGCCTGAAAAATTTTCTTGCTCATTTCCCCCGCAAAAATATAACTGAGCTAATTTCATAATTATCAGCCCTT
>NZ_JXLA01000048.1 GCF_001886185.1 Enterococcus raffinosus | reverse complement strand
CCGTTCTCACGGGTGGATGTGTTACTTAAACCTCTGATTTTTCTCATTATTTACGTATCTGATAGAAATCTTTTGCCTAAATAGCATAATACAATGACAGCAATTTTATCCCGTTCTGGTAAAAAATAAAGGGTCTAGAATTTCTAATATATTCCCTTCCTCCAGTTTATAATTGAACCGTATATTTGTCTTTTGTTCGTTCGAATCAGGGATTAGCAATTCATTTTTTGACTCATTTTTTTCAAAAGCTTCTTTGTCTTTATAGAAAAGAAACGTCTCTTCCTTATTACTTTTCGATTCTATGTTGTAATAACCTGCCGATAGTGTCTTTCCAACTCGAACGATTCCAGATAATTCAACCGTTTCCCCTCTTTTAATTTCCCTAAGATCTGAAAGTTCTTTCTTTAATGAACTATTTTGGCTTTGCAACGAAGAAATGGTTTCGGATTGTTCAGTAATTTTTTCCTTATCCGCTGTACAACTTGCTAAGGCAAATACAGAAAGAATTAGTGACAGCGCTACTATAGATTTTTTACACATATCGACCACCCCGATTTGTTTTATAAGTCTATTTTATCAAAAATCTAGGGTTTATTCGTTTTTACAAAGGGTTTCTCACTAAAAGAAATTTTGCACATATTTCGAATGCTTGTTTATAGAAGATAAGTGAATATTAGAAAACTAAGGGGAATGCGACAGCGAATGATAGATCGTTGTGGTCAAGAAAGCCCAATAATAAATGTTCGAATGATGGCGATTGCTGCTCCAATCATGGAAGAAATACTTTTTCGGGGAGCTATTATAGATGATTGGATAAAAGATTTTCCTATAATTGGTGTAATAGTGAGTTTCATAATTTTGCATCTTTGCTCTCAACAGCGAATATAACCATCTATTCTATATACTTTTTCGTTGCAATTCCGCGTATGAAAGATAGGATGCGAAATGAGATTTATTTGCTTTAGGTCAGAGAAAAAAACATAGTAATGGACGCCTACAGAAAAAGGCATTCATTACTATGTTTAAAAGATATACTCGATTATTTGATCAATTTTTGCCATATCTTGTATCGGTAAGTTTTCAATTTTTTCAGTTTTCTCACTTTGAAGTCTAATGATTTCAATCGAGAGATTATTACTTGTCCTTTTGTATCTAATTCCTCAGGCAAAGAATATCGTGTGGGTATATTTTTTACAGTAGAAGTGATTGGGCAAATGACTGCAAACAGTGTTCAACGATTAAAGTCATATCTAGATACAACTAATCCAGGGCGTCTTTTTTGAATTTCTTTTCCTGCTGAAGGATCAAAATCGATCCAAACAATGTCACCTTTTTAGTGATATAATTTATTTTTTTCAGCCATTACAAGATTTATCTCCCTTCAGGAGATAAATCCTTCCATTCATCTTTTTCATAATACTCTGCTTCTTCTCCATCACTAAATGGATCTTCAATTTTAGGAACTAACGTAATTGTTCCGTCCTCAGAATAAACAACTATATATTCTTGGTTCTCTGGAGGCATCTTTCCGTTATCCGACGGCAAAGTAATTACAACTGAACCTCCCTGTAATCTAGATTTTGTAGTCAACATAGTATCACCTCTTTACTTCAATTATACAATGCAAACTATTTTACACAAATGTTGAACGTTCGTATAAATGTTCATAACCCCACATCAAAATTTATGTTCGCTTTATACCTGTAGTTAAATTTTTGTCAAAAAAAAGCTGCTATTCCATACCGTAGCTAAAAATTTAAAAGTAGTGTGTTAAAGATGGAAGTTTTTACCCTTGTTTATAGCACTGAAGATAAAAATGAAAAAGAAAAATGTTGTAATCGTCTCTACAAAAATGTGTCCAAGATCTTGACTCAAGTCCATTCAAGAGTGTAGATGTATGCTTATTCATTAGATGATATATACTTAATTTACAGAACGAATTAGCAGAGGAGAGAGCATTTTGCTTTTTTATATTGCGTCAATATTTTTTGGTTTTTCATACATAATTATTATGATTTATAGAGTTAAAAATGACAAATTCCTACGATCAAAATCCAAATTAATTGAAGGGAAATTAGACAATAGTAAAGCAATACCGAATTTTATATCTAATGATCATAGGCTAGTTAAATACAAAAGATATACTAATCTGACAAATATTTTTGCCATGGTAGCCATATTGTTGATAATCCCCATGAGTTTCTTTGCTTTAAGAGGATACTATTTATTCAGCTATATTTCATTTATTCTAGCCATCATCGGATTTCTAATTAGCTATAAAAAGTTTATCTATACCTATAGTCTAATAAAGGAAAACTATATCGTTACTAAAGTAAAAAAACAGAATGTTCTGATTGAAATTAATGAGTCAGAAAAAGGTTACATAAGAAAAGTGTATTTGAAATACATCAATGGTATTTTATTTGGGATACTATTCTTGATCATAGCTTTTACATATATCTTCTCAGTCTAAAAAAATGGAGCCGCCTAAATTCAACAAAGGCGATTCCATTTAATTATCCCACTATTTGAGCAAAAATTCCCATTATTGATTTACCTATTACCAATAATGCTTCGGAAACTGTGACAACAGCACCTGTAATCCCTACAATTATTGTTCCAACAAAAGCTATGACGTCAGCAGCAAAGAAAACTAGCGCTAGTGCGGCGACTCCAACTACTCCCACTCCTATAATTTGAACCAATGTTGGTTCAAATTCTCCAGATTCAATATCTTCCATCAGTTTATTATAGGCTGGATCTGGAATGGGTGATCCGATTTTCTTGTAAAAATACGTAAAAGTCTGGTGTTCATCAACTTCGACAAAATAAAAGCGACAAAAATTGAAGAACAATAATTAAACTTTTAAATCACTAACTATATATTCACAACTAATTGTAGTTTTGTGTTAAAATAAATAGAGGTATTTCCCAATTTTTCAAACGATTAAATATATAGTACGGAAATTATCTAGTTAGAGGAAAGAGGGGAGTCTATGACTAACAGAAGTAATCTCGATCACTCAGAAGAAATTAATAGGCTTTTAGATACAGTAAAAGAAATGAACCCTGAAGCCTTAAAAGATGTACAAGAATTTTTAGAACAACTTACGCTTGGCGATCGATTGAGCCGCTATATTGATTTTGATGAGCTTCCTGCTGAAGATACTGACGAATTTACCTTCTTGAAATTAGTCGTCGATTCAAAGGGAATTATTATCAAAAAAAGATTGGGCACCGTTGGACTAACACATTACAAAGCCATACTTTTTCTATCTAAGTATGGATTTCAATCCATGTATGGAGGAAGTGTATATATTTCACCCAAAAATGCTTTAGATGGAGTCTACATTTTTCAACAACAATATTCAAAAGCCGTAATTTCACACGAAACTGCTTTATATTTCCATGATCTAACAGATGTCATTCCTAAAACTACAATCATGAGTTTACCGAAGACCTACAACCTTAACCAATTATTTGTGTGGGATGGAGAAAGCCCTCATCTGACTGTATCAAAGGCACCAAGTACTTTTCATAACAAAGTTAGAGTAATCGTCCATTACTCAGGAAACGATTCGATTGATATAGTAAGAAATAATGAGATAAAGTCTTCCGAAATAGAAACGTTTGAGACTACTTTTGGAAATCAAGTAAGAGTTACCACTCCTGAACGAACAATCGCTGACATTCTAAAAACTTCTTCGTACACTGAAGCTGAGGTTATGTTTGATGCTGTAAAAAGGTATATGAATAATCCCCAAAGTAAGGAACTTAGACTGCGCCGCATAGCTGATGAGCAAGGTGTAAAAAAAAGATTAGACGAATGTTTAACTCTTTTGAGATCTCGAGGTGAAATAAAATGAATTCGGATCGATTGAGAGACTTAATAAAGGCTAAAAAAGGCAGTATAGCCAGTGCAGAAGAATTACGGATTCGCTATGCTACTGAGCGCTTTTTGCTGAGAGTGCAAGCCAGTCCATACAAAGATAAATTGATTCTAAAAGGTGGATTCCTGCTTGGAACAATTTATAAAATCGAAAATAGAACAACCAAAGATTTGGATGCACTTGTAAAGGACATCGCTGCGGATAGAGAATCTGTAAAATCAATGTTGGAAGAAATAATAACTATAGATTTAAACGATGACGTTTCATTCGAACTTGGGAACTTTAGCGATTCACAACATGAAAGAAAGTATACTGGATTTCGAGCAAAGTTAACTATGCAGCACCTCAATAGTACAGCAAAAATCGCTTTTGATTTGGATTTAGGTGTAGGGGACGTTGTTACGCCGGAACCTAAAGTGCTTACCTTCAATTTGACCTTTAAAGAACAAAAAGGAGAGAATGAGCGAATCACTATGTATTCTTATCCTATTGAAACTGTGTTAGCTGAGAAAGTCGAAACAATCTTTGCACTTGGGATTCAAAACACACGTATGAAAGATTTCTATGACATTCACTTACTTCTTAACGATCCCAACAAACCTTCATTAGAAAATCTGTATGAAGCGTTCAATAAAACATGGATTTTCCGACATGACCAAATTGAAGATGCAGATTTTGAGGATTGGCTATACTTGGTAAATGAACTTAAAGACAATCAGAATTTCAAAAAAGGCTTGTGGCAAAACTATATTACTAATAGAGAATATGCTCAATCACTCTCTTGGGGCGAAATAATAGATGAACTCATTGAGTATATAATTGCCTTACAAAAATATAGAAACGAAACAAAAGAATAGTGCAAAGGTAACGTACCGTGGCTTAATTCGCACCAACAAATAAGTCTAAAATTCCACTGAACCAAAATTGCTTTATTTAAAATGAGGGAGGATTAGAATTAAAACCACGAAGCTTAATACGGTACTCGAAACTTTGGAATACATGGAGCAATTGGCTATCTAACACCACAACAGGCAGAAGATCTAGCTCGGCAGCACGCGCAATAACTACGCAAAATTTTTGAACGAATCCACGAGAATCTCTTTTCGTGGTTTCTGAGAATGGTCAAACGGTTTTGGTTTGACGATTGTCTGAAATCATGAAACAACTCGAGAGTGGATTGGTTTCAAAAAAACTCTCAATAAATGAGTCCACTTTATTGACACAGATCCAGGATCTATAGTATAGCTTTTCTTCTAGGAGATGGTCTTAGAACTCTCTTAGAAGAAAAAACAGTTGAAGATCAACTACTCTTTTGGGTAGTTGATCTTCTTCGGCATATCAGAGATATTCAGCTTTATTATTACGAAAGTTGATTTACTTGTTAATCCATTTGAATATTTTGGATGTTAATAAGAAATTTCGGAATTCTTGGAATTGTTTAGAAATCATGTAGAGTCAAAAGTAGAGAGGAAGTGTTTGATATAGCAGTAATCAGAAGAGAAATACCAGTTATTCTGATGAGGCAATCAGCAGTAGTTTTTCTAAAAAGTAAGAGAGAAAATGAAAAAAGAATTCGTAATCTCTTAAAGAGCTAACAGGAAGGCTTTTCTTTACTCTGAAAATATCCATGGAGAAGTCATGATCTCATAGTACACCAACCTACCAATACAACCATCTAAGAACGACTCTTCAAAAATATTCCCTCCTACAGAAAAAAAGAAATATAGTGACAAAAAGCAAGAACCATCAACAAACCAGCAACATCCTCAAAAAACGGTCTGAGCATATATACACGGTGTTTCACCTGCTTCATACTATACTGTCTTTAATAAATAAGAACGTATAGAAACAATTCGGATTTATTTTAAGCGGTAAGAATAAATGATAAAGGGGACTACGCATATGCTAGTGACAACGACAGAAACCATTCCAGGTCAAAACTATGAAATTATCGGTGAGGTGTTCGGACTAACGACACAATCCAAAAACGTGTTCAAAAATATTGGCGCAAGCCTGAAAAATGTCGTCGGTGGGGAGATTAAGGCTTATACGGAGATGCTGGAGGAAGCGCGGGAGTTTGCGATCAAACGACTGATAGAGAACGCGGAGCAATTAGATGCAGATGCTGTGGTAATGATGCGCTTCGACTCAGGTTCGATTGTGACAGATATGCAGACTGTCGCTGCTTATGGTACAGCAGTGAAATATGTCTAAAGGGGGAGAAAACTATGGAGACGATGGATAGTCAAAAAAGAGCAAATCTGGCGATTGGACTCACGATTCTTGTCGCACTTGTGTTTCTTTCGCCAATAATCAAGCTGATCCAACCAGTTGGTTTTTTGTTTAATATGGTATTTGCGGGACTTATCGGCTTTTTCTTTTTCAAGGAACAGTTCCTGCAGCAGTTCAAGCATTTCAAATTTAAAGTCTTATTGTATGGCGTTCCGTTGACGATGGTGTCGGGGATCGTATTTGGAATTATCTTTCATGCCATTGCAGGAAAACCAACCACGAACACGATAGATTCGACTCTTTCTATGATGATGATCTTTACCCAAGTGCCCTTCATGCTGATGGGGGAAGAACTACTTTCTACGAATTTGCTGATCGCGTTAGAAAACAAAGGACTGTCCTTTAAGGTCGCGTCTGTTATCGTGTCTATCCTGTTTGCTTTTTGGCATACTACGGCATATGGTTTCCATCCGCTTCAATTATTATTGACCTTGATGCCGATTCGCCTAGTTCTTAACTTCGTATGGAAGCGATCGAATTCTGTTTGGGTTTCTTGGATCTGCCACTATCTATTTGATCTACTGAGCATGATTCCCGTAGCCTTGAAATAGAAAAAATCGATGCTACTACTATTTAGAGCCCTGTCATCCCTGCGATGATGGGGTATTTTATTTGAAAAAAGACTACTCTCCACTGAATGAAGAGTAGTGTGAATACTCGTTAATTATCCTTTCAAAAAGGCGTCATTTATTTTAGAAGCCTTTATTTAATGGCAAGTCTATTCTCTTTATGCTGTAGGACTTCACTAAGATACCTCTGTTGGAATACCCCACGTTTCGTTGTCCACCCCTGCAACAACGGCCGCTCTCGTAAAGTATTTAGAAAGGGTGTATTCGGCAGAGACAGATAGTCCAATGGCACGCCATCGTATTTCAAGGTGAGGGAGTATTCTCTCCGCAAATACCCAAGAGTATACAGTGCCTTTTCCGATTGTTCCAGAAAGCTGCGCCGCTGAATCGGAAGCTCCAACACCAGCCCATTGGTTAATTCCGCAAAACAGACGCCCTGAACCGTCTGTACCTCATAGACAGCCAATGGATTCACCCACGTACCATTCTCCGGCTGCTCCAAAGGGCACAAGGCATAGTGCCAATTCACA
Organism: Enterococcus raffinosus; assembly: GCF_001886185.1. GTDB lineage: Bacteria > Bacillota > Bacilli > Lactobacillales > Enterococcaceae > Enterococcus_A > Enterococcus_A raffinosus. Next base: position 18,288 of record NZ_JXLA01000048.1, on the reverse strand, counting down.
AAAGGGGCTTTATAGGAAGAAAAGCCATCCATCAACGAAAAACACCGCCGCGTCATGGAATAATCAAATAAGCGATGAGTACGATAAAATTCACGAAGAGTCGTTAAGGGGTTACTCTCACAAAAAGAACGTTCCTCTTCACGAACGATCAACGTCCCCAGCTCACAAGGTGCTATCACTAACGCTGAGATCGCTTTCAAATCAAAACGATCAAAAGCAGGTGCATCCTCCATTACCTCCAACCAATCTTCAGACATCCGTTTGTTGTACAAAATTTTCCCAGTTAACGTTTCATTTGACATGTGCATCACTCCTCAATCTTTAATGTCTATAGTATAGCCGAAAATGAGGAGGCAAATTTTTCAAATAAAATCAAAAAATAATGCAATGAAAGGGGCTTTGTTGTATATAATTAAACGAATTAATTTAAAAGAATAGAATAATAGTGTTTTATTTATGAAATAGAACATTAATAAATGTGGGCAAGTCATTTATAATGGTGTTATTGTTTGGGTAGGATGTAGTGATAAAAAAATACATATTGTCTGATGGAAGAGGGCAGAAGGTGAAAAACACAAAAAAAAATCCCCAAAGAAATAGACTTCTTTGGTGGTTGAAATAGTTCTGTGAAAAAATAAAAAAACAAGCGAAAATCGCAAAAATATTAATACTCAATTTTCCTGTTTTAATTAAAAATAAGAAATCTGACAAATAACCAGAAAAAAACATCATAGATTTGCGTGTCACTAACTTTACATTACAAATTATAAAATAATATAAAGAAGAATGCAATAATAATTTAAAAGTTATTGTTTGAATTTAACTTTTTGGATTAGTAAAAGGTGAAAACCTCCAAGAAAGTTTAATGAAAAGTAACAATTTCAGTGACCGTCAAAAAAGCTCGTCAAATCTAAGAGAAAGAGTGGTTATTTTATGAACAACCAAACAAGAAAAGGAGACAACATCTACTATCGAAAAGACGGACGTTGGGAAGGTCGCTATGCGATCGGTAGAAAAAGCAATGGTCGGCAAAAATACGGCTATGTCTACGGGAAATCTTACCAAACAGTCAAAGAAAAACTGTTCCCCTTAAAAAAACAAGCGGAACGTATGATGGAGTTATATGGAAAAAGTTTGATGACTTACAACGAATGGATTATTAAATGGAAAAAAGACGTTCAACGATCAATTAAAGCCTCAACGTTTTCAAATTATAGCTACAAATTGTCACGGTATCTTCTTCCTTATTTGGGAGACATTCCTTTATATCAATTGACAACAAAAAAAATTCAAGAAATAGTTGATCAGTTTGTGGAAAATAAGTTATCACCAACTAGTATTCAGATCATTATTTGTTTGTTGAAAAAGACGCTAAATGACGCACGAAAACAAGGGCTGTTGTACATAAACCCTTGTGATTCCGTGCACCTGCCAAAAAGAAGAGTTCAAAAAGTGCGTGCGTTAACTTGTGAACAACAGAGGAACTTAATGGAAGCCGTTGAAAGGTGTAACGATGACAAAGCACAAGCAACCACCTTAGCACTAAACACAGGGATGCGGATTGGCGAGGTGGCGGCGTTGAGATGGGAGAACGTTGATTTCGTTAGAGGGATTCTCACGGTGAATCAAACCTGTACTCGTATTCAAACGAGCAAAGAAAAAGAAGACAGAAGTAAGCTATGATTCCGTGAAGAGTGCAGCGTCACATCGAATTATTCCGATGAATCAAAAAGTTCAAGAATTACTAAGGAGATTAGAAAAAAAGAAAACCAGTGAGTTTGTCTTTTCTATAGGAAGAAAAGGTTGCGAGCCACGACTATTGACGCATTATTTCCATCAAGTTCGGAAGCGAGCCAAACTGGAGAACATTCATTTCCATCAACTCCGTCATACCTTTGCGACTCGTTGTTTAGAAGCCAATGTTGGAATTGCCTCAGTGAGTGCATTGCTTGGTCACTCTTCCACGAAAATGACGTTAGATGTGTATTCGGATTCCATGATGGAGGAACGGGTCACAGCTGTCTACGCCATTGAGGCACTTGCTAGTTAGAAATTATTAAATATCAAATAAAGTTTAATGAAAATAAGTTAATTTTCTTTTTTGGGAAAGCACTTTTTTGTCCATTCTAAGTAAGCGCTACCATTGATTAGGGAACAAAAGAGGGCACATTTATTCTAAAAACAGCTTAATTATTAAGAAAATATTAAGATTAATAAGCCGTAAATTTCCACTTTTGTTATTTAATTAAGTTTTGTATTTACCACAAAGCCGTCAAATGTCGCCGTCATCTCACGATCCACTTGAAAATAAGCACCTAAATAAAAACCCCTTATTTTTAATTAAAACAGGAAAACCTCTGACTGTTAGAAAATCACACACATGGACTAAGTTTACCATTTCTCTTAGTAGAAAGTTCAGTTATTTGGTATCAATGGCTTCTTGCTGTTTGGTATATAAATCTCAAAAAATAAAAAAGAGGGAGAGAAAAGAAATGAAGAAAAAATTATTAGCTGGCATGCTAGCCAGCGCGACCGTTTTAGGCATGTTTGTAGCGGGAGGGACGGCATTAGCAGCAGATACAAATGATACAGAAGTAGGCATTGGGTTCTCACTTCACCATCCCGGAACGAATCCTGGGGACTTACAGATTCTCTGGACACCATTGGAATTAGACTTTGGGTCTACCAATACGGTGAACACAGCCGTTCAAGATTTTGATGAGCAGGATGAGGCAGGCGGTGTAAAAAAATATGCCGTTGTTGAAGATACTCGTCCACATGGCTCCAGTGATCCGGACGTCGAATGGAAATTAACCGCGAAAGTTGCCGAATTAGTAAGTACGTCAAACCCAGCCACAAAGTTAGATGGTGCGGTATTGAAGTTCGATACAGATATGCATGGATACCAAGGAACGATCTCACCTGAAATTTCTGGTATTGTTGCGACATCGGGGCAAACAGCAACGATGGCAGCAAATTACAGCTTAACAACAGGAGCATTAACTGCTACAGAAGTGATGAAGGATGGCAGCACCTCTGGTCCTACATCTTTCGAAGGAAACACAGCTATGGAAATGAAGAACATCAAATTAACCGTTCCAGCAAATGTGGCGAAAAAGGGGCACCATTATACTGGAGACTTAACTTGGTCATTGGATGACACAATCTAATGAAGACAAAAAGAGGAGCAGGAGGGCGTCTCCTCTCCCCTTTTTTCTTGGAGGAGGACGCCATGACACGAGAAACACGTTTTAGATACCGTTGCTTATTTTTTCTATTGTTTATCGTTAGTTTTTGTTTCCCATTAATGGCTCAAGCAGAGGATAACCAAGGACCGGCTGGCTATACGGTTGAAAGTATTATCCCTGAGAATCAGTTTGATAAGAAGCGCACGTTCTTCTATTTAAAGATGGAGCCGAGTCAGAAGCAGACAATTCAGGTAAAAGTTATTAGTACTCAAAAGGAACCTGTGACGGTCAATGTCGCTGTTCACGATGCGGTGAGTAGTTCCGTAGGTGCAATCGATTATGCGCAGGATAAGCCGAAGCTGGATAAAAGCTTGAAGCAACCCATCACCAGCTTTGTCAAAGTGAAGGACAATCTCAAGCAGGTAACGGTGAAGAATTATGAAGAGAAGATTGTCGATTTTGAGATAACGATGCCTGATAATGCGTTTTCTGGTGTCAAACTAGGTTCGGTGCGTTTCTTGCGAAAGGCCGAGGACAAGGACAAAAAGAAAACCGGGTTGGTGCCTGAATATGCTCGGGTGATTGCCTTGATGTTGACCGAGGACGAAGAGACCTTCAATCATGGGGCAGAGCTTCATTTGAAGAAAGTCGATATGACTCTTTCCCATGGACGAAAAATCATTGCCGCGACGATCCAAAACGATCAACCGAAAGTGTTGCAGGATATGACCATTAAAGGAGAGGTGAAGAAAAAGGGTGAGAATAAGACCATTGTTAAGCATGAGATGGAAAACTTCTCAGTCGCTCCGAATTCTAACTTCGACTTTGAAATGCCGTTAGGCTTAGATCGGTTCTCCCCCGGAACCTATGTCTTTACTGGATCGGCACAAGGGGATGGTCGAACATGGAAATGGGAAGAAGAATTCACGATCGGAAAAGCACAGGCGGATAAGGTCAATGATGAGACTGTCTATAAAGTAGTCGTGCCATCTTGGGTATTGTGGACAGCGCTAGGCTTAGTGGTTGCCCTGATTGGATTAATCAGTTATCTTCGCTACCGTCAAAAACAATGGGAAACTCAAGGAAACGAAAGGAAGTGAGGGATGTGAAACGAAAAAAATGGCTGCTTCTTTTTTCATTGCTCGCAGTGTTCTCCCCACTTTCTGTTTTCGGAGAAGAGCGAGACGATCAAGTAGGCATTAGCTTTAAGGCAGAACAACCGGTAGACCCGAAAGAGCCAACTGAGCCAACTGAACCAAAGGAACCAGCCGAGCCAAAAGATCCGACACCTTACGATCCCGACCCATCTCCATCTGATGAACCAAGATGGATCACGCCTTTCAACAATGTCTTGCCGTTAACACTAGGCAGTGCCAGAAACTATTACGCACAAGAAAGTCACAAGAACTTACCAAAAACAGGAGAACTCCATCAAGCAGGGATGCAATGGACAGGCTTCCTTTGTGTTGCCTGTAGTTTCTGGTTGTTTCTATTCACACGACTGAGGGAGGAGGATGACAATGAACAAGAAAATTAAACATTATCTTGGCTTAACTTTATTGCTCTTACCATTGCTTCCTTTTTCCCTTACGTATGCGGAGACTGTCGAAGAAGTGCCCACTGGCGAATCCACGATCAGCTCGATGGCAGATGATCCATTGAAGGAGTACAAGGAAAAAGCAGCGAACCAAGTATCTACTATAGAAAGTACACCTGAGACGGAAGCAACTGAAAGCCAACCAGAGGTAAACTCAACCGAAGATACACCGACGAGTGAATCAAGTAATGAGGATATACCTGAGGCAGAAGTGAAGTCAAAGCCACAGACAAAAGGTGGGATTGGCCCCCAGACGGTGAACTTGATCGAGGGCGTGGATATTGATGCGGATTTTGCACAGTTATTGCGGACAGATGCGAGTGTGCAAAATTTAGGTACTAGTTGGTCTGGATATGGGAAAGCACAGGATCAGTTGACAGATGATGATATGGTGGCGTTGAATCAAATAGGGGTCGCCTTTAAAAATTTGAATAGTTTAATGGGAATAGAGTATGCGGTTAATTTAACGAACCTAATTTGTCCCGGTAATTCCTTAAATAGTTTAGATCTAAGTGCAAATACGGCATTAGCTAGTTTAAGTTGTCCTGATAATCAATTAACTAGTCTGAATTTAAGTACTAATACAGCATTGACAACATTAATATGTAACAACAACCAACTGACTAATTTAGATGTAAGTGCGAGTACATTATTGACCTATTTCTTTTGTAATGATAATAAGTTAGTGGATTTAGATATAAGTGCAAATACATCGCTAGTCGATCTAAATTGCAGTATGAATGTATTAACCTCTTTAGATATTACATCAAATATACTTTTAAAAAACTTATATTGTTTTAACAATAAATTGACTAGCTTAGATGCACATGATCATCCATCGTTGAGAGTTCTGGAATGCTATGTTAATGAACTAAACACTTTGAATCTCAATGGAGCACTGGCTTTAGAAGAATTAAATTGTGGTGGTAATAAGCTAACAACGTTAGATGTGAGCGACCTCACATCACTATGGTTTTTGGTTTGTGGTGAAAACGGGATGACAAACTTGATATTAGATGGAGCTATAGCATTAAGGGAACTCGACTGTGATATCAATAAGCTAACTAGTTTGGACTTAAGTACAAATGTCGCTTTACAGAGGCTGGTGTGCACTAGAAATAGCATTAGTAGTTTAGATTTAAGTAATAACAAGGATTTGAGAAGTTTGACTTGCTGGATGAATGAGATAAGCAACCTGAATTTAGAAGGGCTAACTTTACTTAATTATTTAGATTGTAACACCAATAAACTAACGGAATTAGATGTGAGTGATCTGATATCATTACGAAATCTAAATTGTGCTATTAATGAATTAACTAGTTTAAACGTGAATGGAGCAATAGCATTAGAAATGCTGGAATGCTATGGTAATAAGCTGACGGATATCGATACTAGTACAAATTTACTGATGCAGTGGTTCAATTGTAATAATAATAACTTGGACGATTTAGATGTGAGTAAGAACACATTATTGACTAATTTTGATTGTAGTCAAAATAAATTGATTGATTTAGACGTGAGCATGAACAGTTTATTGGAAAAATTAATTTGTGAGAATAATCAATTGACCGATATAACGAGCGCTAATAATTTAAATCAATTGGTTGAGCTTAGTGCAGGTTTTCAAAAAATAATTTTACCTATTCCCATAGTTTCTGTTGGAGGAGAAGCAGAAGTAGACATATTGAAAACAACTGGGCACGCTGGACTATCAGCCAGCAATATTGATATTACACCGTCACCTAGCTTTACATATAATGGTGATAAAATATTGATGTCAAATGTGACTCGTTTTTCGCTAAGCGATAAATCGATCAGTTTTTCTTATGATGGATCGCAACTAACAGAAGGGGCTTCTTCGGGTACAAAATCCTTTGGCGGAACGATCACTTTTTTCTCTGCGAGCGACTTAGTGCACACAATAGTGCCCAATAAAAAGAAAGTATACTCTGGAGAAAAATTAAAGTGGACATGGACGATTGAAAGTATGAGTGTTAAGAAAGCTGAGGATACTTATGCAGAGGTTTCCTTACCAGCCGGATTGGTGATCGATCCGAGTAGCATAACAAAAGACGGGGGACCAGCTACTTTAGCAGATATTAATGGGACAAATAATCACGGTGACTTGAACTATGGTGAAACTATTGAATTTACCTTTGAAACTACTGCAACGGGTATCGTTAATGACTGGCTAAAGGCTAAAGGTCGTGTAGATTGGGATGATGACACGATTACAGGCCCCTATAATAATGAAACAGAGGGCCTAGTCCAAATACAAGACGACGAACAAACCTACACACCAAAAGACAGCGACGATATGGCATTGCAATCTGTTCCGATTTACTTTAATCATGGGACCAACCCAATTGTGAATACAGCGCAAACGCATCATCTCCATTCAATGAATTATCAGTCGAATACAAATGTTGTCACTGATGGATTCTACACCAGAATCAAGGATGATCGTTCGGTAAGTACGGGGTGGAAATTAACCGCCAAGTTATCTGATTTCAAGGATAGCTCGAATAGTTTAATGCCAAACGGGACAGGGACATCATTGAAACTGGAAAACATGTCGATTGAGAGAGTGACCGATCGGGATACGCCGCAGGAAACGATTGATCCATCGCCAACGGGTGCGGATGTACCTAGCAGTGTTCAGACGACGGAAACGTTGGTGGCAGGTCAACCGACAGCGAAGACGTTGGTTTCTGCACAGCCGAATGAGGGGCAGGATACGTGGCAGCTGCGGATGCCGTTCGATAAGATTTCCTTGAATCTACCAGCAAATGCTGGGAAAAAGGGGACGATCTACAAGGCGAAATTAACATGGTCATTAGACGACACACCTTAGGAGGGAATAATAAATGACGATTCCAGTATGGCTGGGAGTCTTCGGCGCGATTGCCTTAGGGGGATTGATCAGCTTCTTGTTGTTCTTCATCAAAGACAGTCGCTTACGCTTGGAGCATGGGAAGAAGTCGACGGTATTATTAGTCGATTGCGGCTTGTTGTTTATCATGCTGGTAGCGATCGGTGCGGCGATCTTCCTTTACCTTGATTGGCAAGCGCAGTTGAATTACTTTTTAGGAAATTAAAATGAGGGGAGTAAGTGGAATTTGCCACTTACTTCCTTTAAAAAATAGTTTTAGGAGGCAGATGAATGAAACCTATTTTGATTTTGACCAAGAATTTAGTCATTGAGCAACCCCTGCAGCAGCAACTTCAACACCTGAACTACGAAGTCTTTTGTTCTGTGGACTTGTTGGAATGTTTAAAGTCCAGTGTTTATCAGGCAGAAGCCAAGCAGGAAGCCTTGAAGGGCTACCTGTTGAATTATCAGGGAGTCATCTTGAGTGAGACGCTGGCGGATTCTGAAATTCGAGAGCTGTTGCCGATCTTAAAGTCGGACAAACGGGCATTGTTGCGAAAATCTGGCAATAAGCCCTCCGCAAGTGAAGAGGAGCATCTAAAGAAATTGGGTGTGGTGGATTGGTTGTCTGGCAATCAGTCGATTGATCTCTTACGCGAGCAGCTGTCAGAGAAGCTGGCACCGTATCAAAAGGATGAAACGAACATCGTGTTTCTCTACAAGAACGAACAAGCGATGCCAAGCGGCAACCTTCTGCAATTGAAAAAGAGCCTGACTAAGCGGGAGCAGACAATGCTGGATTGTCTGATTCGCTCAAAAGGCGGCGTGGTCTCAAGAGAAGAATTATGCGCACGTCTCTGGAACGAGGCACCGAATAATTCGCATCTTTCGCAAACTTCTGTCTTGATAAAGCGGATCAAGATGAAGCTGCAGATCGCAGGATTCGACCCAGAGATGCTGCAGACAATTTGGGGGAGCGGCTACATGTTGACACAAGGGGTCTTTGACAAGGATTACTTAGTCAAGGCTTAGCACAAGGGGGAGCTATTAACATAGGATAGGTTTTATTGGTCATCGGTTCATAGATACACAAAAAAAAATAATTTTATGCGAGATAGCTGATAGATATTGGCGTCTCTTTTTTTTGTAATTTTAGAGTCTGAAAAATGAGAATCTTCAAAAGGACTTCTTTTTAGAGCCCCTTTGAAGAAAGTGGAAGAATTGTTATTTTTAATAGAATTAAGCATGGCTATCTTCTTTAGAACGATAGGATTTTGGAGAAAGGTGAAAACTCTCTTTGAACTTTCTGTAGAAGTAGGACGGGTTGGAACAGCCGACGAATGCCATAATGTCTAAAACCGTTTTATCTGTTGATCGAAGCAGGTTTGCAGCTACGGATAATTGTTGACTCAGTTTTAGTTCCTGAAAGGTCGATCCTGTTTTCTTTTTTATTAGATTGCCGACGTAGTTTGGATTGAAATTGAATGCTTTTGCTACATCCTTAAGTGTACAGGTATCAAAGTTTTCTTCAATATATTTTAGGATAGAAATAATTTGTTCATCATTTTTATAGGAGTCAGAAACGACGGTCCCTGTATCGTGGATCGTATTGATTAATTCTAAAAACACGAGAGCCATGTACGTCTTATTTAGCTCATCATAAGAAATACTTGGGGCATAATACTCGCACAAGAGAAGTTGAATAATCATATGAAAGCGAAAGTTGTTCGCTGTTTTAAAAATTAGATACTTGTCTTGCTTATGTGATTGAGAGATGGCGTTAAGTAAGAAACGGGTGATTAACCCTTTGTCTGACAGACGATTTAAGAAGCTGTTTGTGAAATAGGATTTTCGAAACACAAAATTAATAATGATGTCATCTTCATTTTTCACACTTGTTGCGCTATGATGAACATCCGATTCTAAAATACATAAGTCTCCTTTTTCTAAAACGACTTCTTTCTGATTGATCATAAAAGTACAGGAGCCTTCATAGACATAGTTCATCTCCATATCCTTATGATAATGAAGAGGAATCGTGGCAAACCGTGTTTCCTTCACTACGGCAAATTCATCATTTTTAAGTGTGTTTACAAAATCAAAGAAGTAGCACTGTTCTCCTTTATGGATTTGAGTCGTTAGTTTGTTGTAAAAAGGACTCAATTCTCCAGGGTGATCCAGATGCCATTGTTCACTCTTTGTGATTCTATGTAGAAAGAATTCCAACTCTTCAATATTCATAGCAACCTCCTGTAAATATGATATAAAACTGATGGAAATATGACTTTTAACCATTCCTCTATGATGGAATAATAGCATTAAAGAAAGACATCTACAATGAAGAATCATAACGAAAGGCTGGTTTATTGCTTATGAAAAAAGGATTTGACAAAGATTTCTTATGGGGGGGAGCGATTTCGACCTCTCAAGCCGATGGCGGCTATAATGAAGATGGGAGAGGAATGCAGACTCAGGACTGTCGTTACCTCGATCCTTCTTGGACATTTGAACAAGTGGAAGAAAAACATCATAATGATCCATTCTCTAGGAAAGAGTTTGAAGCGGCTTTGGCTGCGAAGGAAGATACAGATTTCTATCCATTCCGTCGCGGGATAGATTTCTATCATAGAAATAAAGAAGACATTGCTCTATTTGCGGAAATGGGGATGAAGGTTTTTAGAACTTCGATTTGTTGGTCTAGAATTTTTCCAAATGGAGATGATCAGCAGCCAAATGAGAAGGGGATTCAGTTCTACAAGGACCTGTTTAAGGAGTGTCAAAAAAATGGAATGAAGGTTTTTTGTACCATTTTACATTATGACATTCCAGTAAACTTAGTAACAAAATATGGTGGTTGGACGAATCGACAAACCATTGATTTCTTTGTAGATTACTGTAAAGTGCTTTTTGAAGAATTTGCCGATCTTGTCGATTATTGGTTACCAATGAATGAGTTCAATGCAGGGCGTTTTTCTCCTTGGGATGGTGTTTGTTTATTCCCAGATGAAGCTACTAGTCAAGACATATTCCAATGCCTTCATCATCAGTTTATTGCTCATGCAAGAGTGACTAAGTTGGCTCACGAAATGATTCCTGACAGTAAGGTTGGTGGTATGATCGCTCGTTTCACGACGTATTCAGCAACCTGCAAACCGGAAGATGCGCTACAGGCCGTTCAAGATGATCAATATGCTAATTGGTTTTATACCGATATCATGGTAAGAGGAAAGTATCCCAAATATATGGATCGGTACTTTGAAAAATTTAATATTACCATTGACTTTGCAGAAGGCGATGAAGAAATTCTAAAAGAAGGAACCGTTGACTTCTTATCATTCTCCTATTATTTTTCTCAAGTTTCTACAAGTGACCAAGGATGGGAGAAAACAGCTGGCAACTTGATTATGGCGAATAAGAATCCTTATCTTGAGACGAGTGAGTGGGGCTGGCAAATTGATCCAATCGGATTACGTGTGACGTTAAACCAAATGTATGATCGCTACGAGTTGCCATTGTTTATTGCTGAAAACGGACTTGGAACAGGCGATACACTAGAAAGCGATGGGTCAGTACATGATCCTTATCGAATTGAATACTTGAAAAAACATATTGAGCAAATGAAAGAAGCGGTTATTGATGGCGTTGAAGTATTAGGTTATACGATGTGGGGGATTATTGATATTGTTGCCTGTGGTCCATTAACGATGAGTAAGCGCTACGGTGTTATCTATGTGGATTTAGATAATGGGGGCAAAGGAACGGGCGATAGATACAAAAAGGATAGTTTTTATTGGTATAAACAATGCATTGAATCGAATGGTGAAAACCTAGAATAAATATTTACGTGATCAAGAAGCCGATTTACAACAAATGGGTCTCTTGATCACCCCTAATAAATGAGGCAGTTATCAGTAGAGTTTTTTGTTAATGGTCGCAGTAAGGAGAGTTGAAACAAGGAGGATATAAAAATGAATTACACTGAGTTAGCAAAAAAGATTGTCAACGAATTAGGCGGTAGTAATAATATTGAAAATGCATTGCACTGTGTTACGAGACTACGTTTTAATTTGAAAGAGGATAGCAAAGCAAATATTAAAGCCATTGAACAATTGGAAGGTGTTATCGGAGTTCAATTAAAGAATGGTCAATACCAGGTGATTATCGGTCAAAATGTAGGAAAAGTTTTCGAAGAGATTAAACCGCTTCTCAATGAAAGTTCAGGATCACCTTCCCAGAGTAAGAAAAAATTTTCTCTGGATTTAATACTCGATGTATTGTCAGGAATATTCTCACCGATACTTCCGGCATTAGTAGCAGGTGGGATGTTAAAAGGGATCATCGCCTTAATGAGCAGCCTTGGGGCCTTCTCTGAAGGCAGTGGGACATTGGAGATGTTCAACTTAATTGCAGATGTACCTTTTTATTTTCTTCCAGTACTACTCGCGCTTTCTTCTGCTAAAAAATTCAAGGTGAACAGCTATTTAGCTGTAACTGTGGCAGGAGCATTATTATATCCATCATTTGTGAATGCTTTTGAAGCAGACAAAAATCCATTTTCTTTTTTCGGTCTGTCTGTTCCAATTTTCAATTACGCGAATTCTGTCTTTCCCATAATTTTGGGTGTCGGTCTTCTATCAATTATTTATACGTTTATTGACAAGTTTGTTCCCGAAATTCTCAAGATGGTAGTAGTGCCTGTTTTGTCATTGATTATCACGATCCCTCTAACTTTCCTATTTTTAGCGCCATTAGGAGCCTATGGCGGGATTGGCTTAGCAAATGGTATTGTTTGGTTATTCAGCACTTTAGGGCCAATCGCTGGATTTTTACTTGGGTTCTTCATGCCCCTTATTGTTATTGCGGGTATGCATCAAAGCACTTCCCCGATTCAAATACAAAATATTGCTTCTTTAGGTTATGACTATTTATTGCCAATCTCCTTTTGTCATAATATGGCTGAGTCAGGCGCTGCCTTTGGAGCAGCTTTACGAATGAAGAATAAAGAAATGCGTGCTGCGGCATTTTCAACTAGTTTCTCAGCGTTTCTCGGAATTTCTGAACCAGCATTGTTTACAGTAAATGTTGTTAATCGTACTCCACTTATTGGTGCAATGGTTGGATCGGGAATCGGAGGCGCTTTGACCACCATTTTATCTGTGAAGTGTTTTGCATTTGTTATGCCAGGAATTACGTCACTACCTATCTATGCTAATCCTGATGGTACATTGACAAACATTCTTTTGATGGGACTTAGCATTGTTGCAGCATTTGCTTCGGCTTGTGTTGTTACTTTTGTATTAGGATTGAAAAAAAGTAAATCGCAAACAGAAGAAGATAAATCGCCTGTTGCTTTAGAGGAAACCGTAATTTCTCCAGTTAAGGGAAAAACAATCCCATTATCAGAAGTAAAAGATGATGTTTTTGCTAGCGGCGATATGGGTTCTGGATTTAGCGTTGCTCCAGAGGACAATAATATATATGCACCAGTATCTGGAACAGTAGAAGTTTTTATGGATGAGAGTAAACATGCCATAGGAATCCGAACGAAAAATGAAAATGAAATCCTTGTTCACGTAGGAATCGATACAGTAGAGCTGCATGGGAAGTATTTTACTAGCTTCGTGAAGCAAGGGGATATCGTGAAGCAAGGAGATAAAATTCTACAGGTTGACTTCGATAAGGTGGTAGAGAATGGGTATGATCCAACAGTGATAGTTGTTTGTACGAATGCAAAAAAAGATGTTGAAGTAAACATTGCGAAGTCTCCCCATATGGTAGTCTCTTAAGATAAAATAAAAAAATCGCTTTTGAACGTGAACAATGATCAAGAAAGTCAGATCATTGTTCACACATTTTTTAAGGACACTTTCTTGTACCGGTAATTTATCAAAAAAACTGGGATATTGCTGACTGCTGAGGATCGGTTCATAGATAAACAAAAAAATATAATTTTATGCGAGATAGCTGATAGATATTGGCGTCTCTTTTTTTTGTTGCTTTACTGCTAGTGTTGAGTGTTTTTCGTAAGGACATTCCCATTGATTTAGTGGAAGAGGCCTTTATTGAAGGGCTGTTTGCGTACTATCGATGCTTCGACTAAAAAAAGTTTCAAAAAAATGTTGACGGTTTCATTTTTCTGTGTTTATAATTAGGCAACTTAATAAAAGGCATGTAACTGTATTTGATTACAGGCATAACCGAATTGGATTTCCAAACAAATCGTTGGAGGTCTAGTTCGGTTTTTTTTATTAAAAAATCAGGAGGTTTTTAAAATGGATGAAAAAAAAGTAGCGGTTGAGATCCTGGATGCGGTTGGTGGCCCGTCGAATATTTCTCATTTGGAGCATTGCTCTACACGATTGAGATTCACTATAGTGAAGGATGAACTGGTTGATGTAGAAAAAATCAAAAAAATTCCAGGGGTGCTTGGAGTAAACCAGACAGCTCAAACGCAGATTATCATCGGTAATGCCGTGATTGAAGTTTATAATGAGCTGCAAGAGATGATCAAAGGGAAAACGTCAACAACAGAAGAAAAGAAAAATCAGAAGCCTTCAGCTGTTGTTCTCGACTTTGTCATCAGTATTTTCCAACCATTGATTCCAGCTATTGCCGGTGGAGGGATCTTGAAATCAGTATTGATGCTCTTGAATCTAGTCGGTGTATTAGATAAAACAACATCAACCTATCAGATTCTTACTTTTGTGGGAGATGCGCCGCTGTACTTCTTACCCATGCTAGTTGCGATTACGACTGCCAATAAAATGAAGGTGAACAATTTAGTCGCTGTTTCAGCGATTGGTGGTTTATTGATTCCGGGTCTGACCACCATGTTAACAGAAGGAACAAGCTTGTTCGGATTGTCCCTGCAAAATATCAATTACGCGTATCAAGTGTTCCCAGCTATTTTATGTACGATTTCCTATGCGTATCTTGAACGCTTCTTTACGAAGATCAGTCCAAAAGTGATCAGAAGCTTCTTTGTTCCAATGATGTCACTTGTTATTGTTGTTCCATTAACATTATTCATTCTTGGACCAATCGGCTATACCTTTGGTCAAGGCTTCGCAAGTGTTATCATGACTGTCTTTGCTCGTTTTGGCTGGATTGCCGTTGCCTTGTTAGCGGCATTCTTGCCATTCATGGTTGTCACAGGGATGCATAAAGCGATGATCCCATATGTGATTACTTCTCTTGGAGAAACAGGGAAAGAATTGATCTATAATGCGGCATCATTGGCGCATAACATTGCAGAATCTGGTGCCTGCTTTGCAGTGACACTCCGTTCTAAAGATAAAGAAATGAAAGCTACGGCAGTATCGGCAGCTATTTCTGCCCTATTTGGAATCACAGAACCTGCGCTATACGGGGTAACGATCTTACACAAACGCGTCTTATACAGTGTTATGCTAGGAAGTCTGATCGGCGGAGCGACAGTCGGCATACTTGGCGTAGAAGCGTATGTAGCGGTTGGACCTGGTCTTGCCAGTTTGTCAATGTTCATATCCGATGAGCTTCCTAGAAACTTAATGAATGCGGTGATCGGATTAGTCGTCTCATTTGCGGCATCTTTTATCGCAGCCTTTGTTTTATGGAAAGAGCCAGTAAGTGATTCAGAAGAAGAAAACGTTGAGAAAAATGAAAATGAACTTGTTTTTAACGCACCATTGGCTGGTAAAGTCTTGCCTTTATCAGAGGTGAAGGATGACGTTTTTTCTAGCAAGATGTTGGGTGACGGTGTGGCGATCGTTCCTTCTAAAGGCGAGCTATTCGCTCCTATCGATGGAGTCATTGAAATGGTGTACAGCACGAAGCATGCATTAGGGTTGAAAACAACGGATGGGGTGGAAATTCTCTTCCATATCGGCATTGATACAGTGAACCTGGAGGGAAAATATTTCACGAGCTATGTTCAAGAAGGGCAGAAAGTTAGTCAAGGCGACCTGTTGCTTTCCTTTGAGTTAGAAAAAATTATCGAGTCAGGATTTGATCCGACCACGATGATTATTGTCACAAATCCGAAAAATGTAAAACTAAAAATCAGTGAACAAGAAGAAGTGAGTAAGGAATTGCCTTTATTTGCGATTGATAGATTGGGGATGGAGAATTAATGAGTTTTAAGGGAAATTTTTTGTGGGGCGGCGCGATTGCGGCCAATCAAGTCGAGGGAGCTTGGGATGTCGATGGCAAAGGAATGTCTGTCGCGGATGTAGCAAGCTATAAGCCAAAAGTAGATGTGAAAGACTATTCGGCGCATCATACGATTACGACAGCAATTATCGAAAAGGCCAAAAGCGATAAAACGACAGAATACTACCCTAAAAGAAGAGGAATCGACTTCTATCATAGATATGAGGAAGATATCGAGCTTTTCGCGGAGATGGGCTTTAGAACATTACGGTTATCAATTGCTTGGACAAGACTTTTCCCCACGGGTGAAGAAGAAAAACCAAATCAGCTGGGCATTGATTATTATAAAAAAGTCTTTGAACAGCTAAAGAAATACAAGATTGAACCGATTGTTACGCTGTCTCATTATGAAATGCCTTTGGAACTATCGGACAAATACAATGGCTGGGTAGACCGCAAGCTGGTAGAGCTATTCGTGAAATTTTCGGAAGTCTGCTTTAAAGAATTCGGTGAGTATGTCAAGTATTGGTTGACCTTCAATGAAGTAGATAGTGTGGGAAGACATCCATTCACCACAGCGGGAATCGTGGAGGATAAGTGTGAGGGTTATTCTTATGAAGAGGCGATCTATCAGGCTTTACATCATCAATATGTAGCGGCGGCTATTGCTACTAAGAAATGTCATGAGCTTATTCCAGGCAGTCAAATGGGCTGTATGCTGACAAAATTGACGACATATCCTAATACGTGTAATCCAGAGGATGTGTTATTGTCCTTAAATAGCAATTTAGACAATCATTCTCATGCGGATATTCAAGTATTAGGCGAATACCCACCGTTATACAAGAAATATTTAGAAATTAAAGGAATTGAACTCAAAAAAGAACCAAATGATGATAAACTCTTAAAAGAAAATACCGCCGATTATTTAGCCTTTAGTTACTATATGTCCCGAACAGAGTCAGCAGATACTTCAAAAGAACGAGCAGCCGGAAATACGGTCATGGGTGTGAAAAATCCATACCTTCCTTCGACGGATTGGGGCTGGCAAATTGATCCAATAGGATTAAAAATCTCTCTACTTGAACTTTACGATCGTTATCGAGTGCCATTGATTATTGTTGAAAACGGTATGGGTGCCAAGGATGAACTGACAGAGGATAAGAAGGTGCATGATGACTATCGTATTAGCTATCTTAAGCAGCATATCCAACAAATGAAGGAAGCTGTCGAGCTGGGTGTCGATCTATTTGGCTACACAAGCTGGGCGCCGATTGATCTAGTCAGTGCCTCAACTTCTCAAATCAGTAAAAGATATGGCTATATCTATGTGGATCAAGATGATCTAGGGAACGGGACTCAAGAACGATACAAAAAAGATTCTTTTTATTGGTACAAGAAGGTTATTGAAACAAATGGTGAAGAGTTAGGATAGGAGCTTCGGTATGAAAATCAAAAAAGTATTGAATGCAAATACGATTTTGGCTGAAGATGAAGAACACCAAGAATATGTCTTTTTTGGAAAAGGGATTGGTTATGGAAGAAAAATCGGCCAACAGGTAGAACAAGATGTGATTAATAAAGTCTTTATTCCGGTAGAAAATTCTCAAATACAGGAATATGTGAAGCTGCTGGAATCCATCCCGCCAATCTTTTTAGAAATCACCCAAAGCATTGTGGAAAAGGCAGAAGAAGACTTAGGCAGTAAGCTGAATTCCAGTGTCTATTTCACCTTGAGTGATCACTTAAACTTTGCGATTGAACGCCAAAAAAATGATGTACAAATTATGAACCGTGTGTTCTGGGAAATAAAAAACTATTACCCAAAAGAGTTCGAAGTAGGAACCTATGCGTTAAAAGTCTTGAAAAAGCGATTAGGCGTAGTCTTGCCAGAAGAAGAAGCAGCGAATATTGCCTTTCATATTATCAACGCCCAAAGCAGTGATTATACTAATCGCAAAGGGATGGAGTACGCGAAATTAGTTTCGGGTATTTCAGACATTGTGCGGTATGAGCTTGGAATTGAGTTTGATAAAAGCGATATTCATTACCAGCGTTTCTTAACGCATTTAAAATTCTTTGTCGAACGCTACTTTGAAGAGAAGATGCTTGTAGAAGAAGAACGATCCTTTTTCGAGCAGATCGCGACGCTTTACCCCAAGGCACTCACGATTGCCTTTACAGCGAAGGATTATGTAGAGCTGCTGCACAAAACACCGATTACAAAAGAAGAGGTCGCTTATTTGACCGTCCATATCAATCGCTTAATGAATAGCGAGGCGATTGATCAGTCAAAATCTGAATAGGTTCAAATAAAAAATGATTTCATGAGAGACAGCCTAAAAATCGGCGTCTCTTTTTTTATACCCGTTCCCAATAGTATGAATAGCATGCTCGTTTTTCTGAAGAAGGTCAGATTAATAAATAATTATAAATTAAACCATCATTATTTTGGTATATCCATCGGATATGCCAGACTGTAGACAAAGTCCATTTTATGG
>NZ_JXLA01000047.1 GCF_001886185.1 Enterococcus raffinosus | reverse complement strand
GAAACTAGGGTACTTTATCAGTGGCTCCGATTTTTCACTGCTCTTTTTTGGACGGTTCTAAATTAAGTCGTTTCCTAAATTGTTTAAACCATTGAATTTCAAATTTTGCCTTTTCAATTCCTAGATCCAAAGTTGTGTATTGAAAACGGGCGATATCCTCCACATTTTTTAAGGTCATGAATTCAACGGCACCACCGCGCTCTTTTAAATCATTAATAGTAGTTTCATCAAATTTAAAGCGAGGACCTATCCTTTCACTGAGTTTTTCTAAAGATGCCAGTTCTTGTTCCAATTCTTTAATATAATTTGCTAGTAATTCATCTCTTTTTATTTCGTCAGTAAACCCCATAAAAAAGAATTTACTTAATTCCATATTCTTTTCCTTGTAAAGGATCGGTTGAGATATTGTTTTTTGAAAATATTCTTTTCCAGTATCAGTAATATAATAAACTTTTTTGTTCACCCCAGTGTCAACTCGTTCCTTAAAGGTGATCATGTTTTTGCTCAGTAGCTTTTTTAAAGCTGCTTGGATACTGCCGGTACTATCGCTGCTAACGGTTGAAAGGGAATTTTTGATTGATTGACGCAGTTCGTAAATTGTTGCTGCTTGAATCATTAGAAAACCTAAAATAATAGTGTCCATTTTTCCAACTCCTCAGAAAGCTTATATCATTAAAAAAAAATTATAAAAAAGCTGTTGCTAAAAAGCAGATTGATCCAATCAAGGCTAAAGGTGTCATTACATATTTTTCTTTTTTGCTGAAGGACATAAGATTCATGCCGGTATTCAACAGCAAGTAAAATCCGAAGAAAATGCAGATTCCGCGTGCTAGCGAAAAAGAGATATTCAATGAAATAATTTTGCCAACATAAAGGACAGAGAAAATCGCTATTAATTGAAAAACGAAAGCACTGCCACTGACAAAACGCATTTTAACTGGTAGAACCTTATGTTTTCCTCCCATAGTAAACTCACCAAGCGGAAGTCCCAGTGTCACTAATAAGGTTAATACTGCCATTATTCCAAAAATCACTGCTCCAATGATTGAAGATAATTCCATTTTGTTTCCCCCTAAACAGTTTTATGATGTTTGGTAGTCTGTTCTATCCGCTACTTGTCAAACGAGAATATAAAAATTTTCTGTTTTTATATTACTAATAGTAACATTACTAAAATCAATACGTAATCTCTTTTAAAATTTTTTTGAATTTGTGATTGACTCCCACGTTACGTGTGACTCTATACTATAAGTAAGCTAGCGAAACAGAAAAGGAGAAAACTAAATGTTTAAAATTGGAGAATTCTCAAAATTATCAAACACTACAGTTCGCACATTAGACCATTATGCCACGTTAGGTCTTCTAAAACCGAAAGGAATTGATGATCAAACCAATTATCGATACTACTCGGCCGACCAATTGGCACAACTCAATCAAATCAAATTGTTGCAGCAAACGGGTTTGCCATTAAAAACAATCAAGGAAATTATTGACACCAATGATTTAGATTTTTTAGAGAAACATTACACACTGCAAGAAGAAAAATTGCAGGAAGACTTAGATGAGCTGTTGAAAAAACAGCGAATGATCTATTTGCTCAAGCAGAAGATGAAAGAAGGAAAAAGAATGACTCAATATAACGTAGTAGTAAAGGAAGTTCCAGAAAGAAATGTGCTCAGTGTTCGCAGTGTAATCGCGGATTACACGTTGGAAGGGGACTTGTGGCAAAAATTGCAGCAAGGTGTGAGAAAAACGAATGCTAAAATGAGGCAGACGCCATTGAATATGACTCTTTTTCATGATGTGGAATTTGTCGAGAAAAATGCGGATGTTGAAGTTCAAACAAGTGTGGTTGGAGACTACCCTGAAGCTCACACCGTTGAGTTCAAAAAAGAGCCAGCCTTTATCATGGCATCGGTGACCTTCAGCGGCAGCTTTGAGCAAATGCCGCAAGTGACTCAAACAATCGCCGAGTGGTTAGAAGCAAACGAGTATAAAATCGTTGGTCCTATGATCAATATTGGCCACGTTTCTCCAGGAGAAGATCCAAATCCAGAAAACTGGGTGACTGAATCAGGTTTTGTTGTTTCAAAATAAGCCTAATATCTAGCAGTTAAATCTTTTATCTAACTGCTTTTTATTATTGAGAGGAGAAGCAGAATGAAGCATATTATTGAAGCATTTCATCCCTCGGGAGGGAAGCACTGTATTACTAATGCTTTAATGCAGGTTTTTGACTATTATCATTGACCACTATCTGAAGCTATGCTCTTCGGTATTGGTTCTGGATTGTCATTTACTTACATCAACTTAGCCCATTCGCCAATGATTTCTGGCAGATCAAAACCAATCGAGTTTGAAGCAAAGCTTGCGGAACGCTTAGGTGTTCGTATCAAATGTCGTCAGCCAAAAAACTATCCAGTAGCTCTAGCTAAAACGAAAAAAATGATCCAGCAAAATAAACCTGTTTTGATTTATGTGGATATGCCGTTTCTAGATTATTTAAATATGAATCGAAATAGTCATTTTGGAGGGCACGCTGTCGTATTATTTGGCTATGATGATGAAAATCAAGAGTTTTATCTAACTGATCGTGATAGCGCAGATTATCCCATTCGTACACCTAAAGGAAAAATCGCTTGTGATTATCATCGGGTCAGCTATCAAGAAATGGAACGTGCACGAAATAGTAATTTTAGACCCTTTCCAGCAAACAATAAATATCTAGAGTTTGATTTTTCATCTTACGAGGGAATTCAAAAAAGGGAACTTATTGCTGCTATAAAAGATACTTGTGAAAGTATGCTGCGTCCTCCAGCTAAGCTGTTAGGAATCAATGGAATCATCAAGTTTTCGCAAGAAATTTTAAAATGGAAATCCTTTGACCAAAGTAAAAGGGAAATTGCTGGTATAACGAACTACTTCCAGATTAGTGAAGATGGTGGTACAGGAGGAGGTGCCTTCCGAAAAATGTACGGAGAGTTTTTAATCGAGGGCAATCAGTTGTTTAATAATCATAGGATTGAGCAGATTGGTCAAGGCTTCATGAAACTGGGAGAAGCCTGGGATTCACTTGCAGAAGAGTTATGGCAACTGGGAACGACGGGAGATGTCAGCCTATTATGCACATTAAGTGAGCACACTCGTGCATTAGCGGATACCGAAAAAATTCTATTGGAAGAGCTAGAATTTTTGATATGTAAATAAAGTAATAAAACAGTAGATTGAACAGAAATACTGTTCAATCTACTGTTTTACTCGTTCAAATAATCTAGCTGTTTAATTAACGTATTCATTCTGAAGTCATCAATTTTTCTTCCCAAAGCAGCCAGACTTTTTATTGAAGGGACGTCCTCTAAAACAAATAATCTTTCCTCAGGGATTATTGGAGTAGAAAAATTTGTCACATAGAGGTCAGAAACTAATGAATCAGCCGCAACTTCAGCATAAATTTTTTCGGACTGAATATCTAACAAAAGTTTATCATGAAAATTCTTATTCAGATAATAGGCGAGAAGTTGTGCATGTTTGGGTCCTAAGTCACTACACACTTCAGTGAGGACAGGTCTTCTTAATTGGTCTAATTGCTTCGGAAGATCCTCCCAATAAATGAATAGCTCAAATAAAATTAGATGATAGTACATTGTGTACCAAGGAAATCGGGTTTTTGATTCTTGATCCTTTAAGGTTTTTTCTAAGACCTTACTAAAAACAGCAAAATCTCGTTGAATAGTCAAACTATTGTATAGCTGTCTGTTATAAGCGATGTACGTTTCATAGGGATAGGTTTTGTAGGAGTTATAGACCGTTTTAAATAATGAAATGCAGTTTTTACGGCTTTCATTAGAAATAGTAATTCCTAAAGCATTGACGATTAAATCGATTATATTATCACTAAAGCGTTCGATTCGATCTTCTTCAGCTAAATTGTCCCAGCTGAAATCATACCAAAAAATAGTTTGGATCAAATCCTTTTTTACCAGTTCAGTAATAGGTAGAGAGAAACTGGACAGTAACTCAGTGATTAGTGTTTCATACAAGAGCGTTTTTTCACTAGATAAGTCACGCTTACCTGAGTTAAGAAATCCTTGCTGTTGTCGAATGATACTAACGGCTATTAAAAAGGAGAGCTCAGCCTTTTGCAAGAAGTTCAACTTTAGATCAAAATGCCTATCAATTTGATTAACAGTAGTCCAGACTACTTTTTGATCTAACTGGAAGGGCCATTCATAGACATCATAAACTTCTAAAAAATAAGCAGCCATGAATAAACGAACTTGAAGCTCGTTCGTCCCAGTTAGCATCAGATTATTACGATCAATTTGTAAACCCCGCATCTTTAGTCCTTCATTCAATTTGACGATGCGACGATACAGACTTGAAGAACTAAGAAAAAGTTCCTTTTCTAATTCAGTCCGTAATTTTCCAGGTTGAAAAAAAAGAATTTCCAAAAGTTGAAAAGTTGGAGATTCTTTCAAAATATCAGAAAAGACTTCACGTACGGTATGGTTATGTTTTTCACTTAGATGTAAATCTCCAGAGGTATTTCTTTCGATTTGTAGAATAGCATTCCATCGCTCTTCAATTTCTTGGCAATCATTTACAATTGTTTTTGGAACCGCATCCACTATTTTCGCTATTTTTTTTACAGATACATAGCTGTTAGTTGTTCGAAGTAGTTCAATTATCTTAATTTGACGATTTTGGGTAGAAGATAAGGCATGTCTCATGTTAAACCCTCTTTCAATCGATTGATACCTTTAGTATATA
Organism: Enterococcus raffinosus; assembly: GCF_001886185.1. GTDB lineage: Bacteria > Bacillota > Bacilli > Lactobacillales > Enterococcaceae > Enterococcus_A > Enterococcus_A raffinosus. Next base: position 22,475 of record NZ_JXLA01000047.1, on the reverse strand, counting down.
GTAAAATTTCTCAACTGAAAATAAATAATATAATCAATGTATAAAGTCTTTTTTATTTTGAAAATTGGAAGAATTATTGATTTGTTTGTGTCATACTCGTTATATATGGAGGAATGTGTAGAGTGAATAAAACAATAGATGGGTTTAAGATGAAAGTAATCGCAATCCTAGCAATGCTGTCGAACCACATCGGTAGTGGTTTCAGTATATACGAACAATCTAGCTTAGTTTTTTTCTTTACTGAATTTATTGGGAAATTAACCTTTCCAATTATGGCATATCTCTTAGTGGAGGGATTTCTTTATACACGCAATCGAAAACACTATGCTATAAGAATGATGATTTTTTGGCTGATTTCTATTTATCCTTTTCATCTCCTCTTTAATGGAAAAAATCCCTTCACTCTTATTGAATTAGTAAATAATTTTTTTCACTTTACTAATAGGATTGCTACTAATGATAGTTTATGAGAAAGTTGCTTCATCCTTCTTGAGGTATTTAGTGGTTTATTCTTTACGATGGCGACTATGTTTTCTGATTGGCCTTTGGCTGGTGTTTTACTGATTTGTGGTTTTTACAGATGGAAAAATACGAAGTGGGGCCTCCGATTACCAAATATATATACGACTTTTTTTCTAACATCGATGCTGATATTAATATATGTCTCTTCACCTCAATCAATGTCATTTTCTCAAGTTTTTTCTGGATTAGGTCTGCTACTAGTCATCCCGTTACTCTTTGCATATAACGGTGAAAGAGGCTATTCGCCAAGTTGGGTATAATGGGGATTTTATAGTTTTTATCCTCTACATTTAGTTGCTTTAGCGTTGATTCGTCTAGTGATTCAATGAAGTGATTTTAGAAGAAACAGGTGAGCTTTAATGAGACTAGAAAAATCGCGGGTCAAAATTTTTTTTAAACTATTAATCAATAGTTCTATCGGCGATGGTAAGCGGGAGATTATACCTGATTTTTAACAGAAAAAAGACTCTATTTTAAGGTTTCCTTTGAAAGAGTAAAGTGTAAAACTTAGAATTATCATCAAAATAACTAAAAATTTTACAGATTCTAAAATAAATGAGATGATTCAAGTAGTGTAATAGGACTTTAGACGGGTCCAAAATAATCTATAATGATTGTAAAATGGTATAAACAAAATGAAGCAAGGGGAGGATATTTTTGAAGAAGGTAATTATTTTAGGTTTATCAGTTGCATTGTTAGGTGGTCTAGCAGGCTGTAATTCAGATTCGGAGGAATCAATCAGTTCGAGTTCTACCCCACAACAGACAAGTCAAACAAGCAAAAGTCAATCAAGTAGTCAACAAAATACAGATTTTAAGGTTAGTATAGAGGATGCGATCAAAGAATATCAAAAGGAATATCCAGATAGCGATATTACTTCAATTGATTTAGAAACTTCTTTTGGGAACTATTTTTACAAAATCGAAGGGGTCGACGACAATAAAGAATATGAAGTCCGAGTGGACGCCGATACGAAGAAGGTCTCTAAAGAACGTGAAGAAGAATTAGATATGGAAGACAAAGAAGGTGTAAAAAGAAAAGAAGACAAGCTGAACATAGATAATCTTTTAAGCATCGAGAAAGTTTCCGAAATTGCTACAGAAAATGTTGGCAGCGGGAAAGCGACTGAATGGAGCTTAGACAAGGATATGGGGATTACCTATTGGGAAGTCAAAGTATTCGATGGACAGAAAGAAACAGAAGTAAAGATCAATGCACAATCTGGGGATGTTTTAGAAACTGAAACGGATGATTAATGCTTTAAAAGAAGCTCATGGAGATAGTATCCATGAGCCTTTTATATTTAGCCTGAGGAAATTATTCGTTCAGATTATTAAACTTTTCGATATCGTTTAAGCCCAATAATATTTAGAATAGTAAAGACGGCGATGAAGAGTACGAGAACGGCTAGATCAAGCCAAATGTTCTCCCATCCTTGTCCCTTGATCATAATATTAGTTAATGCATTACCCGCGTAGCTGAGAGGGAAGATGTAAGCAAGATCACGTACCCAGTCTGCCATGGTATCTAATGGAATCAATCCTGAGAAGAATACCTGTGGGATAACGATCAACGGAATAAACTGAACCATTTGAAATTCCGAACTAGCAAATGTCGAGACAAAAATTCCCACTGTCAATGCGGTTAATGCAATAAGAATATTAGTCAATATTACCCATAATAAACTACCGACTATTTGCAGGTCGAGGACATAAATAGAGAAAAAAACGATAATAAAAGTTTGCAGAATCGCAAAAAGGCCATAACCGACTAAGTAGCCCATAACAATTTCGCTTCTTTTTACAGGTGTTGCTAGCAATCGCTCTAACGTTCCGCTGGTTCGTTCGCGAAGAAGGGCGATTCCAGAAATCAAGAAAACAAAGAAGAACACGAAAAATCCAATTAAAATTGGAAAGATTTTATCAAAGAAAGTACTGTTTGCATCACCGTAAACATACGAGTCTTTGATTTTAAAATTTTGAATAGTTATCGGTTTTTGTGCTTGAACAGCTAATTCCTGAAGCTCTTTACTCATCTCTTTCATTTTGTTAGCAGTCAAAATATTTTGAATCATCCCTTTAATTTGGGCAGTACTGCTAGGGTCTTCATTCTCATAGGAAACATGAAGGGTTGATCCGTCAAGAGTGATAAAGGCATCTAAATCATTTTCCTTCATAGTGTCGTGAATATTTTTAGTATCGGAATATTTTTTGGTTTTGACTTCATCTGAAGGGAAACTTTTCACTAAAGAGGAGGGAACTGTTTGGTCGACTCCGATTTTGACATGTGTTTCAGAATTGGAATCAAAAACAACGTTCATCAAGGATAAGACAATAACTGGCGCAATCAACATAAGGGCTAATGTTCTCTTATCACGGATTAATTCTTTGACTACACGGGTTAAAATTGCATTAAAGCGCATCATTAGCTTTCCACCTCGGCTTTTAAGAAGACTTCTTCAATTGAATCAGCCTCAAATTTTTGTTTCAACTCAGTAGGGGTTCCAAACGCGAACAGCTTTCCATCGATAATTAATCCGACGTAATCACATTTTTCGGCTTCATCCATGACATGAGTAGTGACAACGATGGCTTTATTCTGATCGGCCAAAGAACGAAGCTGATCCCAAATTGCCACTCGCAAGCTAGGATCGATTCCTACTGTTGGTTCATCCAAAACGATTAAATCTGGATTGGACAAGAGTGTAGTCGCTAAGGATAGTCGTCGTTTCATTCCACCTGAATATGTTTTGACAGTTTGGTTTAGAAAATCCGTTAAATTGACTAAGGAAATATTTTTATCGATCGCTTGTTTCAGTTTATCCTTTTCCATTCCCATCAGCTGTCCGAAGAAAATCAAATTTTCTTTGGCAGTCAGCTCATTGTATAAAGCATCGCTTTGTCCCATATAGCCGACATGACCTAAGATTTTTCGGTTAGGCATTTTGGTTTCGAAAATGGTCGTTTCCCCTTTGTCTAACTTTTCCATTCCCAGCAAACATTTTATAGTTGTAGACTTTCCAGCACCACTCGGTCCGATCAGTCCTAAAATTTTTCCGGATTCAATTTGAAGATTGACATCTTGTAAGACCTCACGCTTATCAAAAGCTTTGTAGGCGTGAGAAATTTTCGCTACAGTATTATTTTCTGTCGTCAAAATATGTTCCTCCTGTTCTTCTTTTCGATTATTCGTTTTATAGTGTTAAAGAATTAGATGGGAAAAGTGATGGCTGTTAACACAATAGAACGAATATTTTTTTCGTACATAGTCTAGTTACTGAACTGCTAAAAGTCTAGGCTAGAGATAGCATAATAGACAGAATGTCTATCATTTTGTACTATATGGATTATAGAACGACGAATTTGTGATGCAAGAAAAGAACTCTAATAATGGACATATTATAAAAAAATGTTCACTATGTTGTGAAAGGATATACCACGTTGAAGGAAAAAGACCTACGTTACTATCGAACTCGTAAGAATATTTTATCCGCAATGACTAGATTATTACAAACAAAAACGTTTGAGCAGATTACTGTAACGAATATTTGTGAGGAAGCAGAAATCAGCCGCAGCGGCTTTTATCTGCACTATGTAGATAAATACGATTTAGTGGAAGTTAATTTAAAAGAATTTCGGGATCAAGCGAATCAATTTGTCTTCTCAAATGCCGATAATAGCAAAACAGCATTATTTTCCAATATGCTATCTTATCTGCAAAGTGATGGTCAATTGATCGCGGCTTTGATTTCAGAAAATGGATCGATCGAGGTTCAAAATTATATTAAACGTATGATGCAGGAAAACGCGCGAATCAATATTTTTCCGCAATTGGATCTGAAAATCAAGAACAAGATTGAAGAGCATTATGCGTTATTGTTTTTGAGTAATGCGTTGTTCGGTGTTTTACAGGATTGGATTAACCGAGGACAGAGTGAATCGCCAGAAGAATTAGTGAGAATAATGGATCGGTTAATAACGTTTGATTTTAAGAAATAGGGAAAGCTTTAAAGAGATTCAATGCTTTTTAAAGCTTTTTTCATATTAAAAGCAACTTTAATACTAGGTTAATACTTCGTGTATATTCAAGAAACCTTCCTTCTTTATAGTGGAGATAGATCATATGAAGAAGGGCAGGGGTGAAAGATTATGTACCGAAAGATTATAAAGAACGAGGTGAGTGAAAGTAAGTTAATTACTACAATCACCACTATTTTCATTACTGTAGCCGCGCTGTTAGTGGCATTAGCAACGATTTTAAGTGTAAATTTGGCAGGTTCGATTGATACACTTATGGAAAAAGCGCAATCGCCGCATTATATGCAAATGCACACGGGAGAAGTGGACAGAGAGCGTTTAGCAGCATTTGTAAAGGATAATGGCAATGTGGCTGCCTATGAGGTAGCTGAATTTCTAAATCTCAATGGATCAGATATCAAGCTTGGGGATCATAGTTTCGCAGATAGTGTGGAAGATAACGGACTGGCGGTTCAGAGTAAGAACTTGGATTATTTATTAACTATGGAAAATCAGCCTATCCAACCAAAGCCAGGTGAATTGTATGTTCCCGTGGAGTTCAAAAAGCAGGGGATTGCGAAGATTGGTGATAAGGCAGAACTTGCTGGCAAGACATTTACTATTAACGGTTTTTTACGGGATGGCACAATGAACTCGCAAATGGCAGGTTCAAAACGTTTCTTATTGCACCAAAACGATTATGATGAACTTTTTTCTAAAGGAAAGCTGGAGTATATTATTCAGTTTCGTTTGAAAGATCCCAGCAAGCTGAATCAATTTGAAGCAGCGTATAAAAAAGCTGGTTTAGAGGTTAATGGACCAAATGGTACCCACCGTTTATTTAAATTAGGCAATGCAATGTCTGACGGGATGATGATTAGTATTCTTTTACTGATTAGTTTATTAATCGTTTTGATGACATTTATGTGTATTCGATTCACTCTTTTGGCAAAGATTGAGGAAGACTATAAAGAAATCGGTGTGATGAAAGCAATCGGGCTACAATCGAAAGAAATTAAGAAAATTTATCTGGCTAAGTATGCTGTCATTTCTGTTATCGGCAGTTTGTGCGGGTACTTGATTTCAATTCCCTTGAGTCATGTTCTTTTAAAAAATATCAAACTGTTCATGGGGGAAAGTAATAATGAAGGATTAAGCTGGTTTTTAGCTGTTGCAGGTGTGTTTATAGTTATGCTGTTAATGATCGCATATGTGTACGGTCTTTTGAACCGCTTCAAAAAGATTTCGGCAGTTGAAGCCATTCGTTTCAGCAGAGCCAATGAAAAGGTTAATACGAAAACGCACGTTAATCTTCGTAGATTTCCCTTTTTATCTTCTGATACACGAATTGGGCTCATTGATATCATGAATCGAAAAAAAATCTATTTGACGATGTTACTAGTTTTTATCTTATCAACGTTCATTATGATTATTCCAGCATTGGTATACCATACCACTTCTTCGGAAGAGTTTATCGAAAATATCGGGTTCAGTCATAAAGTGGACATCGTCACGAGTTTATATCAGTCCACAAACAGCATTGAGAACCAAGAGAAAATCGAAGCCTATTTATCTAATGATCCGGATGTTGCAGCCTTTAGTAAGATTTCGACTAAAAATTTTGATGTGCATGAGGCTGGACTGACTAACAGTGTATTATCAGTCGAATTAGGGAACCATCAAAAATTCCCAGTCGACTATTTGAAAGGAAAAGCACCTCGTCAAACCAATGAAATAGCTCTATCAACCATCAATGCTGAGGAATTTGAAAAAAAATAGGTGATTCTATGATTCTAGTTCGAGATGGACGAGAGGAAAGATTTACTGTTTGCGGAATATACGCCAATGTTTTTAATGGTGGAAAAACCGCTAAAGCGACCTTCGAAGATACGACTGCACCGACGATTTGGACGGATATTTCAATCAAACTAAAAGATTCAACTAAACTAACAAAAAAAATGAATCAATACAAGAAAGATTTGCCGTTTGCCAAAACGAATAACGCAGAGCAATTTCGGGATCAAACATATGGTTCAACGATACAATCTTTATTGATGATTTCGATTGGGGCTTTTTTAGTAGCATTACTTGTCACTGGATTGATTACCTCTTTGTTTATAAAGCTGCTCTTGGTGAAGGATAAAAAAGAGATCGCTACTTTGAAAGCAATTGGTTTTACCAATCAGGAAATAAGAAATCAATACTTATCAAGAAGTTTAACTATCTTAGTAATCGGACTAGGATTAGGAACGTTATTATCGATGACGTTAGGAAAAATGATGTCGGGATTAGTCTCAGTTGCTCTAGGAGGAGTCAGTATTCAATTAACAGGAAGTCTATTGATTTATGCAGGTTGTCCCTCGCTGATGCAGCTTGTCACCTATTTGACAACTAGAGTTGTAACGGCGCAAGCAGGTAAAATTGAAATCGCTGAAAATCTTAAAGATTAGAAAAGGATGGGAAAGAAGATGCAGACAATCATAAATGGAATAGATATTATCAAAAGCTTTGGAGAAGGAGAAGAAAAAAATACTGTTTTGAATCACGTAAATATTCAAGTTCAATCAGGTCAATTCGTTGCAATCATGGGGCCTTCAGGTTCGGGAAAATCCACATTGCTCTATGCAATTAGTGGGATGGATAAAGTTGATTCGGGAAAAATAAGTGTGAATGGTCGACCAATTGATCAAATGACGGAAAAACAATTGGCTGCCATGCGGAGGGAAGAGCTGGGTTTTGTCTTCCAACAACCGACATTACTGAAGAATCTTTCTTTGATCGATAATATAATCTTACCGAGTCTAAAGGGAAAAAAACAGACTGCGCAACAGGAGCAGCGCGCGAACAGTTTAATGAAAAAAGTTGATATCCAAGAGCTGCGAGAGCGCAAAATTACGCAAGTATCTGGTGGGCAGCTGCAAAGGGCCGGAATTTGCCGAGCCTTGATGAGCCACCCCAGTATAATTTTTGGAGATGAACCAACAGGTGCTCTGAATTCTAAGGCAGCACAAGAAATCATGAATATCTTATTGAAAATCAATGAAGAAGGGACCACCATCGTCATCGTTACCCATGATATGAAGGTAGCTGCTCAAAGTGAACAGGTTTTCTTTATGGAAGATGGACAAATTACCGATACTTTATATTTAGGAGGTTACAATGGTCACAGTATCGAAGCGCGAATGGAAAAAATCAATGAGAAAGTATTAGCTGTCGAACTGTAGCAACAAAGAGAATGTTCCATCAATCAATATGATAGAATTATTACTAGATAGCGAACGATAAAAAAGAGGTGTGCAGATGGTCTATAATATTTTACATGTAGATGATGAAAAGGAAATCATCAAGCTGCTAAAAATGTATTTAAAAAGTGAAGATATTAATCACTATGAAGCCACCAATGGTCGTGAGGCGTTAGCGATTTTAGCGGAAAAGAAGATCGATTTATTGATTGTTGATATTATGATGCCGGAAATTGATGGATTTGAATTGATCCGCACAGTTAGAAAAACGAGCAATTTGCCCATCCTAGTTATTTCAGCACGAGTAAATGCGTTGCTGAGAAGATATCATGCTTTAGGAGCCTCAGGAGAAGCCCCTCGTGCACGATTATTAGTTGGCAACCTTGAACTGGATACGAATGCTTGTGTAGCCTCTTTGGCTGGTAAGTCGATTGAGCTGACCGCAGTCGAATTTAGGGTATTGAAATTATTAATGGAGCAGCCTGGACGTGTATTTACGAAGGAACAAATCTATGAATATGGCTGGCAAGATCCTTTAGCAGGAGAAAATAATGTACGAGTCATGATGAGCAAGTTGCGAGAAAAAATTGGAGCTGAGCGAATCAAGACAATCAGAGGGTTGGGGTATCGTTTGGAGGTTTCCCATGAAGAAGCTTAGAAATGCCATCTTACGTTCCTTTATCGTCTATTTTCTTGGCTTATCCGTTGCTGGAGGATTGATTGAGGAATTTTTCAATCAGCTGGAAGAATTAGTTTTTGGTAAAAGCTATCAGATTCCTCTTAGCATTCTTAGCGGAACCTTTCAAATTCTTGCAGTCATAGCTTTCTCATTCTTATTTTATCGCAGCCTGAATAAGAAAATAGAAGAGGAAAGTCAAAAGCTTGCTAAAGAGCAGAGCACGCTGTTTGTTAATATTGCACATGATTTAAAGACGCCATTGACTAGTATTACCGGATTTTCGAAGGCGTTGAATGAAGAAATCGTTGCTTCAAAAGAAATCAACGATGTTTCCGGTATTATTTATCAAAAAGCAGTGACGGCTAATGAGCTATTAGACTTAATGTTTCAGTACACAAAATTGAATTCAGCGGAATTTAGCTTGAATAGGCAAGTGTCTTCAGTGAACTACTTATTAAAAGAGGCGTTAGCGGAAAATTATGATTTAATTGAACAGCAGCATCTTGAATTACTTTTAGACCTGCCTGAAGAACCTGTCATGAAGAGTATTGATAAAATTGAAATGCGGCGAGTTTTTAATAATTTACTGATCAATGCGTGTAAACATAATCCTCCAGAAAGCACATTAGCAATTTCATTCAAAGAAAAAAATGATCAGATCGAAATCACGTTTGCAGATAATGGAACGAAGATTCCGCAAAAAGAACGAGAGAAACTTTTTCAGCCTTTCGTTAGTGAAAATGAAGCGGAACGAACTTTTCAAGGCAGCGGCCTTGGGTTGGCAATCGTTAAAACGATTGTTGAGAAACATGGTTTTACGATCAAATTGCTTGATGATGAATGCTATACGAAGAAATTTGTCATTACCATGTAAAACACTAAATCGAGTTTTTCGTAGATCTGATGAAATATTATCATTTTAATTCGAACAATTTGAGTAGCCAGAAAAAGCAGTATTAGTATGATTGACTACTGAGTCAGAAAAGATTAGTATAGAATGATAAAAAAATTAAAGGATGATGAATGTTGGAGTATGCCAATCGAATGAAAAATCTTACTGCTTCAGAAATTCGTGAATTATTGAAAGTCGCTGATCGGCCAGAAGTACTCTCGTTTGCTGGCGGACTGCCAGCGGCTGAACTTTTTCCAATTAAGGAAATGGCCGCGGCCGGGGCAAGTGTCTTGAAAAACAATGGGGAAAAAGCCTTGCAATACTCTACGACTGAAGGCTTTCTACCGCTTAGAGAATGGGTAGCAAAACGTGAAAATAAACGAATCGGAACTGAATTAACTGCCGATAATATTTTGATCACCCATGGCTCTCAACAAGCATTGGATTTAGTGGGCAAATTATTGATCAATAAGGATGATGTTGTCTTATGCGAAAGTCCCACCTATTTAGCAGCGTTGAATGTTTTTAAAACTTTTGAAGGACGGATGATAGAGGTCCAGACAGATCAGGATGGGATGATCGTAAGCGACTTGGAACGAATTCTTGCTACTACAGCCAATGTGAAATTGATCTATGTGATTCCGACTTTTCAGAATCCGTCAGGGAAAACCTGGTCCTTTGAACGGAAAAAGCAAATTCTAGCAGTAGCTGATCGCTATGATATAGCTGTTATTGAAGATGCTCCCTATGAAGAATTACGTTATTCCGGTGAGTTTACCCTCCCAATGTTCAGCATTTCAGAGAATGCTAATGTCATCAGAACCGGCAGTTTTTCTAAAGTTTTATGTCCGGGTCTTCGGATTGTGTGGATCTGTGCAGAGGCCAAAGTAATTGAGAAATTAGTTTTAATTAAGCAAAACACGGATTTGCAATGCAATACGTTAACTCAAATGCAGATCGCAGAGTTTGTTCGAACGAATGATTTGGATGCACACATCGCTCACTTGATTCACACGTATAGAATACGAAGGGATGCGGCAATTTCAGCAATTGAAAACTACTTTCCCAAAACTATTCAATATACACAGCCTGAGGGCGGCTTATTCATATGGGTGGAATTACCAGAAAAAATCAACGCGACAGACCTATTACAAAAAAGTTTGAAACGTCATGTGGCGTTTGTAAGCGGGGAATCGTTCTATGCAGAACAGCCTAAATACAATACGATGCGCCTGAATTTCTCGTGTATGGATGAAGAAAAAATTAATGCAGGATTTAAAATTTTAGGAGAATTAATCATGGAAGAACTAAAAAATGAATAAGGATATAATCGAATCAGTCAGAGAGAGTACCTTAGTTGGAGGACTCTCTCTTTTGCTGGTGATAAAAAATTAAATTGGTGAAAGTCAACTTAATGCTATACTTAAAATAGTAAAATGAAGGAGGGATTTAATGGGTGATTATGTGACACTTACTGAAGAAAATATTGCAAACGAACACTTATGCTGTGCAATCTCAGGCAAAAAGCATCAAGCAGGTGTCGATACAAAAAGAGCCTGGCTCAGTGAGCGTTTGTCGGAAGGACATGTGTTCCGCAAATTGGATGCTAATGGGAAAGTATTCATTGAATATGCACCTCTGGAAACCGCTTGGGTACCGGTAGTCGGAGAAAACTATTTGTATATTTATTGTCTATGGGTTTCTGGCAGTTTTAAAAGACAAGGTCACGGGAAAAACCTGCTGCAGTCTTGCATTGACGATGCTAAGCGACAAAATAAATCCGGTGTTTGTGTGATCAGTTCCCAAAAAAAGACGCCATTTTTGACAGATAAAAAATTTGTTGAAAAGCAGGGCTTTAAAGTAGTTGACCAAATTGAAGGTGGATATGAACTTTTGGCATTATCTTTTGACGGAACGGTGCCTGCCTTTTCCGAAACGGCTAGGCAACAGACGATCGATAATCAAACATTGACGATTTTTTACGGCCAGCAATGTCCCTTCATTCCTAATGGGTTAAAAGAGGTGCAGGCGTATTGTGAAGAGGAAGCTATTCCGTTGACTCTAATCCCAGTAGACAGCCTTGAAAAAGCGAAGAATCTTCCGGGAATATTCAATAATTGGGCCGTTTATTACCGAGGAAAATTTTTGACGATTCACATGTTGAACAAAAATGTGTTGAAAAAACTTTTAGCTGGGTGTGAGGAAAGAAATTGAAAAAGTATATTGCCTTTTTACGGGGAGTCAATGTTAGCGGTAAAAATAAAATCGCGATGCCTTTATTGAAAAAAGCCTTTGAGGCAATTGGACTTTCAGAAGTTGCAACGTATATTAATAGCGGGAATGTGCTGTTTTCTAGTGAAAGTGAAGATAGAGAAAAATTGATCCGACAATGTGAAGCAGTAATTACCGATCAATTTGATTTAACCATTCCAGTAACTGTTATGGCTGTTGAAGAACTAGCTGATACCATAAGGCATGCACCAGATTGGTGGAATCAGGAGAAGGAAACGGTCCATTATGCTATTTTTATGATTGCTCCCATGACGGTATCAGAAGTTTTCTCAGCAGTTGGTGAAATAAATCCTGATTACGAAAAAATTGCACATCACGGAGAGGTGATTTTTTGGTCGGCACCTCGTCAAACATTCAATAAGGCGCGCTGGTCAAAAATCGCCAGTTCCTCGGTCAATAAACAGGTGACAATCCGTAATGCGAATACGATTAATAAGCTATTATTAATGAGTCAATAAAAAAACAAGCAGCCGCTAAACTGCTTGTTTTTTTAGATAAGCGGTAAAATTTCTTGCTGGATAAAATCGATTCGATCATAAACGTTTTCTTTGAAAAAAGCGGTGATCGCTACAACAAGTTTTTGTTCGTGATCGATGTAGATAATATTGCCACCATCTCCCATCGCCGCAATAATCGGTTTAGAGGGATCAACAATCCACCATAAATAGCCATAATCAAGATCTTCTTGCTCCCAATGACTGTGCTTTTTCTGCATAGCTTCTAACCAGCTTTTTGGAACAATCTGCTGCTCGTTCCAAATACCGTTGTTTAAGATTAATTCTCCAATCTTTATCATATCTCGCGTTGAAAAGGTTAATCCCCAGCCACCTGCATTCAACCCGGTATCATCTGCGACCCATCCATTTAAAGTGGTCGATTGATTAAAGGCCATTTGATCTTTAGCGGATTTAAAATGGATGGCTTTCTCGATAGCAATCTCTAATGGTTCGAACAGCTTTTTGCGAGCAAATTCTAAAGTACTTTGATTCGTTGAACGAGCAAGAATCGCAGACAGCAGATCAGGTCCAATCAGCGGTGTGTAGTTAAACTCCCCAATTGGTTGGTGTCCGCCTAATTTTTTTAACGTGAATTTCACCCAATCTTTACTCATAAAATATCTGATATAAGTCAGCGGCCCAGACTTATATTTGTAAGGCGTGGTCATCGTCAGTAAATTCTTTAGTGTAATATTTTTGAGCGCTGGATTTTTCGGTTGATATTCAGGGAAATAATCCATTATCGGACGATTTAAATGATCGATAGAGCCATCATCGTGAGCGATTCCCAATAATAATGATAAAACACTTTTTGCGATTGAATACACATGGATCTTACTGGCTTCATCACAGCCGTTAAAATACTGTTCATAAATCCTTTGATTATTTTTTTGCACAATAATCCCTGTAATGTTTTCGTGAGTTGTCTCTATTTTCTGTTGAAGCAGCTTAAATTCTTTATCATTCATCGTGTTCCTCCATTTCCGAAGGCGCCTTCTATACTTAGAGTAAGGGGATTAAAAATCATAATCAAGCGTTATTTTTAAAAAAATTACTTTATAATTTCATCTCAAGCCAACTTGAAGGGCATGTATGGAATTTTTATACTTAGTTTTCTATATTCTAAATTATTTTTTTTAATTTGATTATAATTATTTTACTCAAAAACGGAGCTGGAAACTTACGTATCCTTAGAAGATCAAGTTTGTTTAGAAATATGGTTGCCGATAAAAAAATGAAATAGATGATTAATTATTTACTCCTGAATAACTGAATTGAGGATGAGGAGATTTTGACGCTAAAACGTTTTCGTGATATTGTAAAGTTAGAAGAAGGAAAGTGAGGGATCCCGTATGTTTTATTCATCAATGAAGTAGGAAGCTGCATTTAGACTGTACCTCTGGAGACTAAGGGAGCAGTGTGCAGATTTTCGAAAAATTGGTGAATGTTCATCGGGGTTCTTTTTTATGCAAAAAAAGGCTTATTTGTTGTAGGCCTGATTGTCTAAAATAGCTCTGTGACCCAGTTTTTCGGAAATAACTGGGTCTTTTTGCGTGTTCTGCTTTTCGCAGTTTATTGGAAAGGCGTTATCATGCAGGTAGCTTTTGCGAAATATTGAAGGGCACAGTCTAGCAGAATCGGATGCGTACGAAGATAGAACGCGTTCATTTACCCTGAGCTAGCGGTGAGCTTCATTGAAGCTAATATGAGGTGTTTATTATGACAAACATAAAAATCGATCATTTAACGTTTGGTTATGATCAACTTGGATCATTGCTTTTTGATGATACTACATTGACTATTTCTGCTGATTGGAAGCTTGGTTTAGTGGGGAGAAACGGGCGTGGGAAAACAACGTTATTACAGCTATTAAGAGGAGAACTTCCTTATCAAGGAAAAATTACGCATCAGTTACAGATGATCTTTTTTCCTAAAAAAATTGAAGATCCTACACAGATGACATATTTTGCTATATCAGAGGAAGAGTTAGAGCTTTGGAAAATAGAGCGGGAGTTAACAATGTTGGATTGTGACTTGAATGTGCTTTGGCGTCCATTTTTCACATTGTCTGGTGGCGAGCAAACAAAAGTTCTTCTGGCACTCTTATTTGTTGATGAACATTCTTTTTCTTTGATTGATGAACCAACGAACCATTTAGATATAAAAGGAAGAGAGCAGGTTGCGAAGTACCTTAAAAAGAAGCAGCAAGGATACATCGTAGTCAGTCATGATCGAACATTTTTAGATCAAACAGTCGATCATATTTTAGCGATCGAAAAAAATCAATTGATTCTTTATCAAGGAAATTTTTCGACCTATGAAGAGCAAAAAGCACAGCGCGATGCCTATGAGCAAATTCAGAATATCAAACTAAAAAAAGAAATAAATCGATTGCATAAGACAGCTAAGGAAAAAGCTGAGTGGTCCTTTACAAGAGAGAAAGATAAAACAAATAAACCTAAGGGATTTATCGATACTGAATATCGAAGAGTTAGTCCAGGCGCGATTGGTGCTGATGCAGCTCGTATGATGAAGCGGTCAAAAGCAATTGTTCAACGAGTGGAAGGGAAAATCAGTGAGAAAGAAAAGTTACTAAAAAATATCGAGTCTATTGATTCCTTAAAAATTTCATACGAAGAAAATTATCATCGACGAATATTCAATGTAGAAAATTTAGTATTGAGATATTCTGACAAACCATTATTTAAACCAATAAGTTTTGAACTATTACGAGGAGAATGTTTAGCGATCATAGGGAAAAATGGAAGCGGAAAAACGTCGTTAATTCAAGCACTTCTGGGAGAGTTTTCAGGCGAAATTGGTGGTGTGATCCACCGAACAAATGGCTTAAAGATTAGTCGAATAAGACAAAATTATGAAAGCAATGAAGGGACACTAGCAGAGTTTGCGGAAAAAGAAAATTTGGAGTACTCACAATTTTTAAACAATCTAAGAAAACTTGGCATGGAGCGACGAGTATTCAATAATAAAATCCAAGATATGAGTATGGGGCAACGTAAAAAAGTTGAATTAGCAAAATCGTTGTCGCAAGCGGCCAATCTCTATGTTTGGGATGAACCTTTAAATTATCTCGATGTCTTCAATCAAAAGCAAATATTAGATTTATTGCTTCGCGCAAAGCCCACGATGATTCTGATTGAACATGACGAATATTTTGTGAAAAAGGTTAATGACAAAATGGTGATACTGTAATAAAAGGACCAATTGAGTGGAAAATTCAATTGGTCCTTTAACTATAAAGTTTTACTTAAACGATTGTAAGCGACAATCCCAAAAAGATACTGGATGATTAGTAAGAGCCCCAACCCAATACAAGCGTACTTAGAAAATGGAGAAAAGTAATCTAAGATACTAAGAATAGAAAATAGAAATACTAGAACAAGTTGTAACAGTAACATAGCTGTATAAGCTATACGTCCGCTTCTGTCTCTCAACATAATTTTCCGTTCGTCAGTCAGATCGATAGCTTCTTTCTTCAGACGCCTCTCATATTCTGCTTGATGTTTAGAGCTTGAGCAATAAAAGTACTTACCAATCATAATTGCCCCCGGACAAATTCCTGCACCTGCAAAACCTCATAATAAAGATTCTAATTTAAAAGTTGTCGTTAAAGCAATCGTTAAACATACGAATCCAAATAACATGTATAGAATCCCTGTGTAAAGCATTGTTTTTTTCATGATTCCTCCTCCTTTAGCAAAATGGAAAGATACCTATACCAAGAGTAGAATAAACAGGAGACAATGAATAGATTGTAGTTCAATGAGCAAAACATGGAAAGTTTCCTTTCCTTACCCTTATGATAAGTATAAGTTCATTTTACACGTATGTAAAGTCAACTTTCCATTCAGGAAATTTAGCAATCATCAAATTATTGGGAAAAATATATGATGAAGTTAGATCGAATAAAAAAACAACCAACATAGTCAGCTGGTTGTCGTTTTTATCTTTTTATAAAATGGTGAGGGATACAAATCTTTTCATGTTTGTTATGGTAGAAAGCCTCAAATGCCCTCTTACCGCATTCTGCTAAGTGATGATCGATGGTTGCAAAACCCATCACTTCACTAATCAAAAGATTTTCTCGTCCAATCACTAACGGTTTTTCACTTTTGTATTGTTGTAAAATTGTGGCAGCGATGCTATCCCCAAAAGTTAAAATGCCATCGACTTTTTGTTTTTTGAAGAAACTAGCTGCTTGGACACCATCTGTAGCGACAATACAATCCCAAAAAATATTCGCCTCATCAAAATCAGGATAGACCTCTTTTGCTTTTTGAATAGAAAATTCTGAGTTGTGACTAATATTTTTACTTCGTCCCAGTGTCATACCAGGATTTTTGATTCCTTTTTCTTTCATATAGCCAAATGCTTCTTTAATCGATTTTTTTAAGTTGATATACACACAGCTTACATCAGCATTAGGAATTTCCTCGCAAAAAATAATTGGTCCGTATTGTAAGTAATCAAGAAAGAATTTGATCGAGTTCGCCTTTGTTGTGACGATTAGTCCATCAAATGCTCGCTTTGAAAATTCAGCTAAATAGCGCTTTTCCAATTCTTGATCATAGTTCGTGGGTAATAAACTAATTTGATACCCGTGGTCAAAAGCCGCCTGCATGATACCACTGAGCATCTGATCATAATAATCATGATTGATAAATGGTAAAATCACACCAATATTTTTGGTTCGTCCATAACTAAGATTTTGCGCAGAACGATTAGGAACGTAATTTAAGTCAGACATGACTTGCAGAACTTTTGCTCGCTTTTCGTCATCAACATATGGATGATTATTAATAACTCTTGAAATTGTGGAGACTGAGTAGCCGGTGATTTTTGCGATGTCACGGATATTTGCCATGGAATCTCCTCTTTAAAATAAAACTAAGCAGCTAAATGCTCCTTCAGATATTCGATAACTGCTGGTCCAAATTGATAAAAAGTGTACCGTCGATCTTCATAAAAGAAACTAACGATGGGACAACCTAAAAACTCATTAATAAATAAATGTTTGATTTCACGCAATTTAAGGTTTTGTATATTTGGTCGTTTAAACCCACGACTTTGAACAAGCCTCAAATGATCTTCAGAAAAATGCAGGGAAACTTGAAAATGCTCTTGAGTATTCTCGTGTTGAACTTTCACATACGTATTCATAAAAAATTCCTCCTTTTTTCTTTACAAAGGAAGTATAATTTATGAAACGAGTTTCATAGCAAGCATTTTATTCCTTTTTTTAGAACAAGGAGAGCTGCTGGCGTTTATCTTCAAACGAATGTAAATAATCAAACACTTCATTACTTCTCCAAAGGATACCATATTCTTGACAAGTTTCGCTAAAAATTTTCATTAATAGCTCATTATTGGGACTATTGCAGACGTAATTATCACCAAAAGCATATGTATATTTTTGTCTCATTCCTGGGAAATGCTTATCCAATTGCTGATAAAAATATTCACGGTTTCCGGCACGCATAGTTACACCAAAACCGAAACAAAGGATTCCCTTTACACCAGCTTGAATACAATAATCTAAGATCCCACGTAAATTCTCTTCTGTGTCATTTATGAAAGGAAGGATCGGTGATAACCAAACAACAGTTGGAACTCCAACCTCCTTAAACTTTAATAATGCTTCAAAGCGTTCTTTAGTAGTTGAAACGTGAGGTTCGATAATTTTACACAAGTTCTCATCATAGGTGGTCAAAGTCATTTCCACAACGGCTTTTGTCTTCTGATTGATGGATGCTAGTAGGTCTAAATCACGAAGAATCCGTGAAGACTTCGTTTGAATTGCGACACCAAACTCATACTTATCAATCAACTTCAATGCTCCTTGTGTTAGTTGCAGACGCGACTCTATTTGGATATAGGGGTCAGTCATAGCGCCAGTACCAATCATACAAGGTTTACGACGTCGCTGTAATTCTTGTTCAAAGATTTCTAGGGCATTGGACTTCACTTCAATATCCTCGAAGATATGGTTGATTTGATAACAGTCACTGCGACTATCACAGTAGATGCAGCCGTGAGTGCATCCTCGAAAAAGGTTCAAACCATTTTTTGCAGATAGAATTGTTTTGTACTCTTTATAATGCATGGGACACCACTTTCTTAAAACACTAAAAAGAACGAACGTTCGCTTATATTATCCCATAAAAATCTACTGTAAACAATCAAAAGTATCAGTATAATATTAGATGGAGGTGTTTTTATTGCTGAAAATTGGGGAATTCTCTCAACTTGGACAAGTATCAATTCGAACATTGCGTCATTACGATGAAATCGATCTGCTTCACCCACAACTAATTGATGAAGAATCTGGTTATCGTTATTATTCAGTAAAGCAATTAGAAATTTTGGCACAAATTGTTTTACTGAAGGACTTAAAGTTTTCTTTAAAAGAAATTAAAAGTTTAATCCAAGAAGATAAAAAGATTTTTACTGCAGCATTATTAAAAAAAGATCGTGAGATTGAAAAAGAAATTCAGCGAGATCGATTTCGCCAACAACAAATCCATCAAATGATCCAGCGAATGGAGCAGAAGGAAAAATATCAAGTAACAATAAAAAAACTTCCTGCTACCAGAGTCATTAGTCTTCGAAAAAAAATCAAAAGTTTTTATCATGAGGGTTTGCTATGGGAGGAATTCATGGACTTGCTAAAAAAACAGGAAATTTTTGTTCCTTCTGAGCCTGAAAAAAGTTTAACTATTTTTCACGATGAGGAATATCTAGAAGAGGATGTAGACATTGAGGTGGCTATTATTTCTGATGAAGAGGGATGCAATCCATTGGAAGTAAGAGAGCTTTCTGAATATAATCAAGCTGCTATTATGTTCGTTAAGGGAAATTACCATCAACTTCCAGAAGCTTATCGATCCTTTGCCGAATGGCTAGACAAACATCCAGAATTTGAAATGATAAAAACAACTCGACAAATTTGTCATATTGGGCCAGAACATACTGATAATCCAGAAGAATATCTAACCGAACTACAAATTCCATTGATCCCCTTGACTCTCACGTAACGTTAGGATTTATCTTCTAATTAGAGGTCGCGACTCAAAAAATTAGGAGATGTAGGTTTGATTAATGGCTATTTAGATAGAATAAAAAATAATAGATAATTCTTACTTATTACTAAACTGTTCGTTATCATTTTTTATTGTTCTAAATAAAGAGGCCTACTAATCCGAGTGGGGAGATATTATGGAAATTAGAGAAATTGGAAAAGTAAAACAGATGGATACAGGAGTCTATCTAGAAGTGTTACCTGAATATCAAGAGGGTCTTATAGGATTAGATGATTTCAGTCATCTTTATGTTTTGTACTGGTTTCACCATTTAGATATTCCGGAACTTAGAGGAGTAACTGTAAGCAAACCTTATACAAATGGGCCAGACGAACTGGGAACATTTGCGACGCGAGGCCCCGTAAGACCCAATCCAATCGCATTATCTGCCGCAAAAATTATGAATATTCAGGGAAATAAAATATATTTGGAATACCTTGATGCAGAGGATGACAGTCCTATTCTGGATATTAAGCCCTATACAGCAAGTTCAGATATTTTAGAGACCTTCACAGGTCCAGAGTGGTGTAAGCATTGGCCGCAAAGTTTTGAAAGCTCAGGAGATTTTGATTGGGAAGCAGAATTCAATTTTACAGATTAAAGGAAGAAGTCTCAGAAATGAGGCTTCTTTTTTTGAATTTTGATAAAACAATTAGCGAGAGTGTTTCATCGTTGATAAATAAATTAAATGGTGCTATATTGTCAAATGTAAGTGATACAGATTTTAAGGAGATGTAATACAGTGAGTAGTAAAGGATCAGAAATCATTGTTAAAAGTTTAGAAAATCATAACGTACCGTTTATCTTTGGGATCCCTGGTGCCAAGATTGATGGTGTGTTTGATACATTAGAGGATCACGGACCAAAATTAATTTTGGCACGTCACGAACAAAACGCTGCTTTCATGGCTCAAGCTATTGGACGATTAACTGGAGAACCAGGAGTAGTGATTGCTACAAGCGGCCCCGGCGCAAGTAATCTAGCGACCGGTTTAGTTACAGCAACAGCGGAAGGGGATCCAGTATTAGCTTTAGCTGGACAAGTAAAACGCTCAGACCTTTCTAAGTTAACTCATCAAAGCATGGATAACGCCGCGCTGTTCGCGCCAATTACAAAATATAGTTCAGAAATACAGGATCCAGAAACATTATCTGAAAACATCGCAAATGCTTATCGCATTGCCAAGACTGCCAAAAAAGGTGCAAGCTTCTTATCCATCCCTCAAGATGTCACGGATGGAGAGGTTAACGGAGATGCGATTAATCCGCTATCAGCGCCGATATTGGGATCAGCTTCTGATGAAGATATTGTTGATTTAGTAAAACGTATCAGTGATGCGAAACTACCGACACTACTCGTCGGAATGCGTGCTTCTGGTAAAAAAGAAACAGCGGCTATCCGAAAATTAGTAGAAAAAACAGGTTTGCCTGTGGTTGAGACTTTCCAAGGTGCCGGGATTATTTCTAGGGAATTAGAGAACCGTTTCTTTGGTCGCGTGGGATTATTCCGTAATCAACCGGGAGATATGTTGCTGAAGCGCAGTGATCTTGTTTTAGCGATTGGTTACGATCCAATTGAGTATGAAGCAAGAAACTGGAATGCAGAAAAGGATGCGCGTATTGTGGTCATCGATGAAGTGCCTATGGAGATTGATCAATACATGCAACCAGAAGCAGAGCTAATTGGTAGCATCGCAAAAACAATTGAAAAACTAAGCGAAACAATTGAATCGTATCAGTTGTCTGCTGATGCTGAACATTATTTATCTACGCTGCAAGAAAAATTAACCAATGGCAATAGCAAAATTAAAACTGTTGAAGGTCGAGTACATCCACTAGAAGTGATTGAGACCTTACAAAAGAATGTAACAGATGATATGACTGTGACTGTGGATGTGGGTAGTCATTATATTTGGATGGCACGCCATTTTCGCAGCTACGAACCGCGTCACCTACTATTTAGTAATGGGATGCAGACGTTAGGTGTTGCTCTGCCATGGGCGATATCTTCTGCACTGGTTCGACCTAATACACAAATTTTTTCAATTTCTGGAGATGGGGGTTTCTTGTTTTCGGCACAAGAATTAGAGACAGCCGTTCGTTTGAAACAAAAAATTATTCATTTGATTTGGAATGATGGCAGCTACAACATGGTGGAATTTCAAGAAGAAATGAAATATGATCGTTCTTCAGGCGTTCATTTCGGACCTGTTGATTTTGTAAAATATGCGGAAGCTTTTGGAGCAAAGGGTCTGCGTGCAACATCAAATACGGAGTTGGAAGCAGCGATCCAAGAAGGTTTAGCAACAGATGGACCTGTGGTTATTGATATCCCTATTGATTATACAGACAACAAAGAATTAGGGAAGACAATTTTACCGGATCAATTTTATTAAGATACGAATTATATAAACCAAACGGCATCGTTATCTCAATTAACTGTGAACGATAAGCTGACTAATAGTTGTGAGAGTAATAGGAAGGGATTATTATGATAGTGAAAACAAAAAGTTATATCTACCAACATGGAACATTGGGTGGGTTAATGCAAGATTTGATGGAGGGTACAGAAAAAATTGGTACATTATCAAATTACGGAAATTTTGGTCTAGGAACGTTAGAGGGATCAAACGGAGAGGTTATCTTTCTAGATGGTATTATTTATCATGCTGATGAAACGGGAAAAATCAACCAATTATCTGGTGAAGAGTTGACGCCATATGCTGCAGTAACGAATTTTGAATCGGATGTAAATTACTTCTTATCTAATGTTACTGACGATACTGTTAAAAATTGGATATTAGACCAAATTAGTCACAATTTATTTGCAGCGGTCAAAATAGAAGGCTTGTTTAAAAACATGCATGTGCGTGTTGCACCAAAACAAGAAAAACCGTATCCACGTTTTGTAGAAATTGCTCGAAACCAGCCAGAGTTTGAAGCAGAAGATATAACCGGTACAATTGTAGGATTTTTTACACCCGGATTATTCCATGGAGCAGCCGCAGCAGGCTTTCATCTTCATTTTATTAGTGATGATCGTAAATTCGGCGGTCATGTATTAGATTTCCAATTAAGTGAAGGTTCGGTCAACCTGATGGAGTTAGCAGAATTTCGTCAACATTTTCCAACAGAAAATGCAGCCTATTTAAAAAATGAAATTAAATTAGACGAGATTACGAAAGATATTGAAGAAGCCGAATAAAAATGGCTCTTTGTCAAATAGGACTGATAG
>NZ_JXLA01000046.1 GCF_001886185.1 Enterococcus raffinosus | reverse complement strand
TGTCGCTTTGTTTCAGCAACTTTTATATCATATCAGGTTTCCATTTAAAAGTCAACAACTTTTATTTAAAAATTTTTTGATAAAAAAACAAGTTTGCTTCGTGTTTCCTTCAAGCGACTTTATAAAAATACCACAAGATTTTTCATCCGTCAACAATTATTTTTAATTTTTTTCAAGATGTTTTTCTCTCTTGGGAACATTTAATAATATAGCAATCTTCAAGCAGTAATGCAACTATTTTTTACACTTTTTTTCAATCTTTTTTATTTTTCGAACGATCATTTGAAACTCCAAAATAACGTTCGATTTTAAAACAAAAATAACGCTATCTTGAGTATAAAACTTTTTAAACTTTCGCATAAAAAAACAGCCAAGTTTTACTCGGCTGTTTTTTCTTCTACCATAGGAATAAAAATTCTAAAAATTGTTCCTTTGCCAACAGAGCTTTCGACGCTGATACTTCCCTTATAGCTTTCCAAAAGTTTATGCGCAATTGATAATCCTAACCCATTTCCACCTTTTGTGCGTGCACGGGCTTTATCTACTCGATAGAAACGATTAAAGACTTTTGCAATGTCTTCATCTGGTATCCCTTCACCAAAATCCTGAATCGCTATCTCAAACTTATTCAGTGTAGAAGAGACAGAAATATGCACTTCTTTCCGATCCGTAGAATATTTCACGGCATTGTCTAAGATAATGATCAAAATCTGCTCTAGGTGATTACGGTAGATTTTCAGCATTTTTTCCCCATCTAAATCGTCATCCAGTGTAAAGGTGAACTCAGGGTAAAGTAATTTAAAGTTGTTGAATACTTGATAGGTGACTTCTTTTGCCTTAGACGTCTCATTTCCATAATACACATCAACTTGCTCTGCACGAGAAAGATCCAGCATCTCCTGAACGAGACTCTTCATCCGAACAAGTTCTTGTAGGCTAGCTTGAATAGACTCATCCAGTATTTCTGGGTCATCTTTCCCCCAGCGGTTCAACATGTTCAAATGGCCTTCAATCACTGCGACAGGTGTTCTCAATTCGTGAGAGACATCCTCAACAAATTGCTCTTGCTGTTCGATATACATTCGAATACGGTCGATCACATCGTTAAATATCACTGCAAGGTCGGCCAATTCATCATTGGTCGTAATATCCGGAACATGGACCTCTGCTTGAGGGTCTTGCCGAATAATCTCCATCGTATCCCGTAAAATCTTCACAGGCTTCAAGAAGTATGAGGACAGTAAGAAACCTAAGAAACTGCTCAGCAACAATGAAACGATCTCTAACACGATCAGCGTTAATAATAGCTTGCTGCGCATCTCGTAGAAATCCGACAATTCATAAAAGACTTGAGCGTAGCCAATTTTTTCTCTCGTTTTTTTTGAGTATATCGGCTCAACCGATAGAAACCCGTTTTTTTCATCGACTGTCACAATAGTCGGTGCTTTATGCTTGGTTTGAACTAAGGGTTGGTAGGTCTTTTGCGTTTTGAAAATTAATTTTTTATCTAAATTGTAAATATCAAGCGAAAGCTGACGCTGTCCTAACTCCGAAATGAAGTCATCAATACGCATCATATTTCCTTCTAACGTCATGTTTTGGTCATACATAGCGTTATCTTGAGTATCTGTTTCCGTCAATGTTCGATAGGTATTCACCAGTGTTAACTCTTCGTTGGCATTCGCTAAACGAGAGGTCACTTCAGAAATTGTGCGTTCAACGTTGTTTCTTTCCTTTGTAACAATTAAGTTGACAGAGGATTTATACGTGATTACGGCAAAGATCGTAAATACAACGAATATAAAGAAAGAACTTGTAAAGGCCCACTTGATAGTGAGTGAGGGCCCTTTCAGTTCTCTTTGTTTCTTGATAAATTTTCTCATGAGCGCATAACGTACCCAGTACCGCGAACGGTTTGAATATAGCTGTCTTCGCCTGGTACATCGATTTTATTACGCAGATAACGGATATACACGTCAACAACGTTCGTTTCCACTTCTGTCTCGTATCCCCAAACTTTATTAAGTAGGACATCACGAGCTAGAACGACGTTCACATTTTCCATTAGCGTTAATAGTAATTCGTATTCACGTTTTGTCAACTCGATAATTTCATTGCCGCGACGAACTACACGATTTTCTTTTTCGATCGTTAAATCACGATAAGTAATCGTTGTTTGTTTCGCAACGTTCTTATCTCCTTCGATATCGATGCGACGGAGTAATGCACGTAGACGTGCCAATAATTCTTCGATGGCGAATGGTTTGACGATGTAGTCATCCGCACCATGATCTAAGCCAGAAACGCGGTCAATCACTGAATCGCGAGCAGTCATCATGATGATCGGCGTATTTTTCACTTGACGAACACGACGACAAACTTCCAAGCCATTTAACTCGGGAAGCATTAAATCAAGTAAGATTGCATCCCAGTCACTTTCCAAAGCGGCTTCAAGTCCTGTTCTACCATTATAATGAACTTCTGTATCATAGCCTTCGTGCTTCAATTCTAGTTCGACAAAACGAGCTAGATTTTTCTCATCTTCAATGATCAGAATATTACTCATTTTTTTAGTTCCTTTCCAAGTTGAATTTCATTAAACCTCTATCATTATAGGGCTAAACCTGTCAAAAAGCTATAGTTAGTTACAAGTATTGTTATAAATAACCTCTGCTATTCTTCGTGGTACCAGCTATAGTGATAGATTCCTTCTTTGTCTGTCCGTTCATACGTATGAGCGCCGAAGTAATCGCGTTGTGCTTGGATCAAGTTTGCTGGTAACCGTTCAGCACGGTAAGAATCGTAATAAGTGATCGCAGATGAGAATGTTGGCACAGGGACACCTGCTTGTACAGCGATAGCAACAACTTCACGAACTGCTTGTTGGTACTTGTCAGTGATTTCTTTAAAGTAATCATCTAACATTAAGTTTGCCAAGTCAGCATCCTTTTCATAGGCATCCGTAATTTTTTGTAAGAAGCGAGCGCGAATGATACAACCGGCACGCCAAATTTTTGCGATATCACCAAATGGCAAGTCCCAACCAAATTCTTTTGAAGCTGCACGTAATTCAGAGAACCCTTGTGCATAGCTCATGATTTTACTGAAATAAAGAGCTTCACGGATTTTTTCGATCAGTTCTTTTTTGTCGCCTTCATATTTGTAAGGAGCTGGACCAGATAGAACTTTGCTAGCTGCCACGCGTTCTTCTTTATAGGCAGAAATGAAGCGAGCAAACACTGATTCAGTGATCAATGGTAGTGGAACACCCAAGTCTAAAGCACTTTGTGAGGTCCATTTACCTGTTCCCTTATTTCCAGCGGCATCTTTGATCACATCAACAATCGCTTTATCTGTGCCTTCGTCGTCTTTACGAGTCAAGATGTCTGCTGTGATCTCGATCAAGTAACTGTCTAGTTCGCCTTCGTTCCACTCTGAAAACACTTCAGCCATTTCTTCAACGGAAAGGCCTAGCAAATGCTGCATTAAATCATACGATTCAGCGATCAATTGCATGTCCCCGTATTCGATCCCATTATGAACCATTTTTACATGTCCTGCACCGTTGGCTCCTATGTAAGTGACACATGGTTCACCATCTTCGGCTTTTGCAGCGATTTGTTCAAAAATAGGAGCCACTAAATCATAGGCTTCTTTTTGTCCGCCTGGCATCATAGATGGACCTTCTAACGCACCCTTTTCACCACCAGAAACACCAGTACCAATGAAGTTGATGCCTGAGTTGGCTAATTCTTCATTACGGCGAATCGTATCTTTAAAGAAGGTATTTCCTCCATCAATTAAAATGTCGCCTTTATCTAAATGTGGTAGTAGTTGTTGGATCGTTGCGTCCGTTGCCGGTCCCGCTTGTACCATCAACATAATGCGACGAGGAACTTCAATTGAATCGACAAACTCCTCGATTGAAAATGTTGCTTTTAGATTACGATCAGGGTGTTCTGTTACTACCGCTTCCGTTTTTGATCCAGTCCGATTATATAAAGCCACTGAATAGCCGCGGCTTTCAATATTCAACGCTAGATTTTTCCCCATGACGGCCATACCTACGACACCGAATTGTTGTTTTGACATATTTATCCTCCTACTTCGTGTTAATGTACTTATTCTCTCAAGTGAGAAATAAGGTGGACTTTCACCACGTACAACAATCTACTGATTTTGTTTAATCATTTAGTAGATCTGTTATCCGAATTACTCAATACGATTCTCATTATATCCTAAGAAAGTGAGAATGGAAAATGAATTGTGTTTTCTATAAAAAAAACCGCAAAACGTTCAAATTGAGCCATCATTTATCTTCGAAATGACCTATTTGAGAAACTTATTAGGCACACTGGCTGAATTTCATCCAAGATAAGCCAAATCTCAAAATTGAGCCTTGTTCAATATACCTTAAAGTTTTTACAATTTCAAAGACTTTTTATTCTTCGAGCTGCGCTTTGCTCGCTTAGTTTTAAAAAAATAGACATTCGAAAATGTCTATTTCCAACCATATGATTTTACTCTACTTTCCGCCAGCTAATTGAATAAAGATGAGAAGAATCGTTGGGAAAAATGAAAAGGCCGCGTTATAGATAAAGTGGGCAAAGAGACTGATCCAGATATTCCCCCTCCAATAGTACAAACCTGCTAGGGCCGCACCTGCAAGCATCATAGGTAACATTAAAATAGGCACACTCGAGTAGTTATTATAGTGAGCCAGGCCAAATAGCACTGACGAGACAATAAGCATAGCTATCTTCACCCATTTCGTATCTTTCCAACGATAAAACAATTCATAACGAAAAACTGTCTCTTCTACAAAAGGAGCCATTAAAGGAATGATTCCAGAAATTGCTATAGGCACAACCGTCGAAAGGCTCGCAGAAGCTGTAAAGTCTATTTGAGAAAAGGCTTGATTTGTCTGAAAAAGACCTCTTCCTCCTAAAATAATTCCTCCAAATATAATTGCACCAAGAATACTTAACCCAAAATTTTTAAAGAAATGTTGCTTGTATTTTCTAAAGTCTTCAGCTAACAAATCTCGCTTTAGAATCACGGCTGTAAGAAAGCCAGTAAAGAAAATCAAGAAAACCAATACCGTCGCTAATAATTGATTTTTAGTTAGCCCTAGGACATTCAATAACGCACCAACTGTCAGTTCAACTGGCAATATGAATAAAACCACTGTATCTTTCCATGTCCATTTTTTTGTAGCGTCCATCTCTCTCATCCTCTCTGATTAAATTTTATGTTATAACATGTGTAAGTAGAAATTATTTGCTCTTTCCTCTCATTAGAAAATAGACGCCAAAGATTAAAGGTACTATTCCATATAGAAGTAAAAAGACGACGGTCTGCGTTCCATTCAGCGGATGTTCCACAAAGCTGAAAAGATCAATTAACGTATGTGTCACTATAGGTAGAAGTAAATTTTTACTGACTAAGAACTGGCTGGCTAGGAAAACACCAAGAAAAGTCGCGTAGACAACTTGAAGTATCACCAACTTAGGCGATACTTGTGTAGTAGAAAGTAAATTAAGAAAGTGAACAGCGCCAAATAAAAAACTAGAGATCATTATAGGCTTCCAGATGCCCTTTGATTGATAAACAAGTAGAAATCCACTTAAGAGAACACCTCTAAAAACGAATTCTTCGGTGATACCAGTAAGGGATGAAGTAATCAGACTAATCCCGAGTTTTTGAAAAGAAAAGTCGCCGACTCTCATGAACAACAGATCTGCCGCAATAGGAAAAATTGCTGGGAGCAGCAATAAAAGAGGAGGCATTTTTGCTCCACTCAACTTTTCAAAATGCCAGAACTTATTAAGGCGATATCTGTTTATCATCATAAAAGAAAGTACGATGAACACTACCTGAGAAAAAGCAGTGACAACAGCACCACTTGAGAAGCCAGTAATAGCTGAAGCGATACTAGGCAGAATCAGATAACCGATTATTATGACGAAATAAAAGAAGTACAGCTTCAGACGAGTTAAATGGTTTTCCATTTTTTTTCTCCATAATTTTTTACCTAAGATTAGTGCATTTAATGTTAATAGACAACTATTTTGCTTGTATATATTTGATTATCTCTTAATTTCTAGCGGATAATAAAAAAACAGTACTATACTAAGCAGGAATCGCTCGGTAAAGTACTGTTCATCACAAAAAGAAAAACCTCAAGACTCCATGGTTAGTCTTGAGGTTTTGATCTTCTCTATTAAAAAGTGCTTATGCTTCTTTAGACATAACATCTTTTCCATCATAGTAGCCGCAGTTGGCACATACGTGATGGCTCTTCTTCATTTCGCCACAGTTAGGACATTCGTTCAATCCTTTAATGGTCAATTTGTAGTGAGTACGACGTTTGTTCTTTTTAGCTTTTGATGTTTTTCTAGCTGGTACTGCCATTGGGTGTTACACCTCCTTATAAAATGAAGTATCATTTACTGATACATTTTATTCCAATCTTACTTGTCATCTTCCGATTCATTGAATAGTTCAGATAATTTTGCAAGACGAGGATCAATTGTTTCAGCGGATTCTTTTTTCTGCAGGTAATCTTCTTCGCTCACGACTTCCCAATCATTGCCCTTGGGTAAATCTGTCGCTTGCAATTCTTCTTCAGAAAAGACCTGCATCGGAATCGCTAATAAAATGTTATCTTCGATAGAATCCGTCAAGTCGATCGTATCATTGTCTAAGACAAGGATCTCTTCGTCTCGTTCTTCTTCCATTGAAGACCATTGCTCCCGTGTCATGAAGACTTCATCCACTGAAAGATCAAGTGGTAGATCAACTGGTTCCAAGGAGCGGGCTGAAGGAACAGTTACAATAGTTTTCAAACGATAATGTAAAATATATTCATTTTTTCCGACAGACAAGATACCGTCTACAGTAACCGGAGCTACTGCTAACACCTCGTTATCTCGAGCGGTCAACGCGTCATTTACATCAATCGTTTCTGAAAAATTTAGTGCTTCTTCTTTGTAGCGGCGCAATTCGCCAATCGACCATTTCATCATTCATCACCTCTAAGCAACAATCGATATTATACAGGTGGAAAAAACCTTTGTCAATGAAATTTTCTTGACACCTCGAAAGGCTTTACGAACTCGGTCAGATTTAGAACAATAAGACTAAACTATTTTTAAATTGCTTTTCAAATTTCAAAATAGTTTCGCTTATTGCTGAAAAATCTAGTTCGGTAAGCCAGACAATTTAAAAGCTTTACGAACTCGGTCAGCTTTTCTTTACGCTCTAGCATAATTAGCAAAATGGTATGCGTAGAAAAATTATTGTATTATTACTGAGCTAGCTGAGCACACAAGGATCATGGAAAATATTGACATCGTTCAATCACCCGTACTTCTCATAGAAAAGGACTGTGACAGATACTGTCGCAGTCCCTATTTCTACAGGTAACTTTTCAATCGAATGTTAGATTGCTGTTGTTTGTCCACGATATACGATACCGCGACGAGGGTCAACTGTAACTAGTTCACCATCAACAACCGTTGAAGTTGCAGTGCTTGCACCAACAACTACAGGAATGTCTTGAGCGATACCTACAACTGCAGCATGTGAAGTCAAACCGCCATCTTCAACGATCAAAGCAGCTGCTTTTTCGATTGCTGGCATATAGTCTTTATCTGTTGTAGGTACAACAAGAACCATACCGTCTTTTGCTTTTTTGATTGCTTCTTCAGCAGACTTCGCAACCACTGCGTGAGCAACGACTGTTGATTCACCAATACCTTGAGCTTGTAATAATTTAGAACCGATCATTTGAACTTTCATAACGTTTGTTGTTCCACGTTCGCCAACTGGTACACCAGCAGTAATAAGAATCAAGTCGCCTTCAGAAGCGAAGCCTAAGTCTACTGCTTTTTGTGCAGCTAAGTCGAACATTTCATCGGTTGTTGTTGGTTTTTCAGCAACCGTTGGGAACACACCCCAGTTAACCATCAAGCTACGTTTAGTATGTTCATCAAATGTCACAGCCAAGATATCAGCATCTGGACGATATTTAGAGATCATACGAGCCGTATGGCCTGATTCAGTCGCTGCAACAATTGTTTTAACGCCTAAGTTTTTCGCAGCGCGAGCCACAGACAAACCAATTGTTTCAGTTACGTTAGATTTATCAAATTCGTTGATTTGGAAAGAACCTAATTCTGACAAAGCAGATTCAGCTTCCATATCGATACGAGCCATTGTGCCAACAGCTTCAACTGGGTATTTACCATTTGCAGATTCACCAGAAAGCATTGTAGCGTCTGTTCCATCAAATACAGCATTGGCAACGTCAGATGCTTCCGCACGTGTTGGACGTGGGTTTTCTTGCATTGATTCTAACATTTGTGTTGCTGTAATAACTGGTTTGCCCGCATAGTTACATTTTTTGATGATACGTTTTTGAACCATAGGTACTAATTCAGGAGCGATTTCAACACCCATATCTCCACGGGCAATCATGATACCATCAGAAACTTTGATGATTTCATCGATGTTATCGATTCCTTCTTGTGATTCGATTTTAGGGAAAATATGAACGTGTGTCATATTTTTTTCTTCAAGGATTTCACGAATATCAAGAACGTCTTGTGCTTTACGTACAAAACTTGCAGCGATAAAGTTGATATCGTTATCTAAACCAAAACGGATATCGTCTGCGTCTTTTTCTGTGATACCAGGTAAGTTGATTGAGATACCGGGAGCATTTACACCTTTACGAGAACCTAGCATACCTGCATTTTTAACAAGCATAACTAATTCACGATTTGATTCGTCTTTGCCAATGATTTCCATGTCGATCAAGCCATCATCGAATAAGATGTGTCCACCGATGTGCGCGTCGTCGTACAAACCTGGGTAAGTAACAGCGATTTTTTCTTTCGTCCCTTTATGTTCTGGGTCCATTGAGATACGAGTTTCATCGCCTACGTTGAATTCGATATAGCCAGCGCGGCCGTAATCTGCGTCTGTAGTATCTTGAACAGTTGTACGGATTTCAGCACCTTTAGTATCTAAAAGAATACCGACATCTTTACCAGTTTTTTCTACTGCTTCACGAACCATGTTCATACGTGCAAGCTGTTCTTCGTGGTCTCCGTGTGAGAAGTTGAAACGGAACACGTTAGCACCAGCTTCAATTAATTGAGAAATTGTTTCAACCGTGTTACTTGCTGGTCCTAATGTACTAACGATCTTCGTTTTTTTCATTACGTAATACGCTCCATTCTTGATTGTTTATAATATATAGTCTTTTAACTATTATTAACGAGATTAAAATGAGATTTCGTTGTTCAGATTGTATAATGATAAATCTGGTTTGTGTTTGTTATTTTCCAATGTATCAACGATATCTGATGCAACAATGCTGTTGTCTTCAATACCAATACACAATCCGCCTTTACCTTCTAGCAATAAATCAACAGCATATGAACCAAATTTGCTGGCTAACACACGGTCGCGAGCGCTTGGTGAACCACCACGAACTACGTGACCCAATACACTGACACGTGTATGGAAGTCGCCATATTCAGCTAGTTTATCAGCAAATTCATTTCCGCCCATTACACCTTCAGCTAAGATGATCAAGCAATGTTTCTTCCCGCGATCGCGGCCAGCTTGGATCTTTTTAGCGATACGTTCCATATCAAAATCATGTTCAGGAATAACGATTTCATCTGCTCCACCTGCAACACCAGACCATAGAGCGATGTCGCCAGCGTTACGTCCCATCACTTCGATGACAAAAGTACGTACGTGTGAAGTTGCAGTATCACGAATACGGTCAACGGATTCTAATACCGTATTGATTGCCGTATCAAAGCCGACAGTAAAGTCTGTTCCTGGAATATCATTGTCGATCGTTCCGGGGATACCAACAGCTGGGTAGCCATGTTTTGTCAAGGCCATCGCACCATGATATGAACCGTCACCACCGATAACAACTAACCCTTCGATGCCGAATTTTTTCAATTGTTCGATCCCTTTTAATTGCCCTTCTTCAGTAGCAAATTCTGGGTAACGAGCTGAATATAGGAAAGTTCCGCCTCGTTGGATCTTGTCACCAACATCCGCAACATCTAAACGACGGATATCGCCAGCAACTAGTCCGGCAAAACCATAATTGATGCCATAAACTTCCATGCCTTCAAAAATCGCTTTACGAACGACCGCACGAACAGCAGCGTTCATTCCAGGAGCGTCTCCTCCACTTGTTAAAATTCCAATGCGTTTCATTTTCTCACCTCATAAGTATTCTCAAAAAACATACATCGTTTAATTCATGGTACATTCTACCAAAAAACATCCCAAAAGTCTTGGGATGTCTACAGGAAAAGCTTAGATTTTGAAAAAAGTTTTTGAAAGTTACAAGAAATCATCTTATTACGACGTTTTGTTCCCCTAATATGTCACTTAAAGCATTTAAGAGGGTGTCATTAACCCCCACCCAAAACTTTTTATCCAGCACAATCTTCCGTCGGCTTTTTTCATAAAAGATCACCACTGGTACTTTTCCTGGTGATAATTGAAGTCTTTCAGCAATCCCCCGCTGGATTTCTTTTGTATCTCGATCGGATTGAACACGTATAAATAGAGTTTTGTCACTAATGTCATCTTCCGCCGCTTGGGCAGGAACCATTTCTTCCACTAACAACTGAATCGCTTGGTCATAACGGCTACGTTCGACCTTCCCTTGAACTAGATAGACTTTTTCTAATTCGATTTCGTTCCTTACTCGACGATACGTTTGTGGAAAAACAGTTAATGAAATTTCCCCGCTTTGATCATTTCCCGTCAAGAACGCCATCTGTTCCCCTTTTTTTGTGCGAATCTCACGAATATCTTTTAAATAGAAGAGAATTTTTCCATTGCTGCCAACAGAGAGCTCTGTGATTGGCTGAAGATCCTTTTGTTTCAGTAGTTTCGGATAATTTTCGGTCGGATGTCCTGAGACATATAAGCCAAGATATTGTTCCTCATAATTCAAACGTTCGGCTAATGAATAATCCGCAGAAGGCCGTTCCTTCAAACTCATAACATCCAGCAATGACATGCTGCCGCCGCTGTATTCTACGTTTTGAATCTTTCCTTCTAATCCATCCGCCAGCTCTCTTCGATTTGGATGAAGCTCATCGAAGGCGCCAATAAAAATCAATGGAGCGATGTAATCGATCTTCAGCCAACGTGATTCAATTCTCAGAAGAAACTGATCCAAAGACTTGAAGGGACCTTCTTCTTTACGGGTCGACAAAATGTCACTAACAAAGTCACGCCGCATTCCCTTGATTGCATCTAGCCCAAACCGAATCAGCTCTTTTTCCACCAAGGTAAAGCTGTAACTGCTGCGGTTGATATCTGGCGCTAGCAGTTTCACTCCTGCACGATTAGCCTCAGCGATATACTCCCGCAGCTTTTTCGGATCATTCCGAACAGACTGCATCAAGGCGGTATAAAATGCACCTGGATAATGGACCTTTAGATAGGCCATTTGATACCCAACAAAACTATAGGCTACCGAATGGGATCGATTAAATCCATAATTGGCGAAGCGTTCGATATAATCGTAGACTTCTTCTGCACTCCTTTGACTGTGTCCGCGACCAACTGCCCCGCTAACAAAATGCCGCCTTTCTTCATCTAAAAGGTCCTTTTTCTTTTTGCTGACCGCCCGCCGCAGAATATCGGCTTCTCCTAATGTAAAACCTGCCATCTGTGCAGCTACCTGCATGATCTGTTCCTGATAAACAATAAATCCATAAGTCGGTGCTAAAATTTGCTGAACCGAGGCATCTGGAAAGGAGACCGGCTCTTTGCCATTTTTTCGTGCAATAAATTGATCGATAATCTGCATAGGACCTGGACGATACAATGCGTTAACTGCGACGATGTCTTCAAAGGACGTCGGATGAAGATTTCGCAACACTTTTCGGATACCAGCCGATTCAAATTGAAAAACCCCGCTTGTTTCTCCTCGCTGGAATAAAGCCAGTGTTTCCGGGTCATCCAACGGAACATTTTTTAAATTCAATTCCTCATGATAGACCCGACGAACATTTTGCAGCGCATTGTCAATGATCGAAAGATTGCGCAAGCCCAAAAAGTCCATTTTTAACAAGCCGATAGCTTCCACATCCGTCATGGTAAATTGCGTCAGCAGAATATCTTCTGAACCATTTTGCAACGGAACAACGTTTATCAAATTAATATCACTAATCACTACACCACCTGCGTGGGTAGACACATGGCGCGGCAAACCTTCTAAGCTCAACGCTGTCTGAAAAAGTAAGTTGCTGCGTTCATCATTTGCCACCAGTCGTTTCAATGGCTCGGATTTTTCATACGCTTCTCGCAACGTAATTTTTAATTGATTCGGGATTGCCTTTGACCAGCGATTCGCTTCACTTTGGGACAATCCAAAGACTCGACCAACATCTCTAAGAACCATTTTCGCCGCCATGGTTCCAAATGTGGCGATTTGCGAGACATGAAAATGTCCATACTTCTCATGAACATAATGCAGAACTTGATTTCGTCGATTGTCTGGAATATCCAAATCAATATCGGGCATGCTGTTTCGTTCAGGATTCAGAAATCGCTCAAATAATAAATTGTATTTGATTGGATCAACATCCGTGATGCTTAAAACGTAAGCTACCAATGAGCCTGCTGCAGAGCCACGACCCGCGCCAGAAACAATTTTACTGCGATGGACGTAATCCATTACATCCCAGACGATTAAGAAATAATCATCAAACCCCATATTATGGATGATCCCCAACTCACGGGTCAACCGTTGACGGTACTCCTCCGTTACATTAGCAATTCGCTCTGGCAATCTCTGCCAACACAGCTCCTGCAAATAAGCTTCCGCTGTTTGCGGTGTTGGTACTGGATAGTGGGGCAAAAGCTTTTGGTGCAGCGGCAATTCAAACTGACAAGCTTCTGCCAGTTTTTGAGCATTTATAACCGCCTCTGTATCATCAAATCCCGCAATAAGCTTGTCCATCTCTACTAAATAATTATCCCCCAACTGATTGGTCAATTCTTCTCGCGGCAATTGACTGCCATTTTGAATGTGACCCATTACTTTGATCGCGAATGCCTGTGTTGAATCTAAATAGGCGACTTCGTGAATCGCAAGTTTTGGAAAAGAAGCCGGTAGATCAGAGACCTTCGTTGCCGGAGAAATACCCAAATACGTTTCGCCAGTGATGATTTGCGTCAATTTTGGCAAAAAAGATTCTAAGGGTTCATATAATCCGTCTACTGGTAACACCGTTATCAGATTTTCACCATCAATTTGGTATTCAGCTAATGTTTGCGGTTTTTCTGCCATCATTCGCGTACTAGAAAGACGCATCAGCTCCTGATAACCAGCAACATTTTTTGCATATAACAAGATTTTTTCAATCGCTTCTTCAGAATAAAAATCCAATTCTAGACCAATAATTCCCATCAGCTGGTGCTTCTGGCATGCCTGAAAGAATTCAACAGCTCCGTATAATACATTCTCATCAGTAATCGCGATCGCGGAATAACCCCTCGCCTTTGCTGATTGCACATACTCGTTGATTGTTAAGGTACTTTTCAATAATGAATAGGAAGTTTTCGTATAAAGTTGTGGTAGATTCATGAGCTCCTCCTACTTCGTTTTAATGTATTTACTTTTCTCAGTGAGGAAAATAAGCCTGTTCCTCAGCACGTATATCATTCCACTATACTGTTATTTCATTGTTTACTGGGAAAAGTGGAACTGACATCCTACTTCGTTTTCGTTTTAATGTAATTATTTTTCTCGCTAAGAAAAAAGATTATTCCTCTTTATGTACATCTTTTACTTGCTTTAGAACATTCGTTGTTTCTATATAGTTACACAAGACTTTTCTTTACATTTTCAAAAAAAATGCTAAACTGAACCTAGAAATTCTTGCGAAAAGAGGTGCTCTTGATGAAATATC
Source organism: Enterococcus raffinosus (assembly GCF_001886185.1). Classification (GTDB taxonomy): domain Bacteria; phylum Bacillota; class Bacilli; order Lactobacillales; family Enterococcaceae; genus Enterococcus_A; species Enterococcus_A raffinosus. The sequence continues at coordinate 13,800 of NZ_JXLA01000046.1, read as the reverse complement.
TAGTTACATTTTTTTGGGCTTTCGCTATTGGACAAGCCGTTTGTTATCTAGGCGGTGCCTTGCAAAGTGGATCTTATAACTTCGAATTATCTACGATTATATCACTGATCGTTGGTGTTATCGCACTTATTGCCGCACGTTTTGTTTCACCTAAAAAAGCAAATGCATAGATAAAGCAAAACCAGTTACTATATTGTAACTGGTTTTTTGTTTTTTTCATAGCTTGAAACGACCGCTAAAAAGACTATCCATGCAGGACAGTCTTTTGAACGTTGTTATATCTTCGTCTTCGTCACTAAGAGCTTGCGAAAATTGAACACGCTCAAAATGATATTCCCAAAAACACAGGCACTCGTTACAAGAAAAACTGCCGGATAGCCAAAGCCATGAGCAACAGTCGAACCCAGCATCGGACCAATGACCTGTCCAAAATTGTTGAACATTTGATTGTAGCTGAAAATTCGACTAACACCCTCGGGAGGACTGATCTTACTAATTAACGTATTGATCGACGGCATCAAAGCTCCTGTAGAAAAGCCTAGGAAGAAGCGCAAAACACCAAGCTGAAAGGGCGTTTTTACGAAAGCCATCGGAATGAAACAAAATAACGATAGGACTAATCCTGCCAATAACACCTTATGATTGCCAATACGATCCCCAATTTTGCCCAGTGTAGGAGAGGAAGCAATCGCTGAAACGCCCGCAATCGAAACAATTAAACCGCTGACCACTAATGCATTGCTGCTCGATCCGCTTAGGTCACGGATATACAAGGTTAAAATCGGACTGATGCTGGTTGCTCCGACTTGCAGAATCAGTGTACTGATAAACAAACCTATCAAAATTGGCATATAGTGAATTCTTTTTCGTAATTCCGCCATACTGATCACATCTTCTTTTTCGACTGGCTGGAAGTCTTCTTTTACCATAAATACTGTCAAAATAGTACAAATCAGCAAAATAATTCCTGTGATAATAAACACGTTTCGTAAACCAAACCATTGGGCCAGCATTCCACCGATCAACGGCCCGATCAAGTTTCCCGCCACAGCTCCAGTTGCTAGTGTCCCTAATGCCCAACCACTCTTTTGCTTCGGCACTTGCGAAGCAATCAGTGCTGTTGCGTTTGGAATATACCCTGATAACACGCCCGTCATGAAGCGCATGATTAGCAACCAATAAACATTCGTCACAAAAGCTAATGAGCCCATAGTTATCGTCATTCCCGCTGCAGCCCGAATCATCATGAGTCGGCGCCCTTTACGATCCGCCAAGCTTCCCCACAAGGGAGAGACGATGGCTGCCGAGAATGCTGTAACAGAGATTGCTAATCCGGAAAACAACTCAACTTGAGATTTCGCTGTTCCCAACTGTTCGATGTACACCGGCAAAAAGGGCATCACCAAACTAAAACTTGCACCTGTAAAAAAACAACCAATCCACGATATCAAAAGATTTCTTCGCCAATTGATTTTCATTCTATTGAATCCCCTTTCTCGCCATTTTCATGTATCTACTATAGCAGAGTCTGACCAAAAAAACTTTTCTCCTCTCTCAAAGAAGTTGAATTTTTTCTAATACTTCCATCTTTTTAAAGCGCTACGGTTGCGTTTTCTAATGGATGTGCTAGACTAAAACAAATTGAAAGTAGGAGTTTTTATGAAAAAATTAATCGCTATTGATTTAGATGGGACTACACTGAATCAAGACTCAAAAATTACTGATAAAACCGCGAGAACTTTACGCCGTGCGATTCAAGATGGTCACTCTGTCGTCATCGCGACCGGACGCCCTTACCGCATGAGTAAAAACTTTTATCAAGAATTGCAATTAACAACGCCGATGATTAATTTTAACGGCGCCCTTGTCCATTTGCCTGATAAACAGTGGGACGGTGAACAAGAAACATCCTTTAACCGCAAAATCGTGTTTGATTTGATGGCAGAAAAGAAAAATTTGAAACTAGATTTCATTGCTGCGGAAAATCGTGAAACCTTTTTTATTGACGATTTAAATTTCTTTGATCAGCACTTCTTTGCCAGTGACTTCGCTACGAATGAAAATCTCTTAACTGTAAATACATTACGGACGAATCCAACCTCTGTTCTTTTGCGCAGCCAGCCTGAAAATGTTGGCAGTGTTTCTGAAGAATTGAAACAACAATATGGCCATGAAGTTGAAGTGAATACATGGGGCGGACCGAACCCAATCCTAGAAGTTGTTGCCAAGGGAATCCAAAAGGCTCATGGGTTACGACGTGTCATTGATCATCTGAATATGAAGCAGGAAGATATTCTCGCTTTCGGAGACGAACATAACGATGTAGAAATGCTGAAGTTCGCTGGTTGGGGCGTTGCCATGGCTAATGGGACGGATCAAGTAAAATCCGTTGCGAATGATGTTACCGATAAGCCAAATACCGAGGATGGCATGGCTGATTATTTAACGAAATATCTAGACTTATAAAAAGCTGAGGGATAGAATCGACGTTGATTCTCTTTCCCCCAGCCTTTTTATGCTTCAAATAATTCCAGCGCCTTCTCCGCAAAACGCTGTCCAAAAATTTCAAACTGCGCTTTTGATTCTTCATAATGATCTCCCACTGCATCTAAAGCAACGGGGCCATGATGAATAAAGGGCTTGCCAAAAGCTGAACCGCCTGAATACACCAGCATTCCTTTTACTAGTAAAATTCCTAACATGGAGAGAATCGTGCTGTCGCTCCCTCCCTGTGCATAATGAGCGGTCGCAAATGCACCACCCAATTTTCCGGCTAATGAAAGATTGCTACTGTCCTCTAAAAGCCATTGCGAGAGGCGCCAATGACTCGTCGCCAGATACGTCGGGGAGCCAAAAACGACTCCTGAGCTTTCTTTTAAATACTCCCTATCCATGGATTCATCCACCGAAAAGGCTTTCACATCACTGCCTGTTTTTCGCATTCCTCCAGCAATAATTTCTGCCATCTCTTTTGTTTGCCCTGTCTTACTATAATAGATGACTGCTAATTTCACTCAAACCGCTCCCTTCTTTTCTTTGATGGTACCTCTTTACAAGGGATGTTTTCAACAAAAAAAGAAGCGCAACTGCACTTCTATTTCACTACTGTATATTCATCAATGGTTTTGCCATCCTTATCCTTCAAAACGAGCCAGCCATTTGTTCCAGCATAGTATAAAAAGATGCCCACCTCATTGACACTTTTCAATACAATATCTTCCGTCGTGATAAAATTCGCTATCTGATGAGCGTGATCCGCTCGTAATTTTTCTGTTAAACGCGCACTAAATCCAATTGACCCGTCCTTATTCAAAGGCATCTTTTGTGTGAGCTTAGCACCTGCTTTTAGTACCATCTCATTTCTCTTTTGCCACACAACTTCTCCCTTAGCATCGTTATAATCAATATAAAAAGGAATCTCACTGACTTTTTTGTTCCAACGATGCTGCGCCTTCGCTGGTTTAGCCTTAACCTTTTCATTCTCAAAACCAAAAGTTGTTAGAATCTCGAACAATTCCTTTTGGTACTTCGCCACGACTGAAAAATGATTTGACGCTATTTTTTGCTCTTCAAATAAGCCGTTGGTTTTCAGCGAATTTTCATTCCAAACAGCCAACATTTGTTGAGCTAATTCTCGTCCTTCAATATCCCAAGGAACACTGATGGTCACCAGCTGATTGGCTTCTTTCAAGACTTTTTTGTCGATTTTTTGATTATAATCAATTGTCTGAACCTCACGCCCTTTATAATAGAGCAGCAGTTCCTCACTATCTAGGGCTGGGACCTGTTTTAGATCTCGATAAATTACCATCGTCCCTTGTCCATCGAATTGGATTTTCGTAGTACTCGCCTCTATTTCAACTGTCAATTGAATCATCACTTTTCTCCTCAAATCTTTTTTCTATAGCTTATAAAAAAAGCATTTGGGAGTCGAACAATTTGGCTCGAAAAGTTTCAATTACTATGAAAACAAGCATTACTTCATGTATGCACATCAAATAGACCTATCTCAGGTTCTCTTGCAGTCACCACAGAAACTTTTGATGCAAAAATTTATTCCCGCTTTCGAATCCGCTCTAGTAGCCGTTTACGTAATCGTCCCTTTTTCTGAGGCGGCTCCTCTACAGACTGCTCTTTCTTTTGTCTTTCTGTAAATACATATCTCGCTGGTTTTACTTTAGTATCAATTTGAGCACTTTCTAATGAATACCCCTCTGGCAGACAAGCCAGAACTACAGCCATTCTTTGACTTTCAGTCAATTTTATTGGATCAAACCCTTCTGATAACTGCACTGTTTGAATCAGTTTTCCTGATTCAGGCCGCTCTTCTTCAATCGTTAAGCTCTCTAGTAGCTTGGTATTTTCCGTTTCCTTTTCTGTCATAACAGGTTCTGAAACAGGTTGTTGTTCTTTTTCTTGGTTCCGTTTATCAAAAATTACCGTTTCTATTTTATCGATATATTTTGCATGCTTTAACGTATGAAATTGATGGACCCCCTCTTTTTCAAACAAGCTTAACTTGGATAATTTATTTAAAGAAGATTTGATTTCTTCTGCAGTTTTACTTTTATCAACATTTCTCAAACGTAAATGGCATTTCCTTCCATTGCTTTTCTCAAACTCAGCATCTAAGGTCGTTGAGACAATCATTCTTTTCTCTCCTTTCTTTTTTTGTTAGCTATTTGCTATCGTCATGAACCTACTAGTCCTGCTAGTGGCGTTTTAATAAATTGGCTATATAAAGTTTTTAATTTTTCCAAGATATATGATTTTGTCGGGAATAACTTGATCAACAACAGACGCCATTCCTTCTTATCAAAATATTCCATGAAATAAATGTAATACCTGCGCAAAATCGCATTCGATCGTGTACGAAGAAAAATATACTTAGCTACATCCGCCAACATAAACGAAAAATCGTCTTCACATAATTCATCTCTTATTTGAAGCGCTACCAACATTTCGATCGCGCTATTACTATCTTTTGTTTCTTTAAAAAACAGCTTAATTCTTTTCTCTAATGTGACACGTTTTAGAGAAAACAGCTGTTCACGCCCTAACCCATGATCTTTCATGAACGTTCTCCTTTTCAATTGCACTGTGTTTTTAACTATAGTGAAAAAATACATCTCTCATCATTAACAACCCTTATCCTCGAAAAACCCACAAGTCAACCATAAAGGACTTGAATCAAAAATTCTACTTCAGCTTTTTTAAAATAATTAAATAATAGTAATTCTTTTTTAATTATCAAAGCTTGCTGGTAGATAAAATAATTTTTTCTTTGTTAAAAAAATGTCAAAAGGCTTGAAATGTTTAGTTGGTTTTCTAGATTTATGACCATTTGTTTGATAAAGCGTCAACAAAAATCCTCTATTCAGTCGAACAGAGGATTTTATACTTAATCAATAATTTTTTTAACCTTAAAAGGCTCGGTCTGTTCAGAAGGTTCTTCCTGATCTGCTAAATCAAATAAGATAAGCGACTCCCCTTCTTTGCCTTCTACAATCACTAATTTCCCAAGCGGATCACGATTATCTTTGACGATCTGAGCTTCTTTGATTAACTCCTTCGGGTCACGTTTTGCTGCGATTGCATTGCTTAGGTTAAAGAATACCGTCTCTTCCATAGCCATCTACCCCTCTATAAGTTTTGCCTAAGTATACCAAAAATCGGAACAACGCACTCGATAAAAGAATAGTGTTCTAAACCAATTCTTTTTTCTGGGAAATGATTTTAAACAAAATACTCTTTTCTAATAAAAAAATGAAAAAAGTTGCGAACGTTTTCTCTTCCTGATTATGGTATTCTTCTAACAAATAATCCAATGATAAAGAAATTGATGGAATAAAATGGAGGTTATTCGGATGACGAAAATACATACAAAAAAATTTATCATAAAAAGATTACATACATTCGTGAAAAAACATGAGCGAACACCTAGAATGAAAGAATTCGGCTATAAGCAACTTATCTATAAATACTATGGGTCCTATTTTGAATTTATTAAAAAAAATGGTTATGAGCATTTATACGTAGGTCGCAGACCAGAAAAGGCTTCACTACGCAGGCTTGAAAATGCAAAGGAAAAAGAGCAATTGGCCAACGAACTCCACGCCTTCGTTAAGAAGCACGATCGCACCCCGAGAATAAAGGAACTTAAACGGGGCTATAGAATTTATAAATACTATACCTCCTATATAGAGTTTATTAAGGCGAACGGATACGGTAATTTATATTTTACTTCTCCATCTTTACAAGTAGGAAAACAACCTTTGATCACCTTGAACGATATAGAAGTAATAGAAACCGTGATTACTAGACTAAACGATTTTGTTAAGAAAAATGGTCGGACACCTACCATGAGTGAACTAGGAAAGGCACATTATATCTATAAGCTTTATTCTTCTTATTTTGAATTTTTAAAGGCTAATGGTTATGAGGAATTGTATTTCAACTCACAGGCCACTAAAAAAAGAAAGTTTCAATCAACGGAATATGAAAAGAAAGTATCCAAAAAAGCGCTAGTTCAACAGCTTCACTTATTCGTTGATAAGTACGACCGAGTCCCATCTATTCAAGAATTCGGCTATTTACATCAAATAAAAAAACATTTTGGTTCTTACAAAATCTTTATCCAAAGTCAAGGATTTACACTGGATACTCCTGAAAACAATCAACCTTTATCCAAGGAAGAGCTGTCTAGGAAACTGCACACCTTTATTGTAATCGTTGATAGCGTTCCTAAAAGTTCTGAGTTCGGTCATACGGAACGAATCCAAGAGTTGTACGGATCATTCGATGCATTCCTCAAGGCCAACGATTGTGAACCAATACCCGTAGAAATCTAAACTCGGATAGTCGAAAAAAACGATTCGAATTCTTACTCTATAAAACAAGAAAGCCAGAAACATTGACAGTCCTGCTGCAAATGTTTCTGGCTTTTAATTCGGTAGAATGTAAGGAAGGTACGGGACTTGAACCCGTGCACCACATTACTGCGGCTCGCCGGATTTCGAGTCCGGTGCATTACCACTCTGCCAACCTTCCGCACCATTTATCTTACCGTTTTTCGTTTAAATGTCAAGATTTTATAATGTATCTAATACAGATGTATCCTCTTCTTCTAAGATATTCGTGATCGTACGGTTCATTAAATGAACGATTTCATCCTGAGTCGGTTCGATGATACCTGAAGACATCAGCGTCGCGATTCCTGTCACACAGATCCAAGTTCCCACGTGCAACGCATTGATTCTTTTTTCAGATAAATTCTTATATTTAGGATGCTCTACAATCAGCTGGTGGAAATAATTGTAAGAAAAGTCATGCATTTTTTTCCCGCCGCCATACTCTTGAACGTACAATGCGTTGTACAGATTGCTTTGTTCTTTTGCAAAGTAAACATAGCTCAAGCCTAAATCAATGATCGTATCACCTGTGCGAACTTCTGGGAAAATATCGTAGTATAGGTGATTGCAAATTTCATCGAGCAATGTGTTTTTAAGATCGCTCATGTTTTTAAATTCTAAATAGATTGGTTGTGTACTGATCCCCATTTTTTTGGCAATGTTTCGCGCGGTAAATCCAGAAAAACCTTCATTTTCGACAACTTCATAGGCAGCCTTTAGAATCTGGTCTTTTGTATAAACTTTTCTTCTCATTGTAATTCCTCCCAGAATGTTATTATTTTTACTGTCATTTTATTTTAATCAAAAACTGATTAGTTTTGCAACCCTTAAGCAAGATGTTATCTAAATTTACTGAATTTTTTTTTGAAATTGCGTGGTTATTCTACAATTTTTCCTTATAAAGGGAGTGTAACCGTTTTATTAGTTTAGGAAATATTCCTTTAAATTATTAAAATTTAAAAGAGTCGTTATACATTTGAAGACATTTTTGTTTCTTTAAAGTAAAAACAGTATCGCTAAAAAAAAATTCCACTGTTACTTTATTATACTTTCTCTAGCGTTCGGTGACAATCCTTATTCTTTTTCTTGTTTAATTAATTTATTTTCTCTACTATAGTAGAGAAATAGAAAAAGGTGGTTAGCTTAATGGAACAACAAAATTATGCGCAACTCGTTTTAAATACTTGCTTAAAGGCCGGAAAGATCATGATGGAATCCGGTTCTGAAGTCTATCGCGTGGAGGACACGATGAAGCGCATTGCTATTAATGCTGGTTTAGACGATATTCAAACCTATGTGACTGCGACCGGATTGATTGTTGGCTTTCCTTCTGAACAAAACAGCCAAGTCATCCAGATTACCCCACAGTCGATTAATCTAGAAAAGGTGACTGCCGTCAATCAAGGCTCAAGACAATTCGCAGATGGCGAACTCTCTTTACCTGATTTTTATTTGTATTTAGAAGAAGTGGATGATGCCACACCAGACTTTCCTTACTTATGGAAGATTATCTCCGCTGGAATTGTCAGCAGTACGCTGATGATTATTCTCAACGGGACTTGGTTCGACTTTATTCCAACATTTATGATCGGCATGGTCGGCTTTGCTGTCCATACCTTTTTCGGAAACAAGCTACGTATGAAATTCTTGAACGACTTCGTTGCTGCATTAGTTATTGGTTGCTTGTCTTTACTTGCCGTTTCTTTTTCCGTCGCTCGTGATGTTAATAGCTTGATTATAGGATCAATTATGCCACTAGTCCCCGGTTTGGCTATTACTAATGCCTTTCGTGACATTATGGCAGGACATTTAATTAGTGGTGTTGCCCGTGGGACAGAAGCTTTATTTATCGCGGGGGCAATTGGCGGCGGGATTATCGTTGCCTTTAATTTCTTTTAGAAAAATATTTTTTGGGAGGTCTCTTATGACTTTTGTTATCAATTTTCTATTCAGTATGTTTAGTACAATTGCCTTTAGTGTCATTACTAACATTCCGCGCAGAGCTTTTTTAGCTTGCGGCTTCACAGGTGCCGCAGGTTGGATGACCTTTTGGATTCTACAAACATACTGTCATCAAAATATTGGCATCTCTAACTTCCTGGGTGCGATGATGATCGGACTAATTAGTATTTTCTTCTCACGAGTCATGCATATGCCCGTCATTGTCTTTAATGTCCCCAGTCTTGTTCCATTAGTTCCTGGCGGACCTGCTTACATGGCTGTCCGATATATGATGAACCAAGAATTTACTGAGTCAATGGAAAAAGTGGTCACTGTTTTGGTTACAGCTGGAGCAATTGCGATTGGATTCATGTTCACAAATTTAATTGAACGAGCACTAAAAAGAACTCGTTCAAATTTTCAACTAAAATAGATCAAGGTGAAAGCAGAATTTTTTCTGCTTTTTAAATTACTATCAGCTCGATATTGTAAACGCTCTCTTTGATTTCCTAAAAATATTTTAAGTTTCGCCGGATATTTATAAATTACAACCTCAGACCTATGCATTTTGTGAATTTATCCTATATACTTCACTTAAGAAAGACAAAGGAGATGAATCAGATGAGTGTTGTTCAATCCAGAAGGCTATTAAATTTAATTTCGTTAATGGGTATTGCCATAACGGTTAGTTTGACTATTTACTTCTATCGCTTAGGAGTATTTAATGATATGAATTCACTAAGACAGCTCGTCGGGCATTCACCGATCGCCGGACCGCTCATTTTCGTTCTGATTCAGATCATTCAAGTCGTGATTCCAATTATTCCCGGGGGAATCAGCCTCGCAGCTGGGGTTTTGATTTTCGGTCCATATTGGGGCTTTGTTTATAACTATGTAGGGATAGTGATTGGTTCCCTCATTCTATTCTTGATGGGAAGACACTATGGGAAGCCCTTGATTATGCATCTTGTTAGTGATAAGGTATATCAGAAGTACAGTCATTGGCTCGATGATCAGCCTCGCTTTGAAAAATTGTTCGCCTTAGCAATTTTCTTACCTGTCGCACCAGATGATGCCTTATGTTTAATGGCTAGTCTGACGAACATGTCCTTCAAGAAATATAGCGCGATCATCTTTTTAGCTAAACCAGCTTCGATTTTCTTATATAGCTTGGCTTTACTGCAAGGTGGCAACTTATTATCTAGCTTACTCGTCCACTAATTTAGTGGACTTTTTTTTGTTCATCTTTCGATTGAAATTTCAAAGTTTTGGCGTAAAAAATTCATACTTTATTTACAGGAGAAACAGATAATAATGAATGACCAGCTACACATTCATCACTGTTAATTAGAAGATTGCTTGCTTTTTAAAAAGCGAATCTCTTTTAGAACCATAGGAGGAACTATGAATTCCATAAAAAAGTATTTTACTTATTTTTTCGGTACCTTTTCTTTATATAATTTTCTGCTTCTCAGCTTTGGTCTTCCCTTCTTAACAGAAGGTCTCTTTTTATTTTTTAGACAGAGTTTTTTAAATAACCTTTACTCACCCTTTTATCTACTTCTTTTTGTGGCATTGATTTTTTTATACGGTAGTCTCTATAGTCAAATCCAATCGAACGAAACTGATTTTCAAAATTTTTCTTTAAAGTCAGCATTCACTAGTTTTGGGTTTTGGTTGATTCTATCCCCTATTTTTTTCTTTCGCTTTTATCAGATGCTGCTGGTTTGGCAGCCTCTTCCGGCTAAGGTTTTATCTTTTCTATTTCTTTATCGTTGGAAAATTTTACCAGTTATAGGCATTTTTTACTTGATTCTACTATACCTTCTGTACCGATCTATTTTAGCGCCTAAATACCTTAAAGAAAATCATTCGCTAAAAAAAAGTGTTTGGCTGAGCTGGCAAAAAACACGTTATAGTTTCCCTAAGCAATTCCTACTTTTTTTTGTGATACCGATCTTCTTTTTAGTTACTAGCTTTCTGATTAAAATCGGTTTTATTTGGGCGACAAAACTTATAGCCAGACAAATTAGTGCTATGTTTCTGCTGCTCCTCTATCGTGTTCTGCAAAATGTTTTATGGACCTTCTTCTTTCTTTATTTGGCTTCATCAGATAAGGGCCCTCTTGCCAGCGAATCAAGAACGAAAGGCGCCGTCATTTGGCTTAGCTTGACCATCTTTTCTTGCTTAGGTCTTTATTCTCTTCATTATGCGCACGCTTTTCATGTTCAACAGCAAACTCCTGCGTTAACCATCTCCCACAGAGGTGTTTCTAATCATAATGGTGTTCAAAATTCGATTGAGGTTCTGAAAAGGACAAGTTACGAACGACGCCCTGATTTTGTTGAAATGGATGTTCAAGAAACGGCCGATCATCACTTAGTGGTAATGCACGATGAAGACCTGAAAACATTAGCCAATAAAAATAAACGAGTCGATGAATCGACTTGGCAAGAATTAAAAGATATCACGCTAAAGGAAAATGGCTATACGAGCACCATTCCATCATTTACTGACTACCTGGCAACGGCAAATCAATTAAATCAAAAGCTGCTCATTGAACTAAAGGTCACCGCTAAGACGAAAGAATCAATCGTGCACCAACTGATTCCTCTGAAAAAGAACCTAGCAAGACATGAATTACAAAGTATGGATCTTGATACGGCTAACCAAATGAAAAAAGAATTTCCCAAATTGAAAGTCGGCTATATTTTGCCATTTGATCTATTAGGCAGTCCCAAAAACACATTAGATTTCGTGAACATTGAATCCAGAACTGCCAATAGCGATTTGATTCAGGCGCTCCGCCATCAGAAACAGGGTGTTTATGTCTGGCCAGTTAATACAAAACAGCAAGCCTCTATGTTCCGCTTCCAACAGGTGACCGGTCTTTTATCTGATGACCTGACTGTCTTTTCTGGCTCTTCCGACGATATAAAAGCACAAACCGCTAGCATTTTATGGTTCGATTAAAACGAAAAGCAGCAACCGATTGGTTGCTGCTTTCATTTTAACTAACGTTCCAACAAACGTTCATAGGTGAAACCGGACATGGCGTATCTCAATAAGAGAAGCGCAATTCCTAACAATACTAGACCGATGGAGACGACGACCCATCCCCCAAAAACTAAGATACCAGTGAATTGGCCAACAAGAAGCAACGCCAAAGGTAAAATCAAAAAGGCTGCTTTTTGTTGTGATTCCTCGATCGTCATAGACTTAGCTGATCCTTTTACAATTAAAACGATAGAAATAATTGTGATCGCTGGAACAATTAGAAGCATCACCCACAGCCAATTAAGACTAAACGGAAGCAAGATCCCTTTAAAAATATAGACCACTACTTCAACCACAATCACGGTTAGGAGAAAGGAAGCATACGTAATCAAAATTCCTACAAAAAATGACGCATATACTTTTGCTTGGAAAATTTCTCGAATGGACAAAGGTGAATAAAACAATGTTTCCAACGTTCGTTTTTCCTTCTCTCCAACAAATGAACTGGCCGCCATGACACTTGCTGTCATAATCGGAATGATTAAAAAGAAAATCGGAATCACATTATTGACCATTAAAGAGAGCAGCTCATAAACCAACTGTTCTTGATTCAGTTTTTGGAAATCTGGTAAAATCCGTGCCATTTCAGTAAAGGAAGAGGAATCTGTCGGACTTAATAAGACGGTCAACAGCATCATGGTCGGAAATGCTACAGAAAAAATCAATGGAAGAATCGTCAAAACAGAGAAATAGCGTTTATTTTCTGTAATCCCTCGTATGTCTTTACTCATAACAGCCTTTTGACGACTACTGAACATTTTTTTCTCCCCCTTCTAATAAGGCGAAATAAATATCTTCCAGTGAATAATCCATTGGCCTAACCTGTGAGATATTTCCGCCTGCTTGAACGATTTTTTTAACTAATTGAGAAACCTCTGCTTTTTCTTTGAAGGAAAGTTCATAGGTATCCTCTTCAATTTTTTTACTCTGAATAGTTTCTGGCATCAAGTCCGTTTCAATGATTACCTTATAGTGATTAAAGATTTGTTCTCTCAATTGTTCCAAGCTTCCTAAAGCTAGCAAATGACCCTTGTCCATCAGCCCATACTCATTACAAATTTCTTGAGCATATCTCAATTGATGCGTGCACAAAAATATCGTTGTTCCTTCTTCTTTTGATAATTCTAGCAAAAGCGCATTCACACTTTTTGTACTCTCAGGATCAAGACCGCTAGTCGGCTCATCCAAAAACAACACCTTTGGTCGATGAATCAGCGTTCTCGCTAACGATAGTCGTTGCCGCATACCCGTGGAATAGCTCTTAAGCTTCACCTCTGAAGCATCCAGAAGATCTAGTTTTTTCAATAGCTCCCTTCCCCGTGTTTCGCTTTCCTCTTTTGTCAATCCAAACAGCTGACCGAAGAAACAAAGATTGTCTATCCCCGTTAAATGATCATACATTCCTGCATGCTCTGTTAATACCCCCGACTCTTGATGAAGTTTTTCAGCTTCATGGACAGGATCAAAACCAAGTACTCGGATTTCTCCTCCCGAAGGAGTTAAAATTCCGTTTAGAAGCTTAACTGTCGTTGTTTTCCCAGCCCCATTAGGCCCTAAGAAACCAAAAATTGTCCCTCGAGGAACAACTAGGCTAATCGTCTCTAACGCTCTCTTACCTCCTTTGAATGTCTTTTCTAATTGTTTAATTTCAATAGCATTCATTTACAATCCCTCGTTCCTATTCATTGGATAGAATGACTCTCTCTATATACTCTTATTGTATTAGTTCTAATCTAAGTGTTCAATGGACTATTTGTTAACTTTACGACTGTAAAATCACTCCTTACGATACTTAATAGTCATAGTTTCACTTAGAAGCAGACAAAAAGATTCGGGCCTCTTTCAAAGCCCGAATCTCTTTCGGCTCTATAATATCTAGTGTTGGTGACCC
>NZ_JXLA01000045.1 GCF_001886185.1 Enterococcus raffinosus | reverse complement strand
CACCCGTTCTCACGGGTGGATGTGTTACTATCTGAAAAATTACTTGAAATTATTTATATTATTATGGGCGCTGTCGCTATCTATACCGGGATCAAAAACGCCCGTGACAAAGCCAACGCAACCCCGATTGGAACAGCGATCTTTTGGTGTGCCTTAGGAATCGTTATGATGTTTGGTCGTTGGATTCCGCCAATGATCAATGGTGTCTTAGTAATTCTTATGACCCTGCCGCCAATCTTTAAAAAGGTAAACAAAGGAAAAGAAAGTGCCCCAACAGAAGCGTTTACGAAGAAAATGGCGGACAAGATCGGGATGAAAATCTTCATTCCAGCCTTAGCGATGGGAATTTTCGCGATCATTTTCGCCGTATTCACTCAATTAGGCGCGTTAGTCGGTGTGGGTGTCGGTGTTTTAGTCGCGATTGTTATATTGATGGTTTACTCAAACTCAAACAAACCGATTGTGTTTTTAGATGATGCGGAACGGATGCTGTCAACAGTGGGGCCATTAAGTATGCTGCCGATGCTGTTAGCGAGCTTAGGAGCGATCTTTACCGCTGCCGGAGTTGGGGAAGTCATCTCAGAGCTTGTCGCAAAAGTTATTCCTAAAGGAAATGTCAATTTAGGAATCATCGTATTTGCCATCGGCATGATGTTGTTTACTATGATTATGGGGAATGCCTTTGCGGCGATTACCGTTATGACTGTCGGAATTGGTGCACCATTTGTTTTAGCCTATGGTGCTGATCCTACCTTAATTGGGATGGTGGCATTAACCTGCGGATATTGCGGAACTTTATGTACACCAATGGCCGCAAACTTCAACATCGTTCCTGTTGCCATGCTGGAAATGAAAGACCGCTTTGGTGTAATCAAGAATCAAGCATTATTAGCTGTAGTCTTCTTAGTTTTCCAAATTGGCTACATGATTGTTTTCAAATAAGTTTTGTATAAAGAAAGGTGAGAATAATGAACGTATTAATTACCGGTTTTGATCCATTTGGCGGAGCAGCGATTAACCCTGCCTATGAAGCAGTAAAATTATTGCCAGACACCATCGAAGGTGCCAACATTCATAAATTAGAAATCCCAACCGTCTTCAAAAAGGATGGGGAAGTCTTAGCAAAAGCCATCCAAGATCAAAATCCTGACATCGTGATCTGTGTCGGACAAGCAGGTGGACGCTCAGATATCTCAATTGAAAAAGTTGCGATTAACTTAATGGAGGCCCGCATCCCTGATAATGAGGAGCAGCAGCCATTGAATCAAGTCATCCATGAAGACGGCGAAACAGCCTACTTTGCGACGATCCCAGTCAAAGCGATGGTCAGCAATGTGAAAAAAGCTGGCATCCCATCAAGCGTGTCCTACACAGCTGGTACCTTTGTCTGCAACGATATTATGTACCGTTTACTATACTTAGCGGATAAAGAAAACAAGAATATCAAAGGTGGCTTCATCCACGTTCCGTATTTACCCGAACAAGTGATAGACCTGCCAGTCGGCACACCAAGCATGCCGGTAGAAACTATCGCTAAGGGTCTGGAAGCCGCAGTTGCTGCTGCGATCACTACAGACGAGGATCAAAATGTGGCGATGGGGACGATTATGTAAGTAAAAAAACTGCAAACAATTTCCGTTTTACGGAAGCTGTTTGCAGTTTTTTTTATGACTTATATCAAGTCATTATAGAAAAGGAAGTGAGAGGTGTATTTGCTAATAATTATTAACTTATTGATTGTCGATAGTTATTCGGAGAGAGGGCAAACTTTTCATAAAAGATCTTATAGAAAAAGCTCAAATTTTTATAGCCTACCTGTTGAATAATTTGTTCTACGGGGAGATTCGAGTTTCTCAGCAGCAGACTAGCATGATTCAATTTAATCTCTTGAATAATTGAAATGAAAGACTTGCCTACCTGCCTATGGATCATCCGACTCAGATAGCTGGGGTTATAGCCAAAGTGTTCGGCAACTTCCTTTAACGAACAGTTCATATAGTTCTTCTCCATATAATCCAAAATGTCTCCGATATAAAATTCGTTGGCATTTCTGGATTCTTGCGCCTGTTTTTTTTGGAAGGAACGCAACAATTCTGAAAAAATGATGATCATATAGGCGTCAATAATTTCGTGTGAATCTGTACTAGGATCGAAATAATGAGAGAGCAGACCTTCCATTGCATCGAGTAGAAATTCATTGTTCAGCGCTTCGAACACGATGAATTGATCGTGTTTTTGCGTCTCAGAAAGAGCATCAACAGCAAATTGAGCGATCGTACTGTTGGAGGCGAGACGGCTAAGCATTCGAGAAGAGAAGTATTCTTTTTTCATCAGTAAATTAATCAAGATATCTTCTTCTGAGGTTTCCATGATCCGGTGAATGACTTCGGTATCTAATAGGCAAAAGGCCCCTTTATTCAACTGAACCTTTTCCTCGTTGATAATCATCTCTACATTGCCTGAATAGACATAGCTCATTTCAATGAAATCATGCATGTGGAAAGGGGTATAGGAATGTCGGGCGTGCTTCAGAATAATTACTTGGCTGCTTTCTAAAAAATTTTTATAGGCAAAATCTTTTTTCAAGGCGCTTTCTAGATGCTTTTCGTAGGTATATAGATAGACTTTTTGTCCCGCCTCCGTGAGAACAAAGGAAAAATTCTCATCATCTAATGAATGGACCTCTTTGGACTCGGAAGGCTTAAGCAGTGCTAATTCAGTATCGGTGTAGGCAGTCAATCGTTTGCGAATTTCATTTTTGTCCATGCGCTTCCCTCCTGTAAAAATAGTCAATGTCCACTGATCTCATTCCTATGGTAGACTGAAAATGATAGCGGTGTCAATAAAATTATAATTTCAGCTAATCATTTGAGAGTATTGATTAAGACTATTAAATCAATCTATCTCTTAATTTTATTTCATTAGAGTTGAACGAGGAAGTTCTACTCGGATAAAAGAGAAGAAGTAAAAATCGGTCAATGCTCTTGTCAAAATTAGATATTATCTTGAAGCGAATCATCCTTTATGATGATTATGATAGCGATATCATAAAAGATGATCCGGACATCATTGATAGTCACTACAGAATATAGAAGGAGCTGTGACAAGATGAATAGTGAAAAAATGCCTTTAGGGGACAAGATACAAGAAAAGTTGGGGCCATTTTCGGCCAAAGTAAATGGAAATCTCTATATCCAAGCGATTCGAGATGCAATGCTCGCGTATATGCCTTTCACCTTTGTGGCTTCGATCTTTTTGATTATTGCTTTTTTTCCAATCGACGCGGTTACGAATTTTATTACAAAGCTGCTGGGAACAGCGGATGCCAGTGTTTGGCAAAATAAATTGCTGTATGTAAACAATGCCACGCTTGCTATAGGCGGACTTATTGTTGTCATTTCTTTATCCAAATCATTAGCAGAAAAACTGAATGTGAACAATACCCAAAATATTTTAACGGCGTTAGTTTCATTTCTATTATTGACCCCTTTAACTGAAACTGAAAGTGGTCCAATGCTGGACATCTCACGTATTGGCGCACAATCTATGTTTCTTGCCATTGTTGTTAGCATCATCAGTGTAAAACTGTACAAATTGATTGCAGATAAGGATATAAAGATTAAAATGCCTGCGTCTGTCCCGCCAGCAGTGGCTGGACCTTTTGAGTCAGTGATTCCATCATTTATTGTTGTACTGGTGTTCTTTATTTTGCGAATGATCTTAGAGATTGGTTTGAAAAATGATGCACTAAGCCTGATCAATACTGTTTTAGGGGTGCCCTTGACCTTACTTGGAGGTTCTTTAGGCGGTATTGTTGTGGTAAAAATCTTTGAACAATTTTTATGGTTCTTTGGGTTACATGGTTCTTCAATCATCGCAGCGGTTATGGACCCTATTCATCAGGTGCTAGAGGATCAAAACAAAGTTGCTTCCTTAGCAGGGGAGCTTCCTGAAAATATTATCAGCATGAGCTTTAGAAATCACTTTGCATCAATTGGTTTAGTTGGAGCGATTATCGCAATCTTGATTGTGGCAAAAAGTCGTCAATATCGAGAAGTGGGGAAGATCGCTTTTGTTCCTTATCTGTTTAATATTGGAGAACCCACCTTGTTTGGGATTCCGTTGATGCTGAATTTCAGTTATATCATTCCTTTCCTATTAGGAAACACCATTTCGACAGTTGTCTCCTACATTGCCTTTGCGACAGGCTTAGTTCCAGTACCGACAGGCTTAGCCCAACTGCCTTGGACGACACCGATTATCTTTAGCGGTTATTTTGTTACTGGAAGTATCAGAGGATCGATCCTGCAGATTGTGCTGTTAGTGGTTGTTACGTTCCTCTGGCTGCCATTTGTCAAAGCAGCTGACAAGCAAATCTATGAAGCGGAAAAGGCGACGGATTTGGCTTGATCATCGGAGAAGGGAAGGAGGGGACAGTTATCAGTATTTTGATTAATGGTATAGCTGAACCTTACACAGTTTTATTAGATTCCCCGCTGTCAATTGACTGGCGTACAGTGGCTTTTGACCAAGCTGGATATACACTACGAATAACTGACGAGCAGGGACAACAGATTTTTAAAGAAGAAAAGCAAGCGACGGCAATGAAAGTGAACGTTAACCTAAGTCATTTAGAGCAGGTACGGCAAACATATTTTGTTCAGCTCACGTTGTTTTCTACAACTAAAGAGCAGAGAAAACTGACTAGTCAATTTACAACAGCGAGCAAAAGAATCCAAGAAGCAGAGTGGATCACCCGATTAGATAATCCGATTTTGAAAGAAGCCACGTATTTTAGAGACAATCCTACAATTGTTTTATCGAAACAACTGAAGCTTGATACATCAGTGAAACAGGCGTGGATTGATCTTTGCGGATTAGGCTACTATACCTTGTTTATTAATGGCAAACGTGTTGGAAAAGACTATTTAATCAATGATGTGACCAACTATAATAAGGTTGTCTATTATGATACTTATGAAATCACGAAGTATTTGACAGTAGGGGAGAATTGTATTTCGGTTGAGTTGGGCAACGGTTGGTATAATCCGGCTCCAATCAATATTTTAGGGAAATACAATGTACGAAAACAGCTATCGATTGGGAAACCTTGTTTAATAGCTAGTATCGAGGTAAAAGATTTTGAAGGCAATCATCAGCAGGTCTTGACGGATACCACATGGAAGAGCGCCGAAGGGAATATTCTAATGAATAATGTTTTTGTCGGAGAAAAAGTTACAGATCAATGCGGTGAAAAGAAAGCCAAAACAGTAAAAATTCTCGGACCTGCAGGAACGCTGATACCTGGAAGTATTCCAAAAATACAACGAGTCGAAAAAAGCTCACCAAAGAAAATAACTACTATAGGAAATAAAGTAATTGTAGACTTTGGAGAGATTCTATCCGGTCAAATATCGTTGACTGTTTCAAAGAACTATCTTGGAAAAATTATTCTCAATTACTCTGAGAGAATGTATGATAAAAAGGCACTGGATTTCTCAAGCACGATTAGCGGCGTTTATGGTATTACCGATCCTGAATTGGGGATTACACCGAATCAACGGATTATTCAAAGTGATACCCTCGAGAAAACTAAAAAAGCGACTTTTCAATTTTCTAATCAATACTCTTATCATTCTTTTCGTTATGTAGAGTTTATTTTTAGCGAAGCCGTTCCTTTTGAAGCGGTGATTGAAGAACTCTGCGCCTATAAAGTGCATACGAATGTTGAAGTGATCACTGAATTTGAAACATCGCTACCGTTGTTGAATCAATTATGGCGGAGTGGTCTGCAAACACGATTAAATAATATCCATTCTTATTTTGAAGACTGCACGAGAGAACGATTTGGTTATGGCGGAGATATTGTCGCTTTGATGTCGTCCCATCAGTATTCAATCAACGGTGTGAGTCTGTTGAAAAAAGTGATGCTCGACTTCATTAATGATCAAACCATCGATGGCGGCATTCCAGCGACAGCGCCATTTGTAGGCATTATGACCAATGGACCAAGTAATAAAGCCGGTGCGATTGATTGGCAGCTGGTGCTGCCGACGATTGCCAACAGTTTGCTGCGATTTTACGATGAAATGCACTTTGTTCAACAATTTGCTGCTAGCTTCAAGAAGCATATCGACTATCTTCTTAGCTTTGACTTTGACTATATCAAAGCCTGCAGCTTAGGCGACTGGGGATCAATTGATGAGAAAACCAATGGCGCTGTTATTACTTCGCCAGACCAGGAATTTTGCTCTGCTTGCAGCTACAGCATCATTCTGCAAGAGTATCAGCAGCTCATGAAAGAGTTAGTCGAATATGAATCAGCCGGTCTTCTTTCGAAAAAAATTACAGAAGTGAACCAAGCCATTTTCTCTGAATACGCCCATGCAAATAGTTCTTTTGGAGAAGGAACACAGTCAAGCGTAGTTTTTGCTCTAAAAGCAAATTTGGTTCAAGGAGAAGCCCAAAAGAAATTAATTCAGCAATTAATCGAAAAGATAGCTGCCAACGATGGCGTCATAACTTTAGGAATTTTTGGAATGGCTTGGATATATGAACTACTTGCTAGCGAGGAGCATCAGATGATTCTATTTGATTGGTTCACTAGGTCGGAAGCACCAAGCTATCAAGCGATGCTAGCTGAAACTGGAACCTTATCCGAACATTTTCCTCTTCAAGAAGGAGCGGCAACGTACAACGGCTCATTAAACCATGCGATGTTTTCTTCCTACTCCGCGTGGATGGTCAGCCAGATTCTAGGAATCAGCTTTCCAGAAGGAATAAATGGACAAATATTCATCACTCCGCAAACAGCTTTTTCGCTTGAGACTATATCTGGCAGTATCCAAACCCCCTTCGGTAAAATCCAGCTTCAATGGACTCAAACAGAAGAAGAGATAAAAGGGAAAATAAACGTACCAAAAAACCAACCCTATACATTGAATCTTCCGACTTCAGATTGGCAAGTAGAAGAATGCTGTCGAGATTTAGGAGAGAGCCTCGAACTATTTGTGAGATTGACGAAGGAATAGGTTGAAGAGAGGAACACCAAGCATTCAGAAAGAGGATGTTTGGTGTTTTTTTGGTCTGTGATAGTTTATCTCTTAGAATGGAATGTACGAAATTTCATTACAAAAAAGTGAATCTCTTAACTTTTGATTGAAATCGAAAATAGAAGCGCTTTCTTATGGGTGGTAGACTAGGTTCTGTAAAAAGGAGGCGGAGTATTTGAGACAAAAGAATCGTACATTTGATTTAAACATTTCGAAAGATGGTCATTGTCAGAATTATATATTGTTGATGACGAGCATCATTGGAGCCATAATAATGCTGCTTTATGTGAGATTTGAAAAACAAGAAGATCACATTCTTGCTGAGTTAGAAAAAAGACGCCAGCAAGTGATTTAATAGATGTAAAAAGCCATTCTTTTCTTATCAGAGGGTTTTGATCTCAGATAATAAAAAGAATGGTTTTTAAGTATAAAGTTACAGCTTCTCTTTGTATAAAAAGGACTTTCATGATGCATTGATCCTGTAAAAGAGGCTATTTATATTCTCTCCTGCCTAAATAATAACTAGAGCTTATTCTAGAAAAAACTAAAGAAAGCGTTGACAACAAAACTTTCGGCAGTTATTATAAGCTTGTAAGAAAGAAAAAGAGCTAGGAATAGCAAGGTAGCTGTTCTTAGAGTTATGTGACTGGTAATGCAGGCAGAACTCAGATTATGCACTAAATTTACTGAAGTTTTTTCAGTTTGTTTAGTCTGTAATCTGAGTTTTTTTTCTGGAAAGGAGTAAATGATGAAAGTAGTAAAAATTTTAAATAACAATATCGCAATCATTGATAAGGGCGGTCATGAATCAATCGTTTATTCACCGGGAATCTCCTTTAAAAAAAGCGTTGGCCAACGAATAACGGATTCCGAAATTGAAAAAACGTATGTCTTAGATTCTAAGGATCGATTAGAGCATTTCAGCTATTTGCTGACTCATTCAGATGAGAAAATGATTCATTTGTTGAATGATATTGTCGCTTATGGCGAGTTTGTTGCAGAACAAAAAGCCAATGATTATCTGTATTTAGCGCTGCTTGATCATCTTACTTTTGCGATAAAGCGGGGAGAAAAGGATCAGTTTATTCGCAGTCCATTGACCTGGGAGGTCCAGAAATTTTATCCCAAGTTCTATGATATCGGGTTGTATGCGGTTAAGTTGATGCGTAAAACCTTCCACTATGAGTTTCCAGATGAGGAAGCTGTGTCTATCGCCTTACATTTTGTCAATATTCAGGAAAGTCAATCACTATTGGATGAAACGCTGGAAAGCATGGAAATATTGAGAGATATCTTGAACATCATTAAGTACCATTTCAATATTTCATTAGATGAAACCTCGATGAATTATATGCGGTTAGTAACACATTTGCAGTATTTTATCGAGCGGTTAAGAAAGCAAGAGGTTTACAGTGAAGACAGTGCCGGGCTGTTCGAACAAGTAAGACTGCTTTACCCAGAAGCCTTTAAGGCAACGGAAAAAATTGATATTTATGTGAAGGGCAGATTCAATCAATATCTGTCGAAGGACGAATATACCTATTTGATGATTCACATTAATCGTGTGACTGAGAGAAAGGAAGAAAAAGAATGAAATACCAAGAATTCAATCAAGAGATTATTGATTTAGTGGGTGGAAAAGACAATATAGAAGCGGTTGTTCATTGTATGACCAGACTGAGATTTACCTTGAAGGATCGATCAAAAGCGCAAACAGAGGCGATCAAAGAAATGGATGGGGTCATTGATGTCGTCAGTAATCCAGTCGCTTATCAAATTATTGTAGGTACACACGTGAATGACGTTCATAAGGAATTGATCAGTATGCTTGGGCTAGACTCTGAAGCCCAAGGAACAGGCAAAAAAGAAAAAAAGAATTTTGTTAAAGCAGCTTTAGATGTTGTTTCTGAATCAATGACCCCGATTTTAGAACCCATTATCTGTGCAGGGCTGTTAGCGGCGGTTCTTTCGATTGTTTCACTAACCGGGCTTATCTCACCGGAAAGTTCGACGTATATGATCTTTGATACATTACGCAACGCGGTGTTTTACTTCTTGCCGATTTTTATGGCAATGAGCTGTGCGAAGCGGCTGGGAGCGAATCCTTATTTAGCGGTTGCTTTAGCGGTAACCATTTTATCGGATTCGATTAACGGCGTATCTGGGTTGAACATGTTTGGGATTGGATTGCCTGAAATCACTTATTCTAATAGCTTTGTTCCAATTTTATTAGCCGTTTGGATCATGGGCTATGTGACGAAATACGTGAAGAAAATTGTTCCTGATTCATTGCAGCTGTTTTTAACCCCTTTATTAGTAATGATCGTGATGCTGCCGGCAACGTTATTAGTTTTTGGTCCGTTAGGTTTTTATTTAGGGGAAGGCATTATCGGTGTATTCAATTGGTTGCTAAATACGGTTGGCGGCTGGTTCGTGTTGATGCTTTACTCTGCATTGCAGCCGTTCCTGATTATGCTGGGAGCAGGGAACTTTATCATGCCAGTAGTGGCTTCACTGATTGCGGCGAATGGGTATGATCCAGCCTTTATCACTGCTTGTACGATTTCTGATATCGCGGTAGGCGGAGCGATGCTTGGGTACTTTTTACGTACGAAGAACAACAAACAAAAGCAATTATTTGGTACAGTGACTCTTTCAGCAATCTTAGGGATCACTGAGCCAGCGATTTACGGGGTATTTGTAAAATATCGTCGTCCTTTCGTAGCCGTTATGATTGGCGGCGGATTAGGCGGATTGTTTGCCGGGATTACGGGAGTCAAGGCCTATTCGATGGCTTGGGGGTTGTTTGGACTGCCTTCTTATATCGGTAAAGAAGGCGACTTTGCGAATTTATGGTTTATGGTGGCAGCCGTTGCGATTAGTTTCTTAGGTGCAGCGATTGCTTCATACATGCTAGGTGTGCCGGCTGAAAAGGACGAGGAGACGCAAGAGCTTTCTTCTGAAAAAGCGGTTGAAGAAGGAACAAAGATCAGTGTCCGCTCCATTCCATTAAAGAGTGTGGTTAAAGGTCAATTGGTTCAATTATCAGAGATTGCGGACAAGGCCTTCTCAACAGGTGCTTTAGGAAAAGGTGTCGGAATCATCCCTGAGGACAATACCATTTATTCGCCAATCGATGGAGAGGTAACTGTGGTATTTCCGACCAAGCATGCGATCGGGATCAAGGGTGAGAACAACGCAGAAATTTTGATCCACATTGGCATTGACACGGTTGAGCTGGATGGTGAAGGCTTTGAACTTTCAATAAAAGCCGGAGATAAGGTCCATGCAGGGCAAAAATTAGGCACTGTTGATTTTGAAGCGATCAAGCAGGCGGGCTATGATCCGACAGCGATTGTGGTTGTGACCAACACCAATGATTACCTAGATGTGATTCCAGAAACAAATAAGCCTGTCTGTGATAGTGATCTCGCAATGAATATTATTATTGAATAGAGGATAGAAGATGAAGATGGATTCGAAATTTTTATGGGGCGGCAGCATCGCCGCCCATCAATGTGAAGGTGCAGTGAACGAAGGAAATAAAGGAACGGGTATTATGGACTTGGTGACGGTAGGGGCTTATGGTCAGCCACGAGAAATTCATGAGACATTCCAAAAAGACAGCCGTTACCCCTCTCATCAAGGAATTGACTTCTATCATCGTTATAAGGAAGACATCGCTTTATTTGCTGAAATGGGATTTAAGGCTCTGCGAATTTCGATTGATTGGTCGAGAATTTTTCCAAAAGGGGATGAGAAAGTTCCGAATCAGGCGGGGTTGGATTTCTATAATGATGTCGTTGATGAACTTCTCAAACATAATATCGAACCAATCGTGACGCTCTATCATTTTGAAATGCCGATCCACTTAGTCACTGAATATGGCTCTTGGAAAAATCGCCAAGTAATTGATTTTTACCTAAAATTTTGTGAAACGATGTTCCGTAGCTTGAAGGGAAAAGTAACATATTGGGTAACGTTTAATGAGATGAATCATATTGATCCGCAGACGGAAGCGAGTGATATTTTTACTTATATCATTGCGGGACTCAAGTATTCTGAGATTGAAAATAAAAAAGAGACATTGGCTCTGATTGGCTATCATATGACCTTGGCCAGCTGTTTAGCCGTAAACTTAGCGCGGGAAATTGATCCGAAAAACAAAGTCGGATGTGTTTTTGGCATTGAGCCGGTCTATCCTGTCGACTGTAACCCGCAAAATGTCTTGAATGCCTTTCAACAAATGGATCGAGATTTTTACCAAATTGACGCGATGTGCAATGGAGAATTTCCGAAGTATAAAATGAAGGAATATCAAGCCATCGGCATTGAGCTTGAGATCAGCGAGGCAGATCAACAAGCCTTTAAAAACGGAAAATTGGATTTTATTGGGATGAATTACTATGCCTCATCTGTGGCAGAATATGAAGGAGCCGAAGGTGGTGCGAGTGCCCTTTTCGGCGGTCTGCAAAACCCATTTTTAAAGGTCAGCAAGTGGGGCTGGTCGATTGATCCCATCGGCATTCGTTATTTACTGAATTATACGTATCGCAAATACGGCTTGCCAATCATGATTACAGAAAATGGTCTCGGAGCAGTAGATGTTGTTGAGGAAGATGGGCAAATTCATGATGAGTATCGCATAGAATATCTGAAGAATCATATTCTAGAAATCAAAAAAGCCATTGAAATCGATCAAGTAGATTGCATCGGCTATTTAATGTGGGGCCCGATTGATCTAGTAAGTGCAACGACCGGTCAGATGAGCAAGCGCTATGGCTTTATCCATGTTGATCTGGATGATGAAGGAGAAGGTACCTTAGCACGTTCACGCAAGGATTCCTTTGAATGGTACAAACAAACGATCAAGGACAATGCGGAGAATTTAGTGGATTAGACAATTTAATAATTATTAAGTCAGCTGGGGAGATTCCTCAGCTGTTTTTGAGGGGAAGAATCATGCAGGTATCACAGCCTCGGACAGGTTTAAGTAAGTTAAATGGTCCGAGGCTTTTTTATTTTTTCTTCAAGCTATTATCCGTCTTCCGGTATTCACTGGGAGAAATGTCGGTCTTCGTTAAAGAACTTCTTAAAATTGCATAAGAGCGAGGCACATCTGGAAATCTGCGAGACGTAAGCAATAAATAACATTGTGCTAGATGAAATTTAATCTGACAACAAAAAAATATAGTGATCAACAAATGGTCGTACAATTACCATTCAACTGTTGGAAGTTTTTTCTACATGGTTGATTGCATAATAAAATTAACAGGGTAAGATTGAAAATATGAATTAAAAATATCGCAAAAGAAATAATTTCGATCTTCTAATATTTCAGTGATAAGCTGTTAAACGAATTCTATTAAGTATTGTTAATTACATCTCTTTAATTCATTTAAAAGTATCGTCAACCCTCCACTGACCCACCACTCATTCGTTTGTTGGTAAACTACCGTAGTTACAAGAAAGTGGGGGAGCAAAATAGAAGTAAATGAGAGGCTAAAACCATTGTTAGGGTGGCGTAAAAAAACCATTCTATTTATTTTTAGCCAAGCGATTACTCTGTTCGGTTCGTCAATCGTGCAGATGGCGATTATCTGGCAGGTAGCTTTAGAAACTTCATCTGGATTATGGGTAACTCTTCTAACACTTAGTTCAACAATTCCACAAATGATTCTTTCCTTTTTGGAGGAGCATGGACGGATCGGTATCCACGGAAACGGCTATTGACACCTTTCTAACAGGAAAGGTGTCTTTTTTCTTTCTTTAAGTTTAAAAAAGATAGAATGCTGACAGGCGTTTCATGTATTATTGAGACAAGAAGCAAAATTGATTGAAGGAATCGAAAGCGCTTTTAATTAGTGGAATAGTAATATGATTTTAATTTGAAAACTTGGAGGAGGGGTGTTATGCGCCTGATAGAACCATGGGAGAATATCAGAATCAATGTGCTGTCAGTAAATCGGGTCATGCAGCATTTTGATGGAAACATTCATTTCATTTATGTATTAGCAGGGGAGGTAACCGTCGAAAAAGAAGACACGATTATTTCGCTACAAAAAAATGATTTTTATATTTTATCAAAGTCTTTAGTACATACCGTTTATGGAGAAAATGCTCGAGCTTTTGAAATCGTTTTAACTTATACCTTCGAAGATCAAGAAGGACGGGCATTTGAAGGAAATTCTGTTACACAAGGCAAAAGTTCGGATCAAAAAATAGTTCAGTCTATTGAGCGTTTATTGAAGCTGTATATTTTGCAAGAGAAGCATTCCGTTTCTGAAGTTTTTGAAGAGTATTTTCGCATGATTCATTTACTAGAGAAGGAATACACCGTGTTCTCTAGTCTAGATGAAGACCGAAGTATGAAGCAAAAGGTTTATGAGCTGAAATTTTTCATTGATAACAACTTCGACAAGGATATTCGTTTGGCTGATATTGCGAATAAATTATATGTTTCTGATCAGTATCTATCCAGAAGCTTTTCTAGTGAGATTGGCATGCCGATGAATGAATATTTGATTCGCAAACGGTTAGAAAAGGTGCGAAAGGAGCTGTTAGAAACAGAAAAAACTGTGACAAATATTGCCTTTTCTGCTGGGTTTTCAAACATTAATTCCTTTAATCGCTTATTCAAAAAGTATCAAGGTTTGACCCCCAGTGAGTTTCGCAAGGAAATAAAAGACACGGTAAAAGTTGAAACGAAGCAGCACGATTTAGCGGAGGAAGACATTCAGAATTTAGAGGTGTATTTCAAAGAAAAGGATGCGAAAATTGACGACGAAACACTCTTAGTGGATATGCAGGAATACTCACGGCAAAATTTTCAAAAAAACATGATTAATTTAGGGTACGCTGGAGATCTTACTCATTCCTCATTTGTAGAACAAATCCATTATCTACAAGAGAGTAGTCCCTTTTTATATGGAAGGATCTGGGGATTGTTAAGTGAAGAAATTTTGGAGCAGGTGGGAGACGCTTATGATTTCTCAGCGGTTGATGAAATTCTTCAGGTTATGATTAAAGCGGGGATTAGGCCATTTTTAGAACTGGGGTTCAAAGGAAAATTGATTCATGAATCCCATACACAAATTATAAAAAGTCATTTATTTACGAGGAAATCGTATGAGTTGTCTCATTTGCTACAGCGATTCCAAGCTTTTTTTCATCACTGTGTGGATAAATTTGGTTTGGAAGAGGTATCGACGTGGATTATCGAAATATGGAAGCCTAACCCTCTGGTTTTAAAAACGATTGGCAGCGAAGAACTAACAAGAATAGATGATAATGGTGCCCAGTTAAATCTAGCCAACGAAAAAAATTATATCTATGTCTTTTCAAAAATCCAACAAGCCATTCGTCGCATTGTTCCTGGGATTCAAATTGGCGGCTGCGGCTTGAGCTTAGACATTGAAGACCGCGACCTAAGCTCTTTTCTGACGCAATGGGTCAAAGGAACTGCGGCACCAGATTTTATCAGCTTGTCGATTTATCCGATGGATGCTGTGAAGCAGCAGGTGCACCAACACAAAAATCATCATGAACCTATTTCTCCAGATTCCAATTATATGCTCCATCAAATGAAGCAGTTCAAGGAGTTGCTTACAGACATTGGTTACGAGGGGAGAACCTACATTACAGAATTCAATGTTACGATTTTAAGTCGGGATATTATCAATGATACGGCCTTTAAAGGTAGCTATATTCTAAAAAATGTTCTAGCAGTGGTGCCTTATTGCGATTTGATTGGTTATTGGCAGCTGACGGATCTATCTGTGACTACCTTTGATACAGCAAATAAGGAGATATTCGGCGGTTCTGGATTGATCTCAAAAAGCGGGGTCCCTAAAATCGGCTACTATGCCTATCGCTTTTTAAGTAAGTTAAGTGATGAAGTCGTCTATCAGTCAGAGGAGCTGCTGATTACAAAGGACGATCCAAACCGTATTCAGCTATTGTGTTTTTCCTATAGTCACTTAAATTCTACCTATTATTATGATTTTAATAGTGTTTTTACACGTAGAAATGCAGAAGCTTTATTTACTTCAGCAAGTGTACAAAAGAAACAGATTGTATTGATGAACTTGAAGGAAGAGGAGAGCCTATATCGATTGAAGTGTTACCGAATCGGTCCGAAATCAGGCAATATTCTAGAAGAAATGAATCAATTGAGTCATTCGGATCGACTGGATGAAGAATTGATCGCCTATTTGAAGCATCGCTGCCAACCGCAAATTGAGGTTAAGGAAGCTGTTTCTAGGAATCGTCAATTAAAAATTGAATTGGAGCTATCACCCCAAGATATTCAATTAATCGAAGTTCAAAAAGTTTCTCGTTAAACAAGATTGTGTAATACAATCTTGTTTTTTTGTGTCTACGTTGCCTATCATCCTTTGAAAGTATCAACAGAATGTTTAGAAAGTGCAGAGTATTCTTTTATGGAGGACGCTAAAATAGAACCTGTAAACGTTTACAAAAACTAATTATTCTGGGAGGTACACATGGAAAAGGAAGTTTTTGATAATGGAATGAAGGTTGAAAAGAAGAAATTAACGAAGTTTTCTATGATTGCCTATGGCTTGGGTGATTTAGCGAGTCAGTTTGTATGGACATTCGTCGGCACTTATTTAACTGTTTTCTACACTGATATCGTGGGTTTAGCGCCAGTCGCTGTTTCTATGATCATGTTGCTGGCTCGTTTGTGGGATGGGATCAATGATCCGATGATGGGAATGATCGCTGAACGGACGAGAAGTAAATTCGGACGTTTCCGTCCCTATATTGCCTTTGGCTCCCCTTTTCTAGCGTTGTTTTCAGTACTAACATTTACCGGTCCATTTGGAAATGGGACAGCGGGGGTTATCTGGGCAGCAATCATTTATATCGTTGCGGGAATGATTTATACATTGGTTAATATTCCTTATGGTGCCTTGGCTGCAGTAATGAGTGAGGATGCAAATGAACGAAATCAATTGAATGCTTGGCGTTCTGTTGGAATGAATGTTGGAATGATCATTGTAAACTCAATGTCCTCATTTATTATGTTGGCGTTTTCTGACGGTTCTCAAGTAGCCACAGGGCGAGGCTACTTCATGACCGCTTTGATTTATGCGGTGATCTCGATTCCATTGTTTTTTGCGGTTTTTGTGACCTCTAGAGAAGTCGTTCAACCGATGAAAAATGAGAACAAAGTTCCATTACGTACGACGTTAAAAAATGTCATCGGAAACAAGTATTTGATGATCGTCTTTCTAATTATGATACTTCAAATGACTGCATTTATGGGTAGAATTGCCGTAACAACTTTTTATGTCATTTATTGTTTAGGGGCTTTTACCTTAATCGCTTTGCTTATGACAATTCCTTCGATTGGTGGAGCCGTTTGTTCTTTAGCCGTTGTTCCACTTGTTAAACGTTTTGGTAAACGAAATGTGCTTATGATTTCTTTGATTCTTCAAGGGATCGGATTGTTGGTGGTTTATTTCGCAGATTTTGATAACTTGCCGATGATTATTGCGGGGCATGTCATCTTTGGATTGTTTAATATGGGCTTTCCAATTTCGCTCTCTTTAGTAGCAGACTCTGTTGATTATCAAGAGTTGAAATCTGGGGTTCGAACAGATGGCACAGCTTATGCGACGTATGGCTTGGCAACTAAAATCGGAAATGCTCTCGGCGCATCAGTGGGAATTATGCTGCTTCATTCTTTTGGCTACAAAGCAAACATGGAGCAATCATTGGCGACGAAAAACGGAATCAATCTAGTCGTTAATTTAATTCCAGCAATCTTATTTTTTGTATCAGCGCTTGCTTGTCTATTATGGAACTTAAGTGACAAGGATACGGACGATATTCGGAAACAATTAGATGAAAAACGTGAAAAAGAAAATGAGTAAACATAAATGTGTGGTATTCAATTGCACATCAATAAAGAAAAGAAGAATAAATGCAAAAAGAGTTGATCTTTTTTGGGAGAATTAAAGAGTAAGAAAAAGTGTTTTTAAGTAAACTAATCAATGTAAGCGATACCTAAACGAAAAAGTTGACCAGCTTAAGAAATTTGTCAGCTTATAAGGAGGAAGAAAATTGAAAAAATTAAAATTCGGTATTATCGGATGTGGTGGAATTGCCAATCAAAAACATTTTCCAGCGTTGGCAAAGCTAAGTGAACAAGTGGAGCTAGTTGCTTTTTGTGACACGGTACTAGAGCGTGCAGAAAGTGCAGCAGCAGAATACGGCGTCCAAAATGCGTTAGTGACAGAAGACTATAAGGAAGTCGTGAAACAGGAAGATATTGATGTTATTCATGTATTGACACCAAATGTCTCACATTCCTATATTACTGTAGCTGCATTGGAAAGCGGAAAACACGTCATGTGTGAAAAACCAATGGCGATTAACTATGAGGAAGCAAAAAAAATGTTGGATGCCGCAGAACGTACAGGGAAGAAGCTGACGATCGGTTATCAAAATCGCTTCCGTGCGGATTCATTAGCAACCTACGATGCCTGCAGCAAAGGAGAATTGGGAGATATATACTTTGCGAAAGCACATGCTGTTCGTAGAAAAGGAGTCCCTACTTGGGGCGTATTCCCAGATAAAGAGAAGCAAGGTGGAGGCCCGTTAATTGATATCGGGACTCATGCATTGGATCTAACACTTTGGTATATGAATAATTACAAACCAAAAATGGTCTTAGGCTCTACCTATCAGAAGTTGAAGGACAACCCTATGGCAAATATGTTTGGTCCATGGGATCCAGAAACATTTGAAACAGAAGATTCAGCATTTGGACTAATCAAAATGGAAAATGGCGCAACAATCTTCTTAGAAGCAGCTTGGGCATTAAACATGATTAATCCGAAGGAAGCACAGGTGACCTTATGCGGAACAGAAGGCGGTGCGGAAATGTTTGGAAAAGCCTTCTTAGATCAAGGGTATGTGGTCTTCAACAAAGCTGATCATAACCAATTGGAGCAGACGGAGCCTTCAGATGCTGGCGGGGTCTTCGGCTTTGAGGGAAGTAGTTTGGAACAAAAAGACGCAGAGGCGAAACAATGGGTCGAAGCGATTCTTAACGATACAGAACCAGTTGTAAAACCTGAACAAGCAATTGTGGTAACACAAATTTTAGAAGCAATTTATAAATCGGCCGAAACAGGTAAAGTCGTTGAATTGTAATTTTAGGCGATGGGCGAGTGTCAAACGATTTTGCGCTCGTCCAAGCCGTTAGTTCAATTATTAGGAGGAAAACGAATGTCTAGAATCAAGACAGCAGTAAGTTTATATAGTTTACAAGATGAGTATTTGAACCATCGGATGAATTTGGCTGATATGATGAACTTTTTGAAGGAGCATCATGTTGAAGGCGTAGAAATTTTACCGGATCAAATGATCAAAAATGCGCCGTATCCAGTAGAAGAGGACGTCGCTCTTTGGCATCAGCTTTTAGAAGAAACAGGGATCGAGCCAGTGATCGCAGATGTTTTTCTGAACACAAATTTGTACAATAATCGTCAGTTAACGAAGCGAGAATGTATTGATTTATTAATAGAAGAAATCAAGCAAGCCAATCGCTTAGGCATCAAATTAATTCGTCTAGTCTCTATGGTTCCTTACTGGGTGTGTGAACCGTTACTGCCCTATTGTGAAAAATATGATGTGACAATTGCTTTAGAGATCCATGCGGGGATGGCTTTTGACGAACCCGAAACACTACATTTTATCGAAGAAATGAAACGATTGGATTCTCCTTATGTTGGTTTGGTAATCGATACAGGAATCTTCTGCAAAAAATTCCCACGAGTAGTCGTGAATTATGAAATAAATAATGGTGCTAGCCCTGAAATGTTTGCCTACTTAGATCGTTTATTCGAAAAAGGAACGGATCTTCACCGTGTAGTAAAAGAAAACAACGGAGAATATCCAGAGGACTTCAAGCAAGTCATCAAAACTAAAGAAGATCAAATGTTTGCGCCTCTATGTGATGGCTATGAAAATTATCCATTCTCAGTGATGGATGAATATATACCATACATCAAGCATTTTCACATTAAAATGTTCGAGATGACACCGGAAGGCCCTGAATATTCTATGGATTACAAGGGACTCTTGGAATACTTGCATGAAAAGAACTATGACGGGTACGTGGCAACGGAATATGAAGGGAATCGCTTCACATTGCCTGGAAAACCAATGCAGGAAAAAGAACAAGTTGCGGCAAATCAAAAATATTTGCAGGCTTGTCTGAAAGAGATTCAGGGATAGGAGGAAGAAGCAAATGTTTGACAATAATGTCTTTAAAAAAGATACCTGTAAGAATATCGAAGAAAACGGTGAAGTGATCGGTTATGAACTACAAACCTTGATCACCTATTATCGCGGAATCCCATTATCAATGGTGGAGTTTATCAAAGTTGCAATAGACGAGAAAGAAGCTGCATCTGATAAGATCCAAATTTCTATTGACAGAGAAGATTGGTTTTACTTATCGGAAGCGGCTACAGTTACCACATATAAATGGGAGTATGGTGAACCCTTGTATATCCGTGTCTTGAAGCCTGGAGGATTAGTCAAAGGAGACCATCAAGTCAAATTAACAGTTGCGACTAGAACCGCTTATATTCCTGTCCCATTAGTGGGAGTGAAGGAACGAACGGTCACGATTTAGGAGAGTAAGGAGGAAGAAGTATGCTGAATTTTGGCATCATTGGGTATGGCTTCATGGGGCAAACTCATGGAGATACGATCAAAAAATTAGACTATGCAGCATTACTCGCAGTATGCGATATCAATAAGGATCAGCTTAAGGACGTTTCGGAGGATGTAAAAACATTTTTAAGAGCGGATGAACTTCTAGCAGTAAAGGAAATTGATACGGTGATTATTGCTGTTCCGAATCATTTGCATTTGGAAATGGTAAAAAAAGCCGCTGCAGCGAAAAAAAATATTATCTTAGAAAAACCAGCGGCGATGAATGGAACAGAATTTCAAGAAATGATGACAGTCACAGAAGCGGCGGGAGTTCGTTTCACGATTCATCATCAACGTCGCTGGGACAAGGATTATCGTTTGATAAAAGAAGTCGTTGACAGTCACACGCTGGGAGATATCTTTACTATTAAAAATAGTCTCTATGGCTTTAATGGAAATATGCATGATTGGCATGTTTATCCTGAATTTGGCGGAGGGATGCTTTACGATTGGGGCGTTCATCTATTGGATCAAATGCTTTGGATGATCCCTGGTAAGTTGAAGACAGTCTATGCCGATGTGCGTAACGTTATTAATGAAAATGTTGACGACTATTTTAACATACAGATGTATTTTGATAGTGGAATTACCGGACAGGTTGAATTAGGAACCTATTTCTTGAAGGATGAGGCTTCTTGGTTTGAACGCCATTGGTTTGTAGGCGGAAATAAAGGAAGTGCCTATGTGGACGGTTTCAATCCTCTAGGAAAAATCGTACGAACTAGTGAATTATTAACGAATGTTCCTGGAAAAATCACCATGACAGCCGCTGGACCGACACGTTCCTTTGGTCCCCCGCCAGAAGGACGTCTAGTGACAGAAGAATTACCAGAAGTTCATGTAAATCATCAAATGTTTTTTGATCACTACCATGAGTATGTAGCAGGTAAAGAAGAGCTGACGGTAAAACCAGAAGAAATTTTACGCTTAATGAAACTAGTGGATGCTATTAGAGTATCGGCAAGAGAGCATCGCTCGGTAGACTTTGAATAGAGAGAAGGGAAAAACATGCAATTAGGATTAGTTTCAGCAATTTTGGATCAGAGCGATTTTTATGAAATGATCGATATCGTCGCTGAAAATGGACTAGAATGTGTTGAGGTTGCTTGCTGGCCGGCTGGAAAAGCCGAACGGCGTTATGCAGGAGTTTCACATATTGATACAGAAAATTTAACAAAAGATCAAGCAGAAAAATACAACGCTTATGCTAAAGAAAAGAACGTTGTAATCTCAGGGTTGGCCTATTATCCCAATCCTTTAGACGAGGATCTAGCGAAACGGCAGCAAGTGATCAATCATTTGTACTCAGTGATTGATGCAGCCAAAATGATGGACATTCATTTAGTGACAACATTTATTGGGCGGATGCCAACAAGGACTATTTCCGAAAATTTAAAGGAAATGGAGAAAGTCTGGAAACCAATTATTGCTTATGCGGAACAGCAGCAGGTAAAAATTGCCATCGAGAACTGTCCGATGCTGTTTACCGAAGATGAATGGCCTGGCGGACAAAACCTGATGACCACGCCAGACTTATTCAGAAAAATCTTTGCTATTTTGGATAGTGAGTATATCGGATTAAATTTTGATCCTTCTCATTTTGTATGGCAGCAGATGGATTACTTAGCACCATTGTATGAGTTTAAAGATAAGCTATTCCATATTCACTACAAAGATATCAAGTTATATTGGAACAAATTGCAGGAAGTCGGTGTAATGGCGACACCATTAGAATATATGTCACCTAAGCTGCCTGGCTTGGGCGATGTGGATTGGGGCAAGTATGTCTCAGCATTAACGGATATTGGCTATAATGGCTATACCTGTATTGAAGTAGAAGACCGGGCTTATGAAGCGGATTATGAGGATGTTAAGCGCTCAATCAAACAAAGCACGCATTATTTGCGAAACTTTGTTTAGTGGTGACGCCTTTGGAAAATCAAGAAAATAGAGTAATTGGTATAGATATTGGTGGAACATTTATCAAATTTGCGTTAATGAACTCGTTGAGCGTAATTGACAGAAAATGGTCGATTCCGACGAATATCTCTGAAAAGGGGCGGTTCATCCCAGAGGAAATTTGTTTTTCCATTCGTAAGACTTTAGGCGATGACTCACTAAAAATAGTTACTGGGATTGGTATCGGTGTACCAGGTCCTATTTCTCCAGACGGAAGGATGGTCGTTCAAGCCGTCAATCTTGACTGGAAAGAATTGCCATTAAAACAAATGATCGAAGATGAATTGGGCATCGAGGTCTGTTTACTAAATGACGCGAATGCAGCTGCTTTAGGGGAAATGTGGCAAGGAGCCGCTAAAGGCAAACAAAACTTTCTATTTGTAACACTGGGTACTGGTGTCGGTGGCGGTATCGTGATAAATGGTCAAGTCTTGAATGGTTGTCACTCCGCTGGTGGAGAGATTGGTCATATTCCTGTTCGTTCGGATGAAGACAGGCTGTGCGGGTGCGGCGGCAGAAACTGTTTAGAAACCTTTGCTTCAGCGAATGGCTTAGCGTTATCAATGAGAAAGAAGCTTGAGACAGTAGGTGAACAATGGTCGGAAATGACACCACCAATCATTTTTGAAAAAGCAGAACAAAACAATGAATACGCATTGCAGGTATTGAATGAGTTCACAGACGTATTAGGTCAGGCTCTAGCAGGTATTATGAATACGATTGATGTGGAAGAAGTTGTTATCGGCGGCGGCTTGTCAGAGGCAGGCGATGCGTTACTGATTCCGCTGAAGAAAAAAATGGACAAGTATGTTTTTCCGCAGATAAAAGAGCACTTTTCCTTTAAAAAAGCAGCGCTAGGAAATGAAGCAGGAATATTTGGAGCGGTTTATGCTTATTTGAATGTAAATAAATGAAGGTCATCTATTTATTTCGCTTGATGAGAAAAGATTTTTAACTTCGCTTTGGAAATTTCACATACTTATATTAAAAAATGCTCTAGCCTAAAAAAAAGGCTAGAGCATTTTTCAATTATTTCGTCACGGTTTCCCAAAAGCGGTTCAAAGTATCCAGTTGCGTTAGCTGGCGGTTACATTGATCGCTATTGGTGCAAATATAGTTGCCCTTTTTCGTATAGGTTCCGTCACCAGAAGATTTAGTTGTTGCTAAAAAAAAGGCAACAGTACTGATTTGATTGCAGATGGCGCAATGTCCTTTTTGGACATCGGTACTGAAGCTTCCATAAACACCAGTGAACCGCCCATCAATTTTTCGAAGCAAATATTTACGATTTGTCCCACTGTCATTCCAGCCTAAATAGCTTAACTCACGAAAATCTAAACTATCCAATTCTGGATACTGCATTTTCTTAACCTTTCGAAAGCTCTTCTCGATTTGTTTCGTAGAGGGGGCTTCCATTGGAATTACAAAAGCCTTCATTTCTTCAAAAAGCTTTTCGAATTTTTCACGGGTAAGGCTGGTATCAAGAAATTTTTCCCAATAGGCTTCCAGCAGAGTACTGCGTCTGAAGAATTCTTCCGTTTTTCCTTTGATCAATGTTTGCAGAGTCACGATAGTCTGTTTATCGTTCACTGAATGATAGGCACTGACAAGCTCGCTGATTTGTTGTTTGCAAAACCAATATTCATTTGGTTGTAATAGTAAGTTTTCTGTATTCATGATTTTCCTCGTTTCTTTTCTCTGAGGAAAATAGTTTTCCTTCAAAGAACTAATAATTAATGGCACATTATTAATTTCTTTGAACGTACGATACAAGATGATTTTATCATCAGGATCTCCTCCTTGTGTTGCATGATTCATACCTACGTTAGAATATAGCATTCCTTTCAATTCTACAAGTCTTTTCTATTTATTGCGGGTAAATTTAAGGATTAATTAGTTGCTAAAGTAAACTATTAACTTTATACTTCTATTAGTTGATTCAGTAAACTATTAAACGAGAGGATGTGATGAGTCTGGATACTCGTGATATTAGGCGGTTTAATCGCTATTATACGCGGATATTGGGCGTCTTCGATCAAAAGGTGTTTAATCTGGATTATTCAATGATTGAGATGCGGATTTTGGGAGAAATCGGACGTCATCCTAGTATTACCGCCAATGAACTGACAAAATGGTTAAACATTAAAAAAAGCTATTTAAGTCGCAAGTTAAGTAAATTGGAGCGGGAATCGTATATTTTTAAGGAAAAAGATTCTGAAGACAGCCGGAGCTTACAGCTTTATCTCACTGATAAAGGGAAAGAATTAAACAGCTATGTGGAAGAGCAGTCAGACAAGAAGGTGTTAGCGTTACTGGAGCCTTTAGATCAAGAAAGTTATCAAGAACTGGTGGCTGCGATGAATACGATCGAAAAAATATTATATAGGGTTTTCCCAAATGATTTAGAGTAGTTGCGATCATTTATTTAAAGGAGAGGATTTCAATGTCAGAAGTCACCATCATACCATTTGAAGAAAAGTATACCCAAGAAGTAGTCGATTTGATTCTTCCAATTCAGCGAGATGAATTCAATATCAATATCAGCATTGAAGATCAGCCCGATCTTTTGCGAATCAAGGAAGAATACATCGATACTGGCGGAAATTTTTGGGTCGCGCTTTCTGAAGGCGAAGTAGTTGGAACCATTGCCTTAGTGAAGCTGGAGAATCATTATGGCGCTATTAAGAAAATGTTTGCGGCGAAGCCCTTTCGCGGGGAAAAGCAAGTTGGCAAAAAATTGCTGGAAACATTGGTTACTTATTGCAAAGATCAAGGCTATGAACGTTTGTATCTAGGGACAGTAGAGGTATTGAAGGCAGCGCAAAGATTTTATCAAAAACATCATTTTGAGCGCATTGATAAGTCAGATATGCCAAAGGATTATCACTTGATGGATGTAGATACTGAGTTCTTTATGCGTGATTTAACGAAGGAATAAGCTTAAAACCACCTAACTCAAATGACTGAGTCGGGTGGTTTATTTGTTGAAGCAAAAAACCATGAATGGAAACGCTTTTCCAGGCTGAAGTCAATCTGTTAAAGAGGCTATCGCAGCAATCAACAAACTGATAAACTAATAAATAAAGTATAGAAGTTTAGGAGGAAGGATAATGAGTCTACTCGGGTCACCGATTACTATTGGCCAAGTGAAATTACCTAATCGTCTAGTATTGCCGCCGATGGCTACGGCAAAATCTCAAGATAACGGAGAAGTAACAGAAGCCCTTTGTGAATATTACAGAGAAAAATCCACTGGCGGCTATATTGGATTGATTATTACGGAGCATAGCTTTGTCAGTCCAGAAGGGCGGGCAAGCAGTGGACAGCTATCTATCGCGAAAGATGAGGATATTCTAGGACTAAAGAAGCTAGTAAAGACGATCCATCACAGTGGAACCAAAGTATTCGCACAGCTCGCACATGCTGGTGGACTGGCAAAGCAACCACTCACAGGACTTGAACCCAAAGGGCCAAGTTCCATTGCGCTACCTAAAGCTGCTCGAAGCACAGATATTCCACAGGAAATGACTTATGAAGAAATACAAAAGGTTGTCATAGATTTTGCATCAGCAGCACTAAGAGCAAAAAAAGCCGGTTTCGATGGTGTCGAACTGCATTCCGCTCATGGGTATTTGCTAAACCAGTTCTATTCTCCTTTAACAAATAAACGAAAAGATGTTTATCGTGGAGAAGATGTTGAGGGGCGAATTCGACTTCATTTAGAGATCAGTCAAGCAGTTCGTGAAGCTGTCGGACCGGATTATCCGATTGCGATTCGCTTAGGTGCAAGCGACCACATGGCTGGCGGCACGACGATTGAGGATAGTATCATCGCCGCAAAAGAATTTGAAAAAGCGGGAATTTGTTTACTGGATGTTTCAGGCGGCTTTAGCTTTTATACAAATCCTTATTCGAAAGAACAGGGCTATTTTAGCGAGTTGACAGAAGCGCTAAAAAGAGAAGTTGATATTCCGGTTTTATTAACTGGCGGGATTGTTGATGCTTCGGTTGCTGAAAACTTACTGCTTGAAAAGAAAGCGGATATGATCGGAGTTGGTCGAGCGATACTGAAAGATTCGGCTTGGGCGAAGCGAGCCATCCTGTCTCTACAAGAATAGAGAAAATTTAATTCAAAATCACCCGTGATTCATTTTTATTGAAAAAGCCTTGTTAGAGACCAATTTGGTTTTAACAAGGCCTTTTTGTATGAAGAAATCAAACTTACTTCCCGTGAGGATTCCTTTTAATGTCACGTTCATTTAATTTTTGGATTCATATTGACAAGAAGCGGTTAAGTCAGTATTCTATTCGCTATAGTGGATTTAATCCGAGATAGTAATATGGAGGTTTCTATGATTTCAGCGAATGAAATGATTAGCCGCAATATTAAGCGGATTCGTCAAGAACGAAATCTGACATTAGATGATCTTGCACGTTTGTCTAATGTAAGTAAAAGTATGCTTAGTGAGATCGAACGCTGTTCAAAAAGTCCAACGATTTCGATGCTAGAGAAAATTTGTGTGGGTATCAATGTTCCTCTCGCGCAGTTGACTTATATGGAAACACCAGAGGTTTCCGTCATCAAAAAAGGCTCAACAAAGCATTATTCGACGTCGAAAGGGTTTGATACTTACACGTTATTTAAGTTTGATCCAGATAAACGTTTTGAAATTTTACGGCACGTCATAGCACCGCATTCAGAGCGCCTATCAGAATACCATGAGGCAGGGATCAGAGAATATATTATTTGCACGCAAGGCATGCTAGATATTCAAGTTGGTGAAAAGAGCTTTATTCTAGAAGAAGGTGAAGCTATCCAGTTTTTAGCGAATTGCAACCATAAATATGCGAATACAACAGGTGAAGAAGCACGAATATTGATGTTACTGTTTAGGGAGTAGAAAGAAGGGGTTAAATGAAAGGGTATAGTGTTCGACTGGTAAAGCTGATCTTCGGGTTGTTTCTATTTGCGTTGGGATCTTTTTTGACGATTCAGGCGAATATCGGATTGGCATCGTGGGAAGCGTTTAGTATGGGCATTGCAAATTTAACGAATCAAACCTATGGCAACATCTTGATTATCAGTGGATTCGTCATTTTAATTATTGATGTTCTCTTGAAGGAAAAAATTGGATTTGGAACAATTTTGAATACGATTTTGATCGGAACCTTTGTTGATCTGATTCAAGGGATGGCTGTTATTCCACAAATGAACAGTTTTATTTCTGGTGTATTGATGCTTTTGTTAGGGCAGGTATCTATCTGTGTAGGTAGTTATTTTTATATAGGAGCTTCTCTCGGTTGCGGACCTCGTGATGCACTAATGGTTGCTCTTGGTAAGCGGCTGCCCAATGTTCCAATAGGAATTATTCGTGGATTAATTGAAGGAACAGTTCTATTGATAGGGTGGCTGTTGGGAGCAAAAGTAGGAATTGGAACAGTGATATCCGTCTTTGGCATCAGTTTTATCCTAGAATGGACTTTCAAGATTTTACATTTTGATGTAACCAATATAGAGCATGAGAGTGTGATAGATACAGTGAAGA
Source organism: Enterococcus raffinosus (assembly GCF_001886185.1). GTDB lineage: Bacteria > Bacillota > Bacilli > Lactobacillales > Enterococcaceae > Enterococcus_A > Enterococcus_A raffinosus. The sequence goes on along the minus strand of NZ_JXLA01000045.1, from coordinate 2,596 downwards.
CTCGATGAATAATTCTCTAAGCCTTTTAAAAAATCAGAGAAATTTCGTACTCAACAGTTTTTGTTGGGTATTTTTTTTGAGTTTTTTACAGAACTGATAAATGTATCGTTATTTTATTTGATTGAGATTTCAAGTCGAGTGTACTCTTCAAGTTAAATTTTGTGAATAAATTAAGTGGAGGACGCTTTTGATCATTTCTTTGATTTATTTTCCGAAATAATAAAAAGTTGTAAGCAGATTATTGTGAAAATAAAAAAAAGTGAGCTATGCTTATTAGTGAACAAGAGTTATGAAATAGCACAATGATTTCCGGAAAAACGGAGAAAGTTATTTTATGATGCTAGAAAATTTTACTAGGAGGATTTTATTATGGTAGAAAATTATGAAAACAAAAATGTGAATGGACAAGCAGCAGCTGAATCTGTTCGTACGAATCAATCGAATGTACAAACCGATCAAGAAGTGAAAGGAGATCTCGTTTACGACGATAAAGTGATTCAAAAAATCATCGGTGTTGCGATTGAACAAATTGATGGATTACTTACAGTCGACGGAGGGTTCTTCTCGAATGCTGCAGAAAAACTAGTCAACACGGATAACGTAACTGCTGGGATCGATACCGAGGTTGGGAAAGAACAAGTGGCAGTTGATATGGATGTTGTCATTGAATACGGACAAGATATTACAAAAGTTGCTTCTGAAATTAGAAAAGTCATTCGTGATGAAGTAGCGAAAATGACGCATTTAGATGTCATTGAAGTGAACCTTCATGTCGTAGATATTAAGACAAAAGAAGAATTTGAACAAGATAGTGAAACAGTTCAAGATAAAGTAACAAGTGCTGCGAAAACGACTGGCGAGTTTGCTTCAAAGCAAACAGATAAAGCAAAAGATGCAGTCAATCGAGGAACAGACAAAGCTCAAGAAAAAATCGAAGAAAATCAAGATTCTCGAGTAAAATAGTTCTACAATAGGAGGAATAANAGTCATGGGTTTATTATGGTCATTAATTATTGGTGCAGTTATCGGGGCAATTGCTGGAGCGATTACCGGTAAGGGAAACAGTATGGGATGGATTGCTAATATCGTTGCTGGTCTAGTCGGATCAGCATTAGGACAAGCATTATTAGGCTCGTGGGGACCTTCATTAGCTGGGATGGCGTTAGTACCATCAATCATTGGAGCGATCATCTTGGTACTAATTGTCTCTTTCTTCTTAGGAAGATCCAAATAGGAGTAGGCGATGCTAGTAATTGTGGATATGCAAAATCGAATTTTGGATACTGATGATGAAAATTATGTGCTCGGTGCCGATAAGATTATTCCCAAAATACTGCAACGATTAACAAAAGCACGGAAATCTGGTGAGATGGTTCTTTTTACGAGAGATATTCCCATCGAGCATAAGAATGAATCCGAAGAACGAATCGAATTACAGATAGTGGATGAATTAGCTCCACTGCCTGAAGAGTATGTTTTCAAAAAGAACTACTATGCACTTCCACCGGAGAAACTGCTCGATGTTCGTGCATTAACTGAGAAACGCAAACAAGAGAAAAGCCGAATAGAAGTGGTTGGTGTTGAGCTGAGCATTTGCGTATTAGCAAACACTTTGGCTTTACAGAGCGCTCTCCCAGAAGGTGATTTTTATATTGATTCTGAGCTTGTTGCTGGGAACAAGCTAAATGAGACAGCCTTACAGCTGTTAGAGCAATTCAATGTTGAAATCGAATAGTTGAAAGAGTTCTAGCCTTTTAAACGAGGCTAGAGCTTTTTTTGATAGGAAATATTTTTTTCGTTTATTTTTTCTATTAATTTATATTTTTTTACTTTTAGAATGTCTCTAGGCAGAGAACAACGATTACTTTATACTAAGAATAAAAGTTATAAATAGTATGACTATTTGTTCCAAAGATAAGTGAAAGCGGTTAACTTATTCGGGCATCTAGCCGATTCAAAAATAAAAAAATCAGGGAGAAAAAAGGGTGAAGATAAAATATTTAAAGCGAACGCAATTTTTTGGTGATTATCAAGCCTGCCGTGTTATTTGGATTACTACCTTAAAGGGTGAATTGTTAGTTAAATTTACGATCACCGATGGGGAAGGAAAACACTTATATACAATAATGGAACCACCGGAAAGCGATACTTTTGATCTATCTAACAACGTCTTATCTTTGGAACAGCTGGAGGAGATAAGAGATCTTTTAAAAGCCAATAATCCAGAGATTGAGTGGGATATAACGGATGAGGAAGAGGTAATCTTTATGCTGGGATTTTTCGGGGAATGTCTAGCGAGGCGCCATTGGCTAGCAAGAGATAGTAAAAAGAATGAAGATGTTATCGCGGATTATATCTTTGATGCCAGTGATAAAATAGTCAAAGGAGAGTGTTTTCAAACGGACTATTTTAAAAAAGAAGCAACAGAAGGTGAAATCATCGAAAACTATCTGCTTCCTAAACTATTAGCGCGAGATGAAGTGGATACCATCGTACTGAACATTGCTAGAGCGGGTCAAGTCAATAGTTATTCAATTGTGATTCAGGAAAACGAATAGTTATTATCAGGGCTCTTTGTCAAATAGGACTGATAGAG